>WGMZ01000005.1 GCA_016124735.1 Bacteroidota bacterium
AGCCAGGCGCCTATTGCTTACGCCAGCATAAGTTCACATCATAGTATGTAAGAAATAGAAAAGCTTCGTGCGGGTGGGCTGGCCAAAATGCGGGCCGCGCGTTGGCGTGATGTTTTTTTTAGGGAGGCCAGATGCAATGGCAGACCGTTAAGAAAAAAACAGAGAGGGGGGTAGCATATTTTGGCCTTGATTTTTTGGTTCGTTTGGAATTTATGCTGAGTGAAGTCGAAGCATCAAGACAAAATGAACATACAATAAGGAAAGAATATAAATAGCAATAGGATTATTCTGAACACGGCGAAGTGGTAATAAAGCGGAGACTCATGAAAATTGAATTAATTCCAAAATCGGATCGTTTTAAAATACTTATTTCTAGGTATATAAGGGAAAGTGCTTTTCACGTCATTCGTTGAAAATTTCCATAGAATGAAACGCAACCTGATGGTCATGCTTCTAAGTGCATCTCTGAGCATGGCGACTGCCCAGCAAATCAATTATCGGGCAGAAAGTTTCAATGACAAGCTCAGTCCTTTTAAAATGTCTTTGGTTGTTGCCGGTTACCGTTATGTTTTCACACCTACCGTCGGTGGGATGGCAGAGGGGGTTGTTGGGAATCGCTTGGGCTATCATGCATTGTATCTCCAGGCTCCAATAAGTTTGTTTCGGCCGGATCAGGTATTAAATGACCCGGTTGATAAACGCAAACTGGACCATTATTTTGAAGCAGGAGCCGATCTGATTCTTGCCTCCTGGTCCAAGCCGGGTTCAGGTACCATTAAAATTATAACAGGCAGTGATGGGAGCTATACGCATTTTTTCAACGCCCGGGTTGATATCCGAAAAACCTTTGGAATACGAGGAGGTGCTATGCAGTACAATTATGAATCACTTTACATGCGGCAGGATTTGAATCCGAATCTGGCAACAACGGATATTAAAGCCTTTCGAAATTATACCATGATAGGAGGATATGCCGGCCTCTGTTTTCGTAAGTTCAAAAAGGCCAGAATAACTACCGACGGGACAATCTATTACAGAAATTACCAAAGGATTTTTTATATGGATGTGATGACTGCCGGCGGTTCCGCTCCAGCCATCCATCTCAATGGAGTAAGCTATAAACCGAATACCCAGGTGGATAATTTGGGATACCGGATGGGTTTCAAATGGGATCAAATGGGTTCTACCACAATCTGGGAGTTCGGTAAACAGCCTGGTCCTATGTCGCCACAGGAACCATCGTATCATAAATACTTTAACTACATGACCCTGGGTTTTGCCTTCAATTTGTTCGGAGGCGACAAACGCTATGGCATGAGATAGAAATGAAAACACAAAACCATGCGATATATTTTATCATTAGTTCTGTTGCTTGCAGTCGGGGTACTTCAGGCACAAGTTAACGGAGATGCTCTTCCTCCGGCCAATACCATCAATGAGTACAGCGAGTGGGTTTCCGCAAGCTATACCTTAGAGGACAACACCACGGTTCAGTTTGAGTACCGCATCCGGATGCTGAAGAAAACGGGATTTGCTTGCCATTATGAGCTTGAGTTTAAGAACAACAGCGACCGTAAATTAACCTTCAGCGTTGGCGTGCAGTACTACGACCAGTTGGCGAAGCGCGACATTACCGATGCAGCAAAGGTGAAAGTGAAGGGGGGATCAACCGGATCCACCAAACTACTTACCCAGGGCTGTAAGAAGAGTAAGCAGGCGGAATCAAAAGACGATTATTCCGTATGTACTGCCTGTGGAATGACCTATGTTATTCTGGTAGAATAACAAGTTTGGTTTTTTTGGCATATTTGCCTCATGTTAAAAAGCCACCAAAAGTATGTGCTCCAGTGGATTGGGCTGTTTGTGCTACTTTCGGTGGTTTTCCTTTTTTATTCCTATCCTTTGATGGATATATGGGGATCTCAAACGATTGGAAAGAATGGAGCGTTTTCAGATACTCCTCAAATTCTTTCGAACCTCTATCTCTTTGATACCTCCTGGGATTCGGGAGACCTGTTTTATACCGATCAGCTTTTTGTGCCATTGGGTGAGAGCACGCTCTTTCATGGATTGATTCCTTTAATGGGCGGAATGTACCAGATTTTCGGAGGAGAACCTCTGGCGTTTTTGAATTATTTCATCTTTTCCTGCACCCTTTTGGCAGGTTGGGGTGCCTTTCGTCTGGCAAAAGAATTTAGTCCCGGTTTTTGGGGTCCGGCTCTGGTAGCAATGCTCTACCTTTTTGGGAGTTTTCGCATGGCCCAATGGAAAGACCATATCTGGTTTGTGGTCAACTTTGTTCCACCCTGGTACTTCTTGTATTTCAGACGCATCTTCACGTTTCATCCCATTCGACTCCAATCCTGGAAGGCTTTGATTATTTGCTTTCTCCTTGGACTGGTATCTGTGAGTCTTGAGTTTTACACCACCTTTTTCCTCATCTACCTAAGTATTGGTTACCTGCTTTACCGTTCGATGCCTCCTCTTTTTCCGGAAAGCTGGACAAGTCGAAAAAAGGTTCTGGTCACGATTTTCGGAATTGTTGCCCTCTCATTGCTTGTGGATTTATTCAGGAAATGGGGAATCGACGACCATCATGGTTTGTATTGGACCGGCGATCTTACCGGCTTATTTATCCCGTACACCAACCGGATTTATTCCTGGTTGGTGCCTCAGGTGCCGAATTGGTTGCTTCCCGGGGCGGATGAGAAGGTCATGTTTCTGGGCTTTTCCCTGATACTTGCTTTGATTCCAGCGAAGATTTTTTATTGGAAACAAGGTCCGGGGCACAGAGATCCGGTTGCGCGTCATCTGTTTATTTTCAATCTGATTCTGTTGATTCTCTGTTTTCCGGTTGTGAAGCTTTTCGGTCATACCTTCTTGAAATTGCCCTCGGCGTTTTTGCATTTTATTCCCTTCGTTAACAATGTTCGGGTTCCAGGTCGCTGGATCATGTTCTTGTACCTGTTTTTGCCCCTGTTTTTAATCCGGGTTTATGGATCGAGGTTCAGTGGATTTAAAAGAGAAGGAATTTTTCTGCTTTTAACGCTTGTCCTGATTGCGGAACATCTGCCTAAGGCATTCGACTTTTTCCCGCAGGAAGTAGACAGAGCCCGCATGGAAACCATTAAAAAAATGCCGGGACAAGTCTTGCTGCCGGTTCCTTTCGGTGTGCGCGACGGCTACCGCATGATCGGACAGCAGGATAATCGCTTTATGTACGAGCAAACACTGCATCAAAAGAAGTTGATTGGGGGGTATCTGTCGAGGGTGGACCGTAGTATTTTCGATTACTACGCGGCCGACCCTTTTTGCTCGGACATGTTTACAAAGATGAGTCATCCCGATTCCAAGATTATTCCTCGGGAATATTCTCACTTCTTTGAGAAATTTCATCCCGATATAATCGATGTAAGAGAAGAATACCGGAATGGAGAATTAGTACGGAAAATTAAGGAATCCTTTATTGATGCAGGGGTTCAATTGATTGAGGTTGAATCAGGATTGTATCGGGTGCAATATCCTGATAAATAGTTGCTTGATTATATATTTTTAAAAGCTAACTTTCTTTAAAATTCGTATAGGGGGTATGCGGAAATTGAGATGGATTAGTGTACTGTCATTGCTGATTCTACCGTTATTGAGTCGCGCAACGCACGTAACGGGTGCGGAAATGTTTTGGAAACATCTTGGCAATCGTGTATTTGAAGTGCATGTCGTTTATTTCAGTGATTGCAATCTTATTGGGAATCCATGGATTGATTCTTTGACAGTCGACGGAACCAGTGGTACAATGAAGGTGCCTATCGCTTCCGATCACTATGACACGCTTTTTACTAACCGTCCGACCTGCGGAGGTAACCCCTGTACTTCCTTTGTTTCTTTTATCCGTTCGGAAGGGGTTTTTCGCGTAGACCTTTCTCAGGATACCAGCAGTGCTTATACCCTGCACAATATGAATTGTTGTCGGATTAATGCAATGACTAATTTGGAAACACACGGGGGAATTCTCGAAATGTCCATATATTCAAAGATGAATCTGGCCGACGTAGATAGCCAATATTGGAGTTCTCCTCAGTTTATTAGTTTGCAACAATATACCTCATCTGCCGGAGGCATACATCAGGTTTCATTTATGGTGGATGATTCGATACAAGGTATTGATTCCGTTTCGTATGAATTGGTTGTTCCTTATGAAAAGAATGTCGGAGTCTCTTATTTCGCTGGTTATAATTACAAACAACCCCTGATTTATAAGGGTTATCCTACTATTCAAAATGGAGGGAATGGTTACGGATACAACCTTGATCCCGGTAGCGGAGAACTCAGTTTTTCACCAATGTTGGCCAATCGGGTGACAGTAACGGCAGTAAAGGCTAAATCTTACCGAAAGAAAAATGGCAACTGGTATGTGGCAAGTGAAACCATCCGGGACATTGTAATCGTTACCCAATCATCGTCGATTAATTATTTTCCTTATTTCCCGAATGCTTTAGAAGATGTGGTTTTTTGTGACAGCTCGCATACCTATTACGACGTGGTCGTTGCCGATTCAAATGCCACGGATACGCTAACACTTAAATTATTTGGTCATGTTCCGACATATCAGATACAATATCTGGGACAGAATGGAATAAACAGAACGTTTAGAATTAATTTCTCACTCGATTCATCGGATTGGAAAATAGATGAATATCGCTTGGTAATACAGGTTAACGACCAGAAATGCGACGGGACAGGCGAGGGAGTGGCACAATACGGATTGAAACTTTTAACCCGAATGGACGCAAATTGGTATTCCCGGGCTTCCATGTCTACTAAGCGAATTTGCAATACGTTGCAGGCCAGTTTTACCGGGTTAGGCGTCAATGATCCTTTTGAGTGGAAAGTAAATGGGCAGATAAAAACGAAGAAGGAATTAAACTTTAGTTTATTGCCCGATTCAACTTACATCATCCAGTTAAGCTCCCAGAGATACGCCTGTCATCTGCTATTGAGCGATACCGTGCACATTGATTCTTTGTACCATTTTACAGCAGAATTCACTGGATTTCCGGGAGGTACTTGCCTCGGGCAGGAATTACGAGGGAGGTGGAACACAAGTGGCGGACTGGATTCAAACACATATTATGTGCAGAATTGGATAGTAGATACAAGCTATTTAGACTTGTTGCATGATACATCATACTACGCCTTGTCTGTGGTCAATGCATCGGGTTGTTCAGCAGATACGTTGGTTTCAGTGGATACATTCCCAGTTTTAATTACACAGGTTCCAAGCGACTGGGTCATTTGTTACGGAAATAAGAAGAGCAGTGTGATTCCAATTAGCGCATCAGGTGGGACCGGGAAATACCTGTATATATGGAATGATACCATTCAGACAGATTCCTTTGTTCTGGATACAGATACCTTGTCTTATTTACAAGTGAAGACATTGGATTCGCTGGCCTGTTGGAAAATCGATACAGTTCAAATCCACCGGAGTCCAAAGCCGAAGTACAGTATATCGGGAATGGGCCCGATTTGCTCGAACGACAGCTTTAATCTGGCCGTCAATCACCAAATACCTGACTCTCTAATTCATTATGACTGGGGCTTTGGAAAAGTTTCAAATAAAACCATTCGACTAAAACCAGAGAACGATACAATTCTCCTGTTTCAACTGATTGATACAGGTTATTGTACACTCCAAGACAGTTTGCACCTGCATTATTTTGGAGGAAGGTTCAAGGGCTTACCAGATCAGTTTGACGCATGCGATAATGCTACAGATACAATGCACGACTCATTTATCGGTAACCGTGTTTTCGAATCCTGGACGGGTGAAGCATCGCCTCAATCTACTTCCTTCTATCGTATTATTCCCGATACTGTCGGAACATGGATGATTCATTTGAATATCCAGGATGCAGATGGATGTGCGTATTCCGACTCTGTGCATCTTGCGCGACATAAGTCGCCAAATCTAGATGTTTATCCGCTCAAATTGAATTGGTGTTCCAATGATTCTTCCGCCTTGCTGATGGATTCAGTAGTGCAGAAATATGGTGCCTGGTATATCGATGCAATGCGAGACAGCCTTTTAAATCCAGCACTTTTATCTACAGGTTACCATACCATTTACTATCTGTTGGATTCGGGTTTTTGCAGCAATCACTGGAGCACCAATATCCGGAGACTCAGCGCACCAACAGCTGCTCTCAGCCTATCCCATAATTCTGGTCCTGCGCCATTGTCTGTGCAATTCAACGCAACGGTTACCTCAGATACCCTTTCTCATTTAATCTGGTATTTTAACGATTCAACAGCTGCGGACACCAGTTCGAGCGCTTCTGTTACCCATATCTACCAAAATCCGGGCTATTATTCTCCGGCATTTGCTGTGTACACGGATTATTGTTCCAATCTTTATGCAATGGACTCCACTGTGCAAGCGACGCATGGTTTGGGTTTTGCTTCATTTGAATTTGCACGAATATTTCCGAATCCATTTACAAATGATTTGAGTATCTACTCGAGTACCCCGATTCAGTGGGTGGAAATTCTTGAAATGAATGGGAAGCTGATTCAACAAATTCCAATGAATAACTCACTTTCAGCAGAGCTAAAACTTGGAGAATTGGCAACGGGCGTATATGTTCTTAGATTGATAACTCTGGATGGAATACAATCTATCCGTCTGCAAAAGATTGGGTCTGTTAAATAATTGATGCTTCAAGCCACATGCAGGGTTTGACAGAATTGGAAGTAGATATTCAACAGGAAAATTGATTTTTATATTCAAAAACTTTATCTCTATATTACGTTCAATTACGTATTTCGAATATGCGAAAAGTAAGAGGCATTCTCTTTTTATATCTACTCTGTGTTTCTTTTTTCTCTCAGGCTGTCCATTTTGTAAGCGGAGAAATTTATTGGAAACATGTGGGAAATCGGGTTTTTGATGTTTACGTAGTCTATTACAATGACTGCGCAGGTTATCTGAGCAATTTCTCCACTCAGTTGGAGATTGATGGTACCAACGGTTATATCAACAGACCACGAGTAGGACTCCGTCACGATACGATTCGTTATTCACCATCTGCATGTGGCGGTCCGCTTTGTGCCCCTTATAAGTTAATGATCCGTTCTGAAGGAAGATTTAGGGTCGATCTTTCTCAGGATACAAGTAGTTCCTATACGTTTAAATATTCGGAATGTTGCAGGTCCAATGCAATCACTAATGTCGATTTAAGTGGTTCAGTGGCTTTGAATTTATTCGGACGGGTAAATCTTGCTACCACGGATAGTCAGTATTGGAGCTCTCCTTATTTTATTGGTGACCATCAATTTACCGCTTCAACAGGAGGTATTCACCAGGTTTCTTTCATGGCAGATGATACTGTGGCTGGTATTGATTCGATTGCGTATGAATTAATTTCACCTTTAACCGGAACCAATCCAGTACCCTACTATTCGGGCTACAGTTATCAATCGCCACTTAAATATTTGGGTTATCCTTATTAAAATAGTGCAGGCTATGGACGAGGTTTTAAATTAGATCAATGGAATGGTGAGTTGGTTTATACCCCAATGCAAAGCAATGAGGTAACCGTCACCGCAGTAAAGGTGAAATCATATCGTAAGCGAAATGGCACCTGGTATTTGGCAGGGGAGATAATGCGGGATATCACGCTTGCCACTCAGAATGCTACGATCAATAAATTTCCCTATTTCCCAGCCGCGCTGGAGGACATTGTATTCTGCGATACATCAAATACTTACTACGATTTTATTGTTGCTGACTCAAACCTGAATGATACACTGAAAGTAGAGTTGATTGGAAAAACCCCAGATTATCAGGTTCAGTATTTGGGCCAAAGTGGCGTAAATCGCTCGTATCGGGTTTATTTCAATTTAGACTCATCTGAATGGAATAGCAGAGATTATTATCTGATTTTACAGGTGAGTGATGAAAAATGTTCCGGTACTGCGAGAGGTTTGGCTCAACATGGTCTGAAGCTCAAGTCAACCCTTGATACGACAATTTTTTCACGAGCTGGGCTCAGCCTTGAACGCGTCTGTAACGATTTAAATGCCAGTTTTTCCGGAGTTCCATTAATTTATCCATACCTATGGAAGATAAATGGAGAGGAGAAAACGAAGAGGATTCAAACAATCAATTTAATGCAGGATTCATCCTATAATATTCAGTTGTTTTATGGGAATTCCAGCTGCCATCTGTTCTTAGGCGATACTTTTCAGGCGGACTCTATTTACCATTTTGATGCTTCATTCAGCGGTTTCCCTTCAGCGACCTGCCTTGGGCAAAATATAAGTGGTGTTTGGACTGTGAGTGGTGGATTGGATTCCAATTATTACTGGATTCAAAATCAAGGTCAGGATTCGTCTTCCTTTGAATTGTTGCATGATTCCAACCAATATTATTTGAAGGTCGCAAATGCGGGAGGATGTTCGGCAGACACACTTGTTTTGGTGGACACATTCCCTGAATTAAAGGTAAATGTGAATACAGAATGGAGTTATTGTTCAGGCAATAGCAATCATTTTTATATTCCTGTTAAAGCAAGTGGGGGACAAGGTTCTTATAAGTATACCTGGAATAATGTTGCAGGAACGGACTCGTTTTTCGTGAATTCTGACACAATAGGCAATTTGATTCTTCTGGTAAATGATACAAGCAACTGTTTTATTCTGGACTCAATTCATATCGATCGAAGACCACGTCCGGATTATCGGGTGAATGGGGAAAAACTGATTTGTACCAATGACTCATTCAGGCTGGAAGCAAGTACCCACTTAAATGATTCTTTAGTGAATTATGATTGGGGATTTGGGGTGGTAAGCAATAAACGATTTCGAATCAAGCCAACGGCAGATACAAGTATCGTTTTCCGGATGATTGATACCGGGTATTGCACTATCATTGATACACTTCAACTTAGATACTATGCAGGATGGAAGACGAAGTTTTCCGATACCCTGAATATCTGCGATAATGCATCCGAAAATGTTGACGATGCATTTCAGGGAATTGTCATGAAAGAACGATGGTTCGGTGAGTCAACCGCACAATTTGACTCCGTATATCATATACACCCGGATACTGCCGGCACTAGGGAGATACATCTGTATATTCTGGATTCCGATGGCTGTGAGTTCAAAGATTCATTTTTATTGCACCGAAGGAATTCCCCCGATTTAGGGCTGAATTCAATCAAAACTACTTGGTGCGAAAATGAAAACGAAATTAATTTGATGGATTCGGTAGTTCAGAAGTATGGATTCTGGATGATTGATGAAAAGCCGGATAGTGTATTTAATCCATCTGCTTTGCAACCCGGTGATCATTTTCTTGAATACTCTCTGGATTCGGGAATGTGCCACTCCCGATGGGAAAAATTGGTTCGAATCCGTTCATTGCCACAGGCCAATATTATTCTGACCAATGCAATGGGACAGGCACCTTTAAAAGTTGATTTTGACGTGGCAATATGGGCAGATACTACCTATTCTTTTTACTGGGATTTTGGAGCGGGTAAAACGGGTGATTCAAGTACTGTTTTAGATCCATCTTATACCTATACATCTATGGGTTATTTCAGCCCCCGGTTTCATCTGGTTACTCCCTATTGCCTGAATCAAATTTCTTTGGACTCTGAAGTATATGTGACAGGATATGTTGGCTTAAATGAAATTGCGGAAGCCAGGGTTTATCCGAATCCCGGGAACGGATACTATAGTCTCGAGAGCCATCATCCGGATCTAACAATTCTTGGCATTTATTCCGCTTCGGGTAAGATGCTGGATGCATGGAAATCATATGGGTCAAATGGGAATTTGAAATTGGACCTTACTCGATTGCCGGAGGGAATTTACTTTTTACGTCTTCATTCGACCGACGGATACCAGGGATTAATTAAAATAATACAGGAGCGATGAAAAAAATACTAGTCTTAATCCTTCTGTTTGTTGCGGTGCGACCCGCATTTGCTTCTCATTTGCTTGGAGGACAAATTACTTTTCAGGCAACAGACTCATTAAACTATAAGATTTTCGTTACCGCATACCGCGATTGCAACGGGACCACCATGGGCGTCATTCTCCCTCTGTATGTATTTCATGGAAATCAGGATACTGTAATTTATGGAAGTTTAAAGAACACTAGAGATGTAACCAACCTTCCTGCAAGTTGTGCTGTTGGTAGTAAATGTAGCGGAGGTTTTAACCCATATGGATTTCAGGAATACCTGTATGAATTTAACCTAAACCTGAGTGGGATTAAGGAATGTGAAATTTCGCTTTTTTGGGGAGAGTGTTGCCGTGTAAATTCATTAACTACTGGAGGAGCCGCAAAAGGATTCATCTTAAAAACCACGCTGAATAAATGTGTCGAGGGAGGACTCAGCTCTATGCAATTTCCTTTTGAAATACCATTTATTCACCATTATTCCAGAAATAAAATATTTTCAATGGGGGGTGTGGATACAATTGGTACATTGGACAGTGTAGCCTATGAGTTGACAACTCCCTTGATAGGAATGGACACTTTGATGCAATACAATTCAGGATATTCTTATGATAAACCCTTAACCTATCTGGGGTCTTCCTCTTATCCATATGGATTTAACTTTAGTCCATTGACAGGTTGTATTGGATATAAGCCCTACTCCAATAATCAGGTTTCTACCTTCTCCGTATTGGTGAAACAGTACATCAGGCGCGAGGATACTATGATGCTTGTATCTACCATTCATAAAAACTATACTGCATTTGTGCTTAATCAAGGTCAAGCGGATGCTGAAGCAGAGACATACTATGGTTTTTCGAACGATATAAACAGGATTTATGCGGTATGTGCAGGTGATACTTTACTCCTTAAAGACCTTTATCATAACGTGTCTGGAAGCAGTTTGTATTTTTATAGTTCAGTAGGAGATATTCCTTTTGTTGATACCAGTTATATCCAGGGAAACAAAGTTTATCAGGTTACATATTTTCCACCTTATTCCACCGGCAACAAACCAAAACTTCATTACGCCATTCATTATGCGAAAGATAATTCATGTTCGCTGGGAAATGTGCAGTGGGGAAGTATCAGTCGCGTTTTTAGGGTATACTCCAAAATCGACTCGACAACACACCCGATAATTAGTAAAAGAGCTTTTTGTAACGGGCTAAGCTTGAAGATGACCGATACTTCCAACCTTGCTTTGAGTGAAATAGTTTGGAACCTGAATGGAATGGAGAAGCAGGGAGATTCGGTCAATTTTTTACTGGCAGATTCCGGCTGGTATCATTTCTCTCTTCACCTGAATAATCCAGGCAATTGTGGCTATACCTATTACGACTCGGTTTATGTTCACAACACCAACAAATCCAGACCGAGCTTTCAATATGTTATTGACGAGAATTGCGATTACGATACTGCTTACATGACAGTTGTTGATTCGCAGCGAATCAGTATCTGGTATCTCAATGAGATTGACAGCGCAAATATCCTTCACCTGGGCATGGATACCCTTCAGGGTGTCCAGGCTCAATACCTGAGTATTTTAAAAGATACCGCCAATTGCTTTTTTGTTGATACCCTTAATTTTCGAAATAAAAATGTCCCCCGGCTGAATCAAATTGGATCGGTGAATCAATGCACGGGCAACCTGATTGACCTTAAAATTTCCACTATTATTGATTCTTCCTATGGAATTCAGCCCCTTACTTTTTTTGTCAATGGTGTAGTAACAAATTCATTGGATACCAGCTTCTATCCAACAAATTCGGATAAGCTAAGCCGATACATTGTCGATTCTATTGGTTGCAGTTATACCGATACCATTCAAATCAACATCACAACACCATATACGCTCTACGCTGGAAAAGATACAGCCGTTTGTATAGGTGGTCCGGTAAAAAGTCATGTGGTTTCGAATATATCCACCGGGTATTTCAACAGGATGGATTGGCTGGGTATAGGTCAGGGAATTAATTTGAATTTTCCTGCCGATTCTAGTCGGTATATAGTCCTGGAGACAGAAAGCTATGATCACTGCGTGCAAAGGGATTCTTTTTATCTTATAGTCGATGAGTACATGAATGCGCATATTAGCGGAGATTCAGTGCTATGCCCGGGTGAAGTAAAAGCCTATTCCTTCGCTGCTAATGGCTATGGACCTTATTCCAGCACCTGGTATCATGATTCAACCATTCAATCAGGTTCTGGAGATACGATTCAATTTGTTGGAAGTACAAAAACAGATACATTAAGTATTCGGGTTGTCGATAATCAAGGCTGTGTTAGTATGGATACGATGATGCTGCATCATCGCTTACCTATTGCTTACGTTAACGACAGTATCTTTGTTTGTAATAATGCTGAATTTACAGTAAAGATTGATTCCTTCACTGACTTAACCCCAGTCGTTTATAATTGGCAGGTATTGCATGGAACCATGTTCTCCGTTTCTGATTCTTTCAATTACTTTCCATCTCAAGTTTCAGGAATTGACTCATTGGCGCTGTTTATCAGAGACAATTATGGATGCCAGTTTCGGGACACTATTACCTTGTTCACTAGTCCGCTAAGTTCGCGAATAGATGCACATCCACTAGTTTGTGGGGGAGATAGCCTTTTGGTCAAAGCTCAGGTAACAGGTGCGAGCTACCCACTTTTATTTGATTGGAAAGTTGGCAGCTTGAATGCGGCAGACTCCAATTTTTATTTCGTCCCGGTACCAGGAAATTCTTATTGGATGAGATTGACTGTTACAGATGACAATGCTTGTCAATCATCAGACAGTTTCCAATTTGTAACAACCAACTTCACATTGGATATTCAGGGCGACAGTCAATTATGCGTTCAAGAATCCAAATCCTGGTTACCTAATCCCAGGCTTGCAGCCTACCCGGTGACGTATCTTTGGAATGTCAATCAAAACCCAAGCAACGATAGCATCCTGAGTCTTTCGAATAAAGACTGGCTGAAGGGAGATTTAATCCTTTCATTGAAAGGGGTTGATCATAATGGTTGTGTTGCCCGAGATACATTGCAGGTCTACAACAGTAAATTTAGTCATGTGCCTTTTAAGGAAATACGTTTGTGCTTCATGGACTCAATTCACTTGACCACAAATGACACTGCTTCATTGGGGTCGGTAAACTATCTCTGGGAGTCAGGTTTTTCCTCTGATAACCATTCTTCTCTAAATCTTTTAGGGGATATTCCCGGAAGTCAACAATGGTTTTTAACCGCTAAAGATGCAAGCGGCTGTGAAATTAGAGATTCTGTCTGGATCCTCACGCGGAAACTTGAATCAAGAATTTTGGGTAATAAGACAGCTTGCGACTCGAATCAACTTCACCTTGAAGCGCAGGTATTCAATGGTTATCCATCCTACACTATTCTGTGGATGAGGAATGGCGACACCGTTTCAAACACTTATCAGCTCAATCTTTTCGATACACTCGATGGTAGCAGTTCCCTTCTTTTACAGGTAACGGATAGCATGAATTGTGAGGCCTGGGTAAGGGATTCCATCAATTTTTACTCAACCCCAACGATCCGGTCAAATCTTGCAGATGCCTATTGTAATACTCAACAAACAATGGCGCTTGACACCATGGTGGCACCATCGGGAGGGGTGTTTTCTACTGCAACAAATAATCTCATTCAGTATTTTGATCCATCGTCGCTAAGTACTGGAAACTACTCTTTATATTTCCGTGTAGGAGGGAAGGGATGCGAAGCAATGGATACATTTATTATCGGTGTTCTGCCTCAGCCATCTATCGACTTCTATGCTGATACCAATGTAGGTTACGCGAATTTCAACGCGCATTTCTATGCGCTTGTAATAGCCCAGAATCCCAGTTTGAAGTGGAGTTTTGGAGATAGCACTGTGGCTTTCGATAGTTTGCATGTAACTCATCTTTATCAGGATACCGGATGGTTCAACGTTGGCTTATTGGTTCAGGATAGTCTATGTACGAACCTGGAGTACAAGTCCAACTTCATCCATGTATTTGATTCCCTGGCGAATGTCTTGATTCGCCCGGGTGAATGGAATGTGCAGGTCTTTCCTAACCCATTTAAAGAACAATTGAATTTGCACACTTCCTTGCAAGTGAATCAGATTGAAATGTATGATTTGCGGGGAAAGAGGGTGTTCCATCAAACCTATAATGAGGTTAACGAAGTTGAATTGGGTTTGGGATCCCTGGCATCAGGAGAATATATAATGCGAATTTTTACAACGAATGGGATGTTGTATGCCAGAGTACAAAAAACAAATCCCGCCAGGTAGCGGGATTTGAATGAATTATTTATCTCGTTGTTCGATTCGGTCGAGTCGCTCGAGTTTTTTCTCGGCAAACTTCACTTCCTCCAGCATCGCAGGGGCTTGCATAAATCCTTCGATGCGATGCGCCAGTCTTCCGTTTTGATGGATGAATAGTAGCGTGGGGTATGCACTTACATCGTACTTGCTTCCCAGTTTTTCTCCTTCGCCGGATTCCATGTCCATCTTTACATTGATGAAATGGTTGTTCATATAATCGGCTAATGTCTGATCAGAAAAAGTCCGTTTATCGAGCTCTTTGCACCAGCCACACCATGAAGTATAGGCATCCATAAAAATGGGCTTGTTTTCTTGCTGTGCCTTTTTCAGCGCTTGTTCAAAGGTTCCTTGAAAGTATTCTAATTTGTCGCGGTGGTCTGCGGGAGTTGCGCTTTTAAATGCAGCACATATAGTGGCAAACAACAGCAACGCGATTCCGGATTTCATCATGGTTTTCATAGTCAACTCCTTTCTTTTAAATGTATTCTCCTTAATACAGAATGGTAAATCCGGGATTTTTATTTTACCAGTTTTTGTAATTCTTCCCGAATCTTCTTCTTATCGCCGTCGCTAAGCACCTTTCCTGACAGCTCTTCTTCAATGGTTTTGCGTATGAGTTCATCTACTTCTTCCACTTGTTTTTCAAACGCAGTGCAATATTGACACATACTTTTGTGCCATTTTAGTTGGGTACTTTCCAGCTGGTTTAATCCAAATTCCTGCTTTTTAACGATGAGTGCACTGGCTTTCCTGCAGGAAAGAATAAATACATGAACAATAGGTGTAATAAGCTTCATGATGTTTTGAACCAGTTCGTATCCAGGCAATTCCTTAGTTGCAATTTAGCCCGATGAAGAATCTGCCAGAAATTGGACGCTGAGATGCCGAGTTCCTGACAAAGCTCCGTGCTGTCTTTGGTGTCAAGAAATTTTCCGACCATGACCTTCCTGAAACGGTCGCTTAAGGCATCTAAACAACCATATAATATAGCCCTGAACTCGGGAACATCCAATAAGGCCTGATCCTCATCCAAAAGGCTGGGTCTGTATTCGGGTTTCCAGGCTCCGGTGCTGTCGAAATATTCGTCCAAATTTCTTTCGCCCGATTGTTCATTCAGTGAAAAGATTTGATGCTTATTTTTTCGGAAATAGTCGCGGATCTTATTATTAAGGATGGAGGTGAGCCAGGTTTTTTCGCTGGAACGTCCTTCAAATCGATCAAAAGATTGATATGCAGCAATGAATGTATCCTGAACCAAATCTTTCGCAAGTTCCGGGTCATTCAGTCGATAACTTGCCCAGGAATAAAGATGATCGCTGTACTGCATGATCCAGTCTTCCAGTTTCACGTATGCTTCTTTCATGCAGAGTGTTTCAATTAATCGATGCCACAAGTAAGTGTATTTTGATTAAAATCGACACCTTAACTCATGGTTTTAATAAGTGAAATATGCCGGTAGCCATGCTGCTCATGCATGCGCTGCAATTTTTTTGTTACTTCATTGGCCAAGGCGCGTGCAGAGGTAAAGCTTTGAGTATCTTCCTGATTCTCTTGCAACACCAAATCGTAATAGGTCTCTGTATCCTGAAATTCCTTTGATTGATGCTGCGAAAGAAATTCATCCTGTACAGGTAATGGGTGACTCAATTGAAAAAGTCCGGACTCGGGATTGAACGAAGCAATACTCACTTTAAAGGGATTCTCGCTTAATTCAGGCAGGATGAATATCAGAGGATGACGCAGAAAAGTACCCTCCGGATAGGCATAGCCCAGCGAAAACAATTTATAAAACAGGCGTTTGTGTGGAATACCTTTCGCCTCCAGTTCCGCTTGCAGAGTATCACTTTTCCCCACAATATTAGGAACTCTGCTGCTTGCTACCACCTCATCGTAGTGGTAGGTCCATCGATGGTTTTTATTCAGAAATTGAAATCTACCTAGTCGCTGTTTGTAGTCAAAACTGTCGGATTCATCCAAAACATATCCCGGGTAATAATAATGAAATCCCTGCTCCATACCCCACTGGATCTCCAAAAGCATGGTCAATATACCCGGGCTCCAGGATTTGTAAGCCGGATGGTAAAGTCCCAGAACACTCATGATGCCCTTTTCTCCGCAATCAAAGATGGAAGCGGCTATCAGATTTTCGTTTTTGTATACACGGACCTGATAGCTGTCAAAGATTGCCCGATCCATGAAATCATACAGAAAACTATGAAGGTTGGGAAACACAAAACCCTTGAAGCGGAGCTTGGTATGCTCATACAGATGCTCCATGTCGTCGCAAATATCCAGGGGACCGATTTCAACCCGGCAATTCGATAGG
This sequence comes from Bacteroidota bacterium, assembly GCA_016124735.1. GTDB lineage: Bacteria > Bacteroidota > Bacteroidia > UBA8524 > UBA8524 > UBA8524. The sequence goes on from WGMZ01000005.1 coordinate 16,663, forward strand.
CGATTCAGCAGTTTTCTTTGCGAGGCGCGGAATTGATGTGTTCGAAGATCGAGGCGAATATTTACCACGGTGCAAAGCTTTCCATCCAAACACAGTAGTTGGTTACGAAACAATCCATTGCTGCTTCTGAACCAACCACCGGCCAGGTAGCGGTCTAAACGAGCGGGCGACAAACGTCGGGGTTTGTAAAATTCAACAAGCTCCATGTTTACTTAAAGCAGCGGCAGGGTATCCAGTAAAAACGGAAAAATAAACAATATTTCCATTTCTTATTGGTTTTATAGATAAATACCCTATGCGAAAATTACTTCTTATCCTTCTCATTTCCATTCCCTTATTCGGTAAGTCATTGGGTCAGGTTTTGTTGAAAATGACCATTCATGATCCAAAACAAAAACCACTCTCAGGTGCTGTAATACGATTGATGGAAAAGAGTAGCGGTGATAAAATTGAAAAAAGGACCGATGCAGCGGGTATGGCAGTCTTTGAGATAGACAATGGCAAACTCTGGAAAGTTTATGTCAATGGTCTGGATATGGAACGCGAAGTGGAAGTACCGGAAGAAGGTGTGAGCCATCGTTCGATGAGCCTCACCTATAATCCGAAGTATGTTGAGAGGAAGGCCAAACAAAGCAACGATCGCTATAATTTCAATTGGACAGAACAAAATGTTTCGGTTGGACAAAAACCCGCGGACGGGGAGGGACATGTGGAAGTTTTGGTAAAAAACCGAAATGGGATCCCCCAAAAGGATATTGAGGTAAGACTGGTTCAACCTGCTTTGAAACGCGGATTTGTGGCCCGAACCGACCGGAATGGAAAGGCCCATTTCATTGCCGGTTTAGGCGCTGCATACGACATAGATGTGGAAAATGTTTTGAATAGTTCATACATCGATGTGGGGATTCGGTATGGAATTATTTATACCGCAGTGGTGGAGTACGAAACTCCTCAGATACACGAAACCCATTATGGTGATACTATCGTTCAGCGTCTTTTGAAAAATGAGGCGGCTTCGGGCAGAGCATATTATCAAATAACTGTTAACAAAGCCGGACAAGGATTTGCTCCCAACGAAGCAGTTTATCTGGAGGAGATTCACGGAAAAGCGGTCTATGTTGCTTATACTGACGCAAGTGGAAAAGCATCCTTCCTTCTTCCGATTGGAAAAAAATACATGGTGCATTTCAATTTTGAACGGGATGTGGATGTGGTCGATCTGACCAAATCTTTTGGCTTTGTAACCGGATCCATGGAATTAACCTACCGCCCTAACCCTAAATTGGAACATCCGGAGTTTTTTATACCCTCTAAGGAGTCGCTGTTCCTCACCACCTATACCGAATTTTTGAAAAAACAGTATCCGGCGCCCAAGGCAAACAACCGCGTCGGATTATTCGTGAAATGGGGGAATAAATTCAATAAAAATTCAAAGGAAGCACTCCTGGAAGTTGGCTATACCGCACAGGGTAAGGGGATGAATATGCCCGGAAATTATTCCTTCGTTTTTGACAGGAGCGGATCCATGGCGGGATATTACCGCATCGAAATGCTCAAAGTATCCTTCATTGAATTGGTGAAAAAGCTAAATCCCGAGGATAAAATTTCTGTCGTCATTTTTGACGATAAGATGGAAGTTATCTTCCCGCATCAAAGATTGGGTAATAAAAAACAAGAGCTGATCTCAGCCATTGAAAAGATTGAAGCAGGTGGTGGTACGAATATGTTGGAGGCCATGAAAAAGGCCTACGAAATGGTTATGGCCAATTATGATGTAAATCGAAACAACCGGGTAATCCTGCTCAGCGATGGTTATGATGAAAATGAGCCGGCAGTGCTTGAAGCGGTTCAGGTTCCCTATGTCTCAAAAATAAATTGCACCACCGTAGGGGTGGGAGAAGATTACAATTACCCACTTTTAAAAATTTTGGCAGAGAAGGGAAGGGGTGTATTGTATCATATTGCGGATTCCAATTCCTTCAGGGAAGTGTTCCTGACAAAATTGATGGGAGAAATGAATCCGGTAGCATACGATGTCAAGCTGGAGGTGAGCTACAATGATCGTCTAATCTGCGATGAAGTGTACGGTCATGAACCAATGAAGGGCTCGAAAAACCCTATGAAATTTCAGTTACCCAATCTGTACAATGGAGCGAATCAGGTGGCTCTGGCTATTTTTAGCGTGAAAAATCCGGATCCGGAGCTGAGTAAAATACCCGTTATCGTTCGCATTCGGTACCGGGAAACAATAAATGGCCCTGAGAAAGTAATGGAAGAAAAGATCTATCCGGAATGGCAGGAGGGAGATGGGAATTTGAAGATTGTGGTGGAATCGGAGCAAAAGAAACTCTATGCCATGGCCGAAATGAACAGGGCGATCAAAGTCATGTCGGATGCCTATACCGCTGGCGATAATGGCAGAGCACAAGAGGTCCTGGAGCAAAGCATCCGTCGGATTAAGGAAATTTATCCGAATGCGGAAGACAAAGACGTGCAAGCTTTGATGGATTCCATGGAAGGTTACCTGGAAGCCTTTAAAAACCTGGCTCGCAAAAACGGGATTAAACCGAAAACGGTGAAATAAGGTTTTGGATTCAGGGATTTAGAAGATAAGTTTACTTAGCTCATATACTCTGGGTTCATATCCAGCAGATTTAAAATAAATGATGCTCTCTTTTTGTATGAAGGCTTTCACTTGAAAATATGTCATGCCTGATGATGAACCTTCCACGGAATCCTGAATGGACTCAATAACCGCTAAAGTAGTATCCGGACAAATTTTCCCATCTATTCTGTTGCCAAGGCATATGACAGTGCAGCCCATTTCCTTATCAATCCATCCGGAGATAATTAATTCATTTTTTTTTTCCTGATGATTCAAAATGACATTTTTGAATTGAATGATAATCGGAAGGTTACCCAGTTCTATACCTTCAATACAGCAGGGTGAATTATCCACAGAGCAATCGTATGTTTTCTTGGATTCGATATTCGCCAGATCAATTTTTTGAACATGGCAGCCAATGAACAATGCCAACAAAATTACCGATAGAAATTTCGTATTCATTTTCAATCACATTGTCACAACTTAAGTTGTAACCCTCAAGTGGCAGAATTGAAAGGACTCTGCAATTAATTAACAGATTCCATTACTGATACAGGGTAACAAACACGGATATGCATGTCTTCCATGTTCGGGTTATTCATCAGGTCGGGATAGAATTCAACGGGTGCTCCCACCACATTTAGATTATGCTCTTTGATATATTGGTCAATACTGGAATGAGCTAATTCTACATTACTGGCAGGGCCATAATAATCGACACTCACCACTTGCATTTCAGGCGCATTTCCTGGAAAAACACGGTCTGCTGAGCTTCCGGAATTTGCATAAGGAATTCCTGCAGTGATAACCGCGTAGCCTACTTCCGGATTCCAGTCGTCAAAACGGGCAAAGACATCACCGGATGCCTCCAGCTCCTGCATTTGCCCCTGAATGACGATATCTGCATAAGCCTTCATTAGAAAATCATGGATCATCGGAATCTGAACGGTATCAGCAACAGCCAGAAACTCCATGGCCGGGATGGAGCTCATCTGCATATTCTCTATACGGCCTTGCATTTCAGGTATATCCGGCATGGCCTCAGCCATGTTTTTTATATTCTTCAAGCCCTCATCAAACACAGGATTCATGACCATCTCCATGATGAAGAGTTTCAATTTATCGAAGTATCCGTTGGCGCTTAGATCCAGCTTTTGCGTCACTCGTGTTTCATCTTCCCCGATATTTTGGAAATAATAAGCTACCTCTATGGGGTCTCCGCCCGATTTAAAAGCAATGCTTACCCAAACGGAATCCGGACGTGCACTTTGGATAATTGTTAGCTTGCCCGACTGCAATTTGTTATTTGAACTTTCCCAGGTATACCAGGCATTCTGACCAGAGGAAACTTCACTGAATTCCATCTTTTGTGCTGTATCCATCTGATACCATGGAGACCATTTAGTCCAGTTATGAAGGTCGTCAACCAACAGAAATGGCTTCTCTGTGCCGGTAGAAACCACAACAGAACGTTCGATGCTACGCTCAGAAGGCAAAAAGGCGATAAAAATCAACAGTGCGATCACCAATACGGCGAGGATGACAAGGATGGTTTTTAGTACTTTCATAATCAGGAATTTCCTACAAATAAATCATTTTCGTTCAAAGCTGAATGCTATTTCGAAAGAATCTATGTCGCTTTTCATAAGTCTTCCCCATTGAACCACTAGCTCGCTTTATGGCTGAAGCCAAAGGTTTCAGTAGTTGGTAGAATATCCTCGCCGAAGTTCGAGTGCTGAGAACGAAGAGCGGAATATGATTTTAACGCAGTAAGGATTATGAAAAAATTCATCGAGTGGCGGGTAGCCTCCCAATAAACTTCGGGACGGAAGCGAGGTGTACATGGCTGAAGCCTGATAAATAAGAAATCCAAAACCAGGATGCGGGAGGGACTGGATATAAGTCTTTTGTAAAAACGCATGGTGGTATCTAATCAGAAACTCATGTCGTTTTCCTGGCACGGACCATTTCCATTTTTCCGGGAGGTCCGGGTAAATTCTCCACTTCAAATCCGAGACTTTTGAGGTTTCTTTTAAATTGACCCTGGGCGCAGTAGGTAGCCAATATGCCTCCTGTTTTCAGAGCACGATACGCTTTGTTCAGGTATTCCATGCCCCACACATCTGCTTGTTTGGAGGGCGCAAATGCATCGTAATATATCAGGTCGTAGGCCCCTTCTTCCAGCGGAGCTTCCAAAAAATCGCCCTGCCACTTGAGCAACCGGTGAAAGGTATCCCATTCGGAACTTTCTTGCCAGATGATTTGATGGAGTTCCTGCCATTCGTCTTTCATCGAAAGGTGCTCAGCATAATTGATTGTTTGGAGTATACCTTGTTCCAATGGGTATTTTTCAACGCTTGTGTAGTCAAGCTGAATTCTATTTTGATTGGCATAGCGTAAACTGAGCAAGGCGTTTAGTCCTGTTCCCAACCCAAATTCCAATAGCCGGACTTGCTTTAAATGGAGGTTCGCCAGTCCCATTTTGATATAAACGTATTCTGATTCGGTAACGGCGCCTTTCCTCGAATGATAGGTTTCATCCATCTCCGGAATATAGAGTGTGCTGGAACCATCGGCGCTGGTGAGAGATTCAATTTTCATCTCAACAAAAATAGTGAGGGTTTCAGAACCAGGAATTGCTTTTTTTTGCGTAAATTATTAAGGATGCAATGGTCGGCAGATAAAGCGCTGGTATTCGGAGCCAGGGGTTTGATTGGTTCTCAATTGGTCAAGCAGTTGGTTCAAAACGAACGCTATAAAGAGGTTATTTTATTCACGCGCAAACCGTTGAACGTTACAACGCCCAAAGTACGTGTGGTTGAATTTGATTTCAATCGGTGGGAGGGAGTGGAAAATCATTTTACACCCAATGCGCAGGTATTTTGCACTATTGGTACTACACGCGCTCAAACACCGGATTTGGAAGCATATAAAAACATCGATTATGGAATTCCGGTGAAATTGGCGGAGTTCGCTGCCCGGGGAAGCTGCCGGGGTTTTTTAGTGATTTCTGCCATCGGAGCAAACGAACACAGTTTTAACTTCTACCAGCGCATCAAAGGAGAGATGGAAAGAGACGTGCAAAGCAAAGGGGTGCGGGAAACTTATATTTTCAGACCCTCCCTACTTTTGGGAAAACGTGCCGAAACCAGAAGAGGGGAAGATTTTGGCCGGATGATTAACTCTCTGGTTTCTCCGATTTTATTCGGCTCCCTGAAAAAATACAAGGGAGTGGAAGCCGAGGTTGTGGCTCGCGCCATGATGCATGTGGCCATGAACGGCTACAGAGAAACCATTTTGACAAACGACAAAATACTTGAATTAGGCAATGCTTGATTTTCTGATTATCGGGCAGGGAATTGCGGGAAGCGTCCTGGCGCGTATGCTGGAGAAGTCGGGCAGGAAATTTCATATTGTGCAATCGGACTCCTATCCCAGCGCATCGCGCGTTGCCGCCGGTGTATGGAACCCCATCGTTGTAAAGCGTTTTGCCAAAACATGGTTGGCAGACGAAACGATTCCGGCAGCAAAGGCTTTTTTTTCGGAAGAAGAAGATTTTTTTCAGGAAACATTTTTCATCTCTACAGAACTTATCAAACTGCTTTCCAATGAAAATGAAAAGAAGCAGATGGAGAAAAGATGGGAGCAGATGATGCCTTTCGTTGAAGCGGACAATAGCACAAAAGTGACAGACGGCGTTGAAGCGCCATTTGGCATCTTGCGGGTAAAGGAAGCCGGCTATTCCCGAATACCAGCCTATCTGGATGCCTGCAGAAAACATTGGATTGCAAGCAAGAATTTCATTAAAGCCGACTTTCAACACCGCGATTTGAAAAGAAAGGATCCGGAATCATGGGAATGGAATGGACAGACCTATAAACAGGTTGTTTTCTGTGAAGGCATTGCCGCTCGGAACAATCCCTGGATGAAGGATCTTCCATTGAGCAATACCAAAGGGCAGGTGCTGGAACTATCCATCCCCGATCTTCATCTGGATCATATCCTGAACAAACAGCTATTTGTCCTGCCACAGAAGAATGGAAACTTCCGGGTGGGATCAACCTATGAATGGAATACCGAGGACCTGCAACCGAGTGAAGAAGGAAAGGCAGAGCTTTTAAGCAAGCTGCAAAAGTTATTACCCAATAAAAAGTTTGAAGTGGTGCAACATGAGGCCGGAGGACGGCCAACTACCAGCGACCGCCGGCCCTTGATGGGCGCATTGGCGGAAGAAGGCTTGTTTGCCTTCAATGGTTTGGGATCCCGGGGTGTTTTATTGGTCCCTTATTTGGCTTTCTGCATGCTTGAATTTCTAAATGGAAAAAAAACGGCCATTCCAGATGAGGCCCGCTTGCAACGTTTTGCGTAAAATTGAAGTCATAAGTACAGAATGAAGTGGATTAAGCCAGCGGCCTTAGTGATTGTATTGGTTTTAGGCGGATGTACCAAAAGCCAATTGCCAGTAACTGAGAAAAAAGTGGGATGCAATGACCCGAAGTCATTGTATGTCATATCGGGTAATTTGAGTGAGGATTTACCCTGCCTGATACCTCAAACCCAAAGGAAAGCACTGGTAACTTACCTAACCAGCACCGACTGCACAGCATGTGGGGTTTGGGGAACGGAATTTTTCAACAATATTTTAAATGAGAATGCCTCCAAAGCGGAAGGTTTAATAATTCATGTGGAGGGAACGGATCCCTGGATAATTTCCGATTTGAAAGATTCGGCATTGTCTTGTTTTCAGCCCAAATACATACCGTATATCATGATTGAGGATGAAGTTCCGGCCGGTAGAGACTATCCAGTTATCGATCCCAATATAATTTTGCCGAGGGCGAAAACCTGGATTGAAAATATCTCCTCGGAAGTTCCGGAAATAGCTCCCGCACTGGTCTTGGAGATTGCGGAAGGGAAAGCCAGGATTCATTATGGCGGAGAATACCTAAAAGATTGCGAAGGCGAATACTACTTTGGACTTTATCTGCTGGAAGATCATTTGGAAGCAAATCAGGCTGGAAGTAAAATGCAGCCCTACTATCATAACAATGTGGTGCGACAGGCCATTGGAGGCCCCTGGGGAATTGAAATCCCATCCGGTGATCATGAGGCTGCAGATATTTTTCTGGGGCAGGTGGAATCCGATTTAATTGCTTCCTGGAAAGTAAAAGACCTTCATTTGCTCGGAGTCATTTGGAAGAAAGATGAAGATGGGAAAATGGAAGTGGTCAATACCATTCGTGCCAATTAAAATCTTAAAGCAGCATCTTTCCCGGCTAAAAATCCTGTGGTCCAGGCGGCCTGAAAATTAAACCCTCCGGTAATGCCATCAATGTCCAGCACCTCTCCGGCAAAATACAATCCTGCTATTTTCTCCGACATGCAAGTAGTGGGATCTATTTCCTGAAGGTCAACACCTCCGCAGGTAACAAACTCTTCTTTAAACCGTGTTTTTCCTTTTACCTCCGCCGGCATGGCGCAGATTTGATGGCATAGGGAACGAAACAGATTTTTACCACATTCGGCCCAGTTTCTGAACGGACGGTCGAGTACTCTTTTACATAGAAATTGCCAGAGTCGCTCGGGAATATCCGGAAATGGACGAGAGGTCACAATTTGCTTTTTGGGATGTTCCTGGGCATAGGCCCGCAGTATTTCTTCAACTTTTTGCAAACTCCCCATTCCGGTCCAGTCTACTTCCAAATCAAGATGATAGGATTTCTCAGCCAGTTTACGGGCTTCCCATGCACTTAAACGTAAAGCGGCAGGTCCGCTTAATCCAAAATGGGTAATCAGAAGGGGGCCAAACTGATAGTCGTGCTTCCCACGAATCCGAATGGCGGCATGCGGAACACTGACTCCAGACAATTCGCGAATGGGGTCGTCAGCAAGATTAAAGGTGAACAGGGATGGAACCAGTGAAGTTGTTTTTATTCCCAGCTCCCGTACCCATTCCAGACTGGAATCTTTGGCGCCTCCACCGGTGCAAATAATAAGGCTCGCACATTTAACCGGGCCCCGCGTAGTTTCCAGAACAAATCCGTCTTTTTGTAGATGGATGATTCGTACGCCGCATTTGGTCACTATGTGTACCCCCATGTCTTTGGCTTCATGGATGAGACATTGGGCGATGGTATTGGAATCATCTGTGACAGGAAACATGCGGCCATCGCTTTCCGTCTTCAGCTTCACTCCGTGTTCACGGAACCAGCGAATGGTGTCATTGACGGCAAAGTGCTGAAAGGCCTGAGCGAGAAATGCTTCTCCTCTGGGGTAATGACTGCTCATTCGGAGCGGGTCTTTGCAATCATGGGTAACATTACAGCGTCCGCCACCTGATATAAGTACTTTCGACAGCAATTTGTCGCTGCGTTCCAGCAGTTGAATGCGAAGCTCACTTCGTGTATGGGCTGCGCTGAGTGCGGCAAAGAATCCTGCCGCTCCTCCACCCACAACACAGATATCGCATTCGTTCAGCATGCCTTAGCTCAGGCTGGAATAATAAGTAAGAAATGACTCCATATTTTTAACTGCTGCCTCTTTGCCCAGCAAAGAAACCATGTCGAAGATAGGTGGTCCCCCTGCTACTCCCGAAACAGAAAGCCGAAAGGCAAGCATCATTTCTCCTGGCTTTTTGCCATTTTTCTCTTCGACAATCTGGTGAAATACCGATTCAATACTGCCGTTTGAAAAATCAGAAAGTGAGGCAAGCGCTTCTTTTAATCCTTCCAATATTCCTGCGGTAAAGTCTTTAAATTTTTTACGAATCAGTGATTCATCCCAGGATTCCGGAGTATGAAAAAAGTATTTTCCTTCGCTATAGATTTCATTGATAAAACTTACTTTTTCCTTCATGAGTCCGCATACGGATTCCAAATAAGTTCTATCCCTTTCAATTCCTTGTTTGCTGAGGAAGGGAAGCAACGCATCGCATAAAGCGGCATCATCTTTACTTCTCAGATATTGCTGGTTGAACCAGAATGCCTTTTGAACATCGAATTTTGCTCCCGATTTGCTTACTCGATCCAGGCTGAACTCTTTCACCAGTTCTTCGAGTTCAAAAAGTTCTCTATTGTCAGATGGATGCCAGCCAAGAAAGGCGAGAATATTGATCACTGCTTCGGGGAAATACCCTGCATCACGATATCCGCTGGAAAGCTCTCCACTTACCGGGTCGGTCCAGTTCAAAGGAAAAACAGGGAAGCCAAGTCGGTCTCCATCGCGTTTGCTCAACTTTCCATTTCCATCCGGTTTAAGGATGAGTGGCAAATGCGCAAATTCCGGCATGGAGTCTTCCCATCCAAGGTATTTATAAAGCATCACATGCAAGGGAGCCGAAGGAAGCCATTCTTCTCCGCGGATCACATGGCTAACCCTCATCAAATAATCATCTACCACATTGGCCAGATGATAGGTGGGCATGCCGTCGGATTTGAAAAGTACTTTATCGTCCATGGCATTAGTATGCACGACAACCCAGCCACGTATGATGTCATGAAATCGAACTTCTTCTTTGCGTGGCAATTTGATGCGTATCACATAGGGATCGCCTGCATCAAGTCGGCGTTGAACCTCGTCTGAGCTTAAGGTCAGAGAGTTTTTCATGCTCATTCTGGATACGGCATCGTATTGCGGCGACATGCCATTGGCTTTCAGCGTCTCGCGCATTCCGTCGAGTTCTTCGGCCGAGTCAAAGGCATAGTAAGCGTAGCCGGATTCCACCAATTGGTCGGCATATTGTCGGTACATTCCCTTGCGCTCACTTTGACGGTAAGGCCCAAATTCTCCTCCTCCAAAACCTTGTCCTTCGTTCGGAGAAATTCCGATCCACTTTAAAGATTCAATAATATACTCTTCTGCTCCCGGGACGAATCGCGTCTGATCGGTATCCTCAATACGTAAGATAAAATCACCTCCCTGTTGCTTCGCAAACAGATAATTGTACAAGGCCGTTCTTACTCCTCCAATGTGCAAAGGCCCGGTAGGACTGGGCGCAAAGCGTACGCGAACTTTTCTTTCCATAAACGGCCGCAAAGATAAGCGAATGAAGCCAAGGCCAAAAGTGTGAATCTGCACTTTGCTTTGCAACGCTTTGGCATACTTTTTCGTTGAAATTGTGTTGCTTAAAGCAACTTATTGGTTACTTTTTAAATCTATTAAGGAAATCCATTGAATGCAGTCCCTCACCCGCCTATACCTTATAGTGGCCATTCTGTGCAGCAGCGTAAAGTTGCAGGCTACTCATATTGTAGGCGGCGATTTAACTTACACTTACTTAGGTGGCAATGATTACAAAGTTCATCTCTATCTGTACGTGGATTGCCAAAATGGAAGTTTGAATGCCATCTTTTCCGATCGTTTTTCAAAGATTGGAGTATTTACATCTTCTGGATTTCTCTATACATCGCTCAGCCTGAATCCCGATGATTCCTCCTTTGTAAAAGGAACAAATTACGGCTGTGTAATACCACCAACGGATGAATGTGTCAAGTTATTTATCTATTCGGCCACGGCCAATTTACCCGATCGTCCGGGAGGTTACTACCTGGAATTCCAGCGGTGCTGCCGGAACAATAGTATCAAAAACATTGTGAGCCCCGGAAGTACAGGCTCTACCTACCGCACCTCTATTCCTGAAAGGGCTATGTATGGCGCAAACTCAAGCCCCCGCTTTGTGGGCGTTCCTCCCAATTTTTTATGTGCAGGTGAAATTTTAAGTTACGACCATTCGGCCCAGGATGACGATGGAGATTCTCTGGTTTATGAATTTATCAATCCCTTACACGGAGCATCAAGTGGAGATCCATCGCCGGATCCTTCTCAATTCACCAACCCGATAAGTGTACTTTGGGCCAATGGATTCAATACCTCAAATCAGATATCCAGCAATCCGACAATGCAATTGAATCCCAATACGGGATTATTTGTAATAACACCCACGGCCATTGGTCAATACGTAGTAGGAATAGCCGTACATGAGTATAGAAATCATGTGAGAATAAATACAGTCTTTCGAGACTTTCAATTCAACGTGTACAATTGTCAGTTTTCCGCCAAATCCATTTTTGCTCCGGTAAACGGACCATGCAGTGACACAGTAAAATTCAGCAATGCCTCAACTGCTACCACGGGAAAAATTGATTCATATAAATGGGATTTTGGGATCGACTCGCTGGATGGCGATACCTCGGTTGCGGTAAATCCTACCTTTGTTTTTCCCGGGCCGGGAGAATACAAAATTAAATTGACAGCATACAGCAATGCGGGTTGCGGAAACTCGAGCTTTCGTACCATCAATATCCTTCCTTCGGTGATCGATGACTTGGTGAAAGACAGCATTGTATGTTACGGCGATTCCATTGAGTTAAGCCACATCAATTCCGAACCTGGTATTTCGTATAATTGGTCCCCTTCAGATGGATTGGACGATCCGACCAAAGCAAATCCGTATGCGACGGTAACGAAAGACATGGTATATACCGTAAGAAAAAGCTCCATTTCTTGTTATGTGGACAATGAAGTCCAGGTCTTTAAAAATACAATCAATGCCGATTTTAGGCACGAATACCTGCCTCCATGCGATGGACTCAGGGTCAAATTCTTCGGCACCGGTACAAATTACGATCAGCAGCATTGGGATTTCGGCGACATGAATAGCGACAGGGATTTCAGTCTACTGAAAGATGCAACCTGGTTTTATTCGGATTCCGGAATTGTTTATGTGCGCTACGATGTGTCGAACGAATATTGTAAAGACAGCATCATCAAACCTTTGCATATCATCTTCCCTGAAATTTTTACCGCAGAGATTGATACCTTCATCTGCCTGGGAGATCAAATAGTTATTGGTCCCCTGAACGATACCAGCATTTTATCTTTTCAATGGAGCAATGTTGATTACATGTCCACAGATACCGCATTGTATCCGAAAATTCAGCCAACCAAAACAGTTTCTTATGTGTTGACAAAGACCTATGCAACCTGTCAGACCAAAGACTCCTTCAATGTAATTGTAAATGAACTTCCTGATTTTTCTATAGCCAGGTCTTACCCGGAAAAAGTCTGTGTCGGAGACAGTATTCTTTTGTCTGCAGAAGGCAATTATACCTTCGAATGGTTTCCGAAGAATGGGGTCAGGACTCCGGATTCTTCGAGAACTTGGGTAATACCCGACACAGCGAGGTGGTATTATTTAGAAGCTTTGACGCAGGCAAAATGTGCGGTTTGGGATTCGGTTTATCTAGAGCAATATCCCGTTTGGGAGTTGAATCTTGATCCCTTTTATATCAAATGTCAGGGCGAGGTTTTTTTACCTCAGGTGGACATTAAAGACGCGGAACTGAAGTGGATTTTTAAAAGCAGTGATGCGCTGACCGATTCACTTCGACAGGAAGGAACCTATGTTCTGAATGTATTAACCCGTTGTCAGAATTTACTCGATACTTTCGATTATATCTATTATCAGGATCAAAACTGTCGTTTTGAGATGCCCAATGCATTTTCCCCCAATGGGGATGGAGTAAACGATACCTACCCGTACGACGGGCGGTACCACTCACTTTTCGGTCGGGAATGCGATTTTGACAGCTATCATCTCATAATCTTCAATCGCTGGGGAGAGGTTGTTTTCCGCTCGGATGTCCCAGGGGAAGAATGGGATGGTCAATACAAGTCGGATGGGGGTATTGAAGAGGTATTTGGCTATTACCTCAGCTACCGCGAATGGGATTTTTGCCGGGGTGGCTGGGTGGTAAAATCAAAAAGAGGAAATATCACGGTACTTCATTAACGCAGGTCCTTCAGATTTCTTTTCGTCAGTTCATTTTCCTGATCGCCGGTATTTAAGGTGCCTGTGGGCTCGAATAAAAGGACCTGAACTTCTTCCGGAGCAAGCGGTTTATGTAGGACTCCTCTTGGGATGATTACCATTTCACCCGTTTTTATTTGCAGCACCTCATCTTCCAGATGGATAAATAATTCACCCTGGATCACTAAGAATAGCTCATCTTCTAAATCATGTTTATGCCAGGTAAACTCACCCTTCAATTTGGCAATGCGCACATCTTGTCCGTTTAACTGAGCCAGAAGCGCAGGCGACCAATATTCTTCTATTTTTGAAAAGGCCTGGGCAATATTTTTTACTTCAATCTTCATAATACTCCATCTGCAAAATGTTCACGGGGGGCATGGAATCCGGTAAAACTTTTTTGATTCCCGTGAGTTTAAAGTTTGAGTTCAGGTAGCAGTGAAGTGCTGCCTGATTTTCGTCGATTACAAAAAGACGCAAGGGAAGTGTAGGATAAAGGGAACGCGCTTTATTGCAAAGATGCTGAACCAGCATCTTTCCATATCCTTTTCCTCGCCGTTTTGAGCTGATTAACAAACGACAAATCCGAATCTCTTTGTCTCCATCTTTGAGTAAATCGCCGTAGCCAATCGCATGTTCATCATCTACCAGTAAAAAGGCGTGAATTTCTGGCCGAGACAAATGTGCGCAGATAGATATGCTATCCAAAGGGAAATGAAAGCTCGTTCCGGCGCATTGAGTCAGGATTTCCGGGCTTCGAACCTCATTCAACAGAAAATCAATCTGCTCTTTCTCAAAGGGGATTAATCTTGGTTCAGGCTTCAAAAGATTTAATAATTTTTCCCAATCGATAAATATCGAGAAAACTATTGTATAAAGGAACCGGAGCAATGCGAATCACGTTGGGTTCGCGCCAGTCCACAATGGCACTGTTGTCTTTCAGATACTCATACAATTTTTTGCCGTTTTCTTTAACGAGAACAGATAGCTGGCAGCCTCTTTCATTTGGATTCTGAGGGGTAATCACCTCAAACCCGAATTTTCCACTGTTTGCAATTTCTGCCAAAACAAATTCAAGGTATCCGGTCAATTTCTCGCTTTTCGCACGCAGGTTTTTCATCCCGGCTCTGTGAAAAATATCAAGACTTGCCCGGTGAATCGCCATCGGAAAAATTTGTGCATTACTCAATTGCCAGCCCTGTGCACCTTCCATCGGAATGAAATCGCGTTTCATGAGGAAACGTTCTTTTTCATTATGCCCCCACCAACCGGCAAAACGGGGAATGTCTGCCGAATTTCCGTGCTTTTCATGTACAAAAACTCCGGAAGTTCCGCCTGGTCCGCTATTGAGGTATTTATAGCTGCACCATACGGCAAAGTCCACTTCCCAGTCGTGCAGGTTCAGGAGAATATTTCCGGCCCCATGGGCCAGATCGAACCCGCACAAAGCCCCCACTTCATGAGCCACAGAGGCAATACTTTTCATGTCGTATGCCTGTCCGGTGTAGTAGTTGACACCTCCCAGCATCACCAGGGCCAATTCATCTGCATGGTCGCGAATGGTTTGATGGATATCTTCTGTTCTGAGTGTATGTTCTCCTTGTCTTGGTTTGAGCTCTATGATCGCATCTTTGGGATCAAATCCGTGAAATTTTGCCTGGGAGTCCACGGCATATTGATCGGAGGGGAAGGCGCCACCCTCAATAATAAGTTTATAACGCGCTTTGCTGGGGCGGTAGAAACTTACCATCATCAAGTGGAGATTCGCGGTCAGGTTATTCATAATTACCACTTCCTTTTCCTGAGCACCAACGATCTCTGCCGCTTGTTTGGTTAAGAAATGATGGTAAAATAGCCAGGGATTTTTCGCCTCGGTATGGCCTTCCACACCCAGGTTTTGCCAATCCAGAAACTCTTGTTCAACAAATTCCCTCGCCGATTTAGGCTGAAGGCCGAGAGAATTACCTGTGAGATAAATACTTTCTTTTCCTTTCCAAACAGGGATATGAAATTCATTTCTAAAAGATGAAAGCGCATCCTGCGCGTCCATTTCCTTGGCAAAAGATTCCGAAAACTGGTATGCTGTCATGTGGGGCGCAATTTACACTTTCCGGCATTTGCATAAAAGAAAAGGCCACCGCCAGGGGTGGCCTTTAACTGCATCTATAAATCTGAGTTAGTATATTTTCGATGCGTTGCGGTATCCCGAAAGATCCGAGTACCAATTTGTATAATTAACTCCATCGCTGCTTGCCCAGCTGATAAAGTAGTTATAGGCGTCACTGATTGATTCTTTTTCCGCCGGATAAGCAAAGCTTACTGGCACTTCAATTACAAATGGAAGGTTATTGGCTGTTTTGTAATACCGTCCTATGCTCGGGTCGGAATTGTCGTTTTTCGTTCCAAATAACTGAGAATTCGCCAGGGAAGTCGGAGTCATATTTGGATGGTGAATTTCTGTGCCGCGGGTTCCGTTTACAAAAATAAAGGGGTTGAATTTTGCCTGGGTCAGCTTGCTGGAAGCTATTGGATTCGTGAAGCTGACATGCAGGTTTAAGGTATCAAAGGTACCCGTAGAATTGCCTTTGATCGTATTGAAAAAAGAGCCTCCATTGCGGTGAATAAGAGGTTCCGGACTATCGTATACAATTACAACGGCTTTGGTTTGTCCGGATTCAGTCTTGTTCGAATTCAGTGAAATCAAGCTTTTGCTTAACTGTTGACCGCTAATGTTGCTAATATCCGTTGGGACTAAATCATCCAGCTGAACACCGAATCCGTTGTCGTAGGTGGCACCAATGGCGCGCACGAGGTAAGTGGTATAGAATTCCACCACATTGTTTGAGGCATTCAATACCTGTTTTGTGCGGTAGGAGAGTACAAGGTCGTTGAAATCATAATCTCCCTGCGATGGCCACAAATCCTCAAAACCAAAAGTGGCAAAGGTTGAAGCACTTGGGTAGTAGCTGTTGTATGCGCGAGTAGAATCATTCGGATAGTCATCCTGTGCATCAGCTACGCCATCACCATCGGTATCGGTAATTGTTGCTGTACCGAAGCCTTCCGGATTGCATGCGGTGGTCGCGATATAATTATTGCAAGTGGCAGCTGCCGGACTATTGAAAGTTCCATTATTGGTTTCAATGCCATTGGTATCGCAGAATTCCATATTTCCGCTCATTTGTCCGCCCCCGTTAAAGGTCGTGTTTTGAGTAACTTTTACCGTTCCTAAGCCGGAATTGCTTGCGCCATTGATGCTTCCGTTGATGGTGATGTTTTTGGTGCTGAACAATGCGCCACTGTAAATGTAATGGGTGGAACCGCCATTGATACTGGCAGTAGCGTCGCATTTCAAATAACCGTAGTTGTAAACCGATCCGTTGTTGTTGTAATTCCCAACGGAAATCAGCTGACAGTTGTTGTAAGTTACAGACCCACCGTTGGGCTGAAACATGCCATTGACAAAGATTTTATTGTTGTTGGTCAGTGTCTTGTTATTATTCAGGTTGGTTTTTACATAGATCTCACCATTGTTGGTCATGTAGTTATTTCCATTGTTGTTGATACTCAAATCGCCATTTACGGACATTTTACCATTGTTTACAAGCGTACCTGCAACGGAAATAGACGCTGTGAACTTCAAACTGTCTGAATAGTTCTCTACTCTCGCACCGGCATTGTTAAAGTTGATGTTTCCTACCGTTACGATCGAATTCTCCAGGAAGTATATTTTGGAAGAGGAGCTATTTAATGTGATACCGCTGATACTGGCATTACCGCAAAAACGTACCGTTGCACCTGCTCCAACATTGATGCTTCCATTGAAGCTGCCGGTCATGCAGTATGTACCACCGTTAAGGTTCAATGTGCCACCACTGTAATTGTTATAGGTTTGGGTACAGCCGGTACTGCAATTAAGTCCGGATCCTGGTTTTGTTTTAAGCTGAATAACCGGCGATTGGTTGAAGTTGGCCGCAATATAATCGGCCGCTTTTACCCGCTGCAATTCCCGCGCACCATTGGAAAGAACTTTTTCGATATAGATATCAGTCAGCGCGGAAAGAATACGAAAGCTCATCTCATAATCTTCTCCCACTTTTGTGAGGCCTGATGTAATGACATGGGCGATGGTAGGGAAGTCGTCGTAAATATTGATACGAACTACTTCACCGGCGAAATTGCCATTCGTTGTATGAAACTTCATGCGAATGTCGCGGGTGGATTTGAAATTAAAGTTATCCGAAACTCTCAAATCAAAAATGCTGGTAACTGCTGTCGGTTCTGTCGTTGCCGGTTTTTCTTTTTTACATGCAGTCATTGCAATTAGGAATACTGCAACTGGAAGGAGGAAAAATTTTGTTTTCATTTTGGTATAGTTGATTAATCAAGCGAGGAGCCAAATTTGGAATACAGCATTGGCGCATCTTTTATGCGATGTTGAGGTGATTCATTGTTTACTATTTTGGAAAAGATTCCAATTATTGGAATTCAATTACGAATTTACGTAAAAGAAAAAGCCACCGCTATGGGTGGCCTTTTCTTCGTTCAATAAATCTCGGTTAATATATTTTCGAGGCAGTGCGGTATCCTGATAGGTTATCGTACCAATTGGTGTAATTGGATCCGCCACTTACCGCCCAGCTAATGAAATAATTGTAGGCATCGCTGATGGATTCCTTTTCTGCCGGGTAATCAAAGTTCGCAGGAATTTCAATTACAAATGGCAGATTATTGCTTGTTTTATAATAGCGTCCCTGGGATGGGTTCGAGCTGTCGTCTTTGGTTCCCAGCAATTGGGTATTGGCCTTGTCAGTTGGAACCATGTTGGGTAAGTGAACTTCTGTGCCGCGTGTTCCGTTTACAAAGATGAACGGATTGATTTTCGCCTGAGTAACTTTAGAAGCGGCAACTGGAGAAGTAAACTGAACGTATAAAGTAGTGGTATCTGAAGTTCCGGTACCATTTGTTTTGATGGTATTGAACATGGATCCACCTACCCGGTTAATCAATGGTTCTGGTGAATCGTATACAATAATTACAGCTTTGGTTTGTCCGCTTTCTGTTTTGTTTCCATTCAGAGAAATCAAACTTTTGGTGAGGCTTTGACCACTTACCGTATTTACGTCGCTAGGGTTCAAATCATCGAACTGGAAGCCAAAACCGTTGTCGTAGGTAGCGCCAATGGCTCGCACAATATAGGTAGTGTACATTTCCACCACATTGTTTGCTGCGTTAGATACCTTTTTTACACGGTATCCCAATATCAGGTCATTGAAATCATAGTCTCCCTGTGAAGGCCACAAATCCTCGTATCCTATGGTTGCAAAACCAGTAGCATTTGGATAATAGCTGTTGTAGGCCCGGGTCGAATCGTTCGGGTAATCATCCAGGTTATCAGCTACACCATCGCCATCGGAGTCAATAATGGTTGGAGAACCAAAACCTTCGGGATTACAAGCACTGGTTGCAATATAGTTGCTACAGGAAATAGCTGCAGGCGTTGAGATGGTTCCGTTATTGGTGTTCACACCGGAACTATCGCAGAGTTCCACATTGCCAGAGAGAACTCCTGAGCCATTGATGGTTGTTACGTCGGCCACTTTAACAGTTCCTAAGCCACTGCTGCTTGGTCCGTTAATCGTACCATTGATGGTAATATCGTGCGTACTTAACAGGGCATCGGCATAGTTATAAAAAGTTTTAGAACCGTTTATTTTAGATTCGTCGTAACATTTAACGTAACCATAATTATTAAAGGTTCCATTCATCTCAAAATTGTCGACTGAATAAATCTGACAGTAATTGTAAGTGGTTGAAGTGCCGTTAGGCTTTAATTTGCCATTTACGAAAATATAGTTGTTGTTCGTGAGCATTTCATTGTTGTTCAAGTTATGGCTCACGTAAATCGACCCGTTATTTATAAAATTCGGAGCTCCATTATTGATGTCCAAATCACCATCAACGCTCATTTTTCCATTATTGGTAAATGAACCTCCCACACTGAATCCGGAACTGAAATGCAAGCTGTCAGAGTAATTTAAGATGGATGCATTGCTGGTGTTCAGGTTTGCATTGTTTACTGTAACGATACTGTTTTCCAAAAAATAAATTGTGGAGGAGTTATTACTTCCACCATTCAGATTGATGTTTCCGATACTAGCATTTCCACAAATACGAACGGTAACTGATCCATTCAGAGTCAGGTTACCTGAAAAGGAACCGGTAAGACAAACAACCCCGGATCCACTCAGGCTTAAGTTACCATTGTGGTTATTATAAGATGTGGAACAACCGGTATTGCAATTCAAACCAGATCCGGGTTGACCTTTCATGGTTAACAAGGGGGGCTGGTTATTGAAGTTCGCTGAAATATAATTTGCTGATGAGATGCGCTGCAATTCGCGGGCACCGGTAGATGCCACTTTTTCAATGTACAGGTACTGCAATGCGGACGGAATACGGAATTGCAATGGCAGTTCATTTCCCACTTCCACGATTCCTGATGTAATTAGGTGGGCAATGGTAGGGAAATCATCGTATACGTTGATACGGTAAATTTCACCTGGATAATTTCCTTGTTGTACCATGACACGCATTCCGATGTCGCGGGTAGACTTGAAATTGAAGTCGTCACTCACCTTCAAGTCAAAGATACTTGTTGGGAGAACTGCAGGATCTTGCTTTTGAGCTACTTCTTTTTTACAAGCACTGATGCTTAAGAGGAAGGCAATTCCCGCTGTGAATAAAATTTTCGTTTTCATTTTTATAGGCAATACGCAAATTCCAAAAGAGATGCCTCCTTTACAATATATTAAAAATCAACGAATTAAAATAATTCGTGATTCAGAATAATTCCCAATTATGGAAAGAAGTCTTCTAAAGGGTTTCCAGTAGGGAAATCAGGTAGGTCCAAAAATCCTGTACCGACTGTATTTTCACTTTTTCGTCAGGCGAATGCGGGTGTTTAATGGTTGGTCCGATAGATATCATATCCAGCCCTGGGTAAACACCCGTGATTATTCCTGTTTCGAGTCCGGCATGGCATGCCAATACCT
This sequence comes from Bacteroidota bacterium, assembly GCA_016124735.1. Classification (GTDB taxonomy): domain Bacteria; phylum Bacteroidota; class Bacteroidia; order UBA8524; family UBA8524; genus UBA8524. The sequence continues at coordinate 37,130 of WGMZ01000005.1, forward strand.
TGGGTTCTTTTTTAAAAACCTGACGATGAATTTCAATCCCTTGTTTCAAAAGGTCAGAATCAGGATTGGGGCGCCAGCCTGGATAATCTCCTCCATTTTCCACCGTGGCACCAATCTGTTCGAAGCAGGCACGAATAGAATTGGCAATATCATCCTTCGACGATTCAACAGAGCTCCGCTGCAAGCTTTGGCAGGTAAATTCACCATCTTTAATTAGCACACGTGCCAGATTGGAGCTGGTTTCAACTAAACCATCAACTTCTGCACTCATGCGGTAAACACCATTCACCATGGAATAAATAGCACGAATTATATTCACCTGACTCGTTACATTGACTACCTCGACCGGATTGGCGGTATTCTCCCAGCTGATTTGAAGATCAGGTTCTGTGCTGATTAACTCTTGTTTGATTGCTTCGCCTAAATGCAACAGGTGTTTTTCAAATTCACCGGTTTTTTGAATATCAACTACCAAGGTAGCAAAGGCTTCACGCGGAATAGCATTTCTCAAGCCGCCACCATCGACGGTATTGATACGCATGCCAAAGCGGGAATAACCTTGAAACAGCAAACGGAAGAGGATTTTATTTGCATTGCCACGGCCGAGGTTGATGTCCATCCCTGAATGGCCGCCTTTCAATCCTTTTACGCTGACATAGTAGGCTTTGGTATTTTCCGGAGTTTCTTCCATCCGGAAGTTCAAATGAACATTGGTGTCGATTCCTCCTGCACACCCGATGGTTATTTCTTCGTCATCTTCTGTGTCGATATTGAGCAATCTTTTGCCAGTCAATAATCCTTTTCCAAGGTTTTTTGCTCCCGTCATTCCGGCCTCTTCATCAATGGTGAAAAGGGCTTCAATCGGTGGATGATTGAGGGTTTTATCTTTTAAGAGGGTAAGTATGTATGCGACCCCAATGCCATTATCGGCACCCAGTGTGGTTCCTTCAGCACGAACCCAATCTCCATCCACATACATGCGAATGCCATCCTCATCGAAATTGAAAACAGTATCCGCATTTTTCTGATGTACCATGTCGACATGCGCCTGCATGATCACCGGTTCTTTGTTTTCACCGCCGTTTTGTCCGGGCTTTTTAACAATTACATTCCCGATATCATCCCGAAGTACTTCAAGACCCAGATTTGCTCCAAAATCCGCCACGAATTGCGCGGCTTTTTCTTCTTTCTTGGATCCTCTTGGAATAGCATTCAGTTCGGCAAAATGGGTCCAAACTTCTTTTGGTTGTAAGTCGGTGTATTGCATATAAATTCGTTTGGCTCCGAAATTAGCCATTTATCATGAGCTATGGGAGTTTAAGCGCCCTTTTGATTCGGATCCTGATTGCTTCGAATCCAAATATCTGTTTGTGGGAATGGAATGGTAATGCCATTTTTACGGAAAGCCTCATCAATCCCAAATCGGATATCGCTTTTTACCCGCTCTATACGGAACATCTCGTTGCAATGAAAAAAGAGCCGGAAGGCCAGTCCGCTGTCTCCAAAATTGGTGAAGTGAACCACCGGTTTCAATCCCGATACCGTTTCCGGGTGCTTCTCTGCTTGTTCTATTAAAATGCGTTCGACCAATCGCGTATCCGAACCATAAGCTACATCGACATCGATACTGAAACGCGTCGACATCTGATTCTGTGTCCAGTTGATAACCCGGTCGTTGATGAGTTTTTGGTTTGGAACAAGGATGATGATGTCGTCGCGGGTTAGTACGCGGGTCGTGCGCAAGCCAACATCCTTCACCCGTCCTACGATGCCATCAATCTCCACAATATCACCGGCTGATACGGTTCGTTCCACCAGAATGACGATTCCGGAGACCAGGTCTTTGAACGTGTCTTGCAAGCCAAGACCCAGACCAACAAAAAGGGCCGTAGAGCCAAAGAGCAGGGGTGTTACAGAAATGCCCAGTGAGTCGAAACTCATGATGAGGGCAATGATGTAAACGATGTACTTTACGATTTGTCGAATGGCATACGACTTTCGCTTGTCGATCTGATTTCGCTTGACTCTTCTTGCCATGAATTTGCGAAGCAGATACAGAAGAAAACGAGCCACAAAGAAGATGAGAAACACTTCGAGTAAATCGAACATGTGCAAGCTGTAGCTTCCCAAACTGAACAGTTTGTAGTCCAGTAAATTCATGAATTTTTCGACGCGTGTTTCCATCCCTTCGAAGATAGCAAAATCAGGCTTTATCAGATAGGGCTACCTGATAGCTTTTCAGGCAACGGTCGCGGGCTTCCACATGATCAACCATGGGTTTTGGATAGGCGGACGTTCCAAATTCAGGTACCCATTTTTTGATGTATTCAAAATCCGGGTCGAATTTCTTTTGCTGCAGTTCCGGATTAAAAACCCGGAAATAGGGTGCCGCATCGACACCTGTTCCAGCGGCCCATTGCCAGCCGCCGTTATTGGAAGCCAAATCAAAATCCAGCAGTTTTCGGGCAAACCAGGCTTCGCCCCAACGCCAGTCAATCAACAAATGCTTGCAGAGAAAACTTGCTACAACCATACGTACCCGGTTGTGCATATAGCCTGTTTGAATTAACTCACGCATGCCGGCATCTACCAATGGATAGCCCGTTTTTCCCTCCATCCATTTTTGAAATTCTGCCTCATTGTTTCTCCAGATAATCCGGTCGTAGGCTGGTTTGAACGAATGATTTACCACTCTTGGAAAGTGAAAAAGAATCATCTGATAGAAATCGCGCCATATTAATTCGTTGAGATATTTCTCACTGAGTCCTTTTGCCTTGTGAACCTTCTCGCGAATACTGACGGTGCCAAAACGAAAATGCACACTGAGGCGCGAGGTACCTCTGATTGCAGGGTAATCCCGGGTATCTTTGTAATTCCGAATGATGTTCCGATCAAGCTCCACCGGAGGAAAAGTCATTGGATTTTCTTTGAATCCTAAGGCTTCCATTGCAGGGAAGGGGAACTGAATTCCTTGTTTAAAAGCTGAAAGATGAGATTCACTAGGGTAATGTGGAATTCCCTCTTCTTCCATGCGTTTCTTCCATGCTTTAGAGTAAGGGGTATAAACGACATAAGGTTCTCCATTTTCCTTGACTATTTCGTTTTTTTCAAAAACAACCTGGTCCTTGAATGTATGGAAAGCAATTCCCACCTTATTCAGCAAAACAGTTATTTGCGCATCTCTTTCGATGGCCTGTGGCTCATAGTCCGAATTGGTATATACCGATGCGAGGCTATCTTCCTCTATCAGTTTCGAAAAGACAGCTTGCGGAGTTCCATATTCCACCCGAAGGCAGCTACCATAAGCGGCTATCTCCTCCTTTAGGTGCTTGAGCGTTTGATAGATAAAACTTACCCGGGCATCATCTTCATCTTCCAGCTTATCTAGTATGCTAGTGTCAAAAATGAACAGCGGGATTACCGGAATTCCGGAGCTTAAGGCTTGAAAGAGTCCGTGGTTATCGTTGAGACGTAAATCGCGACGAAACCAGAACAAGGCATATTTACTCATTCAATAAATCGTTTAAAGCAGCGTCTATTTGCTTGAAACGGAAATGAAAGCCATTTGTTTGAAGTTTTTTATTGGATACCCGATGGTCTGCGAGCAACTCACTGCTGAAATCACCCAGGGCAATTCGAAGGGCGAATGCAGGAACATTGGGTAGAAAATAGGGGCGTCGCACTGCTTTGGCGATAGCGGCGGTCAGCGCTTTATTTCGAATGGGTTCGTCGGCCACTATATTGTAGGGGCCACTGAGCTCATTTTCCAGAATCCATTGGATGGCATTGCAGGCATCGTCGATATGCACCCAGCTCATCCACTGCTTGCCATTTCCAAAGGCAGAAGATAAACCGAGTCGTGCAGGAGGGACTGTTTTACCAAGAAATCCTTCCCCTGGTTTCAAAATGACGCCAAGCCGGATAACAGAATAAAGGGTGTATTCATCTTCGACCTTTTCTCCTTCATGTTCCCAGTCTGCGGCCAGGTCGGCCAGAAATCCTTTCCCGGCTAAACTCTCTTCATTCATCCAGGCATCCGACATTGGATAATAGCCCACAGCGGATGCCTGTATAAAATGCCGATTTTTTGGTTTGCAGGATTTAATGGTGTCAACCAATAAGCGAGTACTCCCGATGCGCGAATCGTATAGTTGCTTTTTGTATTTGCGGGTCCAGAGTCCGCCGGCCATATTGGCTCCGGCCAGGTTGATGATAATATCCGCTTCCTCCAGGGCATCCGTTTGAATTTCCTTTTTTGAAGGATCCCAACGGTACAAAGAATCTTTGGCATTCCGGCTCAATACCTTGACCTCAACCCCTTGCAGGGAAAAGTAATGCTGCAACTGTCGACCAAGCATACCACTGCCCCCGGCAATTAAAACCCGAAGTGTTGTTAAAGATTTCTTCATATTTGCTAAACAAAGATTAGACTTGTGTGTTTTGAATCAAAAGAACCATATCGCCTTGTCGAATTTTAGCATTAAAGATCTGGAAACCATTACCGGTATCAAAGCTCATACCATACGTATATGGGAGCAGCGTTATGGATTAATCCAACCGCAACGGACAGATACCAATATCCGAACTTATTCGGACGAAGACCTGCGCTTTATTCTAAACGTATCCATTTTGAATAAACATGGGATGAAAATCTCGGAAATTGTCAAGATGGATAAAGAGAGTATTCGATTAAAGGTACTTTCATTGAGCGAAAAAGATTCGGCCCATTCCGCGCAAATTAAGGCATTGATCTCTTCCATGTTCAGTCTGGATGAAGTTGAGTTTAACCGGATACTGGCCAATTTAATCTTACGGATGGGATTGGAAGAGGCAATGATTCAAATCATCTTCCCCTTTCTGAATGAGATTGGTATTTTATGGATGACAGGCTCCATCCACCCGGCCCATGAACATTTCATAAGCAATTTGATTCGGCAAAAGCTTTTTGTGGCCATCGACGGACAAACGGGCTTGCATTCGCCTTCGGGGAAGAAATTTCTGCTGTTTTTACCCGAAGGAGAGCCTCATGAAATAGGCTTACTCTTTGCGAATTATATGCTTAGGGCAAGAGGACATGAGGTGATTTACCTTGGTCAAAATCTTCCCTTCACCGATTTGCAATCGGTATTGAATGTCTACGAGCCGGAATATATTTTTACCATTCTCACATCCGGTTTGTCCGAATCAGAAGTACAGGATTTGGTCGATACACTTTCTACAACCTGGCCAGAAGCAGTGATTTTTGTCAGTGGCTACCTGGTACTGAATCATCCTCATTTGAAATTACCCAATAATGTAATCTCGGTTCGGGAAGTCAGAGATCTGCGTGAGCGCATAGATGCCTTGCAGAAAAAGGTAGGGTAATCTGCTTTTAATTCTTTTCGATTTTTAAAACTATGTTTGCTCATGGCCCTTTTGAATGTCCATCAGCTGGCAGTATCCTTTCGAACACCCGAGGGAGTTTTCCCTGCAGTTAAGCCCATTTCCTTTTCATTGGAAGCGGGAGAAAGTTTGGCCATCGTAGGGGAGTCTGGTTCGGGAAAATCTGTGACGATGCGGGCCATCATGGGGCTTCTTGATCCGCGAAGTGTCGACCAGATTAGCGGAGAGGCGTGGTTTGAAGGAGCGAATGAAAAAGTAAACCTGATTCAGGATCAGGATGCCCTGAAATCGATTCGGGGAAATCAGATTGCCATGATTTTTCAGGAACCGATGACAGCCTTGAACCCGGTGATGCGCTGCGGAAAGCAAATTCTGGAAGTCATTCAAACCCATTTACCTCTCAGCAAAAAAGAATCAGAAGCCAGATTAGAAGAGCTATTGCTGGAAGTTCAATTGAGCGATGTGAAAAGAATCATTCGCTCCTATCCGCATGAACTAAGCGGCGGACAGCGTCAGCGGGTTATGATCGCTATGGCACTGGCAGCCAATCCAACCTTACTCATTGCTGATGAGCCAACTACAGCTCTGGATGTAGCAGTTCAGGCATCTATTCTTCAATTACTCAAACGCATTCAAAAGGAGAGAGGCATGGCCCTTATCTTTATTTCTCATGACTTGGGAGTTGTCAAAGAAATTGCCGACCGCACCCTCGTGATGTTTCGCGGAGAGAAGATAGAAGAAGGACTAAGCACTGAAATTTTCACTCATCCATCTCATATTTACACGCGCGCACTGATTGCCTGCAGGCCTTCCGCGCATAAAAAAGGGCAGAAGTTGCCGGTAATGCGCGATTTCTTTGATCTTGATGCAGAAGGAAATTTTATTCCGAAATCAATGGATGAATCCATGGCGCTTCCCGAACACCAAGTCTCTGAAGACATTCAGATTGAAGTGGAAGGTCTGGAAGTGGAATACGATGAAATGGGACTCTGGGGTCCAACCGGTAAACGCAACCAAGTGATTAAGCACATTGCTTTCACTATAAGGAAGGGGGAGACTTTGGGCGTTTTGGGAGAATCCGGTTCGGGAAAATCAACTACCGGAAGAGCCATCATGCAATTGATTCGCTACAAGGGGACGATAAAAATGAATGGGGAGTTACTCCATCCCGGCCGCTTGAAGGATCGCCGAACCCTGGCAAAAAAGATTCAATTAATTTATCAGGATCCGTATTCATCTCTTAACCCGAAATATAAAATTGGCCGTGGCTTTATCGAAGTGATGAAACGCCATGGAATTGCCTCCACCGGCGAAGAGCGGAAATTACGCGGTATAGCATTATTGGAGAAAGTTGGACTATCAGAAGAGGCCTGGGAAAAATACCCGCATGAATTCAGTGGCGGACAAAGACAACGCATTGCCATTGCCCGGGCATTAGTGGTGGAGCCGGAATTTATTGTCTGTGATGAGGCCGTTTCGGCGTTGGATGTTTCGGTTCAGGCTCAAATTCTCAATCTGCTTAAAGACATACAAAGGGAATTCGGAATGAGTTATCTTTTCATTACCCACGATTTGCAGGTGGTTCGAAATATCGCAGACAGAGTGCTGGTATTGAATAAAGGAGAAATTGCGGAAATAAAGGAAACAGAAGCCTTGTTTGCTCGTCCTGAAAATGAATATACCCAAAAATTACTGGCGTCCTTTTCCGAACTCTGACACTCCGTTTCCCCTCCGCATCCGTACGATGCCCTCGACTTTAATTAGATGCAGTTTATCGTTTATTGGTTGGCAGCAGGTGCGAATAATGTATCTTTCCTTATGAATTTTTTTCTTCGGGCCAAACATTGGCAACTCTTTCTACTCCTGTTCGTAGTGCCCTTGTTACTTTTTGCGTGGGCTTACTATGAAATGTTGCTTCAACTCATTCCAATTGAAGAGGGTGATCAGGAGCAGGCAATGGAGATTTTGAAAACCAATTTTTCCAAATTTCTGCTTGGCGGCATAATCTCCTATCTTTTATTAACTGCCTGGATGATATCCATTGCCATTGGACTAAGACCTTATACCCCTGAATTAGTCCGTTTAAAGACCACGCCATTTTGGATAAACCTGGCCATTCCTTTCCTTGTCTATATTTATCTGTTTTATTTTATTCAAAATATTTTCGGAATGGATCTCAATGTACCGAATCCAGCTGCAGAAATATTGCCTTCCATTTTTATCCTTATTGTCCTCTCTATCCTTGCGAGCGCCAGCTCACTGTACCTTTATTATTATACTGCGAAAGCATTAAAAACAGCCATGAAGAAACACAGGGTAAAATTTGGAACTTTTGTCGGAGAGTTTGCCATGTTGTTGTTCTGGTATATAGGCATTTGGATGATTCAGCCGGATATCAATAAGCTCATTGAGAGTGAATTGAATCCGGAATTAATGGAAGACGACTCCAATTTTGAGAATTATGACAACTGAGCAAAGAAGGGAAGTGGAATTGAGTATAGAATCTGCAATCATTCAGGAAGGCGATCAGGATAGCATACGCTTGCTCAAACTGGTGGGGAAACCTATTAAATTTCTGAGTCAGGCCGGAAAAAGTGGATTCGGAGCCGTGCGAAAATTTGCTTCCATGATGCTGTTTATCATCTTGAGCAATTTGGCCTTGTTGATTTATATCACCTATTCTTATTTTGTTTATTCCTCGGATTTGCCGGCCATGGCCTGGGTTCTCCTGAGCTTTGTGCTTGCTGGATTCTTCAGCATATTTGCGGCGTATAGAGGTTATCAGTTTTTATTACTGGAAATGATTCACCAGTTGTATGGAAGCCTGGAAAGTATATTCAGGGCATTGTCGCTCAAGCTGGCAGAACGTGCCTCATCTATTCTGAATAAAAAGGACACCTCGGTACCTGCCGGACTTTATAAATTGGTGAACAGCAAAGAAATTGTTCAAACATATTTTCAAAAAGTACCCAGATTCCTTAAATGGGGGCTTCAAATTTTACTCAGTAAAGTTCCGATGTACACCATTCTTAGGGACCTGGATGCCGAGCTCAGTGACGGCAACACACAAACCGCAGCTGATACATTCTATGAGAAAAGCAATACCTGGATTCGGGAACAAATTTTCGCACAGAACTCAACCCGATGGATGTGGATCATCTACCTCATCAATATGCTGACCTTGCTCTTGATTTGGTATTATAAGATTAGTGGATAGCCGGAGCAAGCTCCTTCTGATTTCAAGGACAGAAAGTCACCTTGTCTTCACTACTTTTGTCGCATGATTCATGTTGGGCAATACAATACATTAAAAGTGCTGCGAAACACTTCTGTAGGTTTTTATTTGGGAGATGATGAAGGGGAAGATGTGCTGCTGCCCATCAAATATATACCGGAAGGTCTACAGGTAGATGACCAAATCGAGGTGTTTATCTACCGTGATTCTGAGGATAGAAAAATTGCCACCACACTGAAACCGAAAATTGAGCTCAATCAATTTGCACTTCTGGAAGTGAAGGCTACGAGTCAATTGGGAGCTTTCATGGATTGGGGATTGGAAAAAGATTTGATGGTCCCGTTTTCGGAGCAAAAAGTAGATTTCAAAGAGGGGCGTTGGTATGTTGTATGTCTGTGCCTCGACGAGAAAACTGACCGGCTTTTTGGTTCATCCAGGATTGATAAATTTCTGGATAAATCCACTCCTGATTTTGAGGTGGGTGAAGAAGTTGAATGCCAGGTGTACCATCACAGCGAATTGGGATATTCGACCATTGTCAATCAAAAGTATTCCGGACTACTTTACGATAATGAAGTATTTCAGCGCCTGCATTCCGGACAAATCATAAAAGCATTTGTTAAGCTGGTTCGTCCGGACAATAAAATTGACTTATCGCTTCATCCCATGGGATATGAAAAGGCAAACGACAGCAATGAAGAACGGATTCTGAATGCGCTTAGTGAGAACCAGGGCTCCTTGCCATACAGCGATAAAACAAATCCCGAAGTGATTTATGAAGTCTTCGGAATGAGTAAGAAGGCGTTTAAAAAAGCCATTGGTGGTTTGTACAGAGAAAGAAAAATCCGCATCGAAGAAGATGGGATTCATCTAACATAGAAGATCATGAGTCTCCATTTTGATACCATCATGGATTTTTGCGAAGGATTCATATCCCAAAATTTTAAATAGAATCTGATTCAATCCTTGATTTATTCATGTTCATTTTGCTCGCCCAAATTTTCAATATTTTATCCCGTCATCCTTCGCTCTCAGCTCTCGGCGTCGCCATTGGCGTCAGCCATCAAGTCAGTTACTGATTAATAAACGCAGATTCATGTAAATTAATTACGGGTAAATGGCATTGAAAAAACTTTTCCTCCGGCATTTCCTCTCAGATGATAGTTTCCCGGAGGCAATGATTCGATATCAATTTGGAATTCCCTGTCTGAAATTTCTCGAACCTGGCATCGCATGCTTTGTCCCAGGGTATTTATGACCTCCAGATTCGATACATCGACCGATTCACTGATGCGAAGATGAAGTGGTCCATTGCCGGGGTTTGGAAACAGTTCCAGATTTATTTGATGTACGCTACTCAGTCCGGTAAGAACATTTACCGAAGCAAAGGCAGTATCGCTCATGCAGCCATAAGTATTCTTTGTTTGAAGGCTAATGAAGTATATGCCATCCATCCCAAAACTCACATTGACTTTATGCGCGGAATCGCCCGGATTTATAAAGAGGTTTGTATTGCCCATATTTCCCCAATCGTAGCTAAAGCCGGGGGTATAGGAACTTCTCAAATGCAGCGGACCATGCGATTGCGCAATGGATGCACCCGGGCTAATCAGGGGTTTTGCAGGTTTGGGGTATACGGTTACCTGGGCGCTGTCATATAACCAGCAAACGCCGCTGCTGTCATTCAGTAAAAAATGGGCGGTAAAGGTGCCTGAATCGCGAATAACATGCGTGGTATCAAGGGGTGAGCCTGCCAGCAGATTGAATCCTCCCGTGCTGTCGCCCCAATAGAATAATAAGCGACTATTTGCCGGACTATATTCTGCATGCAATGCAAAAATATTGGAATCGCCGTCGCATGGAATAGATTGTCCGATTACCGCATAATGAAGCGAATCCATCCCAGGTTTTTGAAAAACGCGGAAGAATATGGTGGCAGAGTCGAAACAACCGGATGAATCGATGGTATGAAGCTCAAAGGTATACGGGCCGGGTTGGTTCGCCACCAGCACCGTGTCATTTCGACTGCTTAAAAAATGCCCGTTGAGGCTCCAGTAAAAATGATCTACCCGCCCACTAGACAAATTGCTTAAGTGCAGGCTGTCTCCAATACAATTGTAAGCTCCTGTTATTCCGATGGCGGCATTGTAAGGGGGGTATTTCGTCATGGATAGATACACCGGCTGACTGTATACCCGAAAGTTGCCGGAAGCATTTTTCATCCAAGACATATTTCTCACTTCCACCTCATAATTCCCCGGGGCATTTTGACTCAAAATCGTATGCGAGCTATCGCCGGCGGGAATCCAATAGCTGTTCGACAGCTGGCCAGATGAATATACGTTGATAACAACCGTATCGGCAACGCTTACCCAGCTTAGTGTTCCAATATTGGTGCAGCTGTCTGTCCGTTTCACCTGCGAAGGAGGTTCAATTGGGAATAGTCGGAGTGTGGGGTCGCCCAATAAAGCGATGTGTACATAGGTGCCAGAATATCCGGCATCGTAATCGGGCCAGGAGTTTTGGGCCAGCATCGCGGCGATACCAATGGGAAGGTTTAACGCTGCATACTGAAACATCCACATCGGACGACCTGCCCAGGCATTGGCCAATCCCCAGCCTTTAGAGGCCAGGGGAGCCCTCAGAAAATTGTCCTGATTGTCCCAATCGCCAAAATAAGAGCCGAAGAGCATAGTAAAGGGATTCAACAAACTGTCTGACGCAAAATTGCTGCTGTTTCCAATTCCTCCGGCAGAAGTATATGTTCCACCTCCGCATCCATAGCTGAACAGGAAGGATGAATCGTGCATCGAGCTGAAATAATCGCTGGCATATACGGTTGAATCGAAGATGGGAGCAAAGCAGCGCCATCCATCTGCAGCAAACGCTTCCCCATAGAAAAATCCGAAATTATCATCTATCAAAGCCCTGTTTTCAGCCTTCATCTTCCCCATTCGATACAGATGATTTTTATCGAGATACCGTTTTGTAAGGAAAGTGTCGTTTCCAAACAATGGCATATTATAAAGGTCGATGCGTCCCAGAGGAATTTTGGCTTTTGCCGGCCAGGTATAATCCTGATCAAATTTATTGTCGCCAGGAACATTATGATTGGCACTGCGGCTTGCACTGCTGGTATTCACTGTATTGTCCGTCCAGTCGCGATCGAAAGTCACATAATAAACATCGGCAGGCCAGGCCCCCTGATGGTCGGGGTGTCCATCGGGATTGATGTTCCCCGAATACGGAACAGGTACATGGCCGAGCAACAAAACTGATTTTAAATGCAGGCTATCCAGTTGCCATTGGTCTTCAATCCATCTTTTCACCGTTTGAACAGAATCGCTGCGTTGAACCACATGCTGGACGACATTCCAGTATTCGCCTTCCAGATCCTTGATCAATCGATTGATTTCACCGGAAAGCGGTGCAACATAATTACTGTCAAGAATCAGCAACATGGTTTGTTTTGAAGGAAGGGAACCTGTGTAAAGATTAGCACCACAATAGATATAGCCGCTTGCGGTATCGGCCTGCCATTTTTTCTTTACCCAGATTTCCATGGCTTGTCCCTGAGAATAATTCAGATTGACAAAAGAATCTGAAGCATTCAATTGAGCAACCAGCGACCAGTTATTGTTCCAATCGTTTCTTTTGAATACCTCATAAGATAACGCACTCGTATCCTTGGGCCAATAAACAGTCATGTGCTGATTGCCATTGTTTTGATAGTATTCGCTTCGCAGTTCGACTGCTTTAGATCGTGCCGTTTGAGCAATTGAGTTCCAGGAAACCAGCAAGAATGCCAGGAGGGTGAGGGCTTTTTTCATAAGTCAATCAAAGTTAAGCAATAGGACGAAAGAAGTATGACTTGGTAGATTTGGAAAGGGTTACATGCTGAGAATGAAAAATCCGAATATTCGATGTACCTTTGCGCCGGTTTTTTGGTAAGCCGGTCTATCAAGGGTTTGTTGGCTGGCTTTAGCTGACATACTTATTTAATGAATCCATTTATTCAATTGGGAGTTTCTCCGGAGCTGGTGGCTGCGGTGGAGACCCTTGGATTTGAGAATCCAACACCCATTCAGGAAAACGCCATTCCTGTACTTCTCGACACCACACGCGACTTTATCGGATTGGCTTCTACCGGTACCGGTAAAACAGCCGCATTCGGACTTCCTTTGTTGCAGCATATCGATGCAACTCAAACCCGGACTCAGGGCCTTATTTTGGCACCTACACGGGAATTGTGCAATCAGATTGCGAAAGACTTGCAATCCTATGCGGTGAATTTGCCAGCCATATCGGTGGTAGCCGTATATGGAGGAGCGAGTATCGATACGCAAATTCGTCAACTGAAAAGAGGCGCTCAAATTATTGTGGCAACTCCCGGTCGTTTGATCGACTTAATCAACCGAAAGTCTGCCGTATTGCACGATGTAGATATTGTGGTATTGGATGAAGCCGATGAAATGCTCAATATGGGCTTTAAAGAAGACATTGACACCATCCTGGAAGATGTATGGAATGAGAAGCGTCGTACCTGGCTATTCTCCGCTACCATGCCGGCAGAAGTTCGGGCAATTTCCAAGAAATTTATGTCCGATCCTTTCGAATTGACCATGGGAAATAAAAACGCCACGAATGCGAACATTTCTCATGAATTTTATCTGGTAAGGGCCCGCGATCGTTACGAAGCGCTGAAGCGTGTAGTGGATCTGAATCCTGACATTTTCGGTATCGTCTTTACTCGTACCAAAGTGGAAGCCCAGGAGATAGCAGAAAAATTAATCCGCGATGGTTACGATGCCGATTCACTTCATGGCGACCTGTCTCAGGCACAACGTGATAAGGTAATGAATCGTTTCCGTGAACGTTCTTTGCAAATTCTGGTGGCAACCGACGTGGCTGCGCGGGGTATTGATGTAGACAATATAACACACGTAATCAATTACGGTTTGCCGGATGAACTGGAGGTGTATACCCACCGTTCCGGACGTACGGCTCGTGCAGGTAAGAAAGGAATTTCCATTTCTATTGTGCACAGCAAAGAGCAGGGTAGAATTCGTCAGCTGGAGAAATTTACCAAGGCCAGCTTTATCAAGAAGGAAATTCCAACCGGTAAAGACATCTGCGAACGTCAATTGTTCAGCCTGGTAGAGAAAGTTCAAAAGGTAGAAGTAAATGAGGCGGAGATTGAATCGTACCTTCCACATATTTACCATGAATTGGAATCCCTCAGCAAAGAGGATATCATCAAGAAGTTTGTATCGATTGAATTCAACCGTTTCCTGAGCTATTATGAAAATGCTTCGGACCTCAACTTCAAAGAAGGGGAAAGAGGAGAGCGCGGGGAGCGCGGTGAAGGCAGGGGAGATCGTGCGAATATGGAAAGGCTGTTCGTCAGCCTGGGAGAGCTCGACCGAATCGATAAACAGGGCATGTTGAAATTCATCAATAGCCTCCAATTGGGCCGGATTGAAGTGGGCCGTATTGATATCAAACGTTCCTACTCTTTTGTGCAAATTGAGAAAAGCATGGCCGATGAATTTATCGATACAGTAAATAATTGGGTGTATGAGGGAAGAGATTTACGTGCAGAGAGAGCCGGCGACAGAGAAATGGGTGGCGCCGAGAAGAAATTCAAAAAGAAGAAAAGCTTCGATAACAAGAAAGATGGTGGCAAGCAGAAGTCCTATGGAAAGGATTTCTATTTTCCTGATTTTGATTCCCCTCATAAAAAGGAAAGAAAAAAGGCACATCAAAATACCGGAGCACCAAAAAGCAAGAAAAGACCCTTTTAATAAATCATGAGTTTAGAACAGGTAAAAGCCACGGTTGAAGAAGCCTTGATGCAGTTCGGAATTACACCGGAGCAGGCAAGAAACAACGAGGCAGGACAATGGACTGTATTCCGGAATCATCTGGAAATTTATTTGGATGCATGGAATCTGGGAACAGAGCAGCAGGCCTTGTTTTATTTTCAGGCAGAAGACCAACCGGTCTTTCAGGTGATTTGTCCGTTTTGTACTGTACCTGCAGATCGTTATGAGGAATTTTTAGAAGAGTTGCTGGATGTCAATATTCCTTTGTATAAGGTAAGCCTGGCGGTACGCAAAGAAGGTGGGGTTGTTTGTGTGAAGTACCGTTCCATGGCACAAAACCTGAGTGTTGCCGAGGTCATGGAAGCATTGGATGCCGTGGGCTATTATTCTGAATTTTTCAGTGAGGTCTTCGCCAATGAATATGGTGTGAAATTGCTCGAACGTCAGGATAGCTAAGATTATTGAACGCTGAGATAGAAGCTCTGGCCATCCGGAGCTTCTTGCAAGCGGCTCCCTCTTGCATACACCGAGTCAATACGCCAATATCCCGGACAGCAATCATATTGAGTGGGCACATAGTTTTGAAAGACCAGCAGATCCACATTGGCTCCGTTTTCAACTGCCAAGGTATATTGGCTCATATCCCGATTGGTTTGCACAATGAATGAACCTTTGTCCAGGCTGAGCGTTCCCGAAATGGTATCTTTTGTTTGAGAAATTAAACTGATTTGATCTTCCCGATAAGTGCCTGCTTCTATCAGGTTATTGTTCACACTGTCTACTAAAACAATTTGAAGATCCTGGTCGCTGGTGCATACTGCATTCTCGCACTTCCTTTGCTTATCGCAGGAAACGCTTCCCATAATCAACAGGAGAGCCAGCGCAGTATGGCGAACATTTTTAGCGCCCATATTATTGGTCTTACAAATACAAGAACCCGAAACTGGTGCTTTTGTTGCCTAGTCCACAACGGGACTTTTCAGCATAAAACTGCCACCAATTTTCTGAAATGTATCTTCGAATTTCGACTTTTTTTCTATAGAAGTGAACGAAAGAATAAAATAAACTTTGCTTTTTCCTTCTATGGCAGTAAGGAAATAAGTTAGATCAAGACCCTCAACTCTTCCCTCGAGCCAGACTTGGGCGGCGGGGTTGCCATTGATGTTTAAATAAACAGGATCTCCCAATTCCGCAAATTCCAGATTTTCACTCATCATCATTCCTTTCAGATTGAGATAGTTTCCCGCAAGTGAGAGGCTATCTGAATAGGTGGGCGATTCATTGACAACTTCTTCCACTACCGACCGATATTCTGCGAATACGAGTGTTACTGCATTCCTGAAATTGTTTTGGTAAGAGAGGATGGCATCGGGATGGATGCTGGAGTCTTGCGACATATACTTCGGAACCAGGATGCTGAATTCGTCTGCTACCTCAACTTTTTGAAAATCTTCATTCAGGTCCAGGTTCTCGGGTTTATTGCCAATGTTATCCAGTAAATCTCCGCAGGAGGAGAGTAGTATTCCCATGAAAACCAAAAGGGGCAGTATAGAAAGTTTCATTCTCATTTCAGGGCTAAGATAGAAAAAAGGAAAGCAGCAGGCCGGAATGTTTGAGGTGGCATATCTTTGTGGCATGACACGTCCCATTATCATTGCAATTGATGGATATTCTTCCTGTGGTAAAAGCACATTGGCCAAGGCATTGGCGAAACAGTTGGGATATATTTATATTGATACCGGCGCAATGTACCGGGCAGTGGCACTTTATTTTCTTCGGAATGATGTTCCCTTTAAACCGGAAGAACGCGACCCTCAGGCAGTTGCAGAGGCATTAAATCGGATTCAAATTTCCTTTCAGCTGGTAAATGGCGTCAAGACCACCTTTTTAAACGGAGAAAATGTGGAAGATGAGATACGCCAGATGTTTGTGGCCAACCATGTAAGTAAGGTAAGTACTATTCCGGAAGTACGTCGCTTTTTGGTACATCAACAACAGGAAATGGGCAAAGGCAGAGGAGTTGTGATGGACGGAAGGGATATAGGTACAGTGGTGTTCCCGGATGCCGAATTAAAATTATTCATGACCGCAGATCCGGATATCCGAACACAGAGAAGATGGGATGAACTTCGATCCAGGGGCATTAAAATGAGCCGGGAAGAGGTGAAGCATAATCTATTAGAAAGAGACCGGATCGATTCAAGCCGCGAAGACAGCCCACTTATGCAGGCAGCAGACGCCATTGTAATCGATAACTCGCACCTGAGTCCGGGCGAACAGTTGAAATTGGCACTTGATTATACCCGTGCCAGGATGGTGCATACGCAGGATAGTTGACACTTTGAATCATCTGCTTATATTTCAAGCTATTATTTTGTTTTTCTTATTTGTAGGTTTACCTTTGCAGCCTTCGTAAAGGAGGACTTAACATTTGACAGAACAAAAAAACACACCGCAAGAGCAAACTGAGGTAGAAAACACTACCGTTCAGGTTGCAGATGAGGCAGCTCCAAAGAAGCAATCTTCTAAGAGCAAATCAGCCTCTTCCTCCATCGAACCTCCGGCGTTCGACTGGTCTATGGACGACCAGGGATTCGGGAACTACACCGATGACGAAAAAAAGGATCTTGAGAAACTTTATGATGGTACCTTGAATGAAATCAACGAAAATGAGTTGGTTAAAGGAACTGTTGTGTCCATTACAGACAAAGACGTGGTATTGAACATCGGATTCAAATCCGACGGTTTGATTGCACGCACGGAATTCCGTGACATGCCTGAGCTTAAAATCGGCGATCAGGTTGAAGTCATGATCGAGTCCAAAGAAGACCGTTTGGGTCAATTGGTACTCTCCCGCAAAAAGGCAATTTCTGAAAGAGCCTGGGAAAACATCGTAGCTGCTCATGAAAACGATACAATCGTTGAGGGCTATGTAAAAACAAGAACCAAAGGTGGTTTGGTTGTAGACGTAATGGGGATGGATGCTTTCCTTCCCGGATCTCAGATTGACATTAAGCCAATCCGTGATTATGATATTTACGTTGGACAAACCATGCAGTTCAAGGTGGTGAAAATCAACCAACTTTTCAAAAATGTGGTGATTTCTCACAAAGCTTTGATTGAAGATGATATTGAAGCGCAAAAATCAGACATCCTCTCCAAACTGGAGAAAGGTCAGGTACTCGAAGGGGTGGTGAAAAACATGACTTCATTCGGTGTATTTATCGACCTGGGTGGTCTCGACGGGTTGCTTCACATTACCGATATTTCCTGGGGACGTATTAATCATCCGGAAGAAGTATTGCAGCTTGATCAAAAGATCAATGTCGTGGTACTTGATTTTGATGATGACAAAAAACGCATTTCTCTTGGATTGAAGCAACTTCAGTCTCATCCATGGGATAGCTTGCCGGAAGGAATTGAAGTGGGTGCGAAAGTAAAAGGTAAAATCGTTACGGTTGCCGATTACGGTGCATTCCTCGAAATTGCTCCTGGAGTGGAAGGCTTGATTCACGTTTCGGAAATGTCTTGGTCTCAACACCTGAGAAATCCTCAGGATTTCATGAAAGTGGGAGACGAGATTGAAGCAGTGATTCTTACCCTCGACAAAGAAGAGCGTAAAATGTCTCTCGGTATCAAACAATTATACCCGGATCCATGGGTGAATATCGAAGAGAAATATGCGGTGGGTACAAAACATACCGGGGTGGTTCGCAACCTTACAAACTATGGCTTGTTCGTGGAATTGGAAGAGGGTGTGGACGGATTGGTGCACGTATCTGACCTTTCTTGGAGCAAGAAAATCAAACACCCTTCTGAATTCGTGAAGAAAGATCAGGAATTGGAAGTAGTGGTTCTTGAAGTGGATAAGGAAAACCGTCGTTTGAGCCTGGGTCACAAACAACTCGAAGACAATCCTTGGGATACCTTCGAAGAATTGTTCCCAATCGATTCTGAACACGAAGGTACTATCCTGAAAATCGCCGACAAAAGTGCCGTTGTTGCACTGCCATACGGTGTGGAAGGATATGCTCCGCTTCGTCAGTTGAAGAAAGAAGACGGAAGCAATGCAAAAGAAGATGAAGTATTGTCATTCCGTGTGATTGAATTCAGCAAAGAGAACCGCCGCATCACTGTTTCTCATACAGCAGTATGGAAAGAAGACGAGCGCGCTGAAAAAGCAGAGAAAAAAGAAACGAAATCATCCAAAGGTGGAGTGAAGAAGGTAGCAACTACCGGAGAGAAAGATACCCTGGGAGATTTGGACGCACTTTCTGCTTTGAAAGAGCAAATGGATGCTCAAGAGAAAAAGGCTACCGTTAAGAAAGCAGCTCCTAAAAAAGCGGCTAAAAAGGAAGAGCCTGCTCCTGAAGCAGATGCCGATGCCGATAAAACGGCTGAATAAACTTTGGTGAAAACACCTGAAAAATCCCATCTTTGATGGGATTTTTTTTTGCCCTGAATACAAGAAGAATGAATTATTGGTTAGTGAAGTCAGAACCCCATAAGTATGCGTGGGATCAATTGTTAAAAGATAAATCGACCTTTTGGGATGGTGTCCGGAACTACCAGGCACGGAACAATCTTCAGGAAATGAAAAAGGGAGACCAGGTTCTCTACTACCATAGTAACGAGGGAAAAGAGGTCGTTGGATTAGCAAAGATTATCAAGGAGTCTTACCAGGACCCAACCACAGAGGATACCCGCTGGGTCGTTGTGGATATTGCACCGGTAAAGACATTAAAAAATCCGGTAAGTTTGGAAAAAATAAAAGCAACCCCTGAATTGGCTAATATTGCTTTGGTTAGACAGGGTCGCTTAAGTGTAATGCCGCTAAAGGCGGAGGAATTTGATAAAATCCTGGAACTCGGAGAAGAATGATGGAATCAAAAATATTGTTGAATGCAGATCGTATGGCGGTAATGATACGCCGGATGGCGTATGAATTGTACGAAAACTATACGGATTTTGACAATACTGCCATTATTGGATTGCAACCACGGGGCGTCATTTTTGCCAGAAGACTGCACTCCATGCTTCAGGAGATTTCCGGTAATCAGAATATTCTGATCGGAGAATTGGACGTAACCTTTCATCGCGATGACTTTCGCCGAGGCTCTGAACCTCTTACCCCAAGTGTGAACTCAATGAATTTTATCATCGAGGACAAACGAGTGATTTTGATTGACGATGTGTTGTATACCGGACGTTCTGTGCGCGCCGCTATGGATGCGCTAACAACTTACGGAAGACCGGCAAAAGTAGAATTGGCCGTTCTGATAGACCGGCGCTATTCGCGCGAATTACCGATTGGCCCCGATTATACTGGTGAACAAGTGGATACACGTGCCCATGATAAGGTGAAAGTGGAGTGGAAGGAAAAAAGTAAGGAAGACTGTGTTTGGCTATTAACTGCAGAAGGAAATTAAATGAGCTCAATAAGCACCCGCCATTTATTAGGCATCAAACAGATCAACGAAAAAGATATTCAACTGATCTTTGAAACGGCCGATAATTTTAAAACGGTCATCAACAGACCTATTAAAAAAGTTCCTTCTCTTCGGGATATTACCATTGCCAACCTCTTTTTTGAAAATTCTACCCGTACACGCGTTTCCTTTGAGCTCGCAGAAAAACGCCTCAGTGCAGATGTAGTCAATTTCAGTAGCTCATCATCTTCCGTATCGAAGGGTGAAACTCTCATTGATACGGTAAAGAATATCCTTTCCATGAAAGTTGACATGGTGGTGATGCGCCATCCAAAACCAGGGGCTCATATGTTCCTGAGCAAACATATTGATGCTCAAATAATCAATGCCGGCGACGGAACCCATGAACATCCCACCCAAGCCCTATTGGATGCCTATTCCATCCGCGAAAAACTCGGTGATGTGGCAGGGAAAAAAGTAGTAATTGTAGGTGATATTCTTCATAGCCGGGTGGCTCTGTCCAATATTCTTTGCCTGCAAAAGCTTGGAGCAGAGGTAATGGTCTGCGGACCAACCACGTTGATCCCAAAATACATTCACGAACTGGGAGTCAAAGTAGAATACAATCTGCAAAAGGCATTGAATTGGTGCGATGTGGCCAATATGCTGCGCATTCAACTCGAACGCCAGGACATCAAGTACTTTCCTTCTTTGCGTGAATACAGCTTGCAATACGGCCTGACCTTGGATATGCTCAATAGCCTCAACAAGGAAATCACCATTATGCACCCCGGACCCATTAACCGTGGGGTGGAAATCACCTCAGAAGTGGCCGACAGCGAGCATTCTATCATCTTACAACAGGTGGAAAATGGTGTAGCTGTTCGAATGGCGGTAATGTATCTGCTGGCTGGACAAGTTAGCGGCGTACAGTAAACACCGTGAGCTTTTCTCTCATGAGTCACCGTTTTGATACCACCATGAATTTTTAGGATTTATGTCCAAAAGTTTTAATTAGAATCTGACGGCTCAACCCTTGAATCATTCATGTTCATTTTACCTTGACACTTTGACATTGCTCAATGTAAATTCAAAACGAACCAAAAATCAGGGCCAAAATAAGTTTCCTCGCTTTCTATTTTTTTCTTAACGGTCGGCCATTGCATCTGGTCTCCCTAAAAATCGTCACGCTAACCTGCTGCCTGTATTTTCGCAAGCCCCTTCCATATCCTGTTTTTGGATCTCTACTCTATCTGGCGCCAGTTATTTGCGCCTGGCTTCCGTCCAGAAATCTATCGGGAAGGGTACCTGCCGCTCAATGAGTTTTTTCGTAATCCTTGCTGCATTCAAATCATATTTCGCTCTTCGCATTTTTCTTCTGCGAAGCCGTTGAAGGCAAGCGCGTTTTTTTTTGTTTCTTTTTATTCATGATTGTCAGCTTTTAATTGGCATTTATGAATGCTTGGCATATTTCTATAAAAGAAAGAAAAAGAAGATTGAAACTCTGTTTTTGGCAAATAGTCCAGGTTAGTGGCAAACTAGCGGAGACTCATGTTTCCTCATTTAAATTACCGGAATTTTTTATTTACAGAATACCGGTATATATCCACTTGAATTTGATGGGGTCCGTAGTTGACCGGGCCATTCATAAATACCTGAATGCTATCCTGACCAATGCTTCCTGCCGGAAAGCTTTGATTCAAAAGGTAATAGTCCGGATTCCTTTGCTGCCGGTCCAGATTGACGACACATTCTTTTTCACCCTCTCCATCTTGAATAATAAGACCAAGACGGCTATTGGCTGGAACGGGAACCACATCGGGATAAGCTTTGACGATAAGTTGAAGGTCATTTTGAAGCAAATTGCTGTCCAGTACAAAATAACCCTTTTCCAACAATCGATTGATTTTGCTTATGGGCACTTTGATTGTTTGCACAAAAGTTGGGGTATCCGTCCTTTTAAACAAAAACAGATTTTTGGACTTATTTGTCAGGATGCGCTGATATCCTGTTGTGTCAATCTCCATTTGCCATTGGCTGATTAGCAAGTAATCGGAACAGCTTCTTGAATAAAAGCAATCCGTTTGAAATATCTTTTCCTTTTTGAGAAAAACCTGAAAGTCCCATGATCTGCCTTGGAGTCCGTGCATTTCTATGCTTGGAATGCGCGGATTCCCTTTTGATTGCCGGGCAAGGGTGTCGATGAAATAGGAGGGAACATGCTCTGATTGCCAGTGCGGACTATCTTCCAGATTGAAATCCGAGTAAAAATCATTCAGGTTGAAAACCAACAAAAGGCCAGGAACCCAATACCTGAACCAAATAATTTCTTTGGAAACAAGCAATACATAGAGTATCACAGGAATATACAGATGAGCCGCAGCTCGATCCAGAGGATAATTTACGCCAAAAGTCCAGTGCAAAAGCGCAGGAGAGACAAAGCCCCATAAAAGCAGGATCAGAGTTACTTTAAATAAATGGCTGGTCTTTTTCCAAAAAAGGAGACCCGCTAAAATTGTAAGTGCCAGTAAGGATAAGGTCCAGATTCGGATCGAATGATCAAAAAGTCCGAATTCTTCCGGCAACTTCTTTATCAGGGTTTGATAATAACCAAAGGAGTCTCCGTGGTAGAGATGGCCATTGATTTTCAGTAAAAAGGCAAAATGAATCGCAATAAGGTAGGGGAGAAGGGAAAGGTAAATCCTGTAATTTCTTAAGGCGTTGTTCTTCGAGGCTTCGAGCAATCCGATCCCAATGAATGCAAGTGAAAAGGGAATGAGTCCCATATTGGCCCAGCACATCAATCCAATTCCTAAAAAAGCTGCATAGACCCATTTGATTTGTGCATTGCGATGGTAGCGGTCTAAACTGACATAAGTGAACAGGAACCAGAAAAAAGAGATGCCGTAGCCTCTTGCCAGCCCGAAGAGCGAGAAGAAATAATAGTTTGCAGATAAAAGAAGGATGGAAGTAATCCATACGACTACATTTTTCTGACGGAAATGAAAAAAGGAAAGGCATAGAAAGCCGCCAAATGCCACCAGATTGGCCAAACGCAATGTGAAGTTGCTGGTGCCGAATAAAAAGGTTGCAACAATCTCAAGCCAGGTATTCAGCACATGATTATTACTGTTAAGCTTATAGTAAGGATCCCATTGTGCCCTGGAGATATAACGAAAATAGCTGGAGACTTCGTCGCTAAATACCGGAACATAGTTGACGCGTATTACTTGTACAATCAACAAATCCAGGCAAATGAACAACGGTAGGGTGAGGGTAGTTAATTTTTTTGCTTGCAACAGGTATTGATATGGTCTCACAAAATAAGAATTCCTTTTTTGGAATGAAATTAAACGGAATAATACACACCAATACACATGTAAAATACACATGACATAAAGCGACTGAAGACTACCAAAGTAATGGGAATTGATTCAGTATTTCCGATACAGGAGTGGTAAGGGGTCAATAATTCTTCTTTCCAACTCATTTTGACAAATTTTCGTTCAGGTTCCGAACAGGAACTTTTGTCGTTCGAGAAATGCTCCGTTCAAAAACCTAACTAATTAATGTCTAACCTTTACTCACACCGCGTTCAATCACTCCTGGTTTGTTGAATTATTCTTTTTACGTAGGATTATTTGTTTTATGTGGTGAGGGTTTTAACTTTATTCCATGAAATTCAAATCATTACTGCTTTTAGTAGCCGTTTTCGCTACTTCTCTGATGCATGCACAAAACTTGCAACAAGATTTTTTTGAACTAAAGATGAAACAGATGGCGGATGCAGAATCGTGTTTGAGCCTGTATTTGTCTCACCAGGCTTCGGCGATGGGCAAATCAACAGCCTATCGCCTGATTGGCACCCGCAGTGAGGAATCGGGAAGTTTTATCGACTCAAACCAGATAAAGTATTCCGGACAATTTGCCAATAATCCGATTCCACCCATGTCGGAGTTGAATACCTTGAGTGTTGGAGACTTGTTTGCAGGCACGTATTATGATACCCTGATTAATTTTACCAAGGATTTTACCCATCCGGGTCAATATGTTTCCAATAACACAAGCGGTTATACTTTTAACAGCCAGAATCAGCCTCTCTCGTATTATTCTCGTTTTTATACCCAGCAAAGTCGTACGCTCTATTCGTATAATTCATCCAATCAATTGGAAAATGTAGTCTATCAAACTTTGAATGGAGGTAACTGGATTGGCAACGTGAAGCAGGAGTTTACTTATGCTACGCACAAAACAGAGGTCCTTTCACTCTACTACAACTCCAACACACAAACCTGGGATACTTCTTCCAGAATGTCTATTTGGAACGATCCAACGAACCATATGGATTCCAGTTTGACGGATGGCTATTTAAACGGACAATGGGTACATTCACAGGTAACTGCCCACACTTACAATGCAGATCACCAGTATACACGCACGGCAAAATATCAATTTGAATTGAATTCACAAACCTGGATTCATCTTCCTGTTTTGTACAGCAGCTATAATTCCAATGGAGATTTGATTACCGAAACGTTGGTGGATGAGAACAAAGGGATGAACCTTGCAAAATCGCGTTATATCTATTCTTCCAATCAATTAGATTCAATTGTTACTTCCGGTTGGTCGTCAGGAAATCAAAGCTGGATTGACACCATTCGAACCAGCTTCTCGTATAATTCAGGCAATCTGGTGAAAAAGGAAACGGAGAGTAAAGACCGAAATGCATCTGCGTGGACGCCTGTCAATAAATTGGAATTCACTTCGGATGTAAATGGAAATGCCTCGACTTCCACCTATTTTGTATTCATCAACGGACAATACAATCAGGGTCTTAAAAACTACTATTACTACGAATCGTACATCAATACAGCGGTGTCAGAACCAGAGTCGGCTGTACTTGCAGTATATCCGAATCCCTCTACGGGTAACATTTCCCTGATTGCACCCTATGCCGGAGAAGCGGTATTGAGCATTTGGGATATGAGTGGACGGCGCATTGAGTCGAGGAAATTGGTGCTGACGGAAAATCAAAAGATGAATATTCCATTGAATCTTAGCCAGGGTGTTTATACCCTGCGCCTGGAGTCAGATAACACGAAATCGTATACAGCCAAACTGAGCATTCAATAGAATGGATCTGTCAAAATAAATCTTAAGTACTGGGTACTTCTGTACTCAGTACTCTTCCAGTTTTTATTTATTTTCGCCGGCATGGAAACGGTAGTGAGTGGAATCCGGTCGACGGGCAACCTGCATTTGGGGAATTACTTTGGAGCGCTGAAAAATTTTCTGCGCATGCAAAATGAGCATAACTGTTATTTCTTTATTGCCGATCTTCACTCATTAACTACGCATCCACATCCTGCCGATTTGCATAAAAGTGTTCGGAATGTACTGGTGGAATACCTGGCTGCCGGACTGGATCCCGAGAAATGTACCCTGTATATTCAAAGTGATGTTCCTGAAATTTCGGAACTCTATCTCATTTTGAATATGAATGCTTACAAAGGCGAGCTGGAAAGGGTGCCTTCCTTTAAAGAAAAGGTGCGAAGCCAGCCAAATAATGTCAATGCCGGCTTACTCACCTATCCCGTGTTGATGACGGCCGACATCATCATCCATAAAGCAACCAAAGTGCCGGTTGGAAAAGACCAGGAAGCACATTTGGAAATGGCCAGAAACCTGGGGAATCGATTCAATAACATGTACGAAGTTGATTTTTTCCCGGAGCCTTATGCCTTCAATTTTGGAGAACAATTGGTGAAAGTGCCTGGCTTGGATGGAAAAGGAAAGATGAGCAAATCTTCCGGAGAACATACCGCCATTTTCCTGACAGACGATGAAGCCACCATCACAAAAAAAATGAAGCGGGCTGTTACGGATATGAGCCCGACAGAGGCAAATGCTCCAAAACCCGAATCCATTCAGAATCTGTTTGATTTAATGCAGCTTGTGTCGTCCAAAGAAACCATCGCGCATTTTGAATCCACCTGGAAAGAATGCAGCATCCGATATGGCGACATGAAGATGCAAATTGCAAAGGATATGAATTCGTACATTGCGCCCATCCGTCAGCGCATCAAAGAAGTGGATGCCGATACTGAATTTATTGCAAAGGCCGTTAAAATAGGAGAGGAGAAGGCAAGGGCTTCGGCCGCGAAAACTGTCAGAGAGGCAAAAGAGATCATTGGCTTTCGCAAATTCTATTAAGGTTTTTTCAATTCGGTGAACCTGTTTTACATCACTATTCATCCCTTTCATCCGAATCAATTTTCTGGAAACGGATAAAGAATATCGTTATCCGGGAGATTGATTTTTTTATTGCCGCCGGAAACAAAATAATTCATCTGATTGTTCTTCCTACAGATGAAAACAGACAGTTCAACCCAGATTATACAAGCATTCAATAGCTACCTTTTAGAAAATGGAAAGCCTCCGGCATCCATCCATCAATTTTGTGTTTCCTTAAAGAAGAAGGAAACTGAATTCTATGCACATTTCAGCTCTTTCGATAGTCTGAAATCCGAATGGTTGTTGAGGGAGTTTAATGATGTTAAGGCCGCTATTCAGGGAGATGAAGCATTTGAATCATATGGTGCACGGGAAAAATACATGGCCTTCCTGTATGCGTGGGTAGAACAAGCGGTGAGGTCAAGAAGCTTATGGTTATTGATTCATCCTGATTTGAAAAGCCCTTGGATGCATTCACAACTTTTTAGCCGCTTAAAGCCAGCTTTCAAATCTTTTGCTCAGGGCATATGCAGAGAGGGAACAGATAACAGCGAAGTGATGCAGAGGCCTTTCCTGAGCGATCACTATCCCGATGTGATGTGGGTTCAATTTCTCTTTATCCATCAATTTTGGATAAAAGACGATAGCACTGAATTCGAAAAAACAGATTCGGCCATCGAAAAATCCGTTCATCTGGTATTTGACTTGATGGGAAATTCCGCCTTCGATTCTGCCATGGATTTTGGGAAATTTATGCTCGGTCAATTCAGATGAAATACCAGGATAAAATTGCTACCTCCCGACTAAAACGAACTTTGAAATTCATCGGAACGGGAGCAAAAGTAGGAGGAAACTACCTGAAACATTATGCAAAAAAATCCTTGAATCCGGAATTATCGGTAGAAAAGCTACACGAAGAGAATGCTGAGGATATCTACAATACTCTGAGCAATTTAAAAGGATCTGCGCTCAAAGTGGCACAAATGCTTAGTATGGACCGGACTGTTTTGCCCAAGGCTTATGCAGACAAATTTACGATGGCCCAGTACCAGGCTCCCCCTTTATCGGCACCTTTAGTAAAACAAACTTTCAAGAAAATTCTTGGAAAAAATCCATCTGAAATCTTCGATTCTTTTGATTTAAATGCCTGCAATGCCGCTTCAATCGGTCAGGTACATAAGGCCATGAAAGATGGAAAGACCCTGGCCGTTAAGGTGCAGTATCCGGGGGTTGCTGAAAGTATTCGGACCGACCTCAAACTGGTAAAGCCAATTGCTTTGCGAATGTTCAATATTTCTGAGAAGGAATTGAGAGTCTATATGGAGGAGGTGGAGGAAAAGCTACTGGAAGAAACGGATTACAGCCTGGAGCTTCAGCGTTCCAGTGCGATTTCCAAGGCATGCGCGCATTTGCCCAATCTGATATTTGCAGAGTACTTTCCGGAATGGAGCGGAAGCCGTATTCTCACCATGGAATGGCTCCATGGCAGGCATCTGGATGAATTTTTAAAATCCAATCCTTCGCAAGAGAATCGAAACCTGGCCGGACAGGCTCTTTGGGAGTTCTATTCGTATCAGATGCATACCCTGAAAGCGGTTCATGCAGATCCCCATCCCGGAAATTTCTTATTTCAGGAAGATGGAAAAGTGGCAGTATTGGATTTTGGCTGTATCAAGGAAATTCCCCCGGATTTTTACAACAATTATTTCGCTCTTATTTTGCCGGGAATACATTCAGATGAGAAGAAAATAACCCGTATCATGGAAAATCTGGAGATGATACTTCCTGGGGATTCGGAACAAACCCGACAAACCATTCTGAAGATGTTTACCAAAATGATGCAACTCCTGGCCAAACCCTTCTCTGAGGAAAGTTTTAACTTCGGAGATGATGCATACCTCAATTCTATCTATGTGCTCGGCGAAGAGATTGCAAAGAACCCGATTATCAGAAGGGCTGGCGATGGACGGGGCTCTCGACATATGCTTTATATCAATCGGACCTATTTCGGATTGTATAACTTATTGCATTTGCTCAATGCCAAAGTAAAGACGGGCATTCGGAAGGAGTGGTTGGAAGCAATAGGAGAATAATCTGTTCAATTGCTTCTTTGATAAAATATACCCATTTTGGCGCAATGAAATTTTGGATAGGATTGAGCCTGGCTCTTAGTTTTGCGCAGGCAGATGCCCAATATTGGCAGCAGAAAGTTGATTACTCTATGCAGATTACCATGGAGGAAGATTCGAATCAATTTACCGGTAAACAAAAATTAAAATATACCAATCATTCACCCTTCACCTTAAATAAAGTTTATTATCATCTGTATTTCAATGCCTTTCAACCGAATTCTGAGATGGATGTCCGAAGCCGCAGCTTGCCAGATCCGGACAAAAGAGTTGGTTCCCGGATTCAAAACCTGAGTCCGCGGGAAATCGGATACCATCATATTCTTAGTTTGAAGCAGGAAGGCAAAGAATTGAATTACCGGGTCTCGGGAACCATCCTGGAAGTAACACTGAATAAAGCCATCGAACCTGGAAAATCAACTGAGTTTGAAATGGAGTTCGAAAGCCAGGTTCCTCTGCAAATAAGAAGGAGTGGCAGAGACAATGCCGAAGGTATTCGTTTTTCCATGACCCAATGGTACCCCAAAATTTGTGAATTTGATAAAGATGGATGGCATACAGATCCATACATTGCCCGCGAGTTTCATGGCGTTTGGGGAGACTACGATGTCATTATTGATATGGATTCATCCTACTTGATCGGAGCCACCGGTGAACTTCTAAATGCGGGGGAAATTGGGAAAGGCTATGAAGAGAAAGGGCGTAAAGTCAAACGAAAAGAAGGAACACGTCTGCATTGGCATTTCAAGGCAGAAAACGTTCACGATTTCGCCTGGGCAGCCGATCCGGATTATACCCACTTAAAAACCGTTACCAACAGGGGAGTGGTGTTACACATGATTTATCAACCCGACAGTATTACCTCAGAGAGCTGGCCGCAATTGGGAGATTTTATGAAACAGTCGGTAGAGATAATGGACTCAAGTTTCGGTGTCTATCCATTTCCGCAATATACCTTCATTCAGGGGGGCGATGGAGGCATGGAATATCCCATGATGACTTTGATTACCGGGAAGCGGGCAATTAGCTCGCTCGTGGGAGTTTCTGTTCATGAGATGAACCATTCCTGGTTCCAGGGAGTTCTGGCCTTTGATGAAAGCCATTATTACTGGATGGATGAAGGATTTACCGTTTACAGCGGCGATGTAGTTATGAGTCGGCTCTATCCGGTATTGGCCAAAACGGCGTTCATTGGTTCGTATAAAAGTTATTTGTCCGTCGCGGGTACCAGAGAGGAAGAACCTCTGACTACCCATGCCGACTGGTTTGAAACCAACAAAGGTTATGGCATTGCTGCCTACAGTAAAGGTTCTGTGTTTCTTGCCCAACTGCGCTACATCGTTGGTGATGCGATTTTCGAAAAGTCCATGCTTGAATTCTTCAATGCCTGGAAATTTAAGCATCCTACGCCCACAGATCTTAAAATCATCTTTGAATTAAATTCCGGAATGGAGCTCGATTGGTATTGGGAACAATGGATTCAAACTACTCATACCATTGATTATTCGCTGAGGGTCGGAAGCAGAGATGGAAAAAAAGTAGCCGTGACTATCGATAGAATCGGAGAAATCCCCATGCCATTGGAAATACGTCTTAAACTGAAAGATGGCTCGGAGCAATGGCTGTATATTCCGCTGTCTCTGATGCATGAGAAAAAAGCATTCGAGGAAAGAAGCCCGATGATACTTTCAGATTGGCGCTGGGTGGATACATCCTATTCTTTTGAATTGGAATTGGGCTCCGAAGTGGAAGAAATCGAATTGGATCCGATGCATCGGCTTGCCGATACAGACAGGGATAATAACCTGCTTAGTTTCCCAAAATAATTTGCCCGACTGCGTTGGATAAGAAATAAATAACTGACCTTTGCAGTAGGAATTGAATGGCTGAAAAGTTCGAAGATCTTAAGTATCCTGTCGTTGTAATTATTGGCGGCGGATTCGCCGGGTTGGAGCTGGCTAAAAAGCTAAGCAGGAAACCCTTCAAAGTCTATTTGCTGGATCGACACAATTATCACACCTTCCAACCTCTTTTGTATCAGGTGGCAACGGGCGGATTAGGTTCCGATGCTATTGCATATCCTTTGAGAAAGGTGATTGGCCCGATGCCCAATGTGTCATTTCGAATGGCCGAAGTACAGCGAATGGATACGGATAATAAAAAGGTTATTACCGATGTCGGTGATTTTGCATACGATTACCTTGTTTTGGCCACGGGCACCAAAACCAATTATTTTGGCAATTCCGCCTTGCAGAATCTCACCATGCCTTTGAAAACCATTCCTGAGGCCTTGGATATCCGGAGTTATTTCCTTCAGGAATTTGAAAAAGCTCTGGTGGAGCAAAGTCTTAGTACTCAGGAGGCAGCATTAAATTTTGTGATTGTTGGAGCAGGTCCAACAGGAGTGGAACTGGCAGGAGCAATGGCCGAGATTCGTAAGAATGTAATGCCGAACGACTACCGCGAGCTGGATCCTTCCAGAATGCACATTCACCTGATAGAAGCCGGAAACCGGGTATTGGCTACCATGTCGGAAAAGTCGAGTCGGGATGCACAGAAATTTTTGGAGGACATAGGCGTAGAAATTATGCTCAACACCATGGTAACGGGCTATGATGGCAAAGAATTAAAACTAAAGGACCAGGAGAGTATTTTAGCTGAGACGGTCATTTGGTCTGCAGGCGTCATGGGGAATTTACCCGAAGGCCTGCCAGCGAGTTTTGTTCAAAGAGGAAATCGGATTAAGGTGGATGAATTTGGGCAGGTACCGGGATTGGATGGAGTATTTGCCATTGGAGATATAGCCGCAATGATTAGCGAAAAACATCCGAATGGATATCCGATGCTTGGCTCTGTGGCGATTCAGCAAGGTCCCTGGTTAGGAGAAAATTTAATCCGACTGGCAAACAATCAGCCACTCAGGAAATTTGTTTATAAGGACAAAGGATCTATGGCCACAGTTGGGCGCAACCGCGCGGTAGTCGACTTGCCTTTTATTCATCTGAAAGGAATCATTGCCTGGTACATTTGGATGTTTGTACATCTGATGCTTTTGGTAAGTTTTCGCAACCGGGTCATTGTATTTGTCAATTGGGCCTGGAATTATTTGTCGTACGAGCGCGCCATTCGTTTAATCATTCGCCCCTATAAAAAGAAGGATCTGAATGGGGAGTAGTGAGATGATGGTATTCGGAGTTTTCCTCCTGGTGGTACTTGCCTTACTATTTGTCGACCTGGGGATTTTTACAAGAAGGAGCCATAAAGTTGGGTTTCGTGAGGCGATAATCTGGACAGCGGTTTGGGTATCTATGGCCATGGGATTCTATTTCTTCTTAATGGAAAAGGGAGAAATGCTCCATGCGGTAAAGAACAGCGCTCAGCTCTCTTATTTGATAAATGAATATGGACACAGTTTTCTTACTTCCGGCATCTGGGCGGAAGATTTGATTGCATACAGGGAAAACCTTGGACTGGAATTTCTCACCGGTTACCTGATAGAATACGCGCTTAGTATCGATAATATCTTCGTGATGATTGTAATCTTCTCTGCATTCAATGTCAGGGAAAAGTATTATAAAACCATTCTGTTCTGGGGCGTACTTGGAGCAATTGTCATGCGCTTTTTGTTCATCTTTATCGGAGCCAGTTTATTGGAGCATTTCCACTGGGTGATGTACGCATTTGGAGGCATCTTATTGTATACCGGGATTAAGATGATTTTTGCCGGCGACGAAGAAGATGAGATTGATGCCAATAACCACCCGGTAGTGAAGTATTTAAGTAAGGTGGTTCGCATTTTCCCCCGGAATGTGGGAAGTCATTTTATCATAAAGAAAGGGAACAAACGCTACCTGACTCCTCTTCTGGTAGCCTTGGTCGTGATTGAGTTTAGTGATGTTGTGTTTGCTTTTGACTCGGTTCCGGCCATTTTCTCGGTAACCGAGGATCCTTATATCGTCTTTTTCTCCAATGTATTTGCAATCATGGGTTTGAGGTCTTTGTTTTTCCTGTTGACCAATATTATGCATCTTTTTCATTACCTCAAGTTTGGTTTGGGAATTCTGATGCTTTTCATCGGATTGAAGATGATGTTCCACAGCTGGATGCTGGGACATGGTTTTACCACGGAGCATTCCCTTTATATAATTTTGGGTATTCTGGCCTTAAGTATACTGAGCAGCATTATTTTTCCTGAACCGAAGGAAGACGATTCAGGGCCTGAGCAATGAGCTCGGTTTGTTGGAGATTCATGCAGTTGAAATGGCCTTTGGGACAGGAGTCGTATCCTATTTTACTGCAGGGTCTGCATTTCAATCCGTTTACTTCAAAGATTTTGGCGTTTCGGGCACCGGCAGATGATTTGGGATAAAAAGGATACATACCGAACTCGGGTACTGTATTACCCCATATACTAATAATAGGCACATCCAATGCAGCGGCAATATGCATCATTCCGGTGTCATGCGTCGCGAGGCCCTTTGCTTTGGTTAATATCAATGCACTTTGGTTCAGGCTGATTGCTCCGCAATAATTCAGGATTGACTGATCAGGAAGTTTTTGGCAGAGTTCATCTGCTACTTCTTTGTCTTCTTTTCCTCCGAGTAACACAAGTGGACTGTTTATATGTTCGATAAGCTCTATCAGCTTAATCAGGGGCATACGTTTGGTTCGATGTTGTCCGCCTATTGCTACCGCTACAAAAGGACGGTCGGGTAAAGCCGGTAATGTGGTAGTCTCGGGGATAAAGAAATCGAGTCCCAGACCATCGTACTCAATGGCGAGGCATTTCGTTGTTGCCAGATATCGATCTACGATATGAATTTTGGGTAGTCTGTTGATTTTGAAATTTACCAGGAGCCATTTTTCCGGATTGAGTTTGCGAAATGCATAGTATTCGCCGCTCAGTCCGCGAACCAATCGCTTGGATCTCAAGTTATGGTGCAAGTCAAAGATATAATCGAAGGAGTTGTTTTTAAGTTCCTGTTTCAGTGAGGTCCAATTATCATCCAAAGATAATATCCGGTCTACATACGGATTAGCTTCCAACAGCTTGGCATACCCTTTTTTCGTTACATAACTAATATGGCAATCCGGATACGCATTCTTAAGGCAGCGCATTACCGGGCTGCTTAGCACAATGTCGCCAATTGAGCTAAAGCGAATAATCAGGATATGGAGAGCCATGGGCCACGAAAATAGTTCTAAGGAATCACTTCGCCACTCTGAACAGCTTTTTCTGCCTCAATCCATAATACGGTGCTTTTATCTATCAGCTGGCCGAATAGTACCGTTCGCTGCGAGCCATCTTCATTTTGATAAGTGTGGAAGGAGGCAACCCGGAACTTCATTCCGGAGAAGGAGCAGGGCAGACGGCGGGAATCAACGTCTCCATCAAAATACCAATTATAAAATCCTTTTCCGGAGAGGGTATCATATGTTTTGTCCTGGTCAGGCCAACGGGTTTTAATCATCAGATCGATATGAGCAAACTGGGAGCTGTCGGTGCATTTTCCCAGGGTGAGGCTATCGCCAATATTGATTGACACGGCATCCGATTGCGCTTTACTCAGGTTCCACGAGAAGAAAAAAAAGATACTTAGAAAGACATGTTTATTCATGTAGCCGCTCATAGGGCAACAAATGTACCCAAGTAGTATGAAAAAAAACAGCGCTGGAAATCAGTAGTTTGATGAGATTCATAAATCTTTCTTGTGGTACTGTTAGATTATGTCTGGAAAAGCTCTACTTTTGCATCCCCGTTTGAGGAAAACGTTCTATGAAAACGGGAAATGACACTGAAAAAAAATCTAAAAAAGATTTGCAAATGAAACAAACAGTGTTACCTTTGCATCCCCGTTTCGCAAGAGGGTAAGAGAAGAGAGAGGAGCGAGACAGTAGGGATAAAGAGAAATAAGTTCTTTGAAGCTTTGCAGAAAGAAATAGCGGACCCTTCAAGATTTTCCGATGAGGTAAATTAAGAA
>WGMZ01000001.1 GCA_016124735.1 Bacteroidota bacterium
CATGTCTGTCCCTCTTGAGAGGGACTCTATTCGAGTTCATTTTGCAGGGCCGGCAGCGAGGGTGTGTTTTCTCGCACTCAAACTCCAAACTCGAACTGTTCCCCGGGATTACTCGCTCATTGCATTCGCTCGTGATCCGCAGGGGGTGGCTACAAAGAATAAAATCCCGAACACCTGCGGTGTTCTTGCGATTTTTTGTTTCCCGACTCATCAAAGCCTGCGGCTTCATTCGTCGCAAACAAAAAATCCCAGCGCTTGCGCGCCGGGATTTTCTTCTTTGTGCACCCGAAGGGATTCGAACCCCTATCGTTGGTACCGGAAACCAATATTCTATCCATTGAACTACGGGTGCCGATGGGCTGATAGTTCATAGACGAATGTCAACGGAAGCAATCAGCTATGGCCCATGGTCTATCGTCCTTGGTCCGGGCTTGCAAATATAGGACGCAATCGGGATTCCACTTATCTTTGCGTAAAATTTTCGGCAATGAGCAAAATAAAAACCCCTTCGCAGTCAGAAACGATTATGAATGAACTCGTTCTACCGAACGATACCAATACTCTGAATAACCTGATGGGAGGAAGGCTCTTGCATTGGATGGATATTGTAGCTGCCATTGCGGCACAAAAACACAGCAACCGTACCGTAGTGACAGCTTCTGTGGATTCGGTCTCTTTCAATCAGGGAATTGGACTCGGAGATGTGGTGACCTTGAAATCATACGTAACCCGTGCCTTTACGACGTCTATGGAAGTTTTTATCGAAGTATGGTGCGAGAATATCCCCAAAGGAACCCGCTTCAAATGCAATGAAGCGTATTATACGTTTGTGGCGGTAGATGGAAATGTGCGTCCTATAAGTGTGCCTGAAATCAAACCGGAAACGGATGAGCAAAAAGCAAAATATGATGGAGCGCTTAGACGTCGTCAGCTGCGCCTTATACTGGCGGGTCGTATGATTCCGGAGGATGCCAATGAGTTGAAGGCTTTGTTTGTGAAAGGGTAGGGAAGTAACTAAGTAGGGAAGGAAGTGTCCCTTCCTAAATAGGTTCGGGAGAACGGATGGTGTAACCTCGCAATTTATCTCGGCGCATCAATAGATGTGATAAATGTTGAGTTTTAAGCTTAGCGTGCTTCACTTAATTCACTTACTTCGTTTATTTCGCTTCTGCGAAGCAGTTTCGCTTTTCAACCGCCGCGAGAAGTACATCTGGCGTCTTCGTAAAAGTATTGTAAAATCCAAACCCGCATATTACCTTTGCAGCCCCTTGTTGTGGAGCAACTTGGGATTTTATAAAAACAAAATTATGTCAGTAAAAATCAGACTTCAGCGTTTCGGACGCAAGAGAAATGCTTTTTATCACATTGTGGTGGCGGATGCGAGAGCTCCTAGAGATGGTAAAAGTATTGAACGTATCGGGTCTTATAACCCGAACACCAACCCGGCAACAATCGACGTAGACGTCAACAAAGCTGCTCAGTGGTTGCAAAATGGTGCACAGCCTACCGATACGGCCCGCGCCATCCTTTCTTACAAAGGGGTGTTGTACAAACATCACCTGAATCGCGGTGTTGCTAAAGGTGCCTTGACACAAGAGCAAGCCGATGCGAAATTCGAAAAGTGGCTGGAAGAAAAATCGGCACGTATTCAATCTAAAATTGATGGATTAAGCGGCAAGGAAGCAGCGGCTGCAAATGCACGTGCAGAAGCTGAACGTAAAATTAACGAAGAGCGCGCAGCTAAAATTGCAGCGAAAAACAGTCCGGTAGCTGAAGAGGTTGAAGCTGTTGTTGAAGAAGTTGAACCTGTTGCTGTAGAAACAGAAGTTGTTGAAGAGGCCGTGGAAACTCCGGTTGCTGAAGAAGCAATTGAAGAGGCGCCAGCTGCTGAAGCAGGCGAAGAAACTCCAACTGCTGAGGCAAATGAAGAAGCACCAGCGGCAGAAACAGAAGAAAAACCAGAGGCTTAATCCATGGTAAGGTTTGATGATTGCCGGCTCATCGGTCGCATCGGAAAACCCCACGGACATGCTGGAGCAGTAAAACTTGAATTGCTCCCCGATCTGGAAACAGACTTAAATATAGATGAACCGGTTTTCCTCCTTATCGAAGGGAAGCCGGTTCCTTTTTTTATGGAGGAATGCAATGAGGCCGCAAATCCTCCGATTCTGCATTTCGAGGACATAAGCGATATGGAATCTGCCAAGACCTTGCAAGGTCTTCCGGTTTATGCCCCCAAATCAGCTATAGAAAGCGACAAGGAATGGTCGGCTTCCACGCTACTCGGATTTCAGACTTTTGACGGCGATACCGCCCTCGGTCCCGTATTGGAAATCATCGACGCCGGACTCCAGCAATTGCTTCGTTTCGAGATCGATGGGAGAGAAGTCCTGGTGCCTTTACAAGATGAACTCATCGAAGACTTTGACGAAGCCAACCGGGAACTCCATCTCCGACTTCCGGACGGACTCTTGGATATTTGACGAGTAAAAATTTTTAACGCGGAGTCGCGGATAACATTGGCTTGCGCACAACGGAGGCGCAGTTTGTTTGCTTCCGAATAAATTCTTCCGGACGGACTCTTGGATATTTGACGAGTAAAAATTTTTGACGTGGAGTCGCGGATAATATTGGCTTGCGCACAACGGAGGCGCAGTTTGTTTGCTTCCGAATAAATTCTTCCGGATGGACTCTTGGATATTTGACGAGTTAAAATTTTTAACGCAGAGTCGCGGATAATATTTGCTTGCGCACATAGGAGGTGCAGTTTGTATGACTCCGCTTATTATTTTAGGGATACAAAATCCGTCTTCGCCGGATGTATTGGAGGTAGGATGCGTAAGCGGGGTAATAGGTCTTATCAGTGATTCCGACAATTGTTCCCCGACAAACACACCGCGACTCCGAGAGGCGTCAGCCCCTTGCTTTTGCGTCTAAGCATCAAAATTTATAAGTAACTTCGAGGGCTTTTAGCACTGCTGGAATGAGAATCGATATCCTTACCGTTGTCCCCGAATCTTTAGTGAGTTTTCTGAACACCTCGATTCCTGCACGTGCACAGAAAAAGGGACTGGTTGAAATCCATCTGCATAATCTTAGAGATTATTCATCCAATGCCTATAAGCAGGTAGATGATTATCCCTTTGGTGGAGGCGCCGGAATGGTGATGATGATGGAACCAATCGTCAGTTGTATCGAAAAGCTCCAAGCTGAACGCAACTACGACGAAATCATCTACATGTGTCCGGATGGTGAAACGCTGAATCAGAAATCGGCCAACGGACTTTCGCTCAAAGGAAACCTTGTCATTTTATGCGGTCATTATAAAGGCGTGGATGAACGTGTCCGCGAACATTTCATCACCAAAGAAATTTCTATCGGCGACTATGTACTAAGCGGAGGAGAGCTTGCCGCCTGTGTGCTAAGTGATGCCATCATCCGACTTATACCGGGTGTCATCTCCGATGAAGAATCTGCTCTCAGCGATTCTTTTCAGGATGATCTGCTCGCTCCGCCGGTGTATACCCGTCCGTCGGAATTCAGAGGGTGGAAAGTGCCCGATGTACTTCTCAGTGGCCATGCGAAAAACATCGACAACTGGCGCTACGAGCAAGCATTGGAAAGAACGAAGTTGCGGAGACCCGATCTTTTGGAGTAAGAGAAGTAAGCGTGGTAAGCGCAATAAGAGAAGTAAGCGCAATATGCGCAATATGCGAATTGGAAAGTAATTGAGGAGAAATTTAAATCAATTCAAGCTTTTAATCAGGCTGTAAGTTGAAAGGAAAGATTCTCTAAATTCTTTAGTTACTTCACTTAGATCATTCAGTTACTTCGCTTACGTCTTTCGCTTACTTCGCTTTCTACATTCGCTTATTTCTCTTAGTCTTTCGCTTATTTCACTTATTTCGCTTATTTCGCTTCTTCATCATGTTTATCCAAATTCACAGACCCTTGGTGTTCTTCGACCTGGAAACGACAGGCATCAACACCACCAACGATCGAATCATTGAAATCTATTTGATCAAGCTCATGCCCGATGGGAGTGAGGACCACAAACGCTATTTAATCAATCCCGGAATTCCGATTCCGGAACAGGCATCAGCGATTCATGGAATCTATGATAAGGATGTGGAAGGTTTGCCAGGGTTTAAGGATATCGCTCATGAATTGTCTACATACCTCGAAAATTGTGATTTTGCCGGATTTAACAGCAATCGTTTTGATTTTCCCATGCTGGTCGAGGAATTCCTTCGTCACAGCATAGACTTCGATATCGAGAACCGTAAATTTGTTGATGTGCAAAGAATATTTCATGTCTTGGAACCCAGAAACCTGGCTGCTGCATACCGGTTCTATTGCAATAAGGAGTTGGAAAATGCCCACTCTGCAGAAGCAGATACCATGGCCACTTTCGAGATTTTAAAGGCACAAATAACGAAATACGATCAATTGGAACCGAGCCTCGATTTTCTGCATCATTTTTCTGGTCAATCCAACTTGGTGGATCTGGCAGGTAGAATCGTGAAAAATGAAAAAGGGCTTGAGGTTTTCAACTTTGGAAAGCATAAAGGAAAAACAGTAGCAGAGGTATTCAAGAAAGAACCTTCTTATTATGATTGGATGATGAAAGGCGATTTTCCACAGCAAACAAAAAATGTACTGACGCGCCTGCGACTTCGGGAATTCAATAAACGATGAAAAACCGATTCGAAGACTGGATCATCCATGAAGATGATCATACCCTGGCCATAGCCAAACCCCCCGGAATCGCTTCCCTGGATGAAAGAACTGGCGATGCCCCAAGCATTATCCGAATGGCCAAACAGTACAATCCTGAACTGCAACTTTGCCACAGGATAGACAAGGAAACTTCAGGCATTCTGCTCATGGCGAAGAGACCGGAAATTTACCGGGAGATTGCAATGGCATTTGAAGACCGACAGGTAGAAAAAGTTTACCACGCCGTTGTAGATGGCGCAGTGAACTTTCAGGAGCATGTCGTTGACCTGAATATTTTTGTTGGCAAAGCAGGAAAAGTGAAGATTGCCCGCGAAGGAAAGGAGGCGGTAACCCTATTTCAATCTCTGGAGATTTTTGAACACTTCACCCTGATGGAATGCATGCCGGTAACCGGTCGCATGCACCAGATCCGCATTCATCTTGCCTCTCAAAATGCACCAATCAGTGCCGACACCTTATACGGAGGAAAAATGCCATACCTAAGCCAGATTAAACGAAAATTTAGCATGGGTAAGGAAAAGGAAGAAACTCCCATGATCAATCGCTTCGCCTTGCATGCATACAGTCTTTTTCTGAAAACAGAAAACATTCTTCTCGACCTCAAAGCAGAATATCCGAAGGACTTTGACGTGTTCCTGAGGTTGATAAGGAAGTACGACCGCTAGTTTTGGTTTAGGCTTTAAGTGAGTCACTTCGAGCCTGTCGAGAAGTGCTTCCTTCAGGGACATTGCTACATTGCAGTTCTCGACAAGCTCGAACTTACTGTGGTCAAAACGTTTAGAGATCTTAGCGGATTTAAGGTGCAGCGCGTAGGGTTAAGTTTTAGGTTTAAATTTTAGTGTTTAAGTGAGTCACTTCGAGCCTGTCGAGAAGTGCTTCCTTCAGGGACATTGCTACATTGCAGTTCTCGACAAGCTCGAACTTACTGTGGTCGAAACGTTTAGAGATCTTAGCGGATTTAAGTTGCAGTGCGTAGGGTTAAGTTTTAGGTTTTACATTTTAAGTGAGTCACTTCGAGCCTGTCGAGAAGTACTTCCTTCAAGGACATTGCTACATTGCAGTTCTCGACAAGCTCGAACTTACTGTGGTCAAAACGTTTAGAGATCTTAGCGGATTTAAGGTGCAGCGCGTAGGGTTAAGTTTTAGTTTTTAATTTTAGTGTTTAAGTGAGTCACTTCGAGCCTGTCGAGAAGTGCTTCCTTCAGGGACATTATTATTCTTTCATCCTTATTTCTTTGTTCAAAGCCATAACCACTGCATTTTTCTTTACTTTTTGAATAATCTGTACCTTTCCGCAGCGTTATGAATACATGAACCGACTATCAATCCTGATATTATCTCTTTTTTCATCGGCCTCACTATTTTCGCAGGACACCTTAACAAGGGTGTTTTATTTCACCAGCAATAATTCATTGCTTACTTCCGGCACCTTGCAATCTCTGGAACGGAGTCTTCCGGCTGCCGATTCCATTGACGTCTTATCCTATCATATATACGGTTTTTGCGACGACGTAGGCTCGGAAGATTACAACCTGAAGCTTTCACAAAAGCGAGCGCAGGAACTAGCCGGGTCCATATCCGATATCAGAAAATACAATGCCCGTCCAAACATCCATCCGGAAGGAGAAATTCCACTGAGCAGTGATAGATTAGGTCCAGATGAGAAGGAAACCGAACGAAAACAGCATCGGAAAAGTGTATTGGTTCTGGTTTATAGAGAGAGAGAATTGCAATTGGCTGACATGGAATTGGGGACTAAAATGGTGCTCGATAATATTCTCTTTGTAGGAGGAAAAAGGCAATTTTTACCGGAGTCTGTTCCCGCCTTGGAGGAGCTGGTCAGGAAACTGAAAGCCAGTCCCGAAGTTAAAATCAATATCATCGGTCATGTCTGTTGTACAGGTGGCCCCGACGGACTTGATCTGGAAACAGGAAAATCCGACTTATCGGAGGTACGGGCTCGGACAGTTTATCTCTATTTGATCGATCACGGAATCGAAAAAGACCGACTACGCTACGAAGGCAGGGGCGGAAGTGAACCGCTGGGCAAAAATTATGAACTCGATCGCCGCGTAGAGATTGAGATTACCGGGAAATAGGTTGAGAGTGTAGGGGGTAGAGTTGGTTTAAGGTTTATAGTTTATGGTTTAAATGTGCCTCGACAGAATACACAATATACCATAGGGCATTGAGCATGTCGAAATGACCGTGGGTGTGGCGTTTAGAGTGTAGGGTTAGTTTACAGTTTAGCGCGTCAATTGACCGGTAGCTGCGCAATGCATTGGGTAGCTACCGGGAATCTGGCATCTCTGAAAACTATACCTCTTTCCTCATCTGCGGAAACAGTAGTACTTCCTGGATAGATGAGTTATTTGTTAGCATCATTACGAGTCGGTCGACACCAATACCCATTCCGGATGTAGGCGGCATTCCATATTCCAAAGAACGCAGGAAGTCCTGATCGATAAACATTGCTTCATCGTCGCCGCGATCCATCAATTTCAATTGTTCTTCAAACCGGGCACGTTGATCTATCGGGTCGTTCAACTCGGAATACGCATTGGCAATTTCTTTCCCGTTAATCATCAGTTCAAAACGTTCGGTAAGATCCGGGTTATTCCGGTGACGTTTGCACAATGGCGACATCTCAATTGGGTAATCAGTGATAAAAGTGGGTTGAATGAAGTTCTTCTCGCATTTCTCTCCAAAGATCTCATCAATCAATTTGCCTTTGCCCATCGACTTGTCGGTATGGATTCCGAGGTCTTTGCACACGCCGCGAAGCTGTTCTTCATCCATCCCCGAAATATCTACTCCGGTATACTGCTTGATGGCCTCGTACATAGTAACGCGTGGAAATGGACGTTTGAAGTCGATGAGGTTCTCGCCCAACTGAACCGAAGTCTCGCCGTTATTGACACGGAAAACAACATGCTCCAACATAGCTTCGGTATAGTCCATCATCCAATTGTAGTCTTTGTAAGCCACATAGATTTCCATGACGGTGAACTCCGGATTATGAGTACGGTCCATCCCTTCATTACGGAAGTTTCTGGAAAATTCATACACCCCGTCAAACCCTCCTACAATTAATCTTTTCAAATACAATTCGTTGGCGATACGCAGGTACAGGGGCATGTCCAATGCATTGTGATGGGTAATAAACGGACGTGCTGCGGCACCGCCAGGAATGGGTTGCAGTACCGGGGTATCTACCTCAAGGTATCCGCTGTTATTGAAGAATTCGCGCATCGCATTGATAATCTTCGTGCGTTTTACGAATGTTCCTTTCACTTTTTCGTTCACTACAAGGTCAACATAGCGCTGACGGTATCTTTGTTCAGGGTCACTAAAAGCATCATGAACCTTTCCGTCGGCATCCGTTTTAACCACAGGCAAAGGTTTGAGGCTTTTACTCAATAACTTCAGCTCGGTAACGTGGATGGAAATCTCTCCAACCTGAGTGGTAAAGACATATCCTTTAACTCCAATGAAATCGCCCATGTCCAGCAATTTCTTCCAGACGTTGTTGTACATGGTTTTGTCTTCTTCCGGACAAATCTCATCCCGGTTCACATAAATTTGGATACGGCCGGAATGGTCCATGATTTCACCGAAAGAGGCCTTACCCATAATACGCTGGCTCATCAATCGTCCTGCTATACTCACGTTCTTGTAATCCAGCTTCGCTCTTTCGTAATTCTCCTTGATATCGGCAGCTGTTACATTGACTTCATACAAGTCGGCGGGATAAGGGTCTACCCCCAATTCGCGTAACTGACCAAGTTTCTCTCTCCGCTGGATTTCCTGTTCTGATAATTCGTGAGTCATCTCGTCCTTAAAATTTGCGCGAAGATAGTTTGCTTCTGACAATTATTCTGTTTTTGACAAATGGATACAACTAAATGCCAGGAATTGCGGT
This sequence comes from Bacteroidota bacterium, assembly GCA_016124735.1. Taxonomy (GTDB): domain Bacteria; phylum Bacteroidota; class Bacteroidia; order UBA8524; family UBA8524; genus UBA8524. The sequence continues at coordinate 8,663 of WGMZ01000001.1, forward strand.
CTACTTGGTAATTGAGCGGAATCATTAAATTTGAATTTATGGGGTTTAAACAAAGGTCAGCTTGCTTGATAGGGGTATTATATGCCTTTGTTTTCTCAACCTTTGCGCAATCGTTGCAGTTTACTCAAAACAAGGGGCAATGGGACGACCGGATTCTGTTTGAATCGGATATCTTTTCAGGCAAACTCTATCTCGAGAAAAACGGTTTCACCTATTGCTTTTTAAATGGGGAGGATGATGCTCAGTTTCAGCAAATGGCACACGATAAGGTGGCTCCTCCTGATTACTTTACCATGCATTATCACGCGGTTAGAACGCGGTTTGTAGGTGCAAGGACAGGCCTGGTAGAAGGCGATTTCGGTTACAATTTCTACCGGAATTATTTTTTAGGACGCGATAAGTCCAAATGGGCTTCCAAAGTGCCCGTGCACCAATCGATTCATTACAGCGAATTATGGGATGGAATCGATCTCCTGGTGTATGGCCAGCAAGAGGGACTTAAATACGACTGGTTGATTAAAAAAGGGGGCAATCCGGATGAAATACAGGTGCGCTACGATGGAGCAGAAAATGTCTTTCTTGAGGAAGGAAAGCTCTATGTATGGACTTCTGTCAATCATTTTGTGGAACAAGAGCCTGTGGCTTATCAAATAATAGAAGGCGTTCGTCAAGATGTTGCCTGTCATTTCGAACTCAACGGACAAACCATATCCTATATGGTGGGTGATTACAATTCCAACTACGATTTGATTATTGATCCTCCTATTTTAATTTTTGCAACCTATTCCGGGTCAAGTGCGGATAATTTCGGATTTACTGCTACCTACGACATTAAGGGAAACTTATATGCAGCGGGAAACGTTACAGATGCCTACGCCATCGATACCACAGGTCATTATCCTGCTACTCCTGGGGCATTTCAGGTTAAACCAGCAGGATTTGTAGGGGCCAGTGGTCCGTATGGATTTTTTCAGTGCGACATGGCCATTTCCAAATACGATTCTTCTGGTAGCAACTTGCTTTGGGCGAGTTACCTGGGAGGAACGGACAACGACTATCCGCACAGTCTGGTAGTAGATCATTTCAATAGATTGGTAGTATTGGGCAGTACCTATTCTACCGATTTCCCAATGGATAGTTTAAGTTTTGACACGACCCAAAATGGATTCTCAGATGTTGTCGTGGCTAAATTTTCAGAAGATGGTTCCGCGCTGGTTGGAGTAACTTATGTTGGAGGAGATCGAAACGATGGAGTACTGTCTGGTTCTCTCATCTATCAATTTGCAGATAATTTCAGGGGAGACATCCAAATTTCCCGAAATGGTGATATCTATGTCGCTACCTGCAGCAATTCACGAGATAGCTTGCCGCTGACTTCAGATGCTCTTTCCAGAAAACCGAATGGAGGTTTTGACGGCCTGCTCTTTGAATTGGATTCAGGTCTCCAAAAAATGAAATGGTGCACCCTGTGGGGAGGTAAGGGCGACGATGCGTTATACAGCATTCGGCTCGACAGAGAACAAAACTTAATTGTGGGAGGAGGTACCAATAGCGATAGCATTTTTACCACTTCAAAAGCATTCAATAGAAGTTACGGAGGAAATACCGATGGAATGGTGTTTCGCATTGATACCAAGACTAAATCGGTGACTTCATCTTGCTATATAGGTACTCCTGAATTTGATCAGGTATATTTTGTTGACTATGATTTGCATAATCATGTCTATGTATTTGGTTCAACAGAAGGGGTATTCCCTATAATTGGCAACCCCTATAATTTCCCAAAAGGAGGGCAGTTCCTGATGAAATTGGATGAAAACCTCGATTCGATTTTAATATCAACCACTTTAGGAGCCAGACAGCAGGACCCCAACATTTCTCCGACTGCATTTCTGGTCGACAATTGCTACAATATTTATTTCTCCGGTTGGGGATCGAACGAAGGTTCCGGACCGGGTTTCCATTCGGGTACAACCAATGGTCTTCCCGTTACACCGGATGCGATGATCAGTCAAACCGATGGCAATGATTTTTATCTGGGGGTTTTAGACAAGGATGCACAGCATTTGATTTACGCTACTTATTTCGGAGGTAGTCAAACACATGATCACGTAGATGGAGGTACCAGTCGATTCAATAAAGAAGGGGTCGTATACCATTCCATTTGCGGGTCCTGTCCGGATAATTACCCGACTCAAAAGTACATTTCAGATATTCCCACTACTGCAAATGCGGTATTTCCACAGAACCTGAGCCCTCGATGCAGCAACGCATCGTTTAAATTAGATTTTAATATCACCTACTCGGTAGAATCTGATTTCCTGGCCAATCCTGTAAACGGATGCATGCCGCTTACAGTAAATTTCACGAATAGAAGTCTTCACGGCACGGATTATCTCTGGGTATTTGGAGATGGAGCCACAGATACCAGCTACAACAGCACCCATACCTATACCAAGGGGGGGAAATACCAGGCCTATTTAAAGGTTAAAGATTCGGTATCTTGTAATTTGGTCGACTCGATTATAATTGAAATCAATGTGATTGATCATACAACTCCAGATTTCAATTTCTCCGTTGAGCCGTGTGGGAAAGAGGTGACTTTTTCAATTCCGGATAATGTGGATGCTCCACTCGGCTACTATTGGGATTTTGGAGATGGGACTACCTCCAATCTTAAAACGCCCAAACACAAGTTCAACGATTTTGGTACTCACACGATTAAGCTGATTACCAATCCGGGAACACCTTGCCGGGATTCGCTGGTTAAGCAGATAAACCTGAGTGATCCGGGTCAGGGAAAACTCTTCATTCCCAATGTCTTTACACCGGGCGACGGAGATGCCTTTAACCCGTGTTATACCTTTGGTGGTTTACGCGATTGTGATGAGTTAGAAGTGGAGATTTACAACCGGTATGCCGAGAAAGTATATGAAACAAAAGAACTGCATTTCTGCTGGAACGGAGCCGATAAAACCAGCGGGAGGCTACTTCCGGCTGGAGTCTATTATGTGATTGCAAAGGTCAGACAAAACGGGGGAGAATGGCTCGAGTTTAAAGGAACAGTCACCCTCATCTATTAAAAAAAAGACCACCGGATTTTGGTGGTCTTGAATTTTTGTTTTCTGAAACTTACTAAACAATAAAAAAGCCACACGAGGTGGCTAAGTATTTTTATGCTTGAGAGGCATTGAGAAGCGCTGCCATGGCAGTCCCGATTTCAGCTGGAGACTCCGCCACAGTGATACCGCATTTTCTCATGATTTCCATCTTTGCCGCAGCTGTATCATCTTTTCCTCCGACGATGGCACCGGCATGTCCCATGCGGCGTCCTGCAGGTGCAGTTTGTCCGGCGATGAAGCCAACAACCGGTTTGGTGCCGTTTTCTTTGATCCACTCAGCCGCCAGGGCTTCGTAGTTGCCGCCGATTTCACCAATCATTACGATGGCATCGGTTTCCGGATCATTCATCAGCATCATAACGGCTTCTCTGGTTGGAGTTCCAATGATAGGGTCTCCACCAATACCGATAGCTGTAGAAACACCAAGTCCTGCCTTGGCAATCTGATCGGCTGCTTCGTAGGTCAGCGTTCCGGATTTGGAAACGATGCCCACGCGGCCCGGCTTGAATACAAAGCCCGGCATAATACCTACTTTGGCTTCGCCTGGAGTGATAACTCCCGGGCAGTTTGGTCCGATAAGAATGCAATCTCTTTTTTTGATATACGCTTTGGTAGCGATCATGTCACGGGTTGGAATTCCTTCCGTGATACATACAATCACTTTGATCCCGGCATCTGCCGCTTCCATAATCGCATCTGCTGCAAAAGCAGGAGGAACGAAGATGATGGATACATCGGCATCCGTTTTCTTCACGGCTTCTTCTACCGTATTGAAAACCGGACGATCCAGGTGCATATTGCCTCCTTTTCCGGGAGTAACACCGCCTACGACGTTGGTGCCGTATTCTATCATCTGGGAAGCATGGAAAGTACCTTCACTGCCGGTAAATCCCTGAACAATAACTTTGGAGTTTTTATTAACGAGAACGCTCATTTCACAAAATTTGGCGCAAATTAGCCTTATTGGCCGACTTTTAGAAATTTTAGATGAAACCTTTTTGCTTTAGTTTCCGTCTTTCGATTCGGGCACAGTAACTGCAAACATTTATCTTCGAACCCCAATGAAAAAACACTTTTTCGCCTTTTTCGGAATTTTACTTTCTGTTGTTTCCAGTCAGGCTCAGCCAAAAATTCCACTCGATCGACAGGCGCAGTTGTACATGCAAAATGGTGATTTTGTTACCGCCATAGCGATTTACGACCAACTTTTGGAAAAGGACTCCATGAATGCCGAATACCTGGTTAACCGGGGCTGGGCCAAGCTGAATGCCAGTTCTTTTACCCGTGGAGCAGAAGATCTGCTCCGATCGGCTACCATCAATAAGCAATGCAGCCGTTGTTTCATAGGCCTTGCTATTTACAGCATGCAAAACGGTATTTTGGAAGATGCCCTGGAGCAGGCCAATATGGCGGTGAAAACGGGTGATACCGCCTCGTTCAATTATTTTATTCGGGCTCAAATTTATGAGACCATGGGCGATTCATACAAAGCAAGCAAGGACTTTAACAAGGCTATTGAACTCAATCCGATGATGGCCGATTATTATTATTCAAGAGGAAATTTTCTATTTCATCTGGGCAAATATGAAAATGCAATCGATGATTTTTCCAATGCCATTTTATTGGAACCTGCTATTTCCGATTTCTATTTTCAACGGGGCTATACGCACTTCATGCTGAAACAATTGAATTATGCCGTTATCGACGTGAACAAAGCGATTGATCTCGATAGCAATAATGCAGATTATTGGCTGGGAAAAGGAACCATTGAGGAAGCGATAGGAAATTATACCGAAGCTAAAAAATCGTATTCCGAAACGGTGAGGATAAACCCTTACAATGCGCTGGCCTATTTTAACAGAGCCAATATCTATTTTGAGAATGCCGAACTGGATTCTTCCTGTTCAGATTACAACCGCTGTATTCAGGCCCTCTCTGTTTCAAAATATCCCCGGGAAGACATGTATCAGGAAGCAGTCGCGATGATTGGCAATCATTGCGATACCAGTTTGCCCAGTTATTATTATCAGCGTGGCCTTACTGCCATTGACCTGAAACAGTATCAGGAGGCACTCGATATTTTAAACCAAGGGCATTTGCGCTGGCCTGATCATCCACTGATCAATGCATTTCGTGGAAATGCCTTACTCGGTATGAAGAAATACACTTATGCCGCTGCGGCTTACGAAGACGCATTGCATAACTCCAGCGAAATTCCGGAGGATGTGCGGAATTCATACACCTTAAAAAGCAATCAGGTGAGTCCGGACATATACATGCGACAGTTATTTGTGAGTGTGTACGACGGTCTTTCCAAATGCTATCTCAGCGTCGGTAAATTGGATGAATCCCTGGAATGTGTGAACAAGGCCATATTTCTCACTTCCAAACTACAGGAATCTCCGATTCTGACACTCAAGCTTTTGAAAGCGAATATTCTCTCTTCGATGAATGAAGATGTACAGGCATTAAAGATTTTGGAAGATTTAATTAAGATGAATCCTGAGTTCGCTTCTTCCTACGTGATTCGTGGCAGGATTTTACTGAAACAAGCCATAGCCAAAGGAAACAAAAGGGCGAAATTCTTGTACGCTTCTTCTCCTCAATCCGGAATGTATTATATGGAGGTGCCACGACATTTTAAAGAATCGAAGGTGGATCAGGTTATGGCCAGCTCAGCCCTGGCGGATATTCGCATTGCGCTGGCTCTCAATCCTGATTTTGCAGAGGCCTATTTTGTGATGGGAGAAATCAAGCTATTGAGCGGCCTTAGCGATTATTGCCAGGATTTTCTAAAAGCGAAAACCCTCGGAATTACCGATGCCATGGAATTGCTGAATTCGCCATGTCCTCAACCGAAGGAATAATCCTAACCAGCTTCTTTATTCGATCATTTGAAACTCGGTATGGTAGTGGTCGTCGTGCCGCAACCAGCGCTTGTTGTAAACAAAAAGTAATTTTTTCATCTCCTCGCCGTAGGAAGTTTGATAGAGATAAGGCAGGAATTCGGGAGCGAAGATGATGCGTCGGATTTTAAGATGATACCCTGGGGCAAGGGTATTTAGAAAGTGCAGATGTGCTGCCATGCTTTCAAAATCAATCCGATATGCAGATGTTTCACCCAGAGAATCGAACTCGAAAGCATAACCAAATCGTTTGAAAATGCTATGCGGCAGCATCACTACAGAGGAGTCATTCTTTTTTATTACAGGCACCATAAAGTCGATTACCATTCCGTTTTGATGGGTATAATGTGGCCAGAATTTCCCTCCTTTTACCCAGCCTGTTTCTCCATATAAATAGCGCCATTCCGGGTGAAGGCTATAAAGCGTGTCGTAAGCGGCAACAGTTAAATCGCGTACCGCGCTGTGTACCCCGTTTCTCCCCAAAGCCAATAGCAAATAACTAACTCCGGAAAAATTATAACCATAGCTTGGCATGCGTTTCCCGTTTTCTAAATGACCCTTCCAACTTTCTCCATAACTTGTGCTGGGGGTATCATTCTCAAAATAGATCATCACTGGATTTACAGCCCGGCAGGATGCAATCAGGAGCATCACTACCAGCAATCGATACATCCATTTTTTACTCTTACGCATGGTTTAGAGTTTGTAGAGTTTTTAGAGGCTTTAGAGTTTTTAGACTTTCAGGAATCCTTAGGTATTTCCATATGTTCAAATTGTATTGCATTTTATCAAATCCTCCTGTATCTAAAATGTCTCATTCGTCTAACCAGTCAAAATAGTCTCTCTACAGACTCTAAACCCTCTAAAAAACTCTATTCAATCACAACCGTCCCGCCACCATGATAACTATGGTATTCCCCATTGTACATAGCATCGGCGCCGATGGGACCGAGTTTATATTTTCCCGGAGACACCGCCCGTACAATATAATAGTAGTAACGCGTGCTGGATTGTGCCGTAGTGTAAAGGTTCACCCTGTCGTCCCTGAAATCGTAGTAATCCGGAGTGGATTTGTTCTTAATCCAGTTCATATTCGGGAAATCGTTCAGGCGGGGATTCTCAATCTCAAAACCTGCTGGCAGCATGTCAGTTATCGCCACATTCTCAACAGAACTGGCGGCCAGAGACGAAATTGCGACGCGAACCACCACCAAGTCGTTTTGTTTGAAATGATTAGAGGTTATCGGATTGCCAAAACGGTCAAAGTAGCTTCTTCGAACCTGTAAAAAGTTATCGTTTTCTTCAAAGTTTCCAGCGGCATTGATGCCACTTACCTCAGCAAAAAAGTACACCATTTTACCATTTACCTCAAGCTCGAGCTTTCCACTTTGAAGGTCTTTGCGATTGATTTTAAGGTCTTCGTTGCCGTCGAATCTTCCAATAATTCTCCCGTCCGATTTAATCAGGGCGCTGACATTGTTGTCTCCTAAGCTTTTTTGCAATTTCCCCAATGCCAGGAAGCTGAACACCAGTTCCTGGGTATTGTAGTATCTTCTGGATCTTAACTTATTGCTTAACAGTCGGGCCAGAACAGGAATTTGACTGTTCTTCTGGTCGATCTCTACCAGCGTATTCAGGCTGATGGCAAGGTTTCTGGTATCTGAGGAGAAATTTCCGGAGAATTCGGACCTCGATGCTTCATCGGGGTAAGCTGCGGGTATGAGGTTTTTAAAGGTATTCATATCTCCGAGCATGGCATAGGCAGCCGCCAGCATGTATCTGGAGTCCACACTCAAAAAGTCAATATTTGCCTTGAAGTGATTCATGAGCGAACGGTTCGGTTTGCCTGCAATGGACAATACATACAAGCTGTATATCTGAGCCCGATCGGCAATAATCCGGTTGGTCCAGGTTCCCTGATCAAGGTACCAGTGGCGTTCGGATAGCTTTTCTCCATTTCTGTATTCCAGGTAGGAAAGGCATCGGTTGATTACCTGCTGACTCACTTCGTATCCTGCTTTTTTCGCTTCCAACAAAAAATGAGTGGCATAGGCAGTGCCCCAATAACTGGTATAACTGCCACCCGGCCAGTAACTCATGGCTCCATTGTATTGCTGCATATTGCTCAGTTTTATAATGGCCTGCTGAACATTGTATTCGGGATTGGTGGATGATTCCTGATATTCTCTGAAGTAATTTTTGTGTTTCGTAATGAAAGATGAGAGGTATATCTGTGGAAATGCTTTGGAGGTCGTTTGCTCGACACAACCATGCGGGTAACCGATAAGGTAGTTGAACTTGTCCATGAATTGAATCAGAGGCGATTTACTCACGATGAGATTTACTTCTCTGCTTTCAGGAATCAGTTCGTCGAAGCGGTTCAAAATCACCTGATGGTTCCCTTTTTCGTACATTCCACTTACTGTATGACGCGTCAATGGAACAGCTGGTCGAATGGTGATATCCAGCTCTTCCTTAAAAGTCTCACCCAGTCCCTGCACCAAAACGGTAATTTTTCCCTGTCCCATGCTTTCATTGGCCAATAGCCTGAAATCACCCTTGGTTTCTTCGTGGGCCGGTACGCTTACGGAAAGGGAGGAAGGTCCATCGAGCTTTAATTCTCCTTCGACCATGATCTGAATTTTGGCCTGGGTTGCTTTATCCGTGGTGTTTGCCAGATTAACGGGTAATCGTACTTCATCTCCCGGTGATAAAAATCGGGGAAGAGAGGTATTGATCACGATGGGGTCGGCAATTGTCATGGGTTTGCTGGAGGCACCAAATGCAGACCCTTTGTAGCAAACTGCCATCAATCGAATTTCTCCGTTGAATTGAGGAATGTCCAGTTCGTAGCTGGCTTCCCCTTTGCTGTTGGTATGTAAAATACCGCTCCATTTAGAAAGTAATTTGACCCGCTTGTTCGCCAAAGGGTTTGCACGTTTGTCTCCTCCCATATCTTCGCGATCAGCATCTCCTCCGGAGCTTTTTTTGTTATTTAATTCGGGAAAGAGCATGGCGTAGATATCGTAACTGCTCACTTCCAAAGCCCGCTTCTGATAATAATAGCCATGTGGATCCGGAGTTTTAAAATGACGCAATTGAAGAATTCCTTCATCTACCGCAGCAAGGGTTACTTCAATATCGGATTCTGGTCTCGATTTGATGGTAATTTTTTGCTTGGTCCGTGAACGACTCTTATCAACGGCCACAATTTCTACCGGCAGCCGGGATGATTTCTTTTCAACCATCACAGGAATATAGCCGTGGGCTACTGTAAGCGGCATGTTGGAGCCATTCATCGGACGAATCAGTGTGGCGGAAACATAGACATTGGGGACATGTTCATCTGTGACTTTAAAGCGGTATTCAGCTGATTTTTTGTCCGTTTCGATCACCTTGTATTGAAACACATTATCTCGTTCGATGCTCAGAAGGATTTTTCCCGAAAAAGGAGTTTTCATAAGAATTTTCACTTCGTCGCCTACCTGGTAGTGCTCCTGGTTGGTCTCCATCTCAATCTGTCCTTCTGTACTCACCTCAAATGAATTGTTTTCCGTATATCCCCAGCCGTAGGAATAGAAATGATAGCTGACATAGGCTTGTGCACCCGGATCTTTAATGCGTATCTCGTATTCACCGCTTACTCTGGGAATATATTGAAAGGCGTATGGCTGACTGCCAAAGGTGATGTTTTTGGTCAGCTGAATTCGTTCTGCTTTTCTGGATCGGTATTGATAGTAATTGTTACTGTTTTCAATAACATTCTGCCATTCATAGCGATAAATTTCCACGCTGGCTTTTGCGCCATTTTTAAACCGGTCCTGCTGATCGACTGCAGCAAAAAGGATATTCATGGGTGAGTTGGTACTCACATAGTAGTCGTCCAACCGAATACCATAGAATACATCCTGAGTGAATATTCTGGCGTTTTTTTGCGAGTGAACTGGCCGTCCACTTTCGTCAAAAACCGTGGTAAAGGTTTTGATATTCACCAGTCCGGTGCCTTTCATGCTTTTAGCAATGATCATGTTTTCGTCGATCATGCCCTGATCAGACGTTTTCCCTTCTCGTAAAACATTTTCATAGCGGGTATTGTCGCTGTTATAAAAACGAAAGGCAGGAAAGTTTTTACTCCGGTAATCCACCCGATTCATTTGAAGGGTGAATTCATATTTTCTGTTGGCAGCAGGAGGGCCAAAGAAATTTTCAGCCATTGCATGGTAACGAAGGGTGTCTCCCGGTGTATAAATCTCCTGATTCAGTTTCCCTTTGATGTGAATACGATCGGGCATGAATTCCTCGACCTGAATGGCATAACTCGCGAGGTATTTGTCGTTTCCATTGTATACTTCAAAATTATATCCACCGGTGAGCGCACTGCCTGGTAATTCGATGCTGGTTTCTATTGCTCCTTCTTTATTGGTTTTAACCTTTTCAGTTTTTAACTCCCGTCCGTTGGGCATTAAAAGTTTCCATTTCAGCGGCACTTCTCCCACACTTTTCCAATCGTTGGTGCGAACCAGTGTGTTTAAATGGATGGTTTCTCCTGGGCGGTATAAATTTCTTTCGCCGTAGATATAGGCATCAAAACCCGTGGCGTTTTCATATTTTCCACCCACATCGAAACGAGAGGTTTCCACAGCCGTATTGGAGAAAGGAACAAAATTGAAGTCCTTGGCAGTTTGTACCGTCACCATGGCCGGTTTAAAACCGGGGGCGGTTTCATTCAGTTTATCAAAAATAAGGACCCCATCAGGGCCTGTTTTTCCCTCTACCATGAGCTGGTTGTTGCTACTCACAAGTTGCACGTCGACTCCTGAGAGTGGACGGGTATCCATGATACTATGTGCCATGATCAGCACACGGTTCTCCATTACCTTGGTCATTATTCCGACATCAGAAACGGAGATGAGCTTGGAGGCGCGCAGGTATCGTTGTCCAGATGATTGAACCATAACGAAATAGATGCCTCGGTAATCTTTGCTTTGATTGGGTATATCAATCTTCAAGGTACGAATGCCATTGATCTTGGGCAGGCTGTTGGTACTGATTTCTTGTTCCGAGAGTAAATCGCTGAAATTTCCGCTTTCATCTGGGCGGTAAATGGTTTTGGTGCCCGTGTATTCTTCTAATTCATAGTCATAATCCCAGTTTTCATAGGTGTTATAGCGTAAATAAGCGAGGATATTGTTCTGGTATATTTTATAGATCTTAACTTTGATCTTGTCGACATTGACAATATTGACTCCGATGTTTTGTGCTCCCGCACTGCTCAGATAAATTGCTTTTTCATTCGTGAATCCAATGCTGGGCTTCAATTCTCCAAAACTCAGATTCTTTTGAAAGTCGTCTTTCATTTTTCCACCGAACACTCCTTCCAGCTTTTTAAAGATGGTGAGGGAGTATACCTGACTTATATCAAAACTGCCTTTGATTTCAAATCCGTTTTCCAGCTTTTCTGCATTGGTTGAGATGGATGGACTCAATTTATAAATACCACTTAAATCGACGTTCTGCAGCTCTTGAGAAGTATAAACGGTAATGGTTCCTTCTCCGTTTTCGTATACCGCACTCACTTCAGTGACTTCCAGGCGGAGCCTGGAAGGAAGCACTACCGATAGTTCCTGATCCTCTTGACTTTCCTTTTCACTGCCGGCAATGCGGAGTCCTTTTTTCATCCGAATCCGGAGCAACACATCCTCTTCTCCTTTATTTGCAGGATCAACAAGCAATTTGATTTGTTTATCACTGGCGTTGCTCAGCACCTGGCCTTCTGTTTTTTCATCATCTACAAAAAATTCCAGCATGGATGCAAGTCCGTTGACTTCTACTTTATAATTAAAATCCAGCTGAACCTGCATTCTCACATCTTGTGAACCTTCCTGGCGTGACCAATAGGCCTGAATTGATTCTGCCTTTAGATAAGGCGTGTGAAACGAGAAGTCATTTTTCAGCTCATCACTGAGGTACAAAGATTCTCCTTCCGTATCATTCAAAATTTCGGACTGGACCCTCAAAGTATAATCGGTGCTTGGAGCAAATGAATGTTCCGGGGAAAAACTCAAAGTGTTCGGACTGCTCCATCGAAAACGTCCGGCCACTTCCGGTTCTATTTTGAAATATGGCACACTGTCCCATACACCAATCTTATCGGTGCTCACTAAATCATGGCTAAAAGTGAATTCAAGATTTTGCTGAAGGGCGATCTGGTCGCCGAAATTTTTGGTTTCTACAAAGACCTCGTTGCCCGGCTTTCTGGCACACGAGGTTAGAGCCAATAAAGCAATAAGGCTGAGGGTTTTAGTAATTTTAATCATGGCAATTTTATAGGATTTCTGAATATACTATTTCATAATTGGATTAACGTAATTCGGTTAGAATTTGATACCTGCAGATCGAATTTTTATTTCCCACTGGCAAAAAGGCATATGGCGAAAAAGAATAACTTTGCCGCTTCATCGATTTATGACAGAAAAAATCATCATTCTGGATTGCGGCTCTCAGTATACACAGTTGATCGCGCGCCGCGTCAGGGAACTGAATGTCTATTCAGAAATCCATCCATACAATCACATGCCTGAGTTGGATGAAACGGTTAAGGGAATCATTATTTCAGGTTCTCCGTATTCGGTTCGCGACCACCATGCACCTCAGATAAATACCGAATTTCGTGGAAACTACCCGGTACTTGGAGTTTGTTATGGTGCACAGTTTTTGGCTCAAAGCAATGGTGGAGATGTACAGGCAAGCAAGCATAGAGAATATGGTCGCGCGGCTTTGTCGGCCAGTGATAATGAGCTGTTTGCCGGGATGAAACGGGCTTCCGTGGTATGGATGTCGCATGGTGATACCATTACGGAATTGCCAGACAATTTTGAATTGATTGCCTCCACGGAATCTGTCCAAAATGCTGCGTTTAAAATCAAGGGAGAAACGACCTATGGGATTCAGTTTCATCCCGAAGTGACTCATAGCGAAGAAGGAAAAATTCTGTTGAAGAATTTCATCATTGATATCTGCGGTTGCTCGGGCGATTGGACACCAGAGCACTTTATTGAGTCTACAATCAAAGATATTCGCGAGCAGGTGGGCGATGACAAAGTCATCCTCGGACTCAGTGGTGGAGTGGATTCATCTGTAGCGGCTGTATTGATTGAGGAGGCCATTGGAGATCAGCTTCAATGTATTTTCATTGACAATGGCCTGCTGCGTAAAGATGAATTTGATTCCGTTCTGGAAAGCTATAATGGCATGGGACTCAATGTGAAGGGGGTGCGTGCCGGACATCTGTTTTTGGATGCATTGGCTGGCGTAACCGACCCGGAAAAGAAAAGAAAAGCAATTGGAAAGGTATTTATTGACGTTTTCGAAGAAGAATCGAATAAAATTGAAAATGCCAGGTGGCTTGCCCAGGGTACCATCTACCCTGATGTAATTGAATCGGTATCCGTAAAAGGGCCGAGTGCCACCATTAAATCGCACCATAACGTGGGTGGGCTGCCTGAAAAAATGAATTTAAAAGTTTTGGAGCCACTGCGTCTATTATTCAAAGATGAAGTACGCAGGGTCGGACGCGGTTTGGAGATTGACAATGCCATTTTGGATCGCCACCCATTCCCCGGACCGGGTCTCGCTATTCGGATACTTGGAGACATTACGGAAGAGAAAGTCCGTATTACCCAGGAAGCAGATGCCATATTTATCCATGGAATGAAAGAACATGGTCTGTATGATCAGATTTGGCAGGCGGGTGCCATTTTCCTGCCAATCAATTCTGTGGGAGTAATGGGCGATGAAAGAACGTATGAGAATGTAATTTGCCTTCGTGCCGTAACTTCGGTGGATGGTATGACTGCCGATTGGGGACATTTACCTCGTGAATTTTTAGCACATATATCGAACAAGATAATCAACCAGGTTAAAGGCATAAACAGGGTCGTCTATGATATCAGCTCCAAACCCCCTGCGACAATTGAGTGGGAATAAATTTTCTTTCATAATTCTGATTTTCCTTCTTGGAGGGGTGGCTTGCAGCGCATCAAAGCAAAGCAGCTACCTTCAAAATGAAAAGAAGGAAACGACACAAAATCCGGATGATATAATCCCGGACAAGAGGAAGCAGGAGGACGAAATCAAGCAAAAGAGTCATCCGGAAAAACCGGAAATCGTGAATGATTTTCACGTTGCTGTTTTGCTTCCTTTCTCCTTAAACAAAGATATCCTTCCCAGTAGTCGGGAATACGTGGTACTTGAATCAGTTACCGACTATTACCAGGGTATTTTACTGGCCCTTGATGATTTAAAGAAGTTTGGCATTGTGATCACCCTGCATGTCTACGATACTCAGAAAGATTCCATTCATACCGCAGCTTTATTGAAAAAGCCCGAAATGGCTTCGATGGACCTTATCATCGGACCACTGGATCCTCCCTGTTTTCAAATGATTAATACTTTTTCAAAATCCTATTCCATTCCTATCGTTGCACCGTTTTCCCTTGTAAATAGTCAGACTCCGGCTAATCCGCTGGCATTTTACTGCAGTCCTGATTTGGAATCGTATGGGCTTGCGGCCGGATCTTATATGTCTGAACACCGGAAAAATGCACGTTTTTTTTACCTCTCTGATGGTTCCTCTACCGATAAAGCGTTTAAAAAAGGACTGAACGTTTGGAAAGATTCCATGGGACTTAAAATTACCGAACGAAAAATTGTTCCTGAGATGGATGTCATGCCGCTTTTGAGCAAAAACGACAGCATCACGAATTATATCCTGCTTCCAAGCGACAACGAAAAAATGGTCAATCTGGCACTTCGTTCTTTTAAACCGGCAGAGGAGGAAGAATACCGGTTGAAAGTTATTGGTTTGGATACCTGGATGGATTTCAGAGATCCGGAGATGGATCATTGGGATAAAATGCAGGCCTGCATCATTACCGCATGGTCTGAAAACAGTGAGGACAGCAGCTTTCAGAAATTCAACAATACCTTTCGTGAAAAGTTCCAAATTCCTCCCGGGAAATACGCCTTGAAAGGCTACGATCAGATGATGTTCTTCGGAGAGGCTTTGCTGGCATTTGGTAAGGGGTTTCCTGCCTATACCCGAGACACTGAATTTATGGGAGTGGGCATGGATTTTACCTGGCATTTCACCGGTAGAGTAATTCAAAACCGGGCATTGCGTCTGCTTCATTACTACGATTATCGATTTGTTTACAAGCCATGAGTCGTGCGGGAATCCGTATTCATCAGGCTGCTGAGGTTCTTCGTTTGTGGGATCCGTCCTTGCCATTTGCACCATTTTTCAGGCAAAATTGCCAGAAGCACAAGGAGTGGGGAAGCCGCGACCGACGTGAAATTAAAGCGCTCTGTTATTCCTGGTTTCGTCTGGGGCAGGTATCCCACCTGATCGAAGAGAATGAATCCGCATTGGCATGGGCCGCGTACCTGTATGAAACAGAGATGCATCAATGGTTGACCGATTGGCAGGCAAAGGGACTTTTACCCCGCGATTTAGAGGTTTTGGATTCCCTGGATGCGCGCATGCGGCAATTTCGTGAATTTCTGAACCTGGAAAATCCATTTTTCCCGCTGGCAGATGAAATTTCTCCGGCACTTGCCGAGTGGAATGCTGATGAAAGCCTGGCGATGCCATCCCGACTCTGGTTTCGTTGCAGGAAAGACAGAAAAGAAGAGCTTATTCAACTTCTTCGTACTCATAAGATTGAATTTACCGTAGATGGACTGGCATTTGGAATGGACACGGGCATCAATCTCGATCTGATCCTGGGAAAACAAGCATCTTCATTTGGCGCAATTCAGGACAGAGCATCGCAAGAAGTCATCAGGCGGATAGATTGGAATGGATATTCCGTTTGGGACACCTGTACCGCGTCCGGAGGCAAAGCCTTGCAAATAATGCAGGAATTCACTCCGGCCAGTCTTTTTTGCACGGATGTACGCGCATCCATTCTCGAAAATCTGAAGAGACGCTTTCAGTCCGCCGGAATGAAAATTCCAACGAATGGGGTGATGGATTTAAGCAGGTCGCAACCCAATCAGGCAAAAAAAGAATACGATCGAATTTTATGTGATGTGCCCTGCTCGGGAAGCGGGGTATTTGCCCGCAACCCGGATTCCATGCAACGCATGAACGAAGATTTATTAATACATTATTTGATGGTTCAGGAGAAAATTATTCTCCATACAGTTCCATTTTTAAAAAAGGGCGGCATCCTCGTATATGCCACCTGCAGTGTATACGAAAAAGAAAATGAAGGACATTTTGAGCGATTTGCCTCCATTGGACTCCAACTGAAAGAATGGTCCTATCTTAACTACCGGGCAGAGGGTGGGGATATACTCTTTTATGCTCTATTCGAAAAGTCCTGATTCTTTTTGACTTTTTTCCTCAGCCTCAAATGTACTGTCAATTTTAAACGGACCCTTGTCCGCTGCCTCCGTCGCCAATTGATCGCAGCGTTCATTCAATGGATGTCCGTTATGGCCTTTAACCCAGAAAAATTTTGGTTTGTATTGGGCTAAATATGGGATGAGCATCCGCCACATATCTGCATTCTTTTTCCCTTTGAAATTGGTCCTTTGCCAGGATTGCAGCCAGCCCTTGGTAATGGCATCGCAAACATACCTGCTGTCTGTGTGAATTTCTATAGGCAGATCGCTTCTTTTCAGCGCTTGCAAAGAACGAATGACGGCAAGAAGCTCCATTCGGTTATTGGTGGTTCTTCGAAATCCTTCACTCAGTTCTCGCCTGTGTTTCCCCGCCATCAGCACTGCTCCATAGCCTCCAGGGCCCGGATTTCCTCTTGCTGCGCCGTCTGTATAGATGACAATCTTTTCCACCTTCCAATATTAATGAATTCAACTCTCAGGCACAGGAGAAGTAATCCACGCATGGCTGATATCCTTTTTCAATAAAATAGGCGGCAACTTTTTCCCTCGTTCCAATTTGCGCAATCAAACTCAAAACAATCCATTCCTCAGACCAGGAAATTTCATTCGCAGAAATAAATGGGGCTCCCATTTTGTTTTTAGGTGCGATATCGGTCCACGCATCCATCTTTAAGCCCTCTTGTTCCATCCAATCCCAACGTTGTTTTGCCTGATCGCTGCTGCCGCAGATCAAAACCTTTTTGCCAGTGGTCAGCGGTATCAGGTATTTGGCTTTCAAACGGAAAAAAGCCTCATCGGAATACGATGGATTCGTCCGGCTCAGTCGACCGGGAGAATCCTTCCATATAAGTCCGACTATAAGAAGTTTTTGAATCAATTCTCCGGCTTCCATCCAGCGCAGCCAGAGTTCATAATCTTCCGGCCAGGGCAGGGTGGAATATGCTCCATGATTTTGAATCAAAATTTTACGAAAACAGATGGAAGGATGAGCAATTGCAGACTCCTGAAACCGGTAAATGAAATGCTGTTCAGGACTAATTATTTCATTTTGCCACGCAACGAACTGTTTATAGCCTTCTGCTTGTTTCGGGCTATCAAATAGTGTTCTGCAGGAAACGGCAGCAACATGAGGATGATTTTCCAGAAAGGCTACTTGTAATTGAAAGCGATTGGGCAGGGATACATCATCTGCATCCATTCTGCCGATATATTTTCCCCGGGCTGCAATTAATCCGGAATTGAGTGCATAGGCAATTCCTCTTTGATTTTCCATGAGATGGATAAAACGATCATCGGCTGTATGCCTCTTGCAGCGGACATATTCCTCCGGATTTCCATTGGCGATAAGGATTAGTTCCCAATCGGTATATGTCTGTTTCAGAATGGAATCGATGGCCTTGAATAAGGCATCATCTGCATACAAGTAGGGAAGAAGTATACTGAGCAATGCCATGATGTGCCAAGATAAAACAAAAAAGCCCGCACAAGGCGGGCTTCAGTCCCACAAATGAGCTGTTAAATTTCGTCTTCTTTGATTAAATCAGCAGCAAGTGGTGCACCGATGCAGATGGAAGAGTAAGATCCTACAAGAACCCCAACCAGCATTGCGAAGGAGAATCCACGAATTACTTCACCGCCAAATATGAAGAGGATAACCAAAACACCAAGAGTGGTGAGTGAGGTAATCATGGTGCGACTCAGAGTGCTGTTCAAGGCATCGTTGATAATGGTTTTGATGCTTCCTTTTTTGTGTTCGTTCAGGTATTCACGAACGCGGTCCATCACAACCACAGAGTCATTGATTGAGTATCCAATAACGGTCAGAATTGCTGCAATGAAGCTTTGATCAATCTCCAAGGTAAAAGGAACTACACCATCTAACAAGGAGAAGAGTCCCAAAACAATCAAAACGTCGTGTGTCAACTTAATTACAGTACCAGTTGCAAATTGCCATTTGCGGAAACGAATCAAGATGTAAATAAACATCAATACCAAGGCTACCAATACCGATTGTACCGCATCGAATTTAATATCGTCGGCAATGGTAGGACCAACCCGTGTTGCACTTTCAATGGTAAACTTATTGTTTAACGGCGCCAGCCCTTCATTCAGGTGAGCAGTTACGGTATCTGCTGCATTTTTGGAGTTGTCGGCAATATTAAAATCAGTAGTGACTTTGAAAGTGCTGTTGTCGCCAAATACTTTTACTTCGGGCTTGGAACCAAAAGGAGCTTCCAAGGCAGCACGAAGTTCTGAGGTGCTGCTGTTCTTTTCGAATTTTACCACATAAGACCAACCACCTTTGAAATCGACGCCCAAATCCAATCCTCTGGTGGCAATAGAGGCAATTCCTGCTACAATCAATATTCCACTGATAGTGTAATATTTCATCCGGTTACCAATGAAGTTGATATTGGTGTTTTTCAACAGGTTGGCCGTAGAAGGCAGAGAGAATTTAATATATTTTTCTTTTCTTAAAGCCCATTCGAAAACCAGGCGGGTCATCAGGATTGCGGTAAAAAGAGAAGAAAGAATACCAATAATCAAGGTAATGGAGAAACCGAATACAGGTCCGCTACCAAAGGTATAGAGGACTATACCTGTTAGGAGGGTAGTAATATTCGAGTCGAGAATCGCCGAGAGGGCATTCTTATAACCATTGTATATGGAGTTCTTCAGGTTTTTACCCGCGGCTAATTCTTCTTTTACCCTTTCGTAAATCAGTACGTTCGCATCTACGGCCATACCCAAAGTCAGGATAATACCGGCAATACCCGGAAGGGTTAACGCGGCACCCAGCGAAGAAAGAACGCCCATCATAAAGAAGAGGTTAAGCAATACGGCCAGGTTGGCAACCCAACCTGCAGTACTATAAATAACCGCCATGATGATTATTACAGAAAGGAAACCGGCAAGGATGGAATACAAACCACTGCTAATAGCCGCTTTACCCAAAGATGGACCCACGATGGCCTCTTCCACGATACGCGCAGGTGCAGGAAATTTGCCTGATTTCAGGATATTGGCCATCAACTTGGTTTCTTCCTGGCTGAATGATCCGGTAATGGAAGTTTGTCCGTATGGAATCTCACCGTTTACGACTGGTGCTGAATAAACCACATCATCCAATACAATTGCCACATGTCCTTTTGGATCTTGTTCAGAAGCCTCTTTGGTCATTCTTTTCCATACAAGGCGACCTTCCTGGTTCATCGACATGGATACTTCGAATCCTCCAGTCGAACCAATGACAGATTTTGCATCGGTAACGACATTTCCTTCCAAATCAGGACCGCCGTCACGGCTGGCTTTCAAAGCATACAAGCCGAGGGTATTGGAACCTTCTGGTTTTTTACCCCAACGGAATACAACATCGCCAGGAATTACGTCGCGTAATTCAGGGTCATTGAGGTATTTATCAATTTCTGCAGTGTCAGAAGCATTTACAAAGGCTAATTCTGCACTACGGGAATTTCCTTGTTCATCCAGATTGAGGAAAGAAGTGGTTCCGTTGGCCAATTTAGCCATTAAAGGATTTTCTTTCTGGAATTGCTCAAAAGTTTGTTTGCCTGTGTCTTGAGCTGTTGTGTCGCCACCCTGATTGAGGGTTGCAAGCAGGTCATCTGTTTGTTTTGATGTGTCTGCCTTGGCAGTGGTGTCCTGATTTACAATAGGCTCACCGGTAATTGGGTCAGTTTCTACGGCAGTTGAATCTGTATTGAGTCCGTTTTCCTCATCCAGCCGTGCTTTGAGTGTTTTGTCCATTTTTGACAAAAACCCAAAGGCTTCAGCTGGATTGTAAACGTTCCAGAATTCGAGTTTTGCAGATGATTGTATCAGTTTACGTGCGCGTTCCACGTCGTTTACCCCAGGAAGTTCAACCATGATGCGGCCCGAATTTTCAAGCTTTTGGATGATTGGTTGAGCCACCCCGAATTGATCGATACGTGAGCGAAGTACACGGTAAGTTCTTTCTACTGCATCATCTGACTCGGCACGGAGAAAACTGATTACTTCGTCGTCAGTAGAGTTGAAGCTGATTTTGTCTTTATTCTCTTTGTTAGCAAACCATGAATTGAGTTTTTTATTGGGAGCAGCACTGCGAATGGCCTCTACAAAAAGATTGACATAATTATCCTGGCTATTGGTTGATTTCTCGTTGGCCTGTTTCAACGCTTCCATAAACTGTGGATCTTTGGTTTTATTGGCCAGGGCATGAATCACGTCTGGAAGAGATACTTCCAAGGTAACGTTCATACCGCCTTGCAGGTCAAGACCCAGGTTCATTTCACGCTCTTTTACCTGCATGTAGGTGTACTGTTTCAGCAATAAATCGTACACGGGCATGCCGGCAATAGAATCGAGATAACGTTGTTTCAACGCAGGATCACCGTGTGCATATTCTGCTGCATCGGCATCGATCATGCGCGATTTCACCGTAAAGGATAGGTGGAACAGACATACCAGAGTGAGCGCAATGGTAAAAATCTTAACTACTCCCTGATTTTTCATGGTATATATTAGACTATAACTCGTTTTTTTAAAGCGGGCAAATATATGGATAGCTGGCAACTTGTGCAACAGCGACCAAGATTAGAAATTTCCGATAATTTTCCTCTGATTTTAACGGTTTACTTCGATAAACCTTTCAATGTCGACTTCCTGACCCAGAAGAATCAGGGTGTCGTTTTCGTAAATCACCGTGTCGGATTTGGGAACTCCCAAAATATGTTTTTCGATAATAATTTCTCCGTTTTTTTGGAGTTCATATTCACGCTTCAGGGTAATCAGATTGAGGTTGTACATTTCACGCAGTTGCAATTCTCCAACGGTTTTATTCCAAACCCCTCTGGGAGGTACAATTTCTGCGATTTCGTATCCATCTGGTAATTGAAGGAAGGTCATCACGCTCGGGTGGAGCAGGCGCTCTGCTACCAAAATCCCCACTTCATCCTCAGGGGAAAGAATTTCTGTGACACCCATTTTTTCCAGAATCATACGCTGTTGCGGAGTAGCGGCACGGGCAATGACCCGCTTCACTTCCATATCCAAAAGATGAGCGGTAGTGAGCAATAAGGCTTCAAAGTTTTCTCCGATAGCCACTACCACTGCGTCCATGTCCTGAATACGCTGTGATTGAAGTGACTTCACATCTGTTGAATCCATGGTAACCGCATAGGCCACGTCATCACGCAGGTTGTCGGTTTTATTTTCATCGCTGTCGATTGCCAATACTTCCGCACCTCGGTTACTTAAAGTTCGGGCTATTTTGGTTCCAAAGCGGCCGAGTCCGATTACCGCAAATCTGAAGTTCATTTGTTCAATATTATTTTAATGTGGTCGCTGATAACCTGCAGCGAAGTAAGGAAATGTTCATTATTATTAATAATGATATCCGCTTCATCTCTAAATGGTGCCAGATATTTGTGAAAAGAGGGAAGTACATGGTTTTCCCATTGGTAAATGACTTGCTCCCTGGGTACGCCTCTTTCCTTTATATCCCGTTCTAAACGACGTTGCAACTTAATGGAATCCTGCGCATCAATAAAAATTTTCAAGTCCAATTCGTTAAATATTTCCTCGAAATGCAGCAGGAACAGGCCTTCTACAATTATTACAGGCGAGGGATTGGTGATGATTTCCCGGGTATCGTTTCCTTCCAGTTGAAATTGGTATTCCTTCCTTCTGATACTTTTTCCGGCTTTCAATTGGCGGATATCGTTCAGGAAACTTTTCATGTCGATGCAATTGGGGAGATCAAAATTTATTTTTCCATTCTCATCGCATTCCTGCTCAAATTTCTCTTTGTAATAATTGTCTTGAGAAAGGATGCATAACTCTTCATTATCAAATAGTTGGCTCAATGCCTGTATGAATGAAGTCTTCCCAGAGGCGCTTCCTCCGCTAATCCCAATTAAATAACTGAACATGCGGGTGCAAAGATCGTATTCAGGATGGTCAAATCCAATAATTGATTTTTATCGAAATGCTCTGTATTTTCAGGTAATTAGTTTGGAAAAACCAGCTATTTTCTTATTTTTACATGTTTAAACAAAACCATATAAATCTCTGCGCTTGAAAAGACTTTTACCTATCGTAGTCTTTTTGTTTTTCACCACGGCATATGCTCAGAAACGAGCAATGAACTGGTATTTTGGAAAACATGATGGTCTTGCCTTTAATACGGCAGGAGAGAGCAATCTATTGAGTGATGGACATCAGGATGCTTTCGACGCCTGTGTCTCATTGTCTGATTTATCTGGAAATTTACTGTTGTATTCCGATGGAGATTCTATTTGGAACCGCAATCATGAGGTGATTCAAAATTGCCAGGGAATACAAATTGAAAAGACGGCTACCCAAGGCGCTTTGCTGGTTCCCCAGCCCGGATCAAAAAGCATTTACTATCTATTTACCCTTGACGATTCTACTCTTGGGAAGTTCAATCTGAAATATTCTGTCATTGACATGAGTCTGAACAACGGTAAAGGAGCTGTTACCTCAGATAAAAACGTGGCACTTTTCAGCGGTGTTACCGAAAGAATGGCGGCTACCTACAACAATACCGGTAACGGAGTTTGGATTGCTGTGCGAGATGCAGAGAACGCTCAGTTTTATTCTTTTCTTCTTAATTCTTCCGGTGTTGGATTGAATCCGGTAAGCTCTTCCGTTGGTAGTTCTACATCGACCACTGCCGGTGTATCTAAAGGGCAAATGAAGTTCTCACCGGACGGGTCATATCTTGCCTGGGCCTGTAAATTGGATCGATTTGTTGAGTTATTGAAATTTAATAAAGTCAATGGAACTTTTGAAAACTGGTCGAGGAAAATCACTTTTTATGGGAACTACGACTATCCTTATGGGGTTGAGTTTTCAAGCAAGGTGTCTTACCTTTATGTAAGTCTTATTGGAGTTGGGATATACCAATACGACCTGGGCATGGTGATGAGTGAATCGCTGTTTAATTCAAGCGGCACCAAAATTAATAACGGGAATACAGGTATATGGACTCATTACCTCGGCATGCAATCGGCACCCGATGGTAAAATCTATATTTCGTCGGGATACAATACCCTGCATGTCATTGATTTCCCGAATAATACAGCCAGCTCTTGTAACTTTGAGCACAACGCGAAGTCATATACCAATGCAGTGAATCAGGGGCTTCCAAATTTTATCTCCAATTATTTTGTAGATAAAAAAATTGTTGCGGCCGATACATGTGTCGGAGATTCCACCTCCTTTACATTCCTCCTGGAATTGGGCGACTCTCTGTTATGGAATTTCGGTGATTTTTCCTCTTCAACTAATCTTTCCAGAAAGGTTCATCCAAAACATGTTTTTAGCCAAAATGGCAAATACGATATTACATTATATGTCTTCAATGGAGATGGGGTAGATACCCTGCATAGTTCGGTTACCATAAACGCAATACCGGATTTTACACTGGGGCCTGATACGATAATTTGTGGATATGGTCAGTATTTGTTGAACCCGGGTGTGTCAAACGCCATGTACCGTTGGCAAGATGGTAAAACAACGCCGGTATATGCGGTGAAATCTTCGGGAACATATTCTGTGAAGGTAGATCGGTATGGCTGTTTAGCATACGATACTGCGGTAATTGAAGTAAGTGAACCCAGTACGGAGATCGTATTATCTACCGGTGCACATTGCTCCAATAACAATGTGTTCAATTTCTCTATCAATCAAAGCGACCGGGTAGCCTCTGTTATTTGGAATTTTGGAGATGGAAATACGTCCACTACCAGACAAACCGGTTATTCTTACAATATGCCGGGAACCTTTGAGGTAAAACTGGAAACAGTGAATGATAAGGGCTGTAAGGCCACGGATAACATACAAATTGAAGTATTTGATATTGTCAAATCTCAAGCAAGTGTAAATCAGGAAAGTCAATGTTTTACGGGAAATCAATTTGTTCTTCAATTGGATCAGGCGGGAAACAGTGACCTGAAAAATTACAGTTTTTTATTTTCCGATGCGGCGAAGGTACTGAACGCCCCGCCCAAGCATAGTTTCGCGAATGCCGGTGAAAAATGGGTACAGGTGATTACAACTACTGTGCATGATTGTAAAGACACGACAACAATTTCTTTGCACGTGCTGGCAGATCCTATTGCTCAATTTACCATTGATTCATCCCTTCATTGCGAAACAGGAAACAAAATCATCCTGAATGACATTACCAAATCCCAAAATGGAAGCATTACCAGTCGAATGTTTGAATCCGAAGGGTTCAGCAGTACTACCGACTTCGCAGTTTTCCATTTCTCAAATGCGGGTGAATTTATAATCAATCTACAAGTAGAAGACAGCAAAGGGTGTAAAGGATCCACATCTCAGAAGGTGCAGGTCTATCCCAACCCTCAAACATCGTTTAGTTTTGATCAGTCGGGTTCCTGCATTGGAAATAAACCGATTCAATTGAACAATGAAAGTTCAATTTCCAAAGGTAACCTGGTTTCTTATGCTTGGGACTTTGGAGATGGAACAACCAATACCCACAAAAATCCAGTGAAGAAATATACGGTTGCCGATGCGTTTGAAATCAGTTTGACAACCACATCGGATCAGGGCTGTACATCCAATAAAAAAGTGAAAGTCGAAACGTATGAGGCGCCAATTGCCGATTTTGATGTGAGTAAGTTTGAACCTTGTATGAATGAAAACATGCTTGTTTTGGAGAATTTATCGAGCATAACAGATCAATCTCCGATGATATTCCAATGGGAGGTAGATGGGGTGAAATATCAGGGCACAAAGCCAGCGCCAATTCACTTTGATTCGTATGGTCCGAAACAGGTATCTCTTACAGCTACTTCCAACAGAGGATGTAAATCGGGCAAGCAATTGTCGTATATGATACTGCCAAGTCCAATGGTAAATTTTGAAATCAATGAACCGGAGCAGTGCGAGAACGGGAATTTATTTCTGGCCATCAATACATCCGACAATCCAATCAGTCCGATTGTTGATTTGACCTGGAGCTTAAGTGATGGGCGAACAAATAAATCGAACAAGTACGACTTTAGCTTCCCGAGCGCAGGGGAATACCAGTTGGAACTGCAATTAACCAACCAGTACGGATGTGAGAGCAAGGCACATACGAATGTAACAGTGAATCCACAACCTGTGGCTTCTTTTGAGGCCGAAGATGTATGCTTAAGTTCCCCAATGCAATTTGTAAATAACAGTTCGGTAAGTAGCGGTCAAATTGTAGAGTATTGGTGGAATTTTGGCGACAAAGCAACATCCAAGGAGTTTGGCCCACAGCATAAATTTGACCATCCCGGTGAATATGGTGTATACCTTCAAGCCAGGTCCGATAAGGGGTGTGAAAGTTTTGTCTTTAATAAAGTGAATGTGCTTGAAGAACTCCGCGCTGATTTTACCTTTCGGAAATACAAATACAAAACAGACCTGAACGAAACGATTTATAAGTTCGATGCGGTGAATCCTACCGATAATGCAACCATTACATGGTACCTGAATGGAAGTGAGGTTTCTGGAGGGAAGACTGCGTATATTGGTTTTGGAGATACCGGGACAGTTGAGATTCAATTAATTATTGAGAATGGTGTGGGGTGTCCTGCCACGTCAAAACAAAAAATATTCGTTGCACCGCCGTTTGAGTACTTTGTTCCAACTGCCTTTACTCCGAATGCAGATGGAATGAATGATGTATTTAAGCCTGTGGGAGATAATTATGTTATCGAATATGAATTTATCATCTTGAATCGCTGGGGAAGTAGAATGTTCAGCACGGATGATCCGGATCAGGGTTGGGATGGACGTTTTACGGGCAAAATAGCCGAGTCTGGCATGTATGTGTACATCATTCGTGTGAAAGACATTGAAGGACAGGAATGGAAGTATCAAGGCACCTTTATGCTAATAAACCCAGGAAGCTCTTTTTAAAAAGTAAAAGCCGGTGATTAGCCGGCTTTTTTGTTAAAGAATAATTTCTTCTCCTACTTCATTCAGGAAGTAATATTCCCCCAGATGATAACTTTGATCTTCAGTTACCCGAATTCGGGTGCGGTATTTCCACATCCATTTCCAGTGAAGTGGCGGGAAACCATGACGCATGTATGCCGCAATGTAAGGATGAGAAATAATGGTCAGTTTTTTAAGATTGAGGGTATTAATCAGATATTCAAGTTTTTGTTGAATTTCATCTACCATCAATATACTGGAACCGATCTCACCGGTACCTTTGCACATAGGGCACTCTTCTGAAGTGACTACGTTCATCTCCGGACGTACCCTCTGACGGGTAATTTGAATCAGGCCGAACTTAGACATTGGCAATATAGTATGCTTTGCCCGATCGTTTTTCATTGCCTCTTTCAGTCGCTCGTAGACTTTGCGTTTGTTGGATGCATTGCGTTGATCAATGAAGTCGATAACAATAATGCCTCCCATATCGCGGAGCCTTAATTGACGTGCAATTTCATCTGCGGCTTCCATGTTTACATTCAGTGCATTCGATTCCTGATCGGCATCGGTGGTCGCTTTACTTCCGGAATTGACATCAATTACGTGCAGCGCTTCTGTATGCTCGATTACCAGATAGGAACCACCCTGTAAGGAAACATTCTTTCCAAAGGATGCCTTGATTTGTTTGTTGATCCCGAATTGATCAAAAATGGGCAGTTTCCCAGAATAAAGATTAACAATCTTTTCGGATTCAGGAGATACCTTTTTGACATAACTCTTCAGCTCATCATGGAGTGTCGGGTTATCGGTAACAATATTGGTAAAGTTCTCATTCAATAAATCGCGAATGTGGGAAGATGATCGGTCTATTTCGCTTAATATGCGTACCGGAGGTTTCGCTCCCTGGAGATTTTTATAAATGGTTTGCCATTTCTCCTGGAGCGTCATTAAATCTTTGTGAAGTTCTGCAACGGGTTTTCCTTCTGCTACCGTTCTTACAATCAATCCGAAATTTGCCGGTTTGATACTCAATGAAAGGTTGCGAAGGCGATTGCGCTCTTCGAAAGACTTGATTTTTTTGGAAATAGAAATCTGATTGGCAAAAGGAACCAGCACCATGTACCGGCCCGCCAAAGAGAGTTCTGAACTAATCCGGGGTCCTTTGCTTGAAATCGGTTCTTTCTGAATCTGTACCAGAATCTGTTGATTCTTACTCAGTACCTGATCGATTTTACCAGTTTTAATAATATCGTCTTCAAGTTCGAAATCCTGTAGGCTTTCTGTCTTGATGCCGCCCTGAAGACGGTACTTGGTAAATTTATTCAGTGAACGGATTTGCGGTCCTAAATCGTGGTAATGCAGAAACGCATCCTTTTCGTATCCTACATTTACAAAAGCAGCATTCAGGCTGGGCATGATTTTACGCACCTGGCCCAAATAGATGTCTCCAACAGAAAAATTATTTTGATTTTTTTCCTGATGGAGCTCTACAAGTTTTTTATTGCGGATAAGGGCTATCCAGACCCCGGACGAATCGGATTGAATTATCAACTCATTCGACACGGGAATAATCGTTTAGTGAAAATTAGAGCAAGAAAATTATTTCTTCTTATGTCTGTTTTTTCTCAGTCTCTTTTTTCTTTTGTGCGTTGCGATCTTATGTCTTTTTCTTTTTTTTCCGCTTGGCATATGTCTTCTATTTTAAATGTTTAATAATATCGTCTAATTGCTCCTGAACCTGCAGATCACCGCTGAGGTCCCTGCACTTGCTGTAATAACTGATTGCCAGTTCTTTATTTCCCATCATCTCGCAAATTCTTCCTGCC
Source organism: Bacteroidota bacterium (assembly GCA_016124735.1). GTDB lineage: Bacteria > Bacteroidota > Bacteroidia > UBA8524 > UBA8524 > UBA8524. Next base: position 36,890 of record WGMZ01000001.1, read on the forward strand.
TGAAAATGGTACTCAGCATTGGAGGGCTGCAAAGATATTAATTTTTCAAATCTTATCAATGCCTTGTCTAATTGACCGGATTCTATGGCCAACATGCCCAGGGTATAGTTGGCAAGAATATTAGCACTGTCGCTGCGAACTACATTGAGCAATAGTGGCACGGCCTGCATCATTGTTTCTCTTTTGTCGGCAAGGGCCAATCCTTTGTATAAAGTAGCCGTTTTGTTTTCGGGTTCAGATTTTAACTGTTCATCGAAACAAGCTATTGCCTCCGCCATAAGAAAATCACGACGGTTTGTGTCTTGCATTTGAACTCCGTAGGTATAGATATACCTTCCGGCCATCTCCCAATCATTTGCCAAATTGGTTTTTTTGGCTAATTGCAGTTGAAAATATGCGGCCAGGCTGGTATAGCTGTTCTGTAAAGAAAATTCTACGGATTTGCGAAGTGAGGTGCTGTCCTCGTGAGGAATGACCAATTTCCCCTGTTCGCTTTTGATAATACTTTCTGGAATGGAAAGACCCTGGATTTCATTTGACAGGGTTTTAAACCAATTCATGTTGGTGTTTCTTGGAACCGTGGACTCCGTGTTAATGGTGGCCCCCGATCGGTTCAAGTTGTTCCAGCTTAGGGCTAGAACAATAAAAAGGCAGGCTGCTCCTAGAAGCAGCGCAACCTGTTTTTTATCACCCATTTTTATAGGAGTTTCTTCGTAGCCTCAGACTTTTTCACTTTGTCTGCAAAAGTCTTGGCAGGCTTAAACTTGGGAATATAGTGGGCTGGAATTTCCATTGCAGTATTTTTGGAAATGTTCCGAGCAATTTTCTTCGCTCTTTTCTTCAACACAAAACTTCCAAAACCACGGAAATAGATGTTGTTACCTTCCACCATAGAATTTTTCATTACTTTGAAAAAGGTTTCAACCGTTTGTTGAACTTCTGCTTTGCCTATTCCGGTTCTGTTTACGATTTCGTTGATTACCTCGGCTTTAGTCATAATATTAAGATAAAATATTGAAATTGAGTCTTTTGTAAATGTTTTTTTCCTCCAAAAGGGCTACAAATTTAGCCTTTTATATTGGGATTCAACAGCGAAGATTTTTATTTGTTCACGATTTCTCTCAAAATATTCATGAATCACGCTTTTTCTGAGACACTAATTTCCTGGTACAAATCGAATGCCCGCAATTTGCCATGGCGCGAAACAAGCGACCCTTACCGCATTTGGTTATCGGAAATCATCTTACAACAAACCCGGGTGGAACAGGGATTACCCTATTTTCATCGCTTTATGGAAATTTTCCCTTCTTTGAAGGATTTGGCCGAAGCACCGGATGAAAAAGTAATGAAATGCTGGCAGGGGCTCGGGTATTATAGTCGGGCCAGAAATTTACAATCGGCGGCCCGTCATGTTTTTTATGAATGCCAGGGAAATTTCCCTGAAAAATACCATGATCTGCTGAAGCTTAAAGGCGTTGGACCTTATACAGCCGCAGCAATTGCTTCATTTTCCTTTGGTGAAAAAATACCGGTGGTAGATGGAAATGTATACCGATTCATATCCCGATACTTCGGAATAGACCTGGAAGTAGGGAATCAAAAAGCTCATCGCTATTTTAGTGAATTGCTTCTGAAACTTATGCCCGATGATCGACCAGATCTGTTCAATCAGGCTTTAATGGAATTTGGGGGCCTTCAATGTGTGCCTCAATCGCCCAAATGTGTCCGATGTCCTTTTCGGGAAAACTGCTATGCCCGGAGGAATAATTCTGTGTCTGCATTTCCGGTAAAGGGCAGGAAAACAAAAGTAAAGGAAGTCTATTTTAATTTTGGAGTGGTACATCACCAGGGTAAATTTTACCTGAACCAGCGCGACGATCAGGGCATTTGGAAAAGATTATGGCATTTTCCACTGATTGAAACGAATCGAGCGATGGAGATACCAGAAATCCTTTCACTTTTCGCAAAAGACTGGAATATCAGTTTGAATGAACTGCGTCAGACAGGAGTCTGGAAGACCATTCATCTATTGAGTCATCGAAAAATTCATGCATTCTTTTGGGAGCTGGAAGCCGATATTCCGCCGAATAAAAATGATATATTTGAGATGGAGGCCGATGAGATTGAAAAATATGCGTTGCCTCGATTAATGACCAAATATTTAATAGAAAGAAAGCATGTCAGTAAATAAAGTGATTTTGGTAGGAAATGTTGGCAGAGACCCGGAAGTCCGTCATCTGGATAATGATCGGGTTGTAGCCAATTTTTCACTGGCCACAAGGGAGACATACCGCGACCGAAATGGACAACGCCAGGAGCTTACCGAATGGCATACGATTGAGCTGTGGGATGATCTGGCCCGTACGGCAGAGAAATATGTGAAAAAAGGAAAGTTAATCTACCTCGAAGGTAAAATAAGAACCAATACCTGGACGGACAAAGAATCGGGGCTGGAACGCTCTGCCAAAATTATCCGTTGCAATGTCATGACCTTCCTGAACACCGGAACGGGTGGACATAAAGAGGGAAGTGAGCATAGCTCTTCAGAACATACTTCATCAAATGAAAATGAGGAGCAAGGAGATGACCTTCCCTTTTAATACCTTTGTGACCAACTAAAAGAAGAAGTATTTGGACATTCCCCCTGGTGAACAGAGTCAGCTTCCTGCGCCACTGCTGCAGATTCTTCATACAAATCTGGAAGGCAGTGATTGGGTAACGTTTATTATGTTACTCGGCGGCATTTTGTTTTTATTGGCCCTTTCTGCGCTCTTTTCTGCTTCGGAAACTGCATTTTTTTCGCTCGGTCCTCAATCCATTAAAGAAATTCGGGAGAAAGAAGACAAAGCATCTGCCACGACCATCCGCTTGTTATACAATCACCGGAAACTTTTGGCAACCATACTTATTGCCAACAACTTTGTCAATGTGGCCATCGTCTTCCTGTCGACCTTCATCTTTCAAAAAAGCATCTTTGATTTTGCAAATTATCCTTACCTGGGCTTCATACTACAGGCAATTGTGGTAACTGCCATATTGGTCTTTTTAGGTGAGGTATTTCCAAAAGTTTATGCTACTGCCAGAAAAGAAGCAATTACCCGAATGATGGCCCTGCCACTTTATTGGCTTTCCAGAGCTCTGGCACCAATGGTGATGTTGCTGGAAAAAAGCAGCAAGCTGCTGGATAAAAGGATGACCAAAAAAGGACATCAGGTTTCTCTGGATGATATCAATCAGGCTATCGACATGACGGCGGAGGGAGAGCAATCAGAAGATGAAAAAGATATTTTAAAGGGAATTGTGAATTATGGCAATATTCCGGTGAAGCAAATCATGCGTTCTCGTTTGGATGTATCCGGATTGAGTATAGATACTCCTTATGAAACCGTCCTCGAGAAGGTCAAAGAACTGGGATATTCTCGCTTGCCCGTGTACGAAGAAAATTTTGACTCGATAAAAGGCATTCTCTATATCAAAGATTTAGTTCCCTACATCCGCGAGAAAGAATATGCCTGGCAGGATATTATCCGGCCTCCTTATTTCGTTCCCGAGTCCAAGAAATTGGATGATTTAATGAGTGACTTTCAGGAAAAACGTGTGCATATGGCCATTGTGGTAGATGAATATGGTGGCAGTTCCGGTCTGGTTACCATGGAAGATGTGCTCGAGGAAATTTTTGGAGAGATTAAAGACGAATTCGACGACGACGACTTTTCATACAGTCATCTCGACGACAGAACCTATGTGTTTGAAGGAAAAATTCTGCTGAATGATATTTGCAGGATTGTAGACATGGATACTTCCATATTTGAGGATGTTCGCGGAGATTCGGATACATTGGGAGGAATGCTGATCGAAATTCAGGGTAAAATTCCGAACATAGGTAACAGGATTAAATTTGACGGGTTTGAGTTTGTGGTGGAATCTGCAGATCGAAGAAGAATTAAGCGGGTAAAGATGATATTGCCCGAGGAAGAAAAAGGAGAGGAACAGGCAGAATGAAGAAACATTTCATGATACTGGCAGCGTCTATTTTATTGTTTGCCTGTGAAAACGCAAAGACCCCGCGACCCCACGCATATTTTAAGATTGATTTTCCTGCCAAGTCCTATGTTCCTTTTAATTCGCCTTGTCCGTTTCGTTTCGAAGTTCCATTCTATGTGCAGGTGGTGCAAGATTCTTCACCCAATGCTGAGCCATGCTGGTTAAACATGAATTTTGTTCCTTACAATGCCACCTTGCATCTTACCTATAAGCCGATTGGAACCGAATTCAATCTGGTAGATCTTCAAAATGATAGCAGGAGATTTGTGATGAATCATACCATAAAAGCACAGGAAATTCTGGAAAATGAAATTAACAAGCCGGCAGAACATGTGCACGGAGTACTTTATCGACTAAAGGGAAACACGGCAACTTCTTTGCAATTTTATGTAACGGATAGCACCAAACACTACCTGCGCGGGGCTTTGTACTTTAATACCCATACAAATCCAGACTCTATTGCCCCGGTTTTGGAATATCTTTCTGAAGATGTCTTGCAACTAATTGGTACCCTTAAGTGGTCATATTAAAAAATTAATACACCGTTCATGAAGCGGAATATTATTTTCGCGAACTATACGTTTTAATGCGTAGGGAACCGAATGAGCCAAAGTACAATTCTTCGTTGCCTGATTCTGGGATTTGTATGTCTTTTCTACGGGCTTCAAAATCAGATATATGCTACCCATGTGATGGGGACTGATTTTGCATACGAGTGTTTGGGGAATGGAAAATACCGAATCATTATCAACTTATACCGGGATTGCAACGGAATCCAGATGTCGAACTATGTGGGATATTCCTATAAATGTAAATCTGCATCTGGCACAGGCACTACCGTATCTGCCAATCGAATTTCTGTCACGGATGTTACAGGTATAGACTCTGCTTGTGGGGTGGTATCCAAATGCAAGTCGGGAAGCAACTTTGCCTATGGTATTGAGCAGCACGTTTATGTGGACACCCTTGACCTCAGCTCTTTGAACTGCTGTGAAGTCAGTATTATTTTTGTCTCCTGCTGCCGGAACAACGGAATATCGACTGGCGCCTCCGGGCAAAATTTTTATGCCGATATGACGATCAATAAGTGTTTGTCGGCTTGTAACAGCTCTCCGAAATACACCAATTATCCGGTAGCCATTGTATGCAAGGATCAGGATGTGGTGCTGAACAGCGGTGCCACAGATACCATTGATGTCGGCGATTCCCTGAGTTATGAACTTACCCAATCATTGACATCAGCCGGGAATAGCGTAACTTATTCTGGCAGCTTTTCCTATAATAAACCTTTGACGTTTTTAGGTTTTCCAAATGCAAACCAAAGTCTGCCCTATGGCTTTCATCTGGATCCAACAACAGGAGACCTTGCTTTTCGTCCGACTTCCCTGAATCAAATGTCGGTGGTTGCTTTTAAGGTGAAAGAATGGCGCAAAGACAGCACTGGAACCTGGGCTCAAATCGGAGAAACCAGGAGGGATTTGCAGGTTATTGTAATCAGTTGTGTGAATTCCAGCGGAGTGTCGAATGATCTCCCATCTCTTCCCGCACAGCCTATAGCAAAAGTATGTTCAGGAGACTCTATTTGTATGCGCATTGTAACCAGCGATGCCAATTCCGGGGATTCGGTCAGACTAACCTGGAACAAAGGAATTCCCGGGGCAAGTTTTACGATAGTTAATCCGGGACAGAAATATGATACCGCTTATGTCTGCTGGAAACCTTCCGTCAAAGACACTTCCTCGGTTCCTTATGCATTTACTATTACAGCAAAAGATGATGCCTGTCCGTTTCCCGGATCTACCACCCGTGCCTTTTCTATCCAGGTGGGATTGAAACCGGAAACAAAAATGTCGTATACAATTGATACCTGTGGATTGATTGAAATGAACTCTACTCCTTTAACCACATACGTGGACCCCTTGTATACATGGATTATTACGGATACGGCAACGGACACGGTATTCAAGTCTGTCAGTTATGCAAAAAACGCATACTCTTTTTTAAGTCCGGGAAAATATTATGTCTACCATAAAATAGCGACAAGCTTTCCCTGTTATTCTGACTTTTACGACAGCTTCAATGTGGCATCTTATCCAGTGGTTCGAACCAGTTTGCCCAATGATACTGCCGTGTGTACTTTTTCTTCCATCCATCTGGATTCAAAAGTAAGTGGGGGAGTGGCGCCCTTAAAATATTCCTGGAATACTTCTTCGACAGATACCCTTACTTCCAAATCGCTCATCATAGAATACGACAGCTTATTAATTGTCACAGTAAGCGATAAGTACGGTTGTTACCATCGCGATTCAGTAAATGCAACGGCATGGGCACTGCCAAAAGCATCCATCTATGTTCCATTGGATGAACAATGCTTTTCCGGAAATGAATTTTCATTTTACGATTCCACCCGAATTGAGGATGGATCCAATTTAGCGAGGACCTGGATTTTAGGAGAATCGGATTCAAGTTCGTTGGCAAATGCCTCCAAGCATTTTTCCAGTTACGACACCTTCGCAATAACCCTGTACAGTAAGAGCAAACACGGTTGTTTGGATACGGCATACGATTCTGTCATTGTGCATCCGCAAGCGACACCGCGAATTCATCTTTCAGATTCTGCCCAATGCCTTTTGGGAAATCATTATGTGTTCGATTCGAAACTGAGCACCATACCCTACGAAAGCATTGATACCTCATTTTGGGATTTTGGAGATACAACAGGAGATACCGCGCAAACAGTTCAAAAGACCTATTCGAGGTATGGGTACATGAATGTGCGGCTCATTACACAAACGCAAAGTGGGTGTCTGGATACGGCATGGCAAAGCGTTCGCGTCAATCCCAATCCAAAGCTTTCTATCACCATAAACGATTCATTGGTATGTCTGAGTGAGAACGAAGTGCAGCTAGACGCATTGAATTCAAGCATAGATGATGGCTATATCGCTTCATTGTCGTGGGATTATGCGGATGGACATCAGGATACAGGCTGGAGTCCTGCTACCTATGCTTATTCTCATGCAGATACGTTCCTCGTTCGTCTGAACGCGTTATCCGACCAGCAATGTGGAGATACAACATGGCAAAATGTCGTGATTCATCCTCAGAGCCAAATTCGTTTATTGGTTGATACTTCCGAAGTTTGTTACCGCGGAAATATATTCCATTTTGACGGATCGAAAAGTACTGTGAGCTCGGGAAGTATCGTGCAGTTTGTCTGGAATTATGATGACGGACAATTCGATTATGGAGCGCAGCATAGTCATACTTATAGCAATTACGATTCATTCCGGGTACGTTTGGTCACCGCAACCCATCTATATTGCCGGGACACGGCCTATCAACTAATCATTGTGCATCCCCAGACGAGTCTGGATTTTGTGTCCAACCTGGATTCTCAATGCCTGAACCTCAACAATTTTAGTTTTGATGCTTCAGGAAGTCAAATTCCATGGGGCAGCATCGATCGTCTCTATTGGGATTTTGGCAATACCGTTCAGGATACCGGATGGTTGATTCAAAATTTCATGTATCAAAATGCTGGCACTTTTACTGTCAGGCTAGCAAGCAAGAGCGATTACGGATGCAGGGATACGGTTCGGTATACACGAGTCGTACATCCGAGAATGACTCCTGTGATTCAGTCGAATTATTACACGCACTGTTTCAGTTTTCATTCTTTTCAGTTTGATGCTTCTCTCAGTCAGATTCCCTGGGGAAGCATCGATACCTTCCAATGGGATTTGGAAGATGGAGCGAATTTTAGAGGAATGCAGCCAGCGGCCTATTCATTTAATACAGCCGATTCATTTGACGTTCGCCTGATAAGCACCAGCAATGAAGGATGTAAGGATACTACATTTTCGGAGGTAGTGGTGTATCCGCAACCTGTGGCTCGAATTGATTTCAATGAAGATGAACATTGCTTATCGGGAAATGATTTTCGTTTTGATGCGTCGAGCAGTTCGGTAGCTACGGGAAATATCACCAACTATCATTGGGATTTTGGAGATGGAGCTTCCTCTGATCAGATACTGGTAGCCCATAAAATATATGGATCGAACGGAAGTTACGTATTGAAGCTTCGAGTGGAAACCGGACTGTCTTGTGCCGATTCAGCGTATGCTCCAATTGTTGTACACCCGCAAATGGTTCCAAAAGTGCAGATTGTGGATTCCTTTGTTTGTATACGTGGTAACTTTTTTGATTTGAACGCATCATCCTCTACGATTCCTTATGGCGGAATACAATCGTATTTGTGGAGTTTTAATGATGGAACGAATCTATCCGGCGCTCTTGTTCAAGTCAGATTTGCGTACTACGACACCTTTAATTTTCAGTTAAAGACCATTTCTGACAAGGCCTGTGAAGACTCCATTTCGCGAAAATTGATAGTTTATCCTCAGCCGACAGCTCGATTTGTAATAAATGATTCCATCCAGTGTTTTGACAAAAGACAAGCCTTTGATTTTGATGCGAATAGCAGTTCGGTGCCCGATTCATGGTCTGGAATTGTTAAGTATGAATGGTCGAGCGACGACCCCGATACCCACAGCGGACAATACTGGTTGAATAAGACCTTTGCATCCAGAGGAGTTTATACGATTCAATTGCGCGTTCAAACGAAAGATGGTTGTTGGGACACGACCGAAAGAAAGGTGCTTTTTTATCCGGCCATGGTACCCGGATTCACAACCCATGATACGGCGCAGTGCTTTAATGAACATTCCTTTGTTTTCAACGGCACGAATAGCCGCATTCCACTGGGTTCTATTTCTAAATATACCTGGAAATACGAAGATCAAACATCATCTACCGGATTGTTTAGTCCGCCGAAGCGTTTTGCCACATACGATACATTCACCGTCTGGCTGGTAACCACAAGCAATGAGAATTGCGAAGACTCTACCTCTGGTGAGGTGATCGTGTTTGAATCGCCGACAGCCAATTTCTCTGTTCCGGAAACCTGCCTGAAGCAAGCTTCCATATTTACAGATGAGTCTGCAACAAATCATGATACTCTGATTTCCTGGCATTGGCAGTTTGGCGATCAGGATACTTCTATTGAGCAAAATCCGGTACATTATTACAAGGGAGTGGCCTATTACGATGTAGTTTTGAGTGTAGAGTCGCAGAATCATTGCTTTCATGACACGATGATTCCGGGTGCTGCCTGGGTCAAAGAATTACCCCTTGCGGATTTTACCTTTGAAAGAGTCAATTTCGATTTTGAAAAAGTAGAATTTCACTATACTGACCATTCGCAGAATCCAATTTCATGGGACTGGGATTTTGGAGATGGACAGAGCAGCTCATATCAAAATCCAAATGTAAAGTATGCCGACACGGCCCATTACCGGGTGCAGCTCATTGTTTCCAATGACTTGAATTGTTTGGATACAACGGTGAAAACGGTTTGGGCATTACCGGAGTTTTTGTTGTACATGCCGAATGCTTTCTCTCCGAATGCAGATGGAAACAATGAGACTTTTGGCCCGTCGGCGTCTCAGTATTTCATTGAATACAAAATGCAAATATTTAATCGCTGGGGCGAGATGCTTTTTGAAACAGAAGATTTAAACCAGCGTTGGGATGGTAGATTTCGAGGCGAAGTATGCGAGAGCGAAGTATACCTTTACAAGGTGCATATTATTGATCTTTTCGGGAAGATACACAACCTGAATGGGGTGGTTACCCTGCTGCACTAAACCACTTCTGCGACCACGAAAGTACTTCCGCCAAGAAAGATCAGATCATTTTTATCCGCTGATTCTTTAGCTGCTCTCAAGGCACTTGGGACATCGGGAATAATTATTCCCTGCAGTCCTACCGCCGCAGCCTTTTGGGCCAGCAGTTGGGCAGGCATTGCTCTGGGTATTTTTGCCTGTGTAAAATAGTATTTGGCTGCTTTTGGAAACATTTTCAATACTTTCTCGACATCCTTATCTCCAACCATACCCAGGATGAAATGCAGTTTCTTATAATCCTCCATTTCCAGCATTCCGAGTACTTCGCGGATTCCATCCTCATTATGCCCGGTATCGCATACCACCCGTGGATTTTCGCTCAGCCATTGCCAGCGTCCCATGAGTCCGGTACTTTCTTTCACCTGCATCAGGCCCTTTTGAATATTTGTTTGATTCACAGAAAATCCTTTGTCTTCTATCAATTGCAGGGTCATTAAGACCCCTGGAATATTGTACCGTTGGTATGATCCAAGCAGATCGGTACTTAAATCATAAGATTTGTCATGCTGTGTTACCCGAAACTTTTGATAATAGTTGTTTCTTTCCAGAAATTCCATCTCAATGGTTTGGTCGGCGAAAAAGAGCGGGGCATGCATTTGTTGCGCTTTATCCGAGAAAACCCCACTGGTTTCCTGCTGGCTTGTGCCGATGACTACAGGCACCTTTTCTTTGATGATGCCTGCTTTTTCTCCGGCAATGGCAGCCAATTCGTTGCCCAGAAATTCCATGTGGTCATATCCAATATTAGTGATGAGAGAAACCAATGGAGTAATTACATTGGTGCTATCCAAACGTCCGCCCATTCCGGTTTCTATTACAGCAATATCTACCTGATGACGCGCAAAATGGTCAAAGGCCATTGCCACGCCTAATTCAAAGAAGGATGGCTGAATCTCTTCAATCTTTTCTTCCATCCTGGAGGTAAAGCCAATCACTTCTGATTCTGAAATCATCTCGCCATTCACACGGATCCGTTCGCGAAAATCGCGCAGGTGAGGGGAAGTATAAAGTCCGGTTTTGTAACCTGCGGCCAGCAATACTGCGGCCAGCATATGAGAAGAACTCCCTTTTCCGTTGGTGCCGGCTACATGTATGCTTTTGAACTTATGGTGTGGTTGATCCAAAAAATCACAAAGAGCCAGTGTATTGGTCAGATCTTTTTTAAAGGCTATTGCACCAACCCGGGTAAACATAGGTAGGCGACTGAATAGAAATTCTAGGGTTTCGGAATAACTGCGCACTTATTGAAATTGTACAGGCAACACATCTACCACATTTTGAGTGGTATTGGGATCGGCTTCGAAGCGCCAGGTTTTAGCATAGTTAATTGCCTCTGTCCTGCAAACCATATTTGAGATGGTTGAGTTTTTAGGGTCATATTCGGCTTTTACCACAAATCCTCGAGGGTCTACTTCAATGCGCACCATAATAATTCCTTTCATCTCACAGCGGGAATGTCCAATGGGTTTTTGAATGGCATTCCGACTTCCCAATCCTGTTCCGTTTTTTCCAGTACCACCAATACCTGTGGGAGATCCATTGTCTCCACCATCGGGGCTGCCCTGATTCCCAGGGTTCCCATTTTCTCCGGTACCACCGGAAGTTCTGCCATTGTTCGTGAAAGTTCTCGGAGGAGTGGGGGTAGGATTGGATTGCTCCGGAGTATTGCTGGACACTTCCGTAGGCTTGCTTGGATTTTGATCGATGCTTGGAGCATCTTCCATATCCTGAGTAAGACTCTCTTCCGGGTTGGGGTTGGATGTCGTTGGATTGGCTTCCGGCAATTCTGCAAATTCCTGCATCATACCACCATCAGGGGTTCCTAAAATGAGGTCGACCCCTTCTTCTTCCGGGGGCGGGACCTGGTAATACAATCCGAGTGAAAATAGCACAGCAAGGATCAGTCCGACACTTATCAAAGTGCCGAGAATCCCTGCTCTGCGGTTTTTCTTCTCCTCTTGACTGTATCTTTTTTCGATGGATGTTTTCATCACTTCGGTCCTGTTTTTATTACCATGCGAAGTTTCAACTCCTGTGCTACGGTCATCACTTTAACCACATATTCAAGTGGTACGGACTTATCCGCGCTTAGTGCAAGAGTTACTTCATCCGGATTTTTACCTTTTAATACCTCTTGCATGGCAGAAGGTAAACTCTCATACGTTACCTTATTATTATTGACGTAGACATTGGTTTCCGCGTCAATGGCTACACTAATGGGTTTAGGTGCCGGCGTTTGAATGGTTCCTTTGGGCAACAGCAGCTTGATGGCATTTGGGTTGACCATGGTCGAAGTGATGATAAAGAAAATCAGCAACAGGAAAATCAGGTCTGTCATGGACGACATGCTGAACTCTGTTTTTACCTTGCTTCTTGTACTTAAATTCATCAGGCGGGCTCTTGAAGTAAGTCAATAAATTCTACGGCAGCAGCTTCCATCCGGTGGACCACCTTTTCTATCATGGCAGAAAGCAGGTTGTGACCGATGTATGCAAAAATACCTACCACCAAGCCAGCTACGGTTGTTACCATTGCTTCGTAAATACCACCTGACAGTTGGGTGATGTCTATATTGTTTCCTGCATTGGCCATTTTAAAGAATGCACGAATCATTCCCGTTACAGTGCCAAGAAAACCAATCATTGGTGCAGCACCGGAAATGGTGGCCAAGGTAGCCATGCCTTTTTCCAGGCGGTATATTTCCAGTTTACCGACATTTTCTATGGCTACTTCGATGTTTTTCATAGGCTTTCCAATGCGGGAAATTCCCTTTTCGAGCATTCTGCCTATTGGCGTGCCGTTATTAGCACATAACGATTTGGCGCCTGCTATATTGCCACTGGCAACCATGTCTTTCACATTGGCCATGAAAGTGCCGTCCTGTTTGGACGCTTTCTTAATCGTCATGTAACGCTCAATAGTGAGGTAGATCCCAATCAGGAATAGAATAGCGATTGGAATCATAATCAGACCACCTTTCATGGTGAGGTCCAGCAAATTGAGTTTTTCTTCTGTAATGCTTACGCCGGTTGAGGTGGTGTCAGAGACAATTTGTAGAAACATAAAGTTTAGTGTATATCGTTAGCAACGGCTAGAATCCAGGCCTTTGAGTTGGCACTACTTCGGATGAAACCTAGCCGTTCTTCTGCTTCAAATCTTTGGGTATGTCTTTCCGCACAAACGCGAATCCAATCGCCTTCTTGTGCCTGATAAGTGCATGCGCTATAGCCTTCGTGCTTGATTTTTTTCTCAAGCCTTTCGGCATTTTTGTAGTTTTTAAAAGCACCAATAACAATGTAGTACACCGAATCTGTAGATGATGCTGACGGGTTGAATTCCTCAGTTTGCACTTGCTCGGTTTCGATGTTTTTGGTATAATCTACCTCCGGCGCCTGGGTTACTGCCTCGGGCATATCTTTTGTCATGTCTACTTCTTCCTCCGGTGAATTGGCAGACTCTTCTGGTGCTGCATCATTCTCAGGATTCGAAATCGGGGCATTGGAATGATAGCTGTGACCGAACGGGTTTAAAATACCCCATTGTTTTCCAAAGGGAGTATCAACCGCATTATTTATTATCCAGCCACCGAGAATGATCAAGGCAAGGGAAGCCGCCATAGTTATCCACCCGATGCTTTTTTTACGTATAGGTGCCATCGCTTTTCTCTGAATTTGTTTCGGTTTTACCAGGGGTTCAATCTTCAGACTGTCCAAGCCATAGGTTTCCCTGTCAGCATTGGTGTTTTTGTCAGGAAAGAAAGTGATTTGTCCCTCCTGGTTTTGTTTGAATTCTCCTAGTCCTGGCATGGCGTATTCCCGTTTGTCGCTCAGCGTATCTTTCACCTGTTCGACAAATCGGTTGATTTCTTTCAAAGCACTGTTGTAATCGTATTTTTCCTGATTGACCAATGCGGCAGCCAGAAGACCGTCGTTGCTTTGCAGTTGCTTATTAAAAAAGGGGAGCGCACGTGCCGGATAAAACCGCTTGTCTTTCTCATCGTACGCTGCGGGCAAATGATTGAGAATGAAGCCCCCGAGTCCGGGAATCACCACACAATCATTTTTAAATAATAACAGACGTATTTGTTCGCTGATCAATTTCAAGTTATTCGCTTTAGGCTGTAAAGTTACATTGTGCCAACTGTTCTGTCAAACGTCTTCTCCATTTTAAAATCCAATAGCAATTCCGGCATGCATATTAAAGCTATACATGGGGTAGCGGTACCAAACCTGGAAATTTTGACCCAATAAATTGTTCAGTCGCAGGAACGCAGAAATTTGTTTCTTATACCGATAGTCCAAACCCAGGTTAAAATCACCCAATGCCTTAATGCTGTGGAAGGCATCCGTAGGTTCATTTATCCGATAAGATTTTCTTTTCCCATAGACGAAGGCGTCCATGCTCAACAGGATTTTATCTCCCATATTGTATGTCATGTTCAGCTTGGTTTGCAGATTCGGCAATTGCCAGGCTGCTGTCTGAATGGTGGTTTTATAAAAATTATATTTCACATCCAGAGCCAGTCTGAATTTTTCACTGTATTGATGGGTTATTTCGCCATTGAGTTGGGTGAGTTCTATGTCGTCATTAATGATTACATAGGTGTTCAACATATTTGTGTCCATTACAAACAGAGGCATGTCTTTGGTGCGTGTGTAAAGTACTTTTGCCACGAAACCTGTATTTCCTGTCAATTTACCTTTCAATCCGCCATTCATAATAAACTGCTGAATGCTGGGTTGAAGGTTTGGGTTATAGCTCATATAGGGATTTGTATTAGCGAAATCCCTGAAATTGTTCTTGTTTACCTGTCCGGTAATGCCTGCAAAAAACGCAAGTTGATTTTTTTCAATTTCGTAAACACCTTCCAATCTTGGAAAGAAGGTAAACAAGGTGCTTTCATTTTGTTGTTGCTTGATGGTGCTGTTGAAACCCAGGGTCATCTCCCAGTTTTTCTTACGAATCGTATAGTAAGGTTGGATGTCAATATAGTTTCTGACAAACGATGTACTGTCGTTGGAGAAATTTTGCATTTGATAACCCAGTTGGATGGACAACTCATTCTTTTCTACCAGAAAGCGATACAATCCATGCAGATTTAAGCGGTTCTCTGTTTGTTTCCAGCGATCAGAAAATGAGTAAAAGTCGCCTTCTGCCCGGAAATAGGTTTTGTTTCTGCCCAAGGGTTTGGTTTCCCATGCGAGTTTTCCGCCAAGGTTCTGAAAGAATTGCTGGATATCTGAGTTCTTAGCCGGTTTGTATACTTCCGGATCATAACCATAGAAGTAAAAACTTCTTCGCTTGAAGTTAAAATTGGCTTCCAGGTTCCCCTTTTTAAAGTATCGTTTGCCTACGATTCCTCCCCGGTTGCGGATAAAATCCATATAACCCGGACCATTGGCGCTCATGAAATGATAGTCAAAAGCCAGCATGCCATTTTTACCTGGCATTACAATATAGGCATCGGCCATGGGAGAAAGGTTTGAGCCATACCCAACTTTGATATAATTGTGATGATAGCTGGGTTCCTTTTCTTTCTGCATTCTCTCCGCTTTTGGAACCTGAATTTTTGCAGGTACGGCAAGCGGACTTACCTGTACGCTGTAACTCAGCTCGGGATGATGGTATTCCGGAGTTTCAATTTTTGGCTCTGTAGGAATTCGGCGCGCATCTGTTAACTCAACCCGGTTTCTGCCAATCATGATGGCAGTATCTCCCTGAGTCAGGTTTCTTCTGTTTTGAGCATTCGCTCCTGCACAAATTCCCAGCGCCAAGCCAGTTATAATCCAATGTTTCATGTAAGGGCCTTCCTTATAGAAGCAACGCCCAAATCTAGAGAAAATTACAAAGCACCCTGGCGGATACTATCAACAACAGAAGGATCGAGAAGGGTAGAGGTGTCGCCTAAATTAGACGCGTCACGTTCTGCTATTTTTCGCAGAATTCTGCGCATGATTTTTCCCGATCTTGTTTTCGGCAACCCTTGTACGAACTGGATTTTATCGGGTTTTGCAATGGGGCCAATAATCCGGATAACAGTTGAGAGAATATCGGAGCGCAGCTGGTCCTGACTTTCATTGTGTTTTCCCTGATAGATGACATAGGCATAAATGCCTTGTCCTTTTAGATCGTGTGGATAACCTACCACTGCACTTTCCACTACTCCCTGATGCATATTAATGGCATTTTCTACTTCTGCAGTCCCAATCCGATGTCCGCTCACATTCAACACATCGTCTACTCGTCCTGTGATCCGGTAATTTCCATCCTTGTCGCGAAGCGCACCATCGCCGGTAAAATATTTTCCCGGATAGGCAGAGAAATAAGTTTGCTTGCATCGTTCATGGTCGCCCCAGGTGGTACGAATAGTTGCAGGCCAGGGGTGACTAATAACTAAATTCCCACTAACCTCGTTACCCTCAATTACGTTTCCATTTTCGTTGACCAATTCCGGGAATATTCCAGGCAGCGGCAAAGTGGCAAATGCTGGTTTTTGTGGTGTAATACCCGCTATATTGGAAATCATGATACCTCCGGTTTCGGTTTGCCACCAGGTATCGACAATCGGACAACGTCCTTTGCCCACCTTGTCATGGAACCATTGCCAGGCTTCTTCATTGATTGGTTCTCCTACAGAGCCCAGCACCCGGAGACTTTGGAGAGAAAAGGACTCTACAAATTCATCCCCCAATCCCATTAAGCTGCGAATGGCCGTTGGAGCAGTATACAAAATATTTACGCGGTGTTTTTCACAGATTTCCCAAAAACGCGAAGCATTGGGCCAGGTTGGAATGCCTTCAAACATCAGGCTGGTAGCGCCGGCACATAATGGACCATATACAATATAGCTGTGGCCGGTAATCCAGCCAATGTCGGCAGTGCAAAAATGAACTTCCCCAAGCTGGTACTGGAACACGTTGACAAAGCTGTAGGTAGCATATACCATGTACCCACCGCAGCTGTGAACGACTCCCTTGGGTTTTCCTGTCGATCCGGAGGTATAGAGGATAAACAAAGGGTCTTCGGCGTTCATTGGTTCCGGTTCGCAAAAGCTTCCCAAAGGAATATTTAGCATTTCTTCATCCCACCAGTAATCGCGATCCTTGATCATACTTACAGGCGTATTGGTTCGGTTGACTACAAAAACCGATTGGACGGAAAGACATTGCTCCAGAGCGTCATCTATGATGGATTTTAGTTCTATTTGTTTTGCTCCACGATATGCGCCATCACAGGTTATAACTGCTTTGGCCTGTGCATCGTTAATTCTGTCGGCAACACTTCTGGCACTGAAGCCTCCGAAAATGACCGAGTGTATTGCACCGATTCGCGCGCAAGCCAGAACGGCAATTGCCAGCTCCGGAATCATCCCCATGTAAATGCAAACACGGTCGCCTTTTTTTATTCCCCGTGCTTTCATTACCAGTGCCATTCGATTCACCTCATCATATAATTCCTGATAAGAAATATGGCGGGATGCTTCTTCCGGATCATTTGCGTCAAAAATGAGAGCGATATCGCTGGCATGTTCTTCCAGATGACGGTCGAGGCAATTCACAGTGATATTCAATTTGGCTCCATCGAACCACTTTACAGAAGGCTCCTCAAAATTCCAATCGAGTACATTTTTCCATGAATGCATCCATGAAAAATTTCGGGCTATATCTCCCCAAAAGGCGGCCGGATTGTCTAAACTTTGCTTATAGGCTTCTTTATAAGATTCGAGTGAGTCAATTTGATATGGATAATGCTTCATGCGTATGCGTTTCCCCAAAACTAGGGAAAATCGTGCGAAGCGTCCAGCACAATTGTCTCATTCTTCTCCGGCAATCCGGGGCCCAAGTTCTATTACTGCGGGATTCAGGATTTTACCTTTCTCAATCTCAAAACGTATCATCGTTCTCATTTTATGAAACCCATGAATTCCTGCCGCTCCCGGATTCATGTGAAGCAAGTTTAATTTAGGGTCGCGGATGATTTTCAATATATGGGAATGCCCGCAAATGAAGAGTCCGGGAGGCCTGGCTTGTATAGCCTGACGAATATCGGGGTTGTACCGGCCGGGATATCCACCGATATGGGTTATCCAAACATCCAGCCCTTCGCAGATAAATCGGTTATGAACTCTACAGACAGAACGAATATCCTGTCCATCGATATTTCCAAAAACGCCTCTGACCGGCTTTAATGCCGATAAGGTTTCATAGACTTTAAATTGCCCCCAGTCGCCGGCATGCCAAATCTCATCTGCCCAGGCTGCGTGCTTCAATATAGCATCGTCCAGGTAGGAATGGGTGTCGGAGAGGAGGAGGATTTTCATGGAATAATGTACAAGAGTACAAAATTTGACTCTTTAGAGTTTATAGAGATTTTAGACTCTTTAGACTTTTTAGAGCAATTGGACCATTTGAAAAAATTAATTTCCATCATCCATAACTTGGATAAAGCGACGAAGGTTCATACAAGAGTCTGAAACCCTAAAGCCTGAAACTTATATCCGTTTTTCGCTAATTACTTATTCCTTTACAATTTTCACCGTCTTTTTAAATCCAGTTTTATCTGAAATAGATAGGAAGTACACCCCACTTGGACACTCAGTAATATCCAGTTGATTGGAAACAGAGTTTAGTTGAAATTCTTTGATTCGCTTTCCCTGAAGGTTGAATAAAACAGCGCTTAGCTTTTCTAGCTCCGTATCCAATTCCAGATTTACAATTCCATTACCTGGGTTTGGATAAATCTTGATTCCAGCCATTTGAACGGGTCTCTGAAAGCCCGTTGGGTTTAGTGAAGCATCGAGTTTTAAAAGAAAGGTCCTTGTCATGCTGGAGTTTGAAGTATTTCCAGCGAACAGACTGTCGGTCCCGGGATTGAAATCGGGGTTGCCGGCGAAGCGGCCTGAAGCATAAATGTTCTGCTTATCATCTACAAATAAGTCGTTGGCAAATTCACTTGCATAGTGCCCGGGAAGTGAGCCGATGAGCTTCACCCAGGTAAAATCTCCCTGATGGTTTAGCTTGATCATGTAAATTTCCGATGTATCTCTATTGATTACTGAATCAGTGAGATTGCCATGTTTTATTCCAAATGGATTACGAAAGGTTCCATAACAGTAAAGGTTTCCCAAATTATCGCTGGTGAGCAACGCATTTGGACCTACCTTTTTTTGCCAAATATTGCTGCCGGCGGAATTGTAGTAGTAAACGGTGTCGCTAGTGCAGGTAAAAATATCTTTGCCACTTATACAAAGACTTTGTGTGTAATTGGCAATTTTTTTAACCCAGATGAAATTGCCTAGCTGGTCGTATTTTGCCAAGCACCAGGTTGAATTCATCTCATTAATGGTAGCACTTGCATTCCCCGGGTCAAACTCAGTACTTCCATTGTTAATATCAAGGATATATACATTTTTATCGTCGTCTGTTTGTACAAGCCAGCCATAGATATTTCTGGTGGAGGGCATGGCTCTAACCCATATAAGCTGCCCGATCGCTGACAGCTTGAGTAAAAATCCGGACTGTTTGCCTGGAACGCCTTTTTTTGCGGTTCCAGCACCGGAGCTGAAATCAATTTCATTCCAGAAATAACCATTCACATAGATATTTCCGGAAACATCAAGGGTAATGGCGTGTCCAATATCATCACTTCCAGCTTGTGGAGCGCCGGATTCTCCGAAACTTCTGGCCCAACGAATGCCTCCGGACGAGTCCATTTTTATTACGAAAGCATCAAAACCTCCTTCTGACACAAGAGAATCTGGATAACCTAGTATGGTTAAATAGGCGGTTTTATTAAAGTAGCCAGTAAAATACAAGTTGGCTGAGTCGTCTATGCAAAATGCACTGGGATAGGTCGTACTGTTTAATCCATCGTATGATTTAGCCCAGAGGAATTGTCCATTCCCATCAAATTTGATGAGATAAATTCCAATACCACTCGATTGCAAGAGTGATGTTCCGGGGCCTGGATCTGCATCCATCGTTTCAGTAAAATGTTCGGTCATGTACACATTACCGCTTTTGTCCGTTTTATTGATTATTGAGCCAATTCTGTCTTTGCTGTTAAATGCCTTGAGCCAGGTGGAGTTTTGCCCATTGACAGAAAAAGTAAAAAAGAGCAGACAGACTAAGATGGATAGAGTAAATAAGTTTTTCATCGTATTCGGTTTAAGAGGGTATTGAAGGTGTGACGCGCTCAATCTTGTTCAGGTTGTCCTGATTGATAAATGAGCGATGTTGAATAAGACTCCGGAGATAATTCCTTGCATTGCTACAAGAGACGTTCAGTCGTCTTTCATCTGGCATCTCAATTCCAAAATACGTATACTTGACACATGAGCATTTCCCTGTTTTTTATCCTGGTTACGATTGGGATATCTATCTGGTCTTTTCAAAATCCGGATATCAAATACAAATTGATTTTTTCGCCCACAATTATTGAGGAACGGAAAGAGTGGTACCGCTTTCTGACTTGCGGGTTCATCCATGCAGACTATATGCACTTGCTCGTCAATATGTATGTGTTCTACATGTTTGGGGACTATGTAGAAAAGTACTACGCGTATGCCATGCCGTTGGGGGAAATAAAATACATCACCATGTATCTGCTCACGATTGTATTAGCCAATGTCCGAACCTTTTTCAAAGAACGACACAATCATGCCTATTTTTCGCTCGGGGCATCGGGAGGTATCAGCGGAATAGTATTCAGTTATATGCTCATCAATCCAACAGCCAAGCTGGGTTTACTTTTCATTCCATTTTATATCCCAGCTTATGTGTTTGGCCCATTGTACCTGCTTTACTCGCATTATATGAGTAAAAGATCGGGAGATAATATCAACCACGACGCGCATCTGTGGGGTGCGGTTGTGGGAATCCTGTTTACCGCAATCAGCAGTCCTGATTTGGTGATGCGCTATTTCAACTAAAACAAGAATCCGATACGATAAACCAGGGGACTTTGGTAATAGGGTGAATTCGAATTTTCAGATTTGAACGCGAAAAGCGCCATAATACGATAACTCCCTTTGTTGCCCATAGGTTGGCTATAACCCAGACCTAACATGGGCGTACTAAACCAGATACGGTTGTAGTCGCCAGAAAGAAAATCATAATGATTGAAGTTCAGGTATTCAATTTCCCCGTGAGCAAAAACAGAAGGAAGAAACTGAAATTCAGAAAGGATGCGCCCGCCGTATAAATTGGTTTGGTAAATTTGATGGGATCCTCCACCCATGCTGTAGTTCTGACGGTAGTATATATAACTTAACCCCGTACCCACAAGCAACTGGTCTGTAAGCCAATAGCCTATCAAGGGAGATATGTTAACATAGGTCAGTGTTCCGAAATTCAATCCCAGATAACCTCCATAAGTCAAATTCTCTTTATCAAATTGAAATCCTTGACCATTGTCTGTCACTTTCTTAGGAGTAATATTTAGATTATAATGGTTGCCAGGGGAGAAACTATATGTTTCAAATCCAGCGGCGAAAAAGAGAATGAGGAGAATGGTCCGAATCTTCATACTTCAAATTAAAGGAAACTTTTTCTTCATTTTGGGGGCTTAAGCAATTGCCTTAACTTCGCGGCAACAACAGAAAAAACTATGCCTAAAGTTCACAATTTTAGCGCCGGTCCCGGCATTTTACCTCAAGAAGCAATTGATCAGTCTATTGCTGCATTGCAGAATTTTTCAGGTACTAACCTGTCTCTTATAGAAGTTTCACACCGGGGAAAAGAATTCGAAGCCATAATGGAAGAAGCCCGTAACACCGTGCGGGAGCTTTTCAATGTCCCGGAATCTTATTCTGTGCTGTTCCTACAGGGAGGGGCCAGCATGCAATTCTGCATGGTGCCTTATAATTTGTTAGATGAAGGAGAAACAGCGGCCTATGTCAATACCGGTGTGTGGGCGAAGAAGGCAATCAAAGAAGCAAAACTCTTCGGAAATATTGAAATTCTGGCAAGCTCAGAAGATAAGAACTTCTCGTATATCCCAAAAGGATGGAATATCCCTTCGAATGCCAAGTACCTGCATATCACTTCCAACAATACGATTTATGGAACGCAGTACCAGGAATTCCCGGATTCACCTATTCCTGTAGTCTGTGATATGTCGTCCGATATTTTTAGTCGTCCAATCGACATCAATAAATTCGATATGATTTATGCCGGAGCTCAGAAAAATATGGGCCCGGCGGGAGTGACTCTTGTCATCATCAAAAACGAATTATTGGGTAAGGTGAAAAGAAGCATTCCGAGCATGCTGAACTACCAAACTCATATTGACGGCGAATCGATGTACAACACCCCACCTGTATTCCCTATTTATGTTTCTCTTCAAACCCTAAAATGGGTGAAATCCATGGGAGGCTGCGTTGCAATGGAGAAACGCAACAGCGAAAAAGCGGCATTGCTCTACGGAGAAATTGATCGCAACAGCATGTTCCAGGGAACGGCAGCTACAGAAGATCGTTCGAAAATGAATGTCACTTTTGTATTAAAAGATGATTCATTAACTGACGAATTCATGGCGCTCTGCAAATCCAATAACCTGAGCGGATTAAAAGGACACCGTTCCGTTGGTGGATTCCGTGCATCCATCTACAATGCTTTGCCGAAAGAAAGTGTTCAGGCATTGGTAGACACCATGCAACAATTTGAAAAAAGCAAAACCGGAGTAAACGCATAAACCCACAGAAATGACTCGAATTTTAGCCAATGATGGCATGGAAGCCGCCGCTATTGAAATGTTAGAAAAGGCTGGCTTTACCGTAGATACAAACAACATAGCTCAGGCGGATCTGGCCGAAGCGCTTAAAAATTACGACGCAATCACGGTTCGTAGCGCAACCAAGATCAGAAAAGAACTGATTGATGCTTGCCCGAATCTGAAACTGATTGGCCGTGGCGGGGTTGGTATGGACAATATCGATGTAGAATACGCGCGGGCCAAAGGTATAAGAGTGGTAAACACTCCAGCCGCCTCTTCTGTTTCCGTGGCAGAAATGGTTTTCGCTCATATCTTCAGCGTAGCCAGAAATTTGGCTGAATCTAACCGGTTAATGCCGGTAAAAGGGACGACCGACTTTTCCGCTATCAAGAAAAGTAGCAAAGGCGTGGAGCTGAAAGGCAAAACCCTGGGAGTCATTGGATTTGGTAGAATTGGACAGGAAACTGCAAAGATTGCCTTTGGTTTAGGAATGGAAGTTTTTGCATACGATCCTTATGTATCAGAAGCTGAATTGTATTTGCACCTAGGCGCAACGGCCGGAAACCAACGCATTAAAATTCCTGTGCGCACAGTAAGCAAAGACGAGGTTCTTAAAAAAGCCGATTTTATTTCTCTGCATGTACCATTCAGCGAGGGGGATAAGCCCGTGATTGGTGCAGAGGAAATGGCGAAAATGAAGAAAGGTTCCGGAATCATTAACTGTGCCCGTGGCGGCGCTGTGAGTGAAGAAGACCTGATGGCCTCCATGGCTGCCGGTCATATAGCTTATGCTGGCCTGGATGTGTTTGCCAAAGAACCCCCGGTCGATGACCGCATTCTGAAAGTGAAAGGTGTTTCTCTGAGTGCACATGTCGGTGGTTCCACAAACGAAGCGCAAGAGAATATCGGAGCGGAACTCGCCGAGAAAATCATTGATTTCTTTCAATCTTAAATCTGAGTTCTCTTGCCACTGATTAAAGCATTTTCTGCTCTCAGGCCTCAGCCTGAGCTGGCCCAACTGGTGTCTTCGCGCTCCTGGGATAGCAACCACAATCATATTTCCAAAGAGATAATGGATAACTATGAGTATTCCTATCTTCATGTGGTGAAGCCCCATTTGAATTTTACCGATCCGGAAAGAATCCCGGAAAAGCATTATCCTTTTGCGCGTCAGAAATTTCTGGATATGAAGGAATTGGGAATTCTTGAAAAAGAAGACCAGGACTGTCTTTACATCTACCAGATAACTGACTTGAAACTGGGTTTTGAGTATTGCGGAATCACCGGGTTGGCCTCGGCCGACGACTACCTGAATGGGAAGATTAAAGTGCATGAGCACACGCTTTCAAAAAAGGAAGAGGCCCTGGTTAAACATGTTGATTATGTGAAGGCAGTAGGCGAGCCGGTGCTCCTTACATTCGAAGGCGGGACCTGGTTCGACCGTTTGGTAGATCGGGTAGAGTCGGAGGAACCTTTGTTTTCTTTTACTGCAGACGATTTGGTTAAAACAGAAGTTTGGCCCATTCGCGCGGAAAAAGACATCAATAATATCGTAACTCATCTGACAGAGCTCGACGCATTTTATATTGCAGATGGTCATCATCGATCTGCGGGTTCAGTGCGTTATGCGCAAAAAATGAGGAAGGAAAAACCGGACTATACCGGAGAAGAATCCTTCAATTATTTTCTGGCCTATTTCATCCCAACAGATAAGCTGAAAATTTTTGAGTTTAATCGCCTGGTTAAAGATTTGGGATCACTCAGTGAGACCCAATTTCTGGAAGCCTTAGCGAAAAAATTCACCATCACTCCAATTGGCCACAGCACATTGCAGGTGCAAAGGAAAAGTCATCTTTTTGGTATGTACCTGAATGAAATGTGGTATGGATTGGACCTTAAAGAAGCCCAGGAAGGTTCTGTGCTGGAAAAACTGGACGTTTCTTTATTGGAGAAGTACATTTTAAAAGAAATCCTTCATATTCACGATTCCAAATCCGATGATCGATTGTCTTTTTTAGATGGAACAAAAGGAATCCATCGCTTGCAGGAAATGGTGGACATTGGAGAGTTTAAACTAGGTTTCTCTCTTTTCCCAACCAAAATAGAAGAAGTCATTCAGGTGGCAGATGAAGGTTTGGTAATGCCGCCTAAATCAACGTGGTTTGAACCAAAACTGAGAACCGGTTTGTTGATCTATGAAATGGACTAAATTTTTACAGGCGGCATTATTCGTTGCCGCATTTATCTTATTCACGGAATCCAATGCCCAGATGGAAATTCAAAAAGGCATCGAAGGAAAGACTTTTTTCGATACGGCCCGCAGTATGGTACACGAAGCTTATGAGTACAAGCTTTTGTATCGAATGATTATTAATCCTAAGACGGGGCATGCAGAACCGGTGGGGGATCCTGCAGAAGTGAAAAACGGACTTTATATCCGGTATCGGAAAGATGGAACCATTGAATGCACGGGTTATTACCGAAACGATGTCGCCTGTGGGGAATGGAGCTACAAAGATGAAACGGGTAAAATTGAATTGCGCAGTGAAAACCTGGGTGGCGACTGCTATACGGGAAATTAAATAGTCTGTTTCAATTTGGCAGCAAAGAGCTGTATTTCCTGATGCATCTGATCCATTAATTGATAACGGCGTCGATACAGGGATCTTTTATTGGATTTAATTTCCTCCATTGATTTTCTGGCCGGAGGTAAAGGAAGGCGATACCAGCCTTCTTTATCTTTAATGCCACCTGCTTCTTCCCAAACGGCATCGTAATTAAATTCAATCCTATGCAGGAAATGGATATGAATCATATGTTTTTTGCGATAGGCCTGAATTGCATCACTACTTCCTCCCACGACAGTGGCACCCATGGCCATTGCCAATTCCTGGATGATAAAGATATTCGCCGCTTTTGGACGCCATCCATGCAATTGTTTTTGTAACTGTTTAGAAGGGCGATCATCCTGAATTCCATGCCCCTGAATACAACCAATCCAACAAGCCAACTTACCCGAGTCAAGCACTTCAAATGAAAACGAGGCGGCGGAAATAAAACCACCCAATGATTTACAATGGATGCTCACTACCAACTCGCCTTCTTTTCGGTAGCGGTTATCGTAACCTAAATGGCATTCCAGTTGAACTTCATCCAATTGAATCCGAAAGATTTCCAATTCCTTTTCTGAATGAATCAGCTGATTTAACAAAGCACCGCCTTCGCTCAGCAAGGTATACGTTTCCTTGATTACCTTCATTTTTCTATACCGGTCCCATTTTAGTGACATGTACACGCGGTAAGGCTTCATGTAAACGGGAAGTCGATGGTGATTCAGAGATTGAAACATATCCTCATCCAATAGATTGAACCAGGTGGAGGTGAAACGAGCACTTGTAAGTGCGAAAAATATGCTTCTAATTTTATTCTTTCGGCGAACTTTTGCATTCTCATGAGCGAATGCCCTTTCTGCATACTGGCCGGCTTTTCTGGCTAAAGAAATCAGGTTCATTGTTTATCTATTCAAAGATAAATTCCCAATTGCATTTTCCATCAAACAGATTGAGTTTGTTGCCGTCATAGGAATAACGAATCAATCTCTGCGGTTCGGTAAGTAAAGTGTAAAGTTGCTTTTCCGCCTCATTATGGTAGTCGCTGCATTGATACCCGCTGGGTTCCCGAATAAAGGAATGATTTGCAGCCAGATAATATTTAAAAAATAAGGCATTGTCATCGCCGCAGCGAAAAAGTATCACAGAATCGGAAAGCACAAAGAGCTCAAAATTGAGGCTGTCGTAGGATGATTTGCAGGATTGGCTCTTGAGTTTTAGGGTGTTCCCATCCAAAGGGTTATTAAAAAGATATTCAATTGGATAAGCAATTCCACCGGTCCATTTGCAGGTTAGATGATTGATTTTTAATTGGATTCGATTTCCCTGAAACTGAATTCGGTTAATAACCAGACTTTTGAGTTTCTCCTGAAAATTACCCAACACATCCAATTCCAATTCTTGTACAGTATTTCCCTGACGAATTTCGATAATGGCTTTCCCATTGAAGCCATCCAAAGCCCATTGTTGCCAGCCTGAATTTTCCGCATTGCTCACTCTGTAAACAGAACAGGTTGGTGAGCTGATCTCAAGTGGATTGGAAACTATTTTCCCATTGATATCATAGTAGCGAAAAGTCAAATCCAATGCATCGACCGACAACCAGGTCAAACAGATAAAGCAGCTAATAATAATTCGAATATTATTCATCTACAATGCTAATTTGATGGGCATCATTATGCATCAGCACCTGAAAATGAAAACGATCATTTTCCCAGGGCTTGCGTACTGCAAATTCAATCAGGTACATAGAGATTGAGGGCTCGAAAATCATCAGATGAACATCTTCCAACAGGGCTTCATTCAGGTAATCTTTGTTGACAAAGTTAATCAGGCTGTCTTTTGTGATATACAGGCTGTCATTGTTTTTTCTAATTACCAAAGCTAAATCCTGGTAAAAATGCGCTTCAATAAATGAATCCGATTCGTTTTGTCCCAGCACAAAATAACCAGGAATTGGGCTTAGATCGATGGAAAATTTATTGCTATCGGCTTGATCAACTATGAGGGTATCGAAGTGGTACAGGTCCTCATCAAAATGTGAGATTTCCAAAGGAGTCTTTTTAAATGGCTCGTTTTCATTTCCGCCACAGGCAGCCAGCAGGACAATTATACTTATAAGAAATAAGCAATGTTTCACGGAATCAAAAGTAGCCATTTTGATTGTATGCTGCCTGATTCGTTCATAAATCGAAGTAAGATATTCCTGGGTTTATTACCCACATCAATCTGAATCGGGTTGTTTCCGTTTATGATTTCCTGTGTATGTATTTGTTTGCCATCCAATTGATAGATTTCAAGGATTCCATTCGATTCGGTATATACTGTAAACTGTGCCTTTGCCGGATTTGGAAAGGCTTGAAATACAGGAACTTTGTTTATCGATTGAACGGCCAGGTCATTGTATTTATTCGAAGCGAACCATAACATGGAAGCAATGGCAAATTGCGTATTCCTGTAAAAGAATGAGTCGTTGAAGTAAGTAATGGAGTCGTACTTGGTATGCCAGTATCTATTGAAGTCTTTGTCGTCTTCTGCAAGGAATACAGCCGTTTTATTGTATTCCCAAAAGGATTCATGGTCGCTCGAGGTGGATCCCGGGTTCAGGATATTCAGATTCAGTCCAATTTGAAAGGTGTCGTTCAAACCAATGATTTTATTCGCTAATTCCACGCTGTTTCCGTAGTCGCGGGTATTAATGCTGGCTTTGAAATCATGATTGTCGTCGTATGCAATCATATCCAGGTTGAAGGTTGCCCGGATTTCCGTCTGTTTAAAATTGAAATTTTGCACAAAGTGATTACTTCCAATAAATCCCTGTTCTTCTTCATCAAAAAAGACAAACATAATGCTAAAGGGAAGGCTCAGGTCTTTTAGCAACCTGCCAGCTTCGAGCACCGCAGCGCAGCCTGAGCCATTGTCGTCGGCACCTGTTGCATGATCATAAGGGAGGGCAATGGCGTCGTAATGAGCGCACATTAGAAAGATTTTTTCCGGGTAAAGTGTACCTTTCTTCAGGGCAATGATGTTTTGTCCGGTAGCCTCGAAATTTTCATAGCTAGTTTCATATCCATACGCCTGCATGCGATCATGCAGATACATGGCTGCCCAGGCATTGGGAGTCTGTGTTTTGTAGCGGCTGTATATGATTTGTGGCTGCCCGTGGATAAGCACAGGCTCTATTCCTGTAAGCTGTTTGACAGAGAAAAGAAGCGAGTCGAGATTTACTTCATGCAGTATTTGCTCTATTTCAGCCTTTTGTGCTTTCAGGGTATGAAAGACTGAAAGAAATGCACCAAGTAGCAGAATCCCGGCTCGCATACTAGCAGAACGCGGGAAAAGGGCAAAACGTAGCATGGGGAGTCGTTTATTCGATAAGCGGAAAATAAAAAACCCCGCGAAAGCGGGGTTCTAAGTTAAGATTTATTTTCTGCCGTTTGATCGTCTTTCCGACGATCGTTTCGGTCATTTCTATCGTTTCTATCGTTTCTGCGACGGTCATTGTTATTACTGTCCGGACCGCCATTTGCTGGTTTCTCCGGACGAGGCAACAACACTTTACGGCTGAGACGGTATTTTCCGGTCTTTTTATCGACTTCGATAAGTTTTACTTTAATCTCTTCTCCTACTTCCAAAACACCATCCATCTTTTCGATGCGGTTCCAGGAAATTTCAGAGATGTGAAGCAAACCTTCTTTTCCAGGAAGGATCTCCACAAAAGCACCGAAATCAACTACCGATTTTACTTTACCATTGTACACTTCTCCCACTTCAGGTACGGATACAATTCCCTTGATGATCGCAACGGCTTTTTCCATTGCCTCGCCATTGGTGGCAGCAATCTCAACATATCCCTTGTTATCTTTTTCCTCAATGGAAATGTTTGTACCGGTATCTTTCTGTATTCCCTGAATAATTTTTCCTCCAGGTCCGATGATGGCCCCGATAAATTCGGTGTCGACCAGAAGGGTCTGAATGCGTGGAGCATGTGGCTTGTAGTCTGGGCGGGGAGCATCAAGGGTTTTGTTCATTTCACCCAGAATATGCAAACGGCCGGCTTTTGCCTGCAGCAAAGCTTCTTCCACCATTTCCCATTTCAATCCATCAATCTTGATGTCCATCTGACAAGCAACGATACCATTTTTAGTACCCACTACTTTGAAGTCCATATCGCCAAGATGATCTTCGTCTCCAAGGATGTCACTCAGGATTTTGTATTTGCTGTTATCAGGGCTGGTAATCAATCCCATTGCAATACCACTAACGGCATTGCGCATTTTAATTCCGGCATCCATCAATGCGAGTGATCCGGCACATACAGTTGCCATGGAGGATGATCCATTGGATTCCAGAATATCGGATACTACCCGAATGGTGTATGGGTTTTCTTCCATACCCGGGAGCATTTTTCTCAATCCACGCATGGCCAGGTTACCGTGGCCAATTTCACGACGACCCGGTCCGCGATTCGGACGAACTTCTCCGGTAGAAAAGGCAGGGAAGTTGTAATGCAGGATGAATTTATTGTATCCGGTATTCATCGGACTGTCGAGCATTTGCTCGTCGAGCTTGCTGCCTAGTGTTACACTGGTCAGAGATTGAGTTTCTCCCCGAGTAAATACGGCAGAACCATGTGCTGCAGGAAGGTAATCAACCTCGGTCCAGATTGGACGAACCTGATCCAGTTTACGTCCGTCGAGACGCTGGCTGTCATTCAGGATCATATCGCGCATGGCATGGTATTCAACTTCATGGTAGTATTTTTTTACCAATCCCATGTTGAGCGATTCCAATTCTTCTTCGCTGTATTGAGTGAGAAATTCATCCAAAACAGCGGCGAAAGCTTCTTTTCTTTCGTTCTTGTTTCCACCTGATTTTGCCACAGCATACACTTTATCGTAGCATTCTTTGTGGATTTTATTTTTCAGTTCTTCATCGTTGTTCTCGTGATTGTATTCACGAGGAGCTTTACGACCACCAAAAGCAGCATCGCAGAGCTCTAATTGAGCAGCACATTGCTTTTTGATGAAATCATGTGCAAAGCGAATAGCCTCAATAAAATCCTCTTCAGAAATTTCATTGGATTCGCCTTCCACCATATTGATATCTTTTTCGGTTCCCGCTACAATAAAATCGAGGTCTGCACGCTCGAGTTCATCTTTGTATGGATTGATTACCAGTTTTCCATCGATGCGCGCCACTCGGCATTCAGACATTGGCCCGTTGAACGGAATGTCGGAAAGAGTAATAGCTGCAGAAGCCGCCAAACCGACCAAAGCATCCGGAAGGATGTTCTCATCAGATGATATGAGTGAAAGCTGAACCTGTACGTCGGCGTGGTAATCTTCCGGGAACAAAGGACGAGCTGCCCGGTCTACCAAACGGCAAATCAGAATTTCATAGTCTGACAAGCGCGCTTCACGTTTTAAAAATCCTCCAGGGATGCGTCCTACAGAAGCGAATTTCTCCTGGTAATCCACTGAGAGAGGAAGAAAGTCAACGCCTTCTTTCGCCTCAGGACTGGATACAACCGTTGCGAGAATCATGGTGTTGCCCTGACGAACAACTACGGAACCATCGGCCTGCTTGGCCAATTTTCCGGTTTCTATACTTATTTCTTTTCCATTACCAAAATCCCATATTTTGGTAGTTCCAATATTTACAGTCATGGTTTAATATTTTATCACCGGATAAAAACAACAAAAGCCTTATTGATAAATAAGGCTTCGGTTTATCTCTTTTAGGTGAGTGTATTCAAAATTACTTTCTCAGATTCAATTCTTTGATAATTGCACGATAACGGAAGATGTCCGTTTTAGTCAGATAATCAAGAAGAGCTCTTCTTTTACCAACCAGTTTAATCAGGCTCAATTCGGCTGATTTGTCTTTCTTGTTGGCTTTCAAATGTCCGGTGATGTGATTAATACGCTGAGTAAAAAGTGCAATCTGTCCTTCTGCACTTCCGGTATTGGTTTCAGTACCACCGTGTGTTTTAAAAATGTCTTTCTTAGTTTCCGCAGTCAAACGCATGTTTGTATTGTCTTAATTCTTTTTCCTTTTGAAGAGCGCAAAGGTAGAAATACTATTGCTGAAAACAAAATGCTTTTCGCAAAATTAATTTGTTGAAATGCAGTCGTTTCAGGCGCTCACCAAAGTTTTCCATGTTCCTTTTTCCCAATTGTATTTCAAGGTACTGGGCAGGGCACCAAACCAATAGCGATTCAGCTCCACGGCAAAGGAAGGTTGCATATAGCAGTTAATTACACATCCTTCGCAGCCAGGAAGTTTACCTTCCAAGGCTTTCAACTGTTCCACTTCTTCGGTGTAATAGAGTTGATAAAGATTGTCTTCAATGGCAAATTCCTTTTCTCCCAAATGATAGCAAGGAAGGATTAATTTGTTTTCCGGAGAGATGACAATCGTGCTGCTGGCCGCTTTGCAAACGGGTTTATCAATATGATTTCCACCATCGCGGCGCAGGTCTATAAATCCTTTATTGAGATAAATAAGTTTGCGACGTCCCCATTTTTCTAATTGATTTAATGCCTCCGGATTCAAATTGCTTCCATGTTCATTGTATTCGAACAATGGATTCAGGATGAGCATAAGTTTGTGCGGCAGACTTATCTCTTCGTATACCTGTTGTATTTGATGCACATTTTCAGATGATACGGTAAACAGGATGTCGGGTCTTTCTCCCCAGCTTTCTGCCAGTTCCAATGATTTCATGACATGAGCAAAACAATCCACTCCCCGGGAGGCATTGTGTTCTTCTTCAATGGGTGAATCGACCGAAAAGTGGAGCATATCAATGAGTCCACGAAGCTTTTCTCCGTATTTTGGATATAGCAGGCAATTGGTAGTCACCGTGGTGATAAACCCCATTTCTTTTGCGATTCTCAGAAATACATGAAGTTCTCGGTGAAGGAGGGGTTCACCACCGGTAAAATCGATTACCTTGACTCCCAGTTTTTTTAGGTCGCGTAAATTTTGCCGTACATTTTCTTCTGTGACGTAAGGGGAGGGTTTTTCCCAGATATCGCAAAAACTACACTTCGCATTGCACCGATAAGTGAGGTAATAATTACAAAGTACAGGCTTGCGAATGAGTCGCATAGGCAAATAATTAAGCTTCCACCTCTTTTTTCTGACGGGCTTTTTTCTCTGTCAGCAATTGAATCAGGGTGGTAAGTTTTGTTTTCAATTCGGTACGGTCGACGATAAAGTCGAGGAATCCATGTTCGAGTAAAAATTCAGAACTCTGAAATCCTTTGGGAAGATCTTTTCCGATGGTTTCCTTGATAACCCTCGGTCCGGCAAAACCGATCAGGGCTTCGGGTTCGGCAATATTAAAATCGCCCAACATTGCGAAAGAAGCAGTAACTCCACCAGTTGTTGGATCGGTCATCAGGCTGATATAAGGAATCCCTTCTTCGCCGAGCAAGGCGATTTTGGCACTTGTTTTCGCCATTTGCATGAGCGAAAATGCAGCCTCCATCATCCGCGCCCCACCCGATTTGGATATGACCAGCACCGGAATTTTATGTTCTCTACCGTAGTCGATGGCCCGGCCTATTTTTTCGCCTACCACGGATCCCATGGAACCTCCGATAAAGCTAAAGTCCATGCAGGCCACTACAAGAGGAAGCCCGTTTATTTTTCCATGAGCTACCCGAACGGCATCTTCAAGACCACTCTTTTTCTGACTTTCTACTATCCGGTCGGTGTAAGGTTTGGTATCCGTGAATTCCAAAGGGTCTCCGGAAACAATATGGGCATACAACTCCTTACCGCTATTTTCATCGAATAAGATTTCGAAGTACTCGCGGGAGCCAATTTTGTGATGGTAATTGCAATGAGTACAAACATACTGATTGGCAACATGGTCGGAAGTAAGAGTTGCTTTCTTACATCTTCCGCATTTATACCAAAGTCCGTCGGGAGTAACTTTTTTATCTTTTGTAGAGGTAGAAATACCTTCTTTTACGCGTTTAAACCAACTCATGTTCTAGTTGTTTATGCTTCAAGGGAAGCAGGGTCAGGCTTCAAAAATAGAAATTAATTCGGGCATTAATAAGAAGGCTGTCTTCTGAGAATTCAAAAGACAGCCTTTTAATGATTTATGCTTTATCAGGCGATGGTGATCTCGTCGTTGAGATACACATCCTGAATAGCATTTAATAAAGCCACACCTTCGTTCATTGGCTTTTGGAATGCTTTTCTACCGGAAATGAGTCCGGTACCACCTGCACGCTTGTTCACTACTGCAGTAGTTACGGCTTCTGCCAGGTCGGTTGCTCCTTTGGATTCACCTCCTGAGTTGATCAATCCTGCGCGGCCCATGTAGCAATTTGCTACCTGGTAACGGGTCAAATCAATCGGGTGACTTGTGGTAAGTTTCTCGTAAACGTCTTTGTGGGTTTTGCCAAAATTTATTGCAGTATATCCGCCATTATTTGTTGGCAATTTTTGTTTGATGATATCGGCCTGAATAGTCACACCCAAATGATTTGCTTGTCCGGTAAGGTCCGCAGCGGTGTGGTAATCAACTCCATCTTTTTTGAATCCATTGTTTCTCAGATAGCACCACAGGATTGTTCCCATTCCCAATTCATGAGCTCTTTCAAACGCTTGCGCTACTTCAATAATCTGACGATCGGAGTTTTCTGAGCCGAAATATATGGTGGCTCCAACAGCAGCAGCACCTAAGTTCCATGCTTCTTCAACACTTCCGAACATGATTTGGTCAAAGGTGTTTGGGTAGGTAAGGAATTCGTTGTGATTGATTTTTACAACAAACGGAATTTTATGGGCATATTTTCTGGAATTGGCTGCCAAAACTCCAAAGGTGGATGCAACCGCATTACAACCGCCTTCAATGGCTAGTTTGATGATGTTTTCCGGGTCAAAATAAATAGGGTTGGGAGCAAAAGATGCACCGGCAGAGTGTTCAATACCCTGGTCTACCGGAAGAATGCTCACGTATCCGGTATTGGCCAGACGACCTGTACCGTATATTTGTTGGAGGTTTCTTAATACCTGTGGGTTGCGGTTGGTTTGCGCAAAGATGCGGTCAACAAAGTCAGGGCCCGGCAAATGAAGATTGTTTTTTGAAATGGTTGAACAGGTGTGGTTCAACAGGGAATCGGCTTCATTGCCGAGTAATTCGTGAATTTTGTTGCTATCCATTAGAAATCGCTTTTATTTTTGGCGCTGCGAAAATAACCTTTTTTTCGAAAGAATAAGATTGGTCATGGAGAGTGTAATTATAGAGAAGATAGATACTCAGGCAATGCAGGAGCAAGCCTGGGAGATACGTAAAAAGGTCTTTGTAGAAGAACAGGAAGTGGACGAAGGTTTGGAGTGGGACCATGAGGAGGAATCCGTTCATTTTCTGGCTACACTGAATGGCAAGGCTGTGGGAACCGCCCGTTGGAGAGAGACGGGGAAGGGAATCAAACTGGAACGCTTCGCTGTTTTGCCGGAATACCGCAATCAGAAAGTGGGAGAGGCCTTATTGAAGGCCGTTTTGGAAGATGTACCCGGCAACCATCGTGTTTATCTCCACGCCCAGTTAGCTGCAGAGAACTTTTACCATCGTTCTGGTTTTGAGCCGGTGGGTGATGTCTTTTATGAAGCTGGAATTGGCCATCATCTGATGGTATGGAAGCCCATTAGCTAAGGATGCGAATTTTGGCGTACTTCAGGATGAGTTGTTTTACGCCTACTTCTTCAAATTCAACTGTAGCCTTTCGCCCATCGCCGTTGCCCTCAACCAGCACCACTTTACCTATTCCAAAACGTTGATGTTCGACCTGCATTCCCGTCTTTAATCCGCTGGTGTCATCTGCTGTGAAATTTGGGTTGACCGGACGGCTGGAAGCCGTTTCTTTTTTATTGAACAGAAGTGAGGGAGTATTGCTTTTTCCGACTGGAGAAAAGCTAATGCTCTCTTTCTTTTTCGGGCCACCATTCACTCCATTGAATTCGGGCTTTTTGGATTTTATTTGTTCTATGTTCAGGAAGCGCGGATCAATTTCCTGAATAAAACGGCTCGGTTCGGCATAGGTCAGGTTTCCAAAACGAAAACGCGACATGGCATAGGAAAGGGTGAGCTTTTTCTCCGCCCGGGTCGATGCAACATAAAAAAGCCGGCGCTCTTCTTCTAAATCCTGACGACTGCTGAGCGACATCTGAGAAGGGAAGAGGTTTTCTTCCATTCCCACAATAAAAACATTGGGAAATTCCAAACCCTTGGAAGCATGTATGGTCATCAGGCGAACCACATCCTCCTCCTCTTTTTCACTGTCTGAATCGGTCAGTAAAGCAATGTCCTGGAGGTAAATGCCCAGTGTCTTGGCTTCTTCCCGCGTATCATCTTCCACAAACTCTTTGATGCCATTCATTAACTCGACAAGGTTTTCATAGCGGCTGATTCCTTCCACGGTTTTGTCGTCGTGCAGTGTTTTCAGCATTGCAGACTGACGGGCAATATGCATCGCAAGATCGTATGCATTATGTGATTCAAGCATGCTCCGAAAACTGAGCATCATATTCCGAAAATCAACCAGTCGCTTGATTGCGGAGCCAAAGGCCGGTATTTTTTCGATATTCTCCAATACGACCCAAATGCTGCATTCATTCTGACTGGCGGCGAGGATAAGTTTATCAATTGTTGTTTTACCGATTCCGCGTGCAGGATAATTAATCACACGTTTTAATGCTTCCTCATCTCCGGGGTTTACTACCAATCGGAGGTAGGATACCATGTCTTTGATTTCCTTCCTTTGGTAAAACGACATGCCCCCATAAATGCGGTATGGAATGTTCATCTTCCTCAGGGCTTCTTCAATGGAGCGCGATTGTGCGTTGGTGCGGTAAAGAATGGCGTAGTCCTCATTCTTCTGCTGGTTGCGAAGTTTATCTTCGAAAATGCTTTCTGCAACAATTTTACCCTCCTCGTTATCTGTGGCTGTGCGGATTACACGAATCTTTTCTCCTTCGGGATTGCTGGTCCAAACCTTCTTTTTTAGCTGCTCTTTGTTGTTTCGGATGATGCTGCCAGCTGCGTCGACAATATTAGATGTGGACCGGTAGTTTTGTTCGAGTTTAAATACTTTAAGATCGGGATAATCTTTCTCGAAGTTTAAAATATTTCTGATGGTAGCACCACGGAAAGCATATATGCTTTGAGCATCATCGCCAACCACACATATATTTTCTCGCATGGCTGCCAGTTTCTTAATGATGGCATACTGACAGGTATTGGTATCCTGGAACTCATCAACCATCACATATTGAAACTTATGCTGGTATCGGTTCAGCACTTCAGGGAATTTTGTCAGTAACTCATGTGTTTTTACCAATAAATCATCGAAATCCATGGCCCCGGCGCGAAAACATCTTTCCGTATACATGCGGTAGAGTTCATGAATTTTAGGTTTTCCGGATGAAGTGTCGGCCTCGGTTAAATCGGCAATGCTTGAATATTGAGCAGCGGTAATCAGGTTGTTTTTAGCAGAAGATATTCTTGAAAGAACCAATCCCGGTTTGTAGACTTTATCGTCGAGGTTCAATTCTTTCAAAATGGTTTTAATCAGACTTTTTGAGTCGTCGCTATCGTAGATGGTGAAATTAGATGGATACCCCAGCTTCTCCGCCTCAATGCGAAGAATTTTCGCGAAGATGGAGTGGAAGGTTCCCATCCACAAAGCACGGGCATCACTTCCAACCACACTCTCTATTCTTTTTCGCATTTCTCTTGCCGCTTTATTGGTAAAGGTGAGAGAAAGAATATTAAAAGGGTCAATTCCTTTTTGAATGAGATATGCAATACGGTAGGTGAGAACACGCGTTTTACCGGAACCTGCGCCGGCAATGATCATTACCGGACCTTCTGTTTGCATCACAGCCCCTCGTTGAGGTTCGTTGAGTAATTCGAGATAATTCAAGCCCTTTTCCGACACGCAACAAATTTAGTATCTCCTTGCTGTTTCCTCGTCTGGAAATATCAACAGGAGGTCAATAAAAAACCCCGCCTGTTTGAGGCGGGGTTTTTCACAAGTATAAAGGTGTTTATTCTTTTACCAATTTGCCACTGAAGCTAACATTGGCAGAGCTCACGTGTACAATATACATTCCCTTGCTCAGTCCATTCAAATTCACTTCGTAGCTTTCATTACGCACATCCTGAATCGTTTGAATCAACTTGCCCTGAAGATCGTATACACGAACAGTAGCAGGATTCTCGGCGGTAATTCCCGGAAGATCCAGCAGCACAGATGAACTGGCTGGGTTCGGATACATATCCAATTCTTGCAAATCGGCACGTACTACAGATGAAATAAAGAATTTCAGATTAGAGATAGGGGATGGACAACCTTTGCATATTACCCGAACTGAATAGTCGCCTTCCTCTGTTGGACGAATTGTTTGAGTATTGTATTGTCCTTTCCAAACTCCGTTTTCAAACCAGATATAAGTTTCGCAAGCCTGATCCACCTTAAGCAATGGACCAAACTGATCCACTTTCGGTGTATCTGGTGTTGGAATGATTATTAGATAGACAGGGTCGGATAAAACGCTTGCACCGGCACCGTTGTCAATTTTGCACTGAATAAGTCCGCCTTTACCCACCTGGGCATTTACCACATCAAGCTCTCTAGTCTTCACTCCTTTGAACATATTCGTATCCAATTCCGGAGGTGGAGCGACATATTGCCAATTGTAATGAAGGTTTGTTCCTGCCGCAATGATGGTAATTGAATTATCGGTTCCTTCGCACATTTTAAGGGTATCTGTCGGTTGTTTAATAATGGTTGGGGAAGCGTTCAAATCGACAATTGCTAAATTGGAAGTGTCAGAAAACCCAGGACACCCACCAGTTACTATACAGCTATAGAAAGCCACGTCAAAAGGAATAAGGTTCATAATGGTCAGGGTATCTTGATCCGTTCCACTAATTCGTCCGCTGTCCTTCATTAAGTTGGCATCCTTTCTCCAATGGTATTGTACCTTGTAACCGGAAGCTTTTACCCAAAATTGAGCTGTTTCTCCCTCCAGTTTTGGTGGGTTGGCCACATTAAAAGGATCTCGTTCAATACGCGGTATAGCGCGCATCTTCACAAGTATGGAATCAGATTCCGTATATGCACCGCATGATTCAATGGCCTGTACTTTATACATACCAGAATCTCCTAAATTCCAGCCCAGGTTATGGATAACAGGACCTCCAAGTCCTTGTATATTGTCTCGGCTGTTAAGCGCGATGCCATTACGGAACCACTGGTAGTGGAGGTTTTTACCCGTTGCGTCAATATAGAATGTGTTGGTATCGTACTCACAGAGATACAATGTGTCTCCAATCATTCCAGGATAATCTAAGTCGTCATGAATAACAGGAGGAGGAATATTCTCTAAGATGACGTGAAATTCTTTAGACGTGTCTGCGTAACAATCTCCTTGTGCTACCAGGCGATAATGTCCGGAATCTTTGAACTGCATGCGGAAAATGAAGAGATCTTTACCATGTCTGTTTGGCATCGTGTCGCCATTAAACAGCCAGTTGTAGGTAAATTGCAAAGAAGTATCAATGCTTCCTGTAACAGTCATCGGACGATAGAAGTTCGCATTCAGACAAATTGTGTCCAGGAAAGGATAGATTTTAGGAGAGTAGGTGAATTTAGGATTCTCCTTAACATAAAATGAATCTGTAATACGGCTGATGTAGAAAGGGCTGGATGAATATACTCTGATTCGGTAATTTTTACCTGTAACCAAGTCTTTGGGTAAGGTACAGTTTACAGTCCCCGTATCACCATTTATTGGCGCTACACCTAAGTCGGATATTGAAGTTACCGGCCACTCAAAAACACCATCTTTATCCGAAATCTGAGCTTTCATTACTGCTCCATTATTGAATGGAATGGTGGAGAACCAATTAACAATTAAATCGGATCCTGCGCAGAAAGTGTCTCCCGCGTGTATGTCTTTGTTAAGTCGAATGGTTGCGGTATCAATATTATACCAGCTGAAGGTTTTCAGCTCATCTGAGTTTCCTCGGAAACCGGCTCCGTAAAAGCCTCTGTTACCATGGGCAAATGCTGAACCCAAAGAACGACCACTATCGCGGTAGTCTGGATACCTTTCCCAATCATCATCTTCTGTATTGTAGATGAAAAAGTTTTTTACCCAGTCGCCATCGAATCCACAGACTACCATACCAAGATGTTCATACGAAAATGCGCCTGAACTTGCTTTACCTGTATCAGGCAGCGGTCTTTCGTTCTTCCAGGTACTGGTTGCAAAGTCGTAGGAATACCAATCTTTAAAATATACATTCAGCAACTGCAGGTTATAGGTCCCGTTTTCTCCGAGTCCGCAATACAGTTTGGGGTTTCGGCCAGGTGTCGAGTGAGATCCATCCAATATCATGGCCACCGCGTTTCTTCGGCCTACGTCGGGGAAATTCGTTCCGGAATAGAAGGAATCCTGGGCCGCGTTATAATAATAGGGTGTAAGGTTGAATTCAGAATAAATTGCACCATCCCATCGGGTGTCGCCATAACCTGGTGGAGTTGGATTTCCTTTGGTAGAGTCCCAGGTAATCTTCAGCTTTTCACCGAAAATAAACCCACCGGCAAAATTGTAATTGTTGCCATTCAAATTGACCACAGTATCAATAGAGAATGAGGATGCTTTCGCAATACCATTGCCGGCAAGAGGACCTGGCAAGGTATCGTAAGATTCAATATCAGCAATCGGGAAATCTTTTTTCCTTGTCCAGGTGACGGTTGCTGTATCGAATTCCCACCAATCTTTGAAGTAATGTGTATGCCAGTAAACAATTGTATCCTGAAATACAGGATAACCCATGGTATCATAGAATTTATTTCGGAAAGCGGTATCCTGGAAACCAACAGTGTCGTATCCAAGGCCGTAATAACCTTTACCTGTTGAGGTTGATCCGAAAGCTACCGCTCCCAGACGCTTGTCACCGGGGAATGGCGTAGTTTTCGACCAGGAGTTGGTGGCATGGGTATAAACCCATACCTGCTTTGTCCAGTGCTTGTGGGCTCCAAAATCCCCGGAGGTATCACCACCTACCAGATAGGTTTTTCCTCCAACTGTAAAAGTTGCAGGTGCAACAACAGCGGTGTCCAGGTTTGGCATACTCACGCTGTTCCAACGATTCGGCAAACCAGGAATCTGAGACCAGGATTCGTTAATGCCCGTAAATAAGCCCAGAATTAGCAGTAAAAAAGGTAAGACTCTTTTCATACAGTATATTAGTACGTATACGTTAAACCACAAAAATAGGATTCTTCGTGTATTAACAATGGAAAACCATCGAAAACAAGAAACCTGTGTGAAAGATGTAAATTATGCCAAGAAGGTTGCAGAAAAAAAAGGGCTGGTTGAAAAATTCCTGAAGACAGGATTTGACTTAGGTTTTGCTTCAAGGATCCGTCGGTCGTAAAGACTCATCTCACAAGTGTGAAACTACCTCGGCCTGCTTTCATCAAAACGTTGGGTCGGTATGGTCAAAATGTTGAATTTTTCAAATTGTCCAGCCCTTACGCAAAGGTAATACGGAGCAGCATAGCGCAAAACATTTTGATTAAAATCTATGAATTGGCAGCTCTGACGGGAGAAATGTATTTTAGCGCCAAATTTTTTTGAGAGATGAATAGACAAGATTATATCGAAGCAAACAAAGATCGCTTCCTGAGCGAACTGATCGATTTATTGAAGATTCCTTCTGTAAGTGCCGATTCTGCTTTTGCCAACGACACCCTGAAAGCGGCTGAATTTGTGAAGGAAAGTTTGTTGAAAGCAGGGGTTGATTCAGCGGAAGTGATCCCAACCAGGGGATATCCGGTGGTTTATGGCGAAAAAATTATTGATCCAAGTCTCCCAACCATTCTGGTTTATGGTCATTATGATGTTCAACCGGCGACACCTTATGAGTTGTGGACGACTCCTCCATTTGAGCCTGCCATACGGGATGGAAAGCTCTATGCCCGGGGCGCCTGCGACGATAAAGGTCAGATGTATATGCATGTAAAGGCCTTTGAAACCATGGTTCAAACCAATACGCTTAGCTGCAACGTGAAGTTCATGATTGAGGGGGAGGAAGAGGTGGGTTCCACTAATCTTGGACCATTTTGTATTGAAAACAGGGAACGTCTCAAAGCCGACATGGTATTGATTTCCGATACCTCCATGATTGCCAATGATACGCCTTCGATTGATGTGGGATTGCGCGGATTGAGTTATGTGGAAGTAGAGGTTACCGGTCCAAACCGTGATTTGCACTCTGGTGTTTATGGCGGTGCCGTAGCAAACCCGATCAATATTTTAGCGAAGATGATTGCCTCCCTGCACGACGAAAACAACCGTATAACAGTGGAAGGTTTTTATGAAAATGTGCTTGAAGTTTCTGCCAACGACAGAAATGCAATGGCCCAAACACCATTCGATCTGAATGAATTCAAAAAGGATCTGGAAGTAGATGAGGTGTGGGGAGAGACAGGCTACAGTACAATCGAGCGCACGGGAATACGCCCCACTCTGGATGTGAATGGTATTTGGGGTGGATATACCGGAGAGGGAGCCAAAACAGTTTTGCCTTCCAAGGCTCACGCTAAAATATCAATGCGTTTGGTGCCGAATCAGTCCAGTGAAGAAATCACAGAAAAATTCACCCGTCATTTTGAAAAAATTGCACCGGCAGGAGTCACTGTAAAAATCACTCCTCATCATGGAGGTGAACCGGTTCTTACGCCAACAGATTCCATTGAATTTAAGGCAGCGTCAATGGCCATGGAAAAAACTTTTGACAAAGCTCCGATCCCAACTCGTGGTGGAGGAAGTATTCCAATTGTGGCCTTGTTTGAAAAGGAATTGGGTTTGAAATCAGTGTTATTTGGCTTCGGATTGGATTCGGATGCGCTGCATTCTCCCAACGAACACTATGGTTTATTTAATTTCTATAAGGGAATTGAAACAATCCCCTACTTCTATGAATATTACAATGAATTGAAGAAATAATTTATTCTTGAATGAATGAAAAGGGCAGCAATAGTTGCCCTTTTTTAATGGCCGTTATTTTCAATTCTTATAAAAAAACCAGTTCATAAAGCGATTCAATTTTTTTACGGGAAGAGTACAGTTGGTTGCGCCGCCTGCCGGCTTCTTCGGGGAGCTGTTGTCCGGCATTTTCCCAGTGAAAATCAGAGGGCCATTGTGCATAGGCAATATGCTCACTTGGTGCATATAGGTGAAGGCTTGACCCAAGACTATCAGCATAACGGTAAATCAAAGGCGCTAGTTCTTTTCAGGCTTCTATGAATTCTTCCTCTTTTTCTGATAAAGCAAGAAAGTGGTAAAGCGCGGCAAATCCAGTTGAAGTCTCTTACTCATTCATCATGTGTCTGCCATTATTATGGTATTGATATTTGGCTCAATGAATAGCTTCTATTCAAATTTTCCTGAGGGGTATGAGTTGTGCAGACGAAAGGCCCACCCGTGGCGACATATCAGAAAAATAACTTTGCATGCATTTATTTTGAGCGTATTTTATGATCAAAGACCAATTTAGACGAAAAAGATTATTCCGCCTTCGGGCTTCCTTTCCATTTTTGACGATGGGCAAAAAACCATGCACCCAAAGTGAGAATGAGATAGAGGAAAAGAATAAATACCATTTCTTCCCACTTGTGTCTTATTTCATAGTAAAGAATAAGCAAAGTACCCAAACTTAACCCGGCAATTGATAGTGCCGTAAGCAATATGGGACTTTTGGTTTCTTTTCGGATTTTGTGGTTGGCAACCGCCATCAGAAGAGAAACTAACAGGAAAGTAATACTTCCAAATTCCAATATCAATTCCAATCCACCACTTAAGATGAGAATTGCAGCGCAAGCAGACATAAACAAGATGGCATTTTTAGGAATATGATTCTGCCGGATGGATAGCCAATTCGGGAAATAACCATCTGCAGCGATCACTGCAGCTTGTCTGCTGGAACCAAAAACCGTCCCGCTGATTGCGCTGCTTGTTGCAAGCAAGGCACCGATTATAACAGTCCAGGTACCAAGAGGTCCCAGAATGACGCCGGCGCCTGCAGCTAAGGCATATTCTTTATTTTGAATGAGATCTTTTGCCGGAATAGCCAACAATGCACCAAAAGCAATGACCACGTAGATTAATACGGCCAGGCCGATGGCAATGTAAATGGCACGAGGAATATTTTTTTCCGGTTGATCCATTTCATTCACAGCATTAATGACCAATTGAAACCCTTCGTAGGCAACGAAGGTGACGGATGCAACAATCAGGATGGTGGAAAGTTGACTATTCTCGAAGTCAATCTTCAATTGTTCCAGATACCCGGTAATATCCGATCCATTCTGAATTAAAATAAAAGAGATTATCAGCAGCAGCATGAGCTTGGTATAGACCATGAGGTCCTCAATTTTTCCCATTCCATTCACACTCCAGATATTGATTCCGGCAAATAAAGCTACAATGCCAATGGCCAGTCCTTTTCTAACCCAGACATTATTGGCAAATTCGCTACTGCTGATGGCATAGGAGGAGAAAGTGTAGGCGTACAGGGCCAGGGTACTGATATACCCAAAGATGATGAACCAACCGATTACAGCGGCCAAAAAATGAGTGCCGGAATACGTGCGTTTAAAAAATGAATAGGTGGCTCCTTCATCTTTATAATAAACGCCCAGTTTTACATAGTTGAATGCGGCCAATGCGGCAATCAACCCTCCAATAATGATGGCGATTGGCGTAAGCTGGCCAATCATGGATACGGAGATTCCTAAAATAGTGAAGATACCGCCACCTACCATACCTCCAAGTGCGATGGCAACAAGTTCGGGCAGTCCCAAATTCTTGTTACGGTTTCTGTGTATGCTCAACTCTTATCTGAATGATGGTAAATGATATGAGGCCCGCAATTTACGGGCTGTTTCCGACACCACCAAGATCGGTTCTTAATTCGATACTTTAATGAAGTACCTGCACTTTGCTTTGAAATATTTCCGAGGAGCCTGATTGGATTCGGATAAAATATAAACCATTGGGGTAGGCAGAACAGTCCAATTCAAATTGGGAGCCATTGAATTGCTGACAGGAAAGAAATTGTCCATCTGAAGAAAATACAGAAATACTGACTTCTCCGGAATAAGCAGCGTCTATATGAATGGATCGACTGGCCGGGTTAGGGAAAATATTGAAGGTATTTGAAGCGAGAATGGAATTCATCCCTGTATACAGTTTGCAGGAGAAGGTGGAACCCGATTCGATGTGTCCGCTAGGTGTAAGGTTTTTGCCTTGAAAAGCAGTATGATCCAATGCAAAACGTTCGCAGCGAAATGTCATGTTGTTTTGAATGGCTTGTCCTTGTGCCTGTGGTCCCATATCGTTGACCGGATTGATGTACTCCCAAACAGTATTGCCGGCATTATCAACTTCAAAGAATCTTCCTGAATTGCCTTCGCAAATAAGGGTATTTCCATTGGGCAGCCTTTGGGCGCTGGAGATGATGGCTGAATAGAATTGAGTGTCGGGTTGAGCTTTGTATGTCCAGTTGAAGTCTGCAGGACCATAAGAGCCTGAGTAATAGGAATAATTGCCATTTAAATCAACCGGCAATTCCAAGCTGTTGACCGTAGAAAATTTTTTACTTTCCGT
Organism: Bacteroidota bacterium; assembly: GCA_016124735.1. Classification (GTDB taxonomy): domain Bacteria; phylum Bacteroidota; class Bacteroidia; order UBA8524; family UBA8524; genus UBA8524. The sequence continues at coordinate 81,717 of WGMZ01000001.1, forward strand.
ACTGCCTGCTTCGTTGTTGAAAACAAGAATATTGCCCTCATTCTGCAATCCCTTTGGAATCCAATGCGCATGGTGCTGCATAAATAATTTCTGATTGCTGCTATTCCCCTGCTGATAGGCAGCAGGATTACCCCATCGGTACAATAAGTCGCCGCCTTTATTGTAATTTCCACCACTGGAGCTGGAGGCTTCTGCCGTGGTCGTGGAGTGGTCAATGATCCAAAATTCACTCATGTTGTGTACACTGATCATAATTTGATCCCATTCTGCATTGTAATCTATCCCATTAAAATGCAGCCAGTCTGCCGTTCCGTGGTTGAGATAATTGATATCGATTTTATCGGGTTCATTGGCTACAATTCCATAATTGGCACGGGTAGGATAGTGGTCCTGAATCAGGTGGTCCCATGCTTTCCATGTCCATACAATACTTCCTCCACCATTTTGATAATCAGGCTTTATTTCTATGATTTGCTCGGATTTTAAAATGGCTTGAGTAGTGATGCTTCCGGCATTGGATACTTCGGTCTGACTTCTGTTATCGTTCGCAATCATCAATATATTTCCGTTAGGCAGCAATTCGATGTCGTGATGCATCCATCCAATGGAAGTATCCAGACTATAGCTCCATAGTATCTTGTTGTCCCAGGAAATTAATTCAATAACGCCACCACCGCCGTTGAGGACGGGAATTCTTCCGGTGCGGAGCAGGCTTCCGTCATTTAAAAGGTAGCACGACAAGTTGGGTTGGTAATTACTTGTCCAGGAATGGACTTGCTCGCCACAATTATTGATGAGATAGGTAGTTTTACTTTTTATGGGCGCAAAAATTGTATAACCGGGAAAGGACTCCTGACTGTTTTTAAATAGTCCTATCGTTTGCTGACCTGAAGTTTGAAGTCCCCAAAAGAGCAATGAAATAATGAGTATTTGGCGCATGGTTTCTGTCTTGGAGTGACAAAATATCGAAAGGTTTAATCGGACAGAATTAAAGTAAAAACCCATGTACATCTTCCAAAGGCGAAGGGATGTCAGTTTCATCCAACATTTCTCTCAGATCGATTTCAATGGACCGTGAGATAGAAGTAATGGGCACATCATTGTAAGTGCCTTCAAATGGATTTTCGGAATAGTCACCAATCTTTTCCATCAAAAAGAAAACCCAGGTAATCAACCCATTCAAAAAGGGACAGATCCAAAGAATCTCTACACGGCTATCCTTAAAGATATCAATTAATCCAAATGGCACGATAGCACAGAACACCATGGCAAGCCATAAAGCAACAGAGGCATACTGTCTGGGAAACGGGAAATTCTTAATTCTTTCTGATTTTCCCTGTCCTGCATATAGGTTCCCGACGATTTTGTGGAATTCCATGTGCCTGAAGTCTTCAAAATAACCTTCATCCTTTAATTCCTGAAGCCGTTCAGATTGTATTTTTAATATTTGTGTGGCCAGGTTTCCCTTTTTACCAAGCTTTTCTATTTCATCTGAAGAAAGGAATTTGGCTAATTCTCCATCCAGCATTTGGTAGTACTCTTCACAAACCTGAGGCGAATACAATCCATTCAATCTGTTTTCTGTATGTTCCCAGGGTCGGCTTAAACGCAACTGAAAGCGCAGGGCTGTGACCCAGGCCACATGTCGGTAAATAAGTTCTTTTTTAATTTCCGTAGCATTTGTTCCTTGTACAAATGCCATGACCGATGCTCCAAAGGTTCGGCTGTCGTTAACGATTCCTCCCCATATTTTCCGGGCTTCCCAGGTGCGGTCGTAGGAACTGTTGTTTTTAAAACCAAGATAAAATGCCACAGCAATACCAATCACGCCAAGAGGTCCCCAGGGCAAGGAGATGTTCAGGTGAAAGGCATACGATACCGCGCAGATGACCGCGCCATAGAGTAAACCGTAGATGAAGGGCCATTTTGACCAATTAAAGGTCATCCAAAAGCCATAATTTCTTTTGATGTACATGACAAATTAAAATGGATTGAAAGGTATGCATTGCTCGTGAAATTTATGCAAGCTTTTGACGCTGAAGATGCAAAACAGAAGACAAAAAGGAGATTCGATAGAATCTCCTTTTCCTTTAAGCATCTGCCTTTGCAGCCCGGTATTTTTCTAAAAAATACAAGGGCAGGAAGCCAAAATTCATTAAAAGCCCTCCGGTAACGAGCAATACATTCGCGGCAGGCCAGTGCATTACCTTGCATAAAGATCCGGCGATGGCCATAAAGAATGCCAGGAATCCCAGTAGATACATTGTTTTTTTCATGGTTATTTTTTTTCTGGTTAAAATAAAATGATCAATTTCAATTTCTGTTTTTAAGAGTTCGTCTATTCCAAATGCCTCCAATGCCTGGGCGTACGCCTCAGTGAATTCATCTTGGTCGGAATTTTCAATGAGGCAACAAAGGTGATCCAGAAGAGATTCATTCATTCGGATGATCCCTCTATCTTTCAGATCTCGCTGCATCCAATCAATATTCTTCTTGCTGATTATCATACTAGATTGGATTTTGAGTTCAGTATCAGTCGCATGGAATCGAGGAAATCTCGAAATTCAATAAGCAGCGTTTGCCCTTGTTTTTCTCCCGAAGAAGTGAACGAATAATATTTTCGGATGCGGTTTCCATGCAATTCTTTTTCAGTTTTAAGAATACCGTCGGCCTCAAGTTTGTGAAGAGCAGGGTAAAGTGCTCCCTCTGTAATTTCCAGTTTACCTGCGGTCCTTTGTTTCACCTCTCGGGTGATTTCGTATCCGTACATTCTTTCTTTTTCGTGAAGGAGTTGGATGATTATAGGTTGCAGAGTTCCTTTGATGAGGTCTTTTGAATACATAATTCGAATATACATAAGTATCTTAGGTATAACGATTATTTTTTGATGATAGTATGCACAGCTAAATAATTCCGGATAAAGTAATAGTGTCACACGGTGCCTGATTCCTTTAGGAAAAATGTATTTTCGACCGCCTATTTAGGATTGAATGGAAACGAATTACGATATAATTATTTGTGGTGGCGGACCTTCCGGAAGTACATGCGCCCTGACTTTTAAAGGTTCTGATGCGCGGGTGTTGGTGATTGATAAAAACGAATTCCCCAGAGAAAAGGTTTGTGGAGATGGAATAGCACCTTATGCCTCCAAAGTGCTGAGAAAGATTGATCCCGAATTCGAACAGTCTTACAAGGAGTTTAAAGAAAAATTTCCCATTAAACGGGTGAAAATAGGCTCCAATAATTCCACAATAGCGACCCTGAAACTCAGGGAAGAATTTGTAGTTTCCACCCGCTATCATTTTGATTATTTCCTGTATGAAGAGGCTCTTAAATTGCCCAACGTAAAGTTTAGTTGCGGCGAACAAATTAAGGATGTCGAGCGTACTGAACAGGGCATATCTGTGAAAACAGACAAATGCACTTATACCGGGAAAATGGTCATTGGTTGCGATGGAGCGACTTCTCTGGTTAGGAGAAAACTCAGCTCATCTACGGTTAATCCTGAATCACAATATGCTGCGGTGCGCGCTTATTTTTCCGGTGTGAAGGACATGCAGATGGATTGTTTTGAAGTCTATCATTTCAAACAATTTCCGGTGGCCTATTTATGGGTTTTTCCATCAGGGAAGGATCAGGCGAATGTGGGATTTGGAACCTTTTCGAATATCGTTTCTGAAAGGCGACTGGATTTGAAAAAACTGGTATTTGAAACCATTAACATGCGCCCGGATTTAAAAGAGCGTTTCGCTCATGCTAAGTTGGAAAGTGACGTAAAAGGATGGAGCATTCCTTCCAGCTACGGAGAATTTCCTATCTCAGGGGACCGTTTTCTCCTCTGTGGAGACGCCGCAGGAATTGCAGACCCATCGACAGGCGAAGGTATTGGACCGGCAATGGTGTCTGGCAGGATAGCTGGATTTCAAGCTCGGGCTTGTTTTGAAAAAAATGACTTTACAGCAGAGGCACTGAAAGAATATGATGTAGAAATGGAGAATAAATTTGGCAAACTCTTCCGGAGAAGACGCTGGGCTGTGCGGGTGGCAGAGAGAAATCCATGGATAGTCAATCTAATTGTGCGCATAGCAAAATCTTCCTCCTTTTTTGCCGATAAGGCAGATCCCTTACTGGCAAGATTTTTTTCCTGAACCATTGGAATTTAGAACGCCTGCTGGAATACAAAGAAGAACTGATGATCTTCTTTGGAAATAGCATAATCGAAGCGCAGTATCGTGCTCAGATTCCACGCTACGCGAAGACCAACCCCTTCTGAATACCGGATTCTGTTTGACTGGAAATTATCCTGAAATTTATTGAACACACTGCCCGCATCAAAAAAGGGTACGCCACTTAATGCGATATCCTGCTGGAGAAATTTGAAACCAGCAAAACGTGTTCTTAATTCTGCGTTGAAGAAATACATTCCGCGGTCTAAAAAACGGCTTTGTTTATATCCGCGTAATGTATTTGCACCTCCTAAGCCTTCAATACTTCCTTCCGAACTCCATTCGTCCTGATATTCAAAGAATGGAGCCTGTCCAAATGTATATCCCATTCCAAACCGGCTTGCAAAAACCATTTTCTTAAAAGTTTTGGGAAAAAGCTTCCGGTACCATTTAAATTGGGCAAATACTTTGTCCATGTTGTAATTAGATCCCAGAGCCTTACTCGAAAATTCGTTGGTAAATTCCGTGAAAATACCCCGACTTGGATCCGGTTCAAAGTCCCGGGTATCGTAAACCACTCCCAATTGAAGAATCGTAATAGTAGATTTACCAACCCCCAGCAGGTTCTTGTTGTTTTTGTCGGTTTCTATGCGTGCCAAGGAATCATTTACCGGGGTAATGTTGAGGTGCGCTAATTCAGCGCCTGCCAGAACGCGCATTCTACTATCCAGTAGCGAATATTCACCACTGATATTCAGTATGTACTCTTCTTTCGTATAGGTATTATATTGTTTATACGGACCATTGAGACTATTTGCATAACCGGAATAATCATCGGAAGGGTAAACGGGGAGCGGAATCTGATTCGATTGCGACAGCTTGCTCAATGGGTTGAGGGTTTGTCCGGTGATTCCGAAATAAAGTAGATTCGGATTGATCTCGTACGCGGCTTCGCCTCGTAATCTCCACTTTGTTTTAAAAATATAGGGTTTGTCAATGGCTACTTTAAACTCTCTTTGATTTCTTGATGTATTAAAAAGTGTGACGTCGATCTTGGTTAAATAAGGAGTGTAATTAAAAAAGGGGTCAGATTTTTTCCCGTTAAATGTAATGGAGCCTTCGGCGCCGTAACCAAAACCATTGATTGGGTCGCTGCTTATGTCTGGAATCCCGGTAACGAAAGTCCCCTCTCTTTTATTGACCAATTCCAGTGAATCCAGCTTCTTCAGATGAGATATATGAAAAGGAAGTTGATTACTGGAATCGGCTTCTTGTCCGAACACATAACTGCTGAATGCAGTGAAGAGTATAAGTAGAGAAAAGGGTTTCAATGCTACAGATATACTGATTTTAAATGCCATCAAATAAGTTAAAATGCGGATCGGACTGCGATTTTAAACCTTATATTTCAATGCAGCAAGCTCAGCCATATATATGAAGTAAATGTAATGTGCCTGTAAATTTTATCCTTCCAGTTTCCTGGCCATCAATTGTGATTTTCCATGTTGTTGATGTGCGATGGTGATCAACACAATCATTACAGCAATAGATACCAATGAGGAAGGTAAGGTTCCAAGATCGAGTCCGCCGCGTTCCAATGGTTTGGTAAGGAAATCTCCGAAGGTAGCACCAAAAGGGCGGGTAAATATGAAGGCTATCCAAAACAGATAATTATGATTGATTTTCGTGAAGTAGTGCATCAGCACAACGATAAGGATTATAGCGCCAGTGACCATGGCACCGTTCAGGTAACTCAAACCAATGTCGTCGCTCAAGTAATCTCCAAAAGCAGTTCCCAGACTGTTGGAAAACAGGATCGCAACCCAATACAATAGTTCTTTGGGTTTGGCAGCTATGGGGTAGACTTCCAGATTGTGGTACTTGCGTTGCCAAAAGGCCAGGGTTAAAAAGAGACCAGCAAGCAGTAACAAACTTCCCCAGGCATATCCCAAATGCAGGGACCGATCGATAAAATCTGAAATTTCCGTTCCCAGAGTCGTGGTGCCAATGATCACCAGCCAATAGATGTAAGGAATGTATCTTTTTGCCTGCAATTGTGTAAACAAAACCACAAAGAGGAAAAGTGCGGTAATCCCAATTCCCGTTGCGTATCCAAGATCTAATGTCATGGAAATGAAATCTCCGAGGGTTTCGCCAAGTGTGGTGGCAACAATTTTCATCAACCAAAAAAGCAGGGTGATTTGGGCAACTTTATTTATTTTTTCCATTGAAGTATAAGAATGCGTAGTATTCATTTCACAACCCGTCAGGGTCAGCCTGAAGGCTCAAAGACACAGCCAAAAATTGAGTTTCAGAAAAGATTACAATAATTTAATACGGACTATGCTTCCTGCATTCCCGTAAGACTGAATTAGGAGATGAACTTACAAATGCAAATTTTAACCAGGTGGTGAGATTGATTCTGTTGTAGGCGATTTGAGATGTTTTGTAGTAAAGCATGATGGGGAGAGGATAGCCAAAACTCATCGTGTCGGGGTAAATTCCAGATTGTAGAATGAAGGCAATTTCCGGATTAGGAAAAGTAAGAAAATTTGCCAGTAGCATGGGTGTATAAAATGAATCAGATTGGTAAGTTATCTGCACCGGAATGCTGAGTGGTTCCTGGATTAACAAGGTGATATTTTTCTCTGAGGATGATTCCATTAATTTAATTTCCAATGTGTCTCTTACAGGAGTCAGGGTGTCTTTTCGAACTTGAGCGGTAGAATCAATAAAGTAAATGGCCCTATCTGGTGCGGAGTGAACTTTTACTCCAATGAGTCTGCCCGTATCATTCCAGTATACCTGAATCAGAGATGAATCCAGCCGAATATAGTCCACATAACCAGGAACAGATTCTTTCATCTTCTGTTCAATATTTTCCTTTTGATCAGGATAGTTTCTGGCCAATTGGATGAGCATTTCCGGAACAACCTGGTAGCGCACACCATGAATATTCTGAGCAATAATCATCTTATTGAACAAGAGGATAGACAGAAAGATGAATAGCAGGTGAATTCGGTTCATTTCAATTGGTCAGAATTTAGCGATAGTCCACCTTAAAACTGAACCTTACGCTAAATCAAGGTACGATCAAAGCTAACGAATCCTCCATTCAAGGCCGAGTGACATGCTATAAAAGTTTGGCTTTTGACTATAACGGGTCATCATAGAGTTGAGGGTATAGCGGTAAACCAATGCAGACTTCAAGGACATTTTTGAATTGATTTGATACCCGATTCCCAGATTCAGCCTGGCCTGCATTATCGTTTTGGAGAAATAGGAGGAAGGTGATCTGAGAGTTTTCCAATCGGGACCTGTATTTTCTTGCGTCCAGTACGCACTATATGTGCCGCTCACTCCATTAAAAAAGGAAAAATCCATTCCGGCTCCCGCTGAATAGAAAATCCGGCTATGGTCCCATTCGTACTGCAGCATCAGGGGCAGTGTGATATAGTGAAAATTCACCCTGCAATCCGGACAGACGGCAATGGCATTCTGCTTGCTTGAAAGCGTATCGTACTGGTATTGAACCTGAGCAACAAAGCTTCCATCCGGTCTTTTTATAAAGTTGCGGTTAATGAGTCTTAATGTGCTATCCAGCTCATAGGTAGTTTCCAGATGTGTATAGTTGGTCAGAGAAGACCATTGTCTTGTTCCAAAGCCTGTCAGTAAACTCAAGCGTCCCTTAGTGATGGAAAGCTGAATACCTTGTTGCCGGAAAGCCTGACTTTTTTCATGGGCTTTTTTCCATGAGGCAATATTCGGATCATATCGGTTGTCAACCCATCCTATTTCATAGTATGCAGCGAGCGAGTAATGAAAAAGAGGAGGACGATTATTTTTATTCTCATTCTTGCCATTGAGAATGGTGGATGGATCCATTGGATTCGGAAAGTCGTATTGGAAACGGGAAGCTTGAATGAGAGGGATTTGAATGATTTGTTTTGATTTAATAAGCATTACTTCCGGCGAGGGTTCCATTTTGGAATTTAATGCAGAGGACATCAAAGATTCATCGGGTTTTAAGTCAGTAAGCAGCTTGTTGTTAAGACTTTGAATTGACCCCGATAAAATGTCATTGTCTTTTTTTGTTGGTTTTTTAGTTTCAAAGGAGGTGGATTTTTTCGCCGCAGCAGGTTTGGCTAAAGGCGTAGATGTAAATTCATTTGGGGTACTGTCAGAAGTTTGTTGAAGAGATGCTGAAAAGGCTTCGTGGGAGTCGGGAGAGGAGATTGAGGCGTAGGAAGGCTTCGAAGAAGCTTCATTTTGAGCGAGAGGTAACTGATCTTCCTGAACCCGGAAGAATGTCCAGTAGCTGCCTCCCAAAATCAGGAGGCTTACCATTATCCAGATAATAACTTTCCAGGACCGTTTTTTTCGTGTATCCATCAGGGACTCCATCTGATCCCAGTAAGATTCACGGAACTCAAGACCTTTATCGTTCAGGCCGTCCCGAAAGAGCTCGTCTATATTTTTATTCCGACTCATATACTCGCTCGTTTAATTTCCCTTTCCTCCTCAGAGAATTGTTTCATCATCAATTTCAATCGTTTTCTGGCTTCATTCACATGCCATTTACTTGTGCCGTCGCTAATTCCCAATACGGATGCGATTTCAGCATGTTTGTATCCTTCCATGGCAAACAGGTTAAATACAGTGCGGGTCACATCAGGCAATTGGTTGAGCATATACCTCAATTGCATTTCTGTGAAATGGTATTCTGCCAAATTGGTTTCGAGAGGATATGTTTCAAAAGAGGCATCCTCTATCCGTACATTTTTTAACTGTCTGTTTGACTTTCTGTATTCATCTATAATATGACGAACCAAAATGGTCCGAATCCAGGTAGCCAAAGCATAGGATGCATCATAACGCTCAATATTTTGGAGAACTTTCAGAAAAGCCATATTGATCATCTGAATGCTGTCTTCCTCCGATTTGCAGTAGCGAAGGGCCACACTGCTCATCATCGAAAAGTATCTTTTATACAATTCGCTCTGACAAAGTCTATTGTCACGTTTGCATCCTTCTATCAATTCCTGCTCGGTCATTTATATAGAATTCCCGGAAGCGCTAGGCAACCGGGAATTGAAGCTCCCAAAGCTCTGGTTTGGTTTTTTGGGTAGTGTGGTCAATCTGGTTAAAGTTAGTGAAAGCTCCACCCAAAACTGAGCGGAGCTTATCGAATTATTCCTACTGGCTTATGATAATTTTGGTGGAATAATATCGCTCACCTTTTCGGATATTAATTAAATAGATGCCTGGTTTTAAATTATTTAAATCCAACAAATGATGGCTATCTCCTGTGGGGGTAGAAGATTGAGTTAGTATCAATTTTCCACTCATGTCGCGGATTTGAACCTGCAATGGATTCGAACCGGCATCAGTCATATCGATCATTACCAATCCGGTACTTGGATTAGGATAAACCCGCACATCTTTCAATATGTTTCTTTGAACCACGGAAGTAATATCGGATTCGTTCAGTACATTGATGGAGAAACCTTTTTTCAGGAAGGTACCATTGCTGTCCAGTCCGATGCTATCGCAAAAAGTACTCAGACATTTCTCGCTTACATTGTACACAGTCAGGCAAAGTCGGTATTTCTTGTATTCGGAATAGGTGTGATTTGGTTTTTCCTGACTTGAACCGGTTCCATCTCCAAAATTCCAGGAGTAATGGCTGTTGCTTGTTCTGCCTGTGCTGGTATTGATTACGTACAAATTATACAAATCAGTCGTGTCCATCGCGAAATAAAAGGAAGAATGGCAACTGGAGGCAATCGGATCAACGCATGCGGTATCCTGATAGCTTAAGAATCCTGAAAAATCGGCTCTGCCAACTCTCTTGATATCATCTGCATAATCGGTGATATAGCTTTCAATGGTCGTAGAATCGGTACTTGACCAGAAATTGGTTTTCATGTCAATAGAAGAGAACGTGCTTGGAGTGGGATTGCTTCCTGTTAATGCTACTTTGGTTCCTGAACCGAAGTAATGCAAGAAATTATTGTAGTTGAACCGGGAATGATTGATGAATTTTGGATTGTAGCAGATGATTTCCAGCATTGGTGTGTTATACATTGAATTTCCAAAACTGTCCAGTGTATTATGAGTCAGAACAATGTCATGTAAACTGTCCATAGCATAGATATAGGCCTGAATACCTGATTTCATGTTTTTGAAATCGTTGCACTTTAAGGTGGCCGAAGGAGACTCTACACGCATATAATTGGGGCCATCTACCTTATTCCCGACAAAGTCCAGATTGCCAGCATACACATACATTCCTCCACCTTTCGCATTGTTATGAATTTCGTTCCCAACAAAGTTTATATCGGAGTGGCTGCTGCTCGCGTATAATGCATAACAGAGTCCGGTGCTGTCGGTAAAGGTGCTATTCCAAACCTCTATTCTGTTTGGAATACTGCCGGCAGAGCTCACGTATATCGTATAATACGTATGATGGAATTGGCAATTTTCTATTCGAATACTTGGTCCCACGATGGAGATTACGCGTTTCCCGCTTCCCGGACTGGTAAAATCACAATAGTTGAGGTAACAACCTGCTAAAGTTGTGGTATCAAAGGAAGTGGCTTTTGCTGTGAATTGAAGCTGCAGTTTGTCAAAATGAACCAGGGAATCATATGTACCCAATACACGTAAGTCTCCATCCACCTGAAGGGAGATGTTGTTGTTTGCTGCAATGACCTGAACACCGGGCATAATTTTAAGCTGAATGCCTGCATCCACATAGGTGTTCTGATTGATTAGATAGGGACTGCCACTCATATCCCAAACCTGATTGGATTGTATTAAAGAGGGCACGATTGTCTGCGCTGTAGCTGTTCCGGTAAGTATACCTGATAAGATTCCAGCGGCGAATAAAAAAGTTATTTTTCTTTTCATAAAAATTGGCTTAGATACTCCCATATACGGAGTTGAAGATGGAAGGGTTGGGTGAAGCCGCTAAATATAAATTCCCCAAAGATGAAGCAGGAGAATTCGCAGACCTACATAAATCACCAGCATCGCGGTTAAAATACCGATGCCATTCAATCGTAGTTTTTTGTTGGAAAGGAAGGACCCCAATAAGCCTCCGAGGCCCACTGCCACCACCAAAGCCAACAGTAACTCAAAGGGCAGCTGAAATGTACCCGCCATCATCAAACCTAAAAGACCCGCCATTGAATTTACCAGAATAAAGAACGATGCCAAGGATGCCACCTTGCGGGTATCTTTCCAACCTAACATATTCAAAGCCGGGGATAAATAGATGCCCCCACCAATACCTGAAAGTCCGGCGAAGAAACCGATAATTCCACCAAGGCCAATGCGTTGTACGAGATTCATTGTTCTCTCTTTTTTAGGAGATCTCAGGTATTTAGCGAGCAGAAAGAATCCACTCAGTAAAAGCAAAGTACCCAGGATAATAAAAAAGGTTCGTTGAGACAGTCGAAGTTGTGCGCCCAGGTATGCCAATGGGATGCTTGCCAAGAGAAAAGGCCAGAATGATTTCCAGTCAAAAACGCGGTTTTTTATGTATACCGCTGTGCCAATGCTGACAACGGTAACATTCAGTACCAATGCCATCGAGCGAATCTCATAGTAATTGGAGAAAAACAGGCTTAGTAAGGCCAAATAACTGGAACCTCCTCCAAAGCCTACCGAAGAGTAAAGGAAGGCAATCACAAAAAAGAGGAGGGCTAAAGAAAGTTCCAATGGCATAGACTACGGGATTAAATAACATTCTACTTCATCTCCCGGATTGAACTGTGCTTCCTTGTTTAAGAATACCAAGGCATTGGCATGAGCCAAAGAATAGATCATGGATGAACCCTGTCCATCCAGAATATGGACTCCATCTGAATTTAATTGAGCTTTTAAAAAAACGGGGCGCTCAGATTTGATTTCAAAAGAATGCTGCAGCTTTGCCTTTATTTTCGGTAAACCTGCATTGTTAGCTCCCTGCATCATCTGCAGCAATGGCCAGACAAACATGTAAAAACAGGTGAGGGAGGAGGCGGGATTCCCGGGCAATCCAAATACAAAGCAATCCTCTTTTTTTCCGAACCAAAGGGGTTTTCCAGGCTTTTGATTGACCTTGTAAAAGACTTCCTGAACCTGATTTTCCTGCAGGGCCTTCTGCACAAAATCGTAATCGCCAACGGAAATGCCTCCGCTGATTAACAGCAGATCGTTTTCCTCGAGAATTTTCGAAATCTCCTGTCGGATGGATTCTAAATCATCATGAACATGCGAATACCGAAGCGATAAAAAACCAGATCTTTCCAGGGCTGCCTTTAAAGTCGTACGGTTTGATTCATAGATTTGTCCGGGCTGGCGCACTTCTCCTGCCTGAATAAGTTCGTTACCGGTGACCAAAATATGAATGCGTGGCTTTTGCCAAACATCAATATGATTTATGCCAAATGAACTAAGAATACCGAGACTGGCGGCATTCAGCAAATGGCCGGATTCAAAAACACAGGAGTTGGTGCGCAGCTCTTCTCCCTGGCGACGAATATGTTTCCCGGGTATAGGTATCTCCAATGGATAGAGTAGGCCATTTTCTACCCGGCTTTTTTCCTGCATTAAAACAGATTCGGCCCCTTCCGGAATGCGTGCTCCGGTGAAAATGCGCACCGCCTGACCCACTTTGAGTTGTATGCTTGCATTGCTTCCGGCAGCCACTTCGCCAATAATTTGATAGCTTTCAACCTGACCACTAAGTGCATAGCCATCCATCGCAGAATTATCGAAGGGGGGAAGGGGGAATGGAGCGTAAATATCTTCCGCCAGACAGTAGCCGAGGCTTTGAGTCACTGTCTGAGTGGTTTTCTTTATTTCAGGCTTCTGCGAACAGATTCGGTTTAATGCTTCTTCAATCTCTACCATTATCCTCCAATAGATATCATCGATCGGTTCAATTCATAGTGCTTGGCGTCCATTTCCAGGTTCATGCCATCCCTGGAGAATTTCTTGCTCTGTATGTTTTCATGAATTAAGGGCGTCAATTTACGTCCGGTGCGGAAGTGCCCCAACAGGTCGAATTCCTGGGTCGCGAACAGGCAATTTTTCATTTTACCATCTGCAGTTAGTCGAATGCGGTTGCAGCCTTCGCAAAAGGGGTGTGTGATGGTGCTGATGATACCAAAGCTACCCTGGAAGCCCGAGACTTGAAAGTTCTTGGATGTGCTATGAACGGAACTTTGCAATGTTTGAAGATTGGTCCATTCATTCGTTACAGTTTTCAGAATTTCCTGCTCGCTCACGCCCTTACTCCAGTCCCATTGATTGCCCTTAAAAGGCATGAATTCGATGAATTTCACATTTAAGTTTTGGTGTTTGGTAAGCCGGATGAAATCGAGGATTTCCTGGTCATTGGTTCCTTTGATGAGCACCACATTGAGCTTAATCTCAAAACCTCTTCGTATTCCTTCCCGGACATTCTCCATGATACGATCGAAATAGTCGCGCTTGGAAATGAAGGCGGCTTTTACCTTATCGAGGGTATCCAGACTAACATTGATTTTCCGAAGTCCTGTTTCTTCGAATAAGTCAAAGTATTTATCCAACAGAATTCCGTTGGTGGTTAGTTTTAATGTGACACCCAGGTCACTGAGTTCTTTGATTAGAAATGCAAAATTCTTTCTGAGCAGAGGCTCACCTCCGGTAAGGCGAATGGTATCAATGCCCAATTCAACGAATTCTCTGGAAATTGCCACAATTTCCTCCAGCGTCATTATTTGAGAGCGTTCCGTCAGCTCGACCCCTTCTTCCGGCATGCAATAAAAACAGCGCAAATTACAACGATCGGTCAGTGAGATCCGCAGGTAAGTATGTGCTCTTCCAAATGAATCGATGATTTGCGGCTTATGCATCATGTCGCGTTCCTTTCAATACCTGAAACACATGCAAAATATGCGGGAAAATGGCGGAGATACTCTCCTGAACCCCATTTTCGGAACCGGGCAAAGCCAAAACAATGCGCTTATTTTGTATGCCAGCGAGTGAGCGGGAAAACATCGCGTAGGGAGTGCGTTCCTGTCCGTAACTCCTCATTTGCTCTTCCACACCCACCATTCGGATATCCATCAGCGGAGCCAGGGTATCGGTGGTGAGATCTCTGGGGCCGAGACCTGTTCCTCCTGAATAGATGAGCAAGTCCGATTGCACATGCTCCAGGATATGTTTGATCTTCTCTGCATCGTCAGGAATCACTTCCATGGTACTAGCAATCCCGAATTGCTGTATGGTTTCGACAAGATATTTGCCAGAACGGTCCTCACTCTTTCCGGCGGAAACGTTGTCGGAACAAACAACTACATGGCATTTCAATCCATCTCCCTCTTTTTTAAAAGATGATTTTCCTCCGCTTTTCTTCAATAGACGGATGGTGGAAATCTCTACATTTTTATCAACCGGTTTCAGCATGTCGTACATGGTCAGTGCAACGATGCTTGCTCCATGCATGGCTTCAACTTCAACCCCTGTTTTATAAATTGTTTTGACCGTAACCAGAATTCGGATATGTGTTTCCTGCATTTCGTATTCAATTCCGGTAAACTCAATTGGCAATGGATGACAGTCGGGAAGGAGATCGGATGTTTTTTTCACTCCCAAAAGGCCGGCAGCTTTTGCCATATCGAAAATATTGCCTTTCGGGATTTTATTCTCCCGAATCAACTGCATGGTGTCTTCATGGCCCACTTGCACGTATGCTTCTGCAGTAGCTTCTCGGAGGGTATTCGATTTATGGATAATGTCTATCATGCTAGCGGTTTACTTTCCATTGATGACTTGAATCTTCAAATAGTTCTTTTCCAAAGATGGGCACTTTTGCCTTTATCTCTTCTACAAGGAAGCTGCACGCTTCGATAGCGGCTTTCCTGTGAGGGGAAGAGGTGAATACAAACAGACAAAGTTCACCCGATTTAACAAGTCCTAAGCTGTGGTATATATGCGCACAGGTTAACTCAAATTTTTCAAAGGCAGATTCGCGGATTTCATGAAAAACATTGTTGGCCATTTCTTCATACGCACTGTATTCGATGCCAGTCACTGTTTTTCCTTCAATTTGATCGGCCCTTATCTGGCCTAAAAAAATACTGTGAGCACCAATTTGTGTTTTTTGTTGATGCTGGGCGATGGAATGCGCAATTTTTTCAGGAGGAATTGCTCCCTGAATAAATACGTTCTTTCTAGCTTTATCTGCCATTTTGAAGCGCAAAGATGCCTCCTTCCACCTGAATTAGATTACGAAAGCCGAATTCTTTTTGAAGGAGATGGATAGCTTCCCTGCTTCGCTTGCCCGATTGACAAAACACATAAATGTCCCGATCGAATGGTATTTCTTTTTGTCGGTTGCGTAATTCACTTAAAGGTATCGTTAAAATGTGCGGAGCAAGTCCTTTGGGCATCTCTTCCGGTTCCCGCACATCGAGGTAAGTGAAGTGGGTATGTGCGAATTCGCAGTGCATTTTTTCTTCCTCCAAAGGCTTATCCATCACCCGTTTAATTTGCTCAGCATTTCTGGAGATGCGGAGTTCCTGAACCTCATCATCCAGAAGATGATACAGTTTTAATTTGCCGGCGCTTACTTTTCCCAATCCCAGGATGATTTTCAGCACTTCGGCGGCTTGTTTAACGCCCATAATACCCGGTAGCACACCCAATACACCTGTTATTTCGCAGCGGATTTCCTTCCAGGGAGGATTTGAAAAAAGACAACGCAAACTCGGTCCATTTTGATAATTGAATACAGAAAGCTGTCCCTCGTATTTATAAATGGAGGCATACACCCAGGGTTTTCCGGATTTGAGGGCCGCATCATTGATGAGGTATTTGCTTGTAAAGCTGTCGGTGCCATCCATAACAATGTCAAATGCCTGGAAATAATTCATCGCATTAGATGCGGAGAGATGCTCCGGGTAGGCTTCGATCTTTATATGACTGTTTTGACGGGATAGATGCTCCTGAGCCGCCTCGGCCTTGTTTCTACCCAAATCATCTTCTAAAAAGAGAACCTGACGATGCAGATTACTGGCTTCCACCTGATCTCCGTCCAGGAGCCCAATGCGACCTACTCCGGCAGCAGCTAAATATTGGGCCGCGGGACAACCTAGTCCGCCCACGCCGACAATCAGAACGCTGGCTTGCTGAAGTTTTTCCTGTCCTGCAAGCCCAAGTTCTGGCAATTTCAATTGCCGACTGTATCGTATATAGAGCTCTTCGTATTGCATAGTTGGGGGCTAACCTCCGGCAAAAGGAGGAAGAAGCGCAACCAGGTCATTATCCTGAAGTTTGGCATCGTCGACCAGTTCCTGATTGACCGCATAACGAATACTCGAATCTTCCTGAAACTGATTCTTGTTTTTTAAATAATCTTTTAACTCATTTAGGGAATTCAGGTCCAGTTCCAGGTCCTCTTCCCGTTTATTGACCTGTTCGGCAATCCATCCAAAATATTTGATTCGTATGCGCATGCTTTTTTAAGGGGTGTCCTGATTGGAATGAAAAACAAAGTTCGTAATTCCATGCACGATGCATCAATTTTAGGATGAAAAAATTCTCGAAGGTTCTAATATTCTTGCGGACCTTTTCCCTGGAAGATCTTTGGAATCAACTTATCTATGCGCGCATATCGGGTGGCTAACTGCTTCGGAGCCGAAAAGAACATGATATAAGCTTTTTGCCTGCCCGGGGTAAGTGCCTCAAAGGCAGATTGCAAGTCGGGCATATCGGAGAACCTTTGCTGCAATTCGTCGGGAATGGATAAATCGACCTTTTTAACATCCGGTTTTAAGCCGGACATTTCCACTTCAATAGCTTCAAAAATATAGTCTCGGATCCATTCCTCAACTTTTGAAAGTTCTTCCGTGCCGTAGAAGCGCATGATTCGCGCGCTTTGTGAATTCTCACCTTGGCGCTCCAGTATTCGATGTTTATCCTGAAGCAGGCTTCCTTTGAAAAAGCTTATGGCACAGTATTCCCTGAAAGCTGCTAGTATCAAAATATTTTTTCCCTGATAGGTATAGCAGGGAATACTCCATTTTATTTCTTCTGTCAATCGGCAATCATGGAGAATAGCCCTCAATCGTTGTAGGGGTTCAGTCCACCGATGGACCTTGCATTGAGGAGTTCCGCCGAATTGGCAGCGACCACATCCATCTTCCAAATAAGCATCAACATTGGCTGGCTTCATCATTTACACATCATCCATGCCTTTTCCATCCAAAATGGCAGGGAGGAATTTTTCAACTCTGGCTTCCCTTGTTTTGGTCTGTTTGGCAGATGAGAAATAGAGGCGGTAAGCACGTTGACGACCTGGGGTAAGTGCTTCGAAGGCGTTTTGTAAATTGGGAATTTGTTCAAATTTTCTGAGTAACTCATCGGGCATAGGGAATTCATCGGTCTTCATTAATTCCACTTTTTCTCCGGATTTCTCTACCTCAATGGCATTTTGAACATAGCTGCGAATGATGCTTTCTTTTTCAAAAACCTCATCTATTCTGAAGAACCTCATTTGACGCGCCGCCTGTACGTTTTTCGTTTGCTGTATGAGCAAATTCCCGGGGTCATTCATCAGAGTTCCTTTGTGAAAAAGCAGGGCGCAATAGTCATTAAAGCCGTGAATAAGCACCACATTTTTTCCGTCGATGGTATAGCATGGACAACCCCATTTAAGCTCTTCTTTCATTTCGGTATCGAGAAGTATCAATCTTAAATGTTCATAGGCTTTTTGCCACTTGGTTTCTTTATTAAAGAAAAAATTGACTTTCGGGTTCATGATGGATTTGACACTAAAGTAGGTATTTTCTTTTCTTTTGAACGGTAGTTCCAGGAGAGAAAGGCCAATGCAATCAGCAGCAGGGCTGGCAAAGATTCTGTTATTGGATCACCAACAAAGAGATGCGAATAAATGGCACCAGTAAACAGAAAGAATATACCGGCATAGGTCCATTCTTTTAACAGGGGAAGGCGCGGAGTGAGCAATGCTATGACTGCCAGGATTTTCCAAATCCCCAGCAAGGTCAATAGATAATCAGGATAACCCAAGTGCTGCATGGAAGATAATGCTCCGGGCCCCTCCGTGCCTTTTGTTAATTGTACCAGTCCGGTAGAGACTAAACCCAGTGACAGCCAAAGGGTGCTAATCCAATAGATGATATTGTTCCGTTTGTTCATAATTATTTGGTTTGAAGAATTTTTTGCAGTCGGTGATGTGCCAGATTTAATCCAAAAGCAAAGGGAAGTTTTAGGAGTTGGTCCCGTTGTTCGCTCGATTGAAATATACTTTGCATACGAAGTCTGCTATGTTGGTTGTCAATGCCTTGAAAAAGCAAGTGTTCCAATTGTACACCAAAGGAAGAGGGGATCATTTCAAAGGTTCGGATGATTTGCTGGTTCTTTAAAAACGTGTGGTAAATCCCTTCCACACGAAAGGCAATTTCGCCCTGAGGGTTTTTGGTCTGGAAGGAGTAGCTACCATATTTACGATTCTCCATATGAAGAACTTCAGTAGCCATCCACTGTGCAAAAATCTCCGGATCTTCAAAAGCTTGAAAAAGGGCCTCAACAGGTAATTCAAATTCCCTTAATATTTCGATGCCTTTGTCGTTTGGTGCGGCCGATACTTTTGTTTTTTGTTCCATGTTTTATAGGTTTTTCCGGCTTTTCATAATGGATTCCAGATGATTGAATCGATCCTCCCATAATTTCCTGAATGGTTCGATAAAGTCAGCCACTTCCTTCATTTTTTGAGGATTGAAATGGTAATGTACTTCCCGGCCTTGTTGCTCTGTAGTGAGTAATTCACAATCGCTCAAAACTTTCAGGTGCTTGGATACCGTGGGTCGGGCACTGTCGAACTGTGCGGCAATGGCTCCGGCAGTCATGGATTGCGATGCCACAAGCAAGAGGATGGCTCTTCGGGTGGGATCTGCAAGGGCCTGGAATACATCTCTTCTTAAAATCATTACGTAGCTATATAGCTACAAATATATATGAAGCTATTTGGCTACGCAAATAAAATATGTATCCAGCGTGGATTCAAGAATTCAAAATGCTGAAGAGAATTGATATGATTGGCTTTTACCTTCGGGTTTTGCCAGTAACTTGGCTTTGAGATATGGGAGACTTTGTGATTGAAAATTACCGTCTCTTCACTTGTAGATGATAACGGGATTACTTTTCAGATCGGCAGTGTCGTTATTGAATTTCAGGATGGTCAGGTTTTTATAGTCGCCACACGGTCCGAGTTTTACCGGATTGCAGGATAAAAGCAACAGAATGACGATGAATACAAAAAATGAGACCGCATAGGAGGGATGATACACTTTTTTACAAATTATGGACGAAACCTGAACTTCAGAATGTCTCCATCTTTTGTGCTTATGGTTAAAATATCGTTCCGGATGGAATAGAGAGCCGATTGTTGAATACCCTTAAAAAATCGATCCTCCACATCCATTTTATTATCGCAATACACCAGAGTCCTCGTTACTTTTCCAAAGCGGATGGAGTCTGGAGTGATAGACAAATATTCCGTAAAGCCTTCGTTGCAACCTCCATGCAGTTTGGACTGGGGAGATCCGTCGATAACGAGAGAACAATATCCTGCACGCTCTGGTTTACAGGCTTCGGCTCCATCCGGATTTACAAACCCTATTAATTCCCAGGTAGCAAAGAGGCTGTGTTGTACCGTGTCTATTTCGTTAGGAGTGAAACAGGAAGGAACGGGGTTATACGCATCCTGTTTTTTACAGGAAACGCTGAATAAAATCAATCCGGCCAGAATTGCTGTATATACTTTCATAATCAATACTTTCTTTCTATGACGTCAATAATGTTCTTGCCTTGCCCGCTGAATGGTAAGTGCATATTCTGACTATTTCCATCCTCTTTACACAAACTACTCCATTCCTGGTGTTTCTTTATTATAGGCAGTCTCCAACTGATTGGAAATATCGGTGTGATGATGAACGAGACGCCATTTTCCATCTTCTACCTGATAAATATTGGTCGCCCGGTGACTTACCTTCACAGGATTTCCATCAGGGTCGATGTTTTCGCCCTCTTCTATGCAGCTTACAAATCCCATTTCGGTGCCGGCATAAACGTTCTGGTAATTGCAGCTAATTTTCCCTCCGAGCCTCATTGCGGCAACATTTGCAAAATCTTTTCCTATGGCTGTCCATCCCTTAAGAGCACCACCGAATGGTCCCATGTAAGAAATCGAATCGCTGTGCGACCAAACCTCATTCAGGGGTTCAATATTTCCTTTGAACATTTCATTTAGTCCGGCATAAAAGGCATCATTCGCAGCGATCAATTCAGTTTTTCTCTTTTCAACTACAACGGGTTCATTGCTTTCAACTGGTTCTTTTTTGCCTTCACAGGAAATGAGGAAACTGCACACGCTGATAATTGCAAGCGTCACAGGAACAGAGATAATTCTTTTCATGGTTATAAGGATGGTTCAAACGAATATACCGCAATGCGGCCGGTAAATCCGATAGAAACTTGTGGAAATGGATAAAGTTTAATTGTCATTGTCAATGGGAATGCAGGAAAGCTTAAAAAAGAAACAATGAGCCATTTTTTTGTCATACAATGAATTACATGTGTATCCGTTTATTTCCCGCCAAACCTTTTTGTTGACGGATTCAAAATCCATTTATCCTTGTTTCAATTTCCTTTTTTTTAGAAAAAAAGGAAGAAAAAAATCGCGCTCGCTTCACTTCGTTCGCTCAAACAGGGAAGAAAAAAGACGCTCTGTCAGGCAGCGGGTGCCCTCCCAACCAATTCGGGACGGAAGCCAGGCGCCTATTGCTGACGCCAGCACATGATCACATCTCAGTCTGTTCGATATAGATAAACTTCGTGCGGGAGGGCTGTCCAAAATGCGGGCCGCGCGCTGGCGTGATGTTTTTTTTAGGGAGGCCAGATGCAATGGCCGACCGTTAAGAAAAAAACAGAGAGCAGAGAAGCATATTTTGGCCTTGATTTTTTGGTTCATTTTGTATCAAGACAAAATGAACACACAATAAGGAAAGAATATAAATAGGAATTGGATTATTCTGAACACGGCGAAGTGGTAATAAAGCGGAGACTCATGATGAATGAGTTAAACGATTTGATGTGCTCAAAACGAATTGTTATTACTGAATTGCAGCGATGACAACGGCTGAACAAATCTCTTATTTACTCTCATCTGTATTTTCCACCCAATGCAAAAACCAACGTTCTCCTAAAAATACGAGTACAATTCCAACTACCGAAGAAATCACGATGAAGGGATCTGATACCATTTTTATCCAAACAAAGGCAAGCAATACGATTAAATCGAGCAATAGTGCGGCTAGCAATATCACGGGGTTGGCCTTCACATCTTTGCGTAAATGTTTATATACACCCCAATGAATAATCATGTCCATCACCAGATAGAAAAAGGCGCCCATGGAGGCAATGCGAGATAAATCAAAGAAGATAGTGAGGGCAATTCCAATCACAACAATGTAGAGTAACAAATGCTTTTGCACCGATCCCGACATGCCAAAATGCTTGTGGGGAATGAGTTTCATCTCTGTTAGCATGGCGGTCATGCGCGAAACGGCAAATATGCTGGCAATGATTCCTGAAATGCATGCTATGATGGCGATGCCAACGGTAAAATAGAGTCCAAGATTTCCATATAGTGGTTTGGCGGCTTCTGCCAGAGAATAATTTTTGGCTTTGATTATTTCAGGAATCGACAAATTGGAATTGACGGCAATAGCCACAAAAAAGTAAACAAAAAGACAAATGAGGAGGGATAGAACAATTGACCTTCCCACATTTTTATGGGGTTTGGTAATTTCATCTCCACTATTGGTTAGGGTGGTAAAGCCCTTATACGCTAGAATCGCTAGAGCCAATGCTCCGATATAGTTTGCTGCATAATAATTTTCACTGTCTGTGTTTTTGGGTATTAAATCCCCTAAAGTGAAATGGGAGGTCCATAAACATCCAGCAGCAAAAAGCAGAATGCCAACAATTTTTATCAGGGCCATCAATTGGGAGATTTCCCAATGACTTTGTTGCCCGAAAGGTTAATAAGATAGGCCAGAATCAAAAGACCTACGCCTAATACAGGCACCCAGAAAGAACCATCTCCGCCGCCAAACAGTTGCATGGTATATGAACCAAATGTACGTGCAACCAGGCTCTCGTTGATAATCATGGATAGGGCCATCAGAACTGCTGCGGCAGCTGTTATCGTTGTTTTTCCATAGGCTTTCATTAAGATCATGGCGATACCTCCGGCAGACGGGTAGGCATTCGATGCTTTAACATAGGAGTAGGCGCTGAACCCTGAAACAATGGCTCCGGCAATAAAAATATAAGGGAACCAGGTTCCTGAGAGTTCAGCGACTTGTCCAAGAAGGGTAAAAATCCCAGCACCAATCATGACTCCGGTGCCCAGAGCAATGGCACCTTTTAATGTTAGGCTGTTCTTTTTGTATTCTGTCATCTACAGCAACTCCTTCAAATATTTCATGTCGCTTTTACTCGTTTCTACCACTTCCGCAAAATTTCCATTCATCATCATGCGACTCATGGATTGTGCAAAGCCTTCCATTTGTTCAAATTTCAGTTCAGGGGGCATGGCAAGAGAGTTGGGGTCCGTATAGATGTGGATGATAGCCGGTCCTTCATGGAGAAATGCGCCGCGCAAAGCGGGTTCCACCTCCTCCGGGGATTTAGCTTCCCAGGAGTGAATATTCATGGCTTCTGCCAATTTAGTAAAATCTGGATTAACCATGTCTGTTTGCCAGTCCATATACCCCTCCACACGCATTTCAAGCTTTACCATTCCGAGGGATCGGTTATTAAAGATGATGATTTTTGCCGGAATCCGGTACTGACTGATGGTCATTAAATCGCCCAGCAACATTGAAATCCCTCCATCTCCACTAAAGGCTATTACTTGCCGGTCCGGACAGGCCAACGCGGCGCCCATGGCCATTGGCATCGCATTGGCCATCGAGCCATGGTTAAAGGAGCCGGTCAGGTACCGGTTTCTTCCTGCTTTCAGATAACGTGCGGCCCAAACCGCACTCATACCGGTATCCACTGTAAAAATAGCATCGTCGGACGCGAGTTTATCGACCATATAGGCCACAAATTCAGGATGAATGAATTCTTCTTCTCCTTTGTCTTTTACGTAAGCCAGATACTTTTTTTCCACTTCCTGATGCAATGCCCTCATCTTATCCAAAAAATGACTCGATACTTTTTCTTCCAGTAAGGGCATAAGTTCCCGAATGCTCGATTTTATATCACCACAGAGTCCTAAGTCTACTTTTGCGCGCCTACCAATTTTTTCCGGTTGAATATCAATCTGAACAATCTTTACCTTGGTAGGAAGGAATTCACTGTAAGGAAAGTCGGTGCCAAGCATCAATAAAACATCTGCCTGATGCATGGCTTCAAAACCGGATTTATTTCCAAGAAGACCATTTAGCCCGACGGCATAAGGATTGTCTTCTCTTTCAAAAAATATCTTCCCGCGAAAACTATAGCCCAGCGGAGATTTTAACTTCTTGGCCAACTCCATCACTTCATCTACAGCATCTTTGCAGCCATATCCGCAAAAAAGCATGACCTTCTTATTCGCATTGATTAACGCAGCCAAATCTTTCAGTGCAACCGGGTCGGGAATAATGCGTGATTGGGTGAAGAACGTCTTGGCTGCCGTTTCTACGGTCTCTATGGGAGCCGAAGCAATATCTCCAGGTAACCCCAATACGGCAACCCCTTTCTTACTAATTGCATGTTGTATCGCGCTTTGAAGTCCGTTAAGGGCTTGTTTGGGCGTATTGGCCGTAAATACATATTTGGAACAGTCCTGAAACAATAAATCCGGACGTGTTTCCTGAAAATTATCGAGTCCGAGTTTATCTGTATGAATGCTGGAGGCGATAGCAATGACTGGATTACCAGCCCTGTTCGCATCGTACAACCCATTGACCAAATGTACATGGCCAGGTCCGCTGCTCCCCATGCAGCATCCGATTCCATTTAATTCTGCTTCCATCGAGGCGGCATAAGCTCCCGCCTCTTCATGGCGAACATGAATCCACTGCAAACGGCCATCCCTTTTCACCGCATCGTTAACTGGATTCAAACTATCTCCTGTAATGGCGTAAATTCTTTTAACCCCTACCTGAACCAGCATTTCAACAAGATGATCCGAAACATTTTTTGACATAGCTATACGTATTTTTACCAGATAGCTGCATATACTATGCTAGGATTCGCTTCGAAGAACAGAATATACAATTTGAGGCCACAGTTTTCACGGATTGGAGCCTAACAAATGTAAGGCTGAATTGTTCATGTGCTTATTAGCCGGGGTAGAAGGTGGTGGTGCCTTTCTATGTCGTTTCAATTTATTTTACCGGGGCAAATTCTCCTGTCTCAAAATCCGTTTCATAAACAATCTTATGAATGGTATCGAAGGCAATAAACGAAGTAGCCAAAAGGTGACCGGGGTTTTCTCTGTGTTCGTCAGTAGTCAGACGAATTTCGTATTGAACGCAGGGTACATTGTCGATATCCACGTTTTCAATCTGTGTCCAATTCCTTTTCGTTTCGCCTTCTGAATACAGTGTTGTGACCGGGTTCTCAGAATTCTTCAAATAGGTTTTGATGCTGTCGTCTATCCATTGCCGGGTGCTGGGCTTTTTGTTTTGACATGCGGCGGCACCCGTCAACAGGAGAAAAAAGATAATGTACTTCTTCATACGAATTGAAATCAAAGTGATAAAAGAGGTTCAATCCGGTTCAAGTGCTAATCTACTGAAATTTACTGACAATTTGATAATTTGGTGTTCTAGCTTCCAATTCTTCTACATCTCCCTTAGCTAGTTGTCTATAGATTAAGTCCTTTGTCCATGCACCTATAGCACCAGCCCAATAAAATGGAGGGTTACATTTAGATAGGTATAGATTCTATTTTCATGAGTCTCCGCTTTAATACCACTTCCGATTGATGAGAATAGTCCTGTTTCTTTTTTATTGTATGTTCATTTTGTCTTGATGCTTCAACTTCGCTCAGCATAAATTCCAAACGAACCAAAAAATAAAGGCCAAAATAAGCTTTGTAGGCTTCCCTTCTTTAGGACAGAGCTAAGTTATAATATCTTTATCTAATTCCTCTCTGGGGCTAGCCCCAGAGAGGAATTTTGCGGCATAAACCACAGGGGGCAAATTCCCTAAACTATCATGTGGTCTAAAGTGG
>WGMZ01000011.1 GCA_016124735.1 Bacteroidota bacterium
ATACTAAAGGCCCATCTGAGTTCAATCCGACACTCCTATGCTCCGTTTATGTCCAGATTAAATGCCAACTCGCCAAGCAACCTGGTCAAAATCTATAGCATTACACATTTTGTAACCCAATAAAATCAGCAGACCCTAATTTTATTGATTAAGACACGATGAAAAGCATCATGTTCGACAATATGTATATTAATATGATCCCCGCATGCTTTACGTAATATACTCATCTCATCACGTAATTCTTCTGAGCTTTCAATATCTTTTCTGAATTTATTGTAAACGCCAATGTCTAAGTTCTCTAGTACATCCTCGATATAACTCAAGTCTGCTACAAATTCTTCAATAGATACACCACTGGAGACTAGCTTATTCCAATAAACTGTGAGAAAATTATTTGCACCAAGTTCTTCTAAAGCTAGCTTAGCTAAAGTGGAAGATATAGGAAGACTTTGCCTTGTCTCATTAAGTTGCCATTTAAGAGTATTCTGAAATTCATCTAAGGTTTTGGTCGTAACTTGTAGATCATAATTTAAATCTTTAGCAAATTTTAACATAGTATGAGCTGACTCTAATGCATCTTGCCCGTGGAGACCGACTATACTGTATAGAATATTATTGTCAAGAAACAATTTTTGACCAGTTGTTGATTTACTCAATAGCTTGGAGCATTCTTCATCAACTTGAATCAAATGCCAAAAGAAGCTAGAATTAAAAAGATTTGAAATATACTGTTGTCTCTCTTGGTTCTCAGTTACAAAGAACCTTGGAACCTCAATTTTTATAACATTTTCAAAAAAGTCACCTATTTCTGGAATAAGTTTTTTGAGTTCATCGCTTGAATTCTCTTTTAGCCAACTTTTAACTTTGCTTTCACCTGGATAAAGAAGTGAAACTGATTCGACACCATGTTTTATAAACATTTGCGACAGGAACGACTGAAGTATTGATTTTAATCTAAATGCATTTTGTTTGATAATGTCGTCGTTACTATACTTCTCTATAATTTCCTTTTGCCAAGTGTCAAATACTTTTTCTTCCAGTTCCTCAAGAGTGTTTCTGTTATTGTTGACTTGAGATTCGGCTTTTTCTAAAATTTGAAATTTTGGTTTATCAAATCGTCTACTTGGGTCTATTATCTTAACTAGCTTTTTGGAGACCAGTCTTTTTGCCGCTGCAATAATTTCATCTTCCGCGAATTCAAGTAACAATTTGTCAGAGATATTCCTTTTTACATCTGCTGGAGATACGACCGTATTGCCAAAATCAGAAGCACAATCCAAAATAATGTAATCGATTAATTGATGACCATATTCATCAGTTGTAGATGGAGAAAAAGACGCTAGTCTTCCTATTGCATCTTTAACACTTTCTTCTGATTTATTGTGAATTTTCATTTATAACCAAATTACGCCCAACTTGTTTCTATTCTTAGTAAACTTACAGCTTAGTTCCCATTTTTATGATAAATTAAGTCAAAAGCAACAACTTCAACCACCTTATTTCAGATGAAAAAAAGTTGACTCAATAGCCAACATTCCGCATATTAATCCTTTCAAATTCAATAGCAAAAATCAACTTCCAGAATACAATTAGGTCGGCAGTCACTTTCAACTTGCGTGCACACCTAATTGCCGACCTAGCAAATCGTTACAATTTGAATATTTTGAAAAGAAAAAAGCCTCTGACAGATTATCAGAGGCTTGATTTTGTTGTATTTTACTCGATTTTGTGAGTATTACAAGTGCTCAGGAGGGGACTCGAACCCCTACACCCGGAAGGCACCACCCCCTCAAGATGGCGTGTCTACCAATTCCACCACCTGAGCAGTGAGAATTTTTAAGGACTGCAAATATAGCGCTTGTTTGAAGAAATCAATCTTCAACCCTGAATAATTCTTCTGATTTTTTGGCCGGGATATACCGGCTGAAATCAATGGCGTCGTCTACCTTTTCATCCAGCAAAGCCATATCCACCACCTCCAGCATGTTCTTCACATAATGGAATTTCAAATCCTTTACATACTCCTTGCTGATCTCCTCCACATCCCGTCGGTTCTGCTCGCAAAGAATGATCTCTTGTATTCCCGCACGTTTCGCAGCAAGGATTTTTTCCTTGATTCCGCCCACCGGAAGCACCTTGCCCCTTAGCGTGATTTCTCCCGTCATCGCCAGATACGGTCGCACCTTGCGCTGCGTGTACAAACTGGCCAGGGAAGTAAGTATCGTGATACCCGCCGACGGACCGTCCTTAGGAATGGCTCCTGCCGGGAAGTGGATATGCAAATCGCTGTGATCGAATAAGGCCTGATCAATACCAATATAATCGGCGTGTGCTTTTAAGAAGGTATTCGCGGTGATCGCTGACTCTTTCATCACATCGCCCAATTTACCCGTGAGAGTCAGTTTTCCTTTACCCGGAGTAAGGGTGCTTTCTACAAAAAGGATTGACCCTCCAACAGGCGTCCAGGCAAGTCCGGTAACCACACCTGCTACATCATTGCCCTGGTACACTTCTTTCTCATGACTTCGTGGACCAAGAATCTTGCGTACTTCATCCATCTTCAGCACTCCGATGGTGCCTTCTTTGTTCACCACATTTTTGGCAACAGAGCGGGCAATAGAGGCCAAGACCCGATCGAGCTGACGCACGCCCGATTCACTGGTATATTCTTCAATGACCTTTTCGATGATTTTATCGGTCAGAATCAATTGCTTGCTTGTAAGGCCATGTGCCTTTCTTTGTTTTGGCAACAAATGCTTTTTGGCAATCTCCCTTTTCTCCTGGAGCGTATAGCCATTGATTTCAATGATCTCCATCCGGTCCAAAAGCGCCGGCTGAATATTGTCCAGATAATTCGCCGTGGCAATGAACATCACCTTGCTCAGATCGAATTCAGTTTCTACATAATTATCGTAGAACGCACTGTTCTGCTCCGGGTCCAATACCTCCAACAAGGCAGATGATGGGTCGCCACGGAAATCGGAGGCCAGTTTATCAATCTCATCTAAGATGAATACCGGGTTGGCAGATTGCGCCTTTTTTAAAGATTGGATGATACGCCCGGGCAATGCCCCGATATAGGTCTTACGGTGTCCGCGGATTTCTGCTTCATCTCTTAAGCCACCCAAAGACATGCGCACATATTTTCTACCCAATGCCTCAGCCACCGATTTTCCCAAAGAAGTTTTACCCACACCGGGAGGGCCATACAAACACAGAATCGGGCTTTTCATGTCGCCCTTTAATTTCAAAACAGCCAGATATTCGAGAATGCGATCTTTCACCTTGTCCAAACCAAAATGATCTCTATCCAGAACCTTTCTGGCCTTTTTCAGATCGAACCGGTCCTTGGTGTATTCATTCCAGGGCAATTCAAGCAGCAGTTGCAGGTAATTCAGATAGATGGAATAATCCGGTGCCATCGGATTGAGCCGTTGCAACCTTTCCACCTCCTTATTAAAATGATCGGCTACTTCTTTGCTCCACTGCTTTTTAGCTCCCCGCTCGCGAAGGCTTTGAATTTCTTTATCCGGACTATCCTGTCCGAGTTCCTCTTGCAGCGCACGAATCTGCTGTTGGAGGAAGTATTCTTTTTGCTGTTTGTCCAGATCGCCTTTTACCTTCGACTGGATTTCATTCTTCAACTCCAGCATTTGCATTTCCTTGGTGAGGAATTGCAACACCAGGTTTGCACGGTCTTCAAAATTGGAGGTTTCCAGGATGGCTTGCTTATCCTGTACTTCCACATTCAGATTGGAAGCTATAAAATTGACGAGGAAGTTCGGACTGTCAATATTCTTCAACGCAAAACTTGCTTCTGTCGGAATATTGGGCGACAGTTCAATGATGCGGATGGCAAGTTCCTTGATGCTTTCAATCAGGGCGTCGTTCCGTTTCGATTTTTTGATATTCTCTATTTCTGCCGCCTCTATCCGGGCCCGGAAATAAGGATCGGAACTAATCATCTCTCCAATCTGAATGCGCTTCTTGCCCTGTATGATAACGGTGGTATTTCCGTCAGGCATGCGAAGCACTTTTAAAATGCTGGCAAGGGTGCCCGTCTTGTGCAATTCGTGGAATTCCGGATCTTCCACTGATGCGTCCAATTGGGCTACGACACCAATTTCACTTTTACCTGCCGCGGCATCTTTGATTAATTTGATGGATTTATCTCTTCCCACCGTAATAGGAAAAACAACTCCCGGGAACATCACGGTATTTCTCAGCGGTAATATTGGCAGTTCTTCCGGGTTTTTCTCTTTGTTGATTTCGTCCTCATCCTCCTGCGACAAAAGGGGTAAAAATTCGGAACCTTCTGATTCATCCCCCGGGAAGCCCGTCGCTATTACAATTCTATCCTTATCAATCATTTTATTTTCTACAAATATTTTTGGATCATGCCAGGCATGTGCCCTAAAAAACTCAAGTCCTGTGCCATGAAAATTCCGCTGGCCTTTTGTCAGTCGAACAGTTTCGACCGCTTAAGCAAAGACAAAAACAATCCCAGGCATGCTGCTGTGAACAATCCCAATTTCCATGCTTCGTCGTAATATCCCAGAATGAGTTTCCCGCTGAAAAACAAAAAACCATAGGTAAATCCAACAGCCAGAAGCCAAGACAGAGCCTGTACACCCAGGTTGGGTAGTTCTAAACGGCTTTCCAACTTGTCTGCAACAGGTTTCCACCACCCTCCTGGCTTTACCTTTTCATAGAATTTTATCAGATGATTTTCATCCACTGGTTTCGTAAAGTAGGTAACGAGCAACCAAACAATTGTGCTGCTTGTTAAGATGATAAAAAACGAATAGGGGAAATAGAGCCAGGGATGTTCCGATTGCACCAATACTGCGGGGTCTTGTCCCTGTAAATCCGGCACAAGATTTTCCAGATGGGTTCTTATTCCATACAGTACCCCATATGTTACAAAGGGTGTAATCGTTGCTGTAATTTCCGACCAGGCATTGATTCGCCACCAGTACCAGCGTAAAATCAGAACCAAACCAAGTCCGGCACCACATTCCATGATAAATTTCCAAACCTCCTCGATGCGTGTTACGAAAGTGGTGGAATAGAGTCCGATAAGCATCAGCCCGATGGTCATCAGGCGACTGACACGTACTTTTTTCTTTTCACTTTCATCTTTTGCACCTGGTATAAAGCGCAAATAAAAATCATTGACAAGGTAACTGGCTCCCCAGTTTAGCTGGGTAGAAATCGTACTCATATATGCAGAGAGGAAAGCCACCAGTAAAAGTCCACGCAGTCCATCGGGAAGGAAATCTTTCATCGCCATCACATAACCCGCTTTTGGGTCTGATTGGCTGAGTTCGGGGTAAAGAACCACAGAACATAAGGCAACAATGATCCAGGGCCAGGGACGCAGACAATAATGTGCAATATTGAAGAATAGGGTGGCGTAAATGGCATGTTTTTCATTTTTCGTGCTCATCATCCGCTGAGCGACATAGCCGCCTCCACCGGGTTCCTGTCCGGGGTACCAGCTGCTCCACCACATAAAACCGATATAGGCTAAAAATGCAGCAGGAATCAATACCAGCTGATCTGCCCGAGGCATTCCACTACTATCCAAAAGAGGCAAAAAGTTCAAGGTCCCTTTCGGAAGATTTTCCTTCAGATTCTCCATCCCTCCTACCTGGTCGCTATTCAAAACCAGAACCGCCAGAATGATGCAGCCTGCCATGGCAACAAAAAATTGAATGACATCGGTAAACACCACTCCCAGCAAACCAGATAAAGAAACATAACCCATCACCATAAACATGGCAATACCGGTATACCAAAAAGCCTGCGTTTCCGTCAATCCAAAAAACACCACGAACAAGGTCATCAGAGCACGGTTCACCCAGGCGATAATCATCACATTCATGATCAGTCCAAGGTAAATGGCCTTAAATCCCCGAAGAATTGCAGCCGGTTTCCCGCTGTAGCGAAATTCGATCAATTCCACTTCCGTAAGCACACCCGAACGACGCCATAGTTTGGAAAAGAAAAAGGTGGTAAGGAGTCCGCCAAAGGCAAAATTCCACCAAAGCCAATTTCCCGCGATTCCCTCCTTTGCCACCAGTTCTGTTACGGCAAGAGGTGTATCTGCTGCAAAGGTGGTAGCCACCATGGAAATTCCGGCCAGATACCAGGGAAGATTCCGGCCACCGAGAAAAAAGGATTCAATTCCTTTTCCGGCTTTTTTACTGAATCGAAAGCCAATCCACAAGGTGAACAGGAAGTAGATGGCAATGACCCAAATATCGGAGGTGCTTAGGCTCATGAGCCAAATCTAGCAGAATCCATTGCAATTGCCAATGGATTTATCAAACTTTGGAAAGGATGAAAAGACGAATTCGGAAGACCAGTAAAAAGAAAACCTATAGAAATTCTCTGCCGGGTGCGGCCCCCGGGCATTACAGTTTTGATACCGGAGTAGCGGCTACCATGATTTTGCATAGCTACAATGAAAAAGAACTGATAGAACGGGAATACAGCTCGCTCGCTGAAGCCAAAGAACATATTGATAGCGATACCCAACACAAACATTGGCTGCAGATTATCGGATTTGGCAACACCGAATTTTTCAACCAGCTCCAGCATCATTTTCATATTCACGCCCTCGAATTGGAAGATGTTATCAGCGGAAACTCCCGGCCAAAAATGGAAGTTCATATGGGAAAGGTATTTGACATCAGCCGGATGCTTTTTTACAACGAGGATATGGTGCTGGTAGATGAGCAGTTCTCTTTGTTTTACACGGAAAACTGGCTCCTGAGTTTACAGGAAACACGGCTCGACTGTTTCAACCCAATCAAAGACCGGATGAAACTCAGCGGCACCCTGATTCGCACTTCACCTGCATTTTATCTTTATTATGCCATTTCGGATGCGATTATAGACAACTACTTTCCGATGATGGAAGCCATCGAGTCCAGGTTGGAAGCTATCGAGGAAGAATTGGTGGATAATCCCAGCCGGGAGCACCTCAATGAAATTCAGCATATCCGCCGCGATTTGCTCACCATGAAAAAAACGATTACTGCAGAGAAGGAAAATCTTTCTGATCTCATCCGGGGAATGGACGCAGAGCGGCAGGAGCGCTTTGGTTTGTACATGCAGGATGCCTACGAACATTGCCTGCATATTGTCGATCTGATTGACAGCCAAAAAGAAATTGCCTTTTCTCTCGTGGATGTGTACTTGTCTTCTCAGAACAACCGAATGAGCGAGGTCATGAAAGTATTGACGGTAATTAGCAGCATCTTTATCCCCCTCTCTTTTATTGCCGGTTTATACGGGATGAATTATGTGCACCACGATGCCGATGGCAAAGAAATGCCGCTGAACATGCCGGAACTGTACGAGCCATATGGCTACCTCGTAGTGCTTACCATTATGGCCTCCATTGTTATCGGGCAACTATTCTTTTTTCGTCGAAAAGGCTGGATTTAGCGGGAAGTCTCTTTGGATTTCATAAAATTCTATACCTTTGTTTACAGCGTTAATAACGAATAATATGAAGAAACTAGGAATCATGATTGCTCTTGCCGGGATTGTTTCAATCGGCCTGAGCTCTTGCGGTGGAGACACAACAACCACCACTAAACCAACCCCGAAATTTGATTTTATTACTGGTGCAGGATACACCGCTACAAACGGATCCGTTTCTGCAGGAACCGTCATCAAAATTGGAATCGACGCCTCCGGTAGCGAAAATCTGGAAAGTGTTGGAGTAAGATCACAAGTAGGAACAGGACAACAAACTACTTTTGCTTTGGCAAAAAGCACAGGCGGAGATACCCTGATTTCCGATTTGAAAACGAAAAATTTCTCTATCACTTTCGATTATCAGGTAGGTTCATTGCCTTCTACTGAAAAAATTACAGTAATCGTTAAGATGAGCAATGGTACTCAAACTCAGAAAACATTGTTGATGACCGTTACCGCTGCTACCAAGAATGTGGTAGATGCCCCAGGTCGTCAAATGGGTGCTCAAAGCAATTCCACCTATGGTTCTTATTACTCATTTGATGTGAATAATGCCGTTCTGCAGGCAGATGCGAATTCTAATCCTGCTGGCGTAGACTGGGTTTACTATTTCGGTTCCAGCAATTCTGCAACGTTTGCAGCTCCTGATGACGCAACTCTTAATAGCAGCAATGTAATGGGCAATACCAGCCTTCCAAATTGGAGTACCAAGAATGCAACACGCTTCAAAAAATTGAGCGGTTTCGATTATGCAGGTTTGGCAACCAGCGACCAATTGCAAGCCGAAATTGCTAAAGGAGCTCCAACCTTGTCGGCTATTACGAATATGCAAGTGGGTGATATCTACCTCTTCATTACAGCTTCCGCTAAAGAATACGGTGCTGTGAAGATTACCGGTATCAACACCGGTGCTGCTGGCGATATAAGCTTTGATATGAAATTTATCTCTGAGCAATAATCAGAGTAATCACTAAATTTAAATCCCGGTATCTGATGATATCGGGATTTTTTTATGCTTCGCTTAATTTGTACACTTAACTACCTTAACTTGGTTCTGTGAAAAAAATCGCGGTATTTACAAGCGGAGGCGATAGCCCGGGCATGAATGCCTGCATCCGAGCTGTGGTGCGTGCAGCAATCTATCACAAGATTGAAGTATATGGCATCCGACGTGGCTTTGAAGGCATGATCGAAGGAGATATAGAACCCATGTTGACACAATCAGTTGCCAACATAATTCAGCGAGGTGGAACCATCCTGAAAACTGCACGAAGCAAAGAGTTTATGACTCCTGCCGGTCGAAAGAAGGCCTATAAAAATCTTCAAAAACACGGAATCGAAGGCTTGGTTTGTATCGGAGGAAATGGCAGTTTTACCGGAGCATTAAAACTGCATGAAGAATATGGCATCCGATGCATTGGTGCTCCGGGAACCATTGACAACGACTTATATGGAACCGATTTTACTATCGGTTTTGATACGGCTGTGAATACTGCACTGGACGCCATTGACCGTATCCGCGACACGGCCGAATCGCATAACCGCACCTTCTTTGTGGAGGTGATGGGTAGAGATGCCGGTTTTATTGCCTTGCAGGTGGGAATTGCCGGAGGAGCCGAAGCAGTTTTTGTTCCGGAAGTAGAAAACCACAAGGATTGGATTGAACAACTTTTTAGTAAAAGGAAGCGGAAAAAGTCCTTTTCCATCATAGTGGTCGCTGAGGGCGAAGAGGAAGGAGGCGCTATGATATTGGCTCAAAAAGTCAAGGAGAAATATCCCGAGATAGACCCAAGAGTTACCATCCTGGGGCATATTCAAAGGGGTGGAACCCCCTCTTCATTTGACAGAATTCTGGCATCACGAATGGGAGTGGCCGCCGTGGAAGCGCTCCTGAAAGGAGAAACGAATAAAGCTGTTGGAATCGTCAATAACCAGGAAACCCTTACTCCATTTGAAGATGCAATCTCCCTTAAAAAGGACATCTCGCAAAACCTGATGCGTCTGGTGAAAATATTGAACGTATAAAAGAAAAAAGGAGCATGGCTCTTATCGCCTGCTCCCTCATTCTGTTTTCGCTAATATTTCTGTTCCTTTTGTTTACCAGCCCAAAACCCAGCTGAAAATCAAAGGAGCAACAATGGTCGCGTCAGATTCAACAATGTATTTGGGTGTATGAATATCCAATTTGCCCCAGGTAATTTTTTCATTCGGAACCGCTCCTGAATACGAACCGTATGAAGTCGTGGAATCACTTATCTGACAGAAATAACTCCAGAACGGTACATCGTGCCATTCAAGATCCTGGTACATCATCGGAACCACACATATTGGGAAATCTCCCGCGATTCCTCCACCAATTTGAAAGAAGCCCACTCCTTTGCCAGATGAGTTATTCCGGTACCATTCGGTAAGCCAAACCATGTATTCTATTCCACTCTTCATGGTGGTGGCTTTCATCTCGCCTTTAACAATATACGACGCGAAAATATTTCCCATGGTGCTGTCTTCCCAACCTCCGACTATTATCGGTAGATTTTTCTCAGCCGCTGCAATCATCCATGAGTTTTTTGGATCAATCTCATAATACTGTTCCAGCACACCACTCTTTATCATCTGGAACATAAACTCGTGCGGAAAATAGCGTTCTCCTTTATCATCCGCTGCCTTCCACAAGTCGTGGATATGCTTTTGCAATCGGCGGAACGCTTCTTCTTCAGGGATACAGGTATCGGTTACCCGGTTTAAACCTTTTTCCAGCAATTCCCATTCTTCCTGTGGTGTCAGGTCGCGATAATTCGGAACTCTGCGGTAATGCGAATGTGCAACCAAATTCATCAGGTCTTCTTCCAGATTAGCCCCCGTGCAGGAAATGATGTGAATCTTATCCTGACGAATCATTTCTGCCAAAGAAATACCCAGTTCTGCGGTGCTCATAGCTCCGGCCAGGGTTACCATCATTTTCCCTCCTTCCAGGAGATGCGTCTCATAGCCTTTGGCCGCATCTTTCAAGGCCGCGGCATTGAAATGACGGTAATGATGGTCGATGAATTGTGAAATCGGTCCTTTTTCCATGATGCGAAAATAAGGAAAGACCCTGAGATGAGAGACGAAAAGACGAAAAGACAAAAAGATGGAAAGTCTGTTAGAAAAGACGTTCGGTAAGGACTCAAAATCTGTTATTCGCAGAATACTGCATATTCGTCTTGAGTTTTGCGCCTGATATCGGGCACCCAACTTAGCGGATGCAATTTCGCGATAGGAATCAAGAGAAATGCCCGCTCATTTTCAGGACGGTTTAGGAGTGTATGAAGGAAATTCATCGGGCTGGGTGTATGGGTCAAAGAAACCAGTCCGCATTGATGAATAGCCGACAATAGAAATCCACTGGCAATCCCTACCGATTCATTCACATAATAGTTTTGATGTTTTTGTCCCAGGTTATCTACCTCGTAGGCTCGTTTAAAAACCACAATCAGATAAGGAGCAATTTCAAGAAAAGGCTTTTGGTAATTGGTTCCAAACTGCCGAAGCTCGCGCAACCACTCCTCGTTCATCCGGCCATGGTAATTTTCGAATTCTTCTTTTTCTGCTGCTTCCCTGATCTTTTTTTTCAGCTCAGGATTACTGACCACACAAAATGTCCAGGGCTGCTTATTCGCCCCCGAAGGAGCTGAATTGGCAATGGAAAGGATATGCTCGATGACTTCTTTGGGAATAGGCTCATCTGAAAAATCACGAACACTTCTGCGACCTTGCATTTCCTCATCCAATGCCTTGGCTTTTCCCTTCATTATATCATCCGGGTAGGTCTCCTTTGAATAGCGGATGAATGGGTGCCCGTCGATCTGTTTTTTTTCTGTCAAGTTGCTTCCTCCTTCCACCACTTAATATCGGCATAAAAAGTTCCAAAAGGAAGCACCGATACGATGGCACTTTTGAATACCATTGAGAAGCTCCATTTTTTATTTTCCCGCAGGACCAATAACAAGAAAAAATAGGCGATAAATAAAATTCCATGCGTCATTCCAAGGGGTCGGATCAGCGCAGGATTGTCTCCCATATATTTCATCGGCATGGCCACAAAAAGGAGCAGAAGAAAGGAGACTCCTTCCAATAATGCAACAAGACGAAATCGTCCAAGAGGGGTTGAAAGATTCATTCAATCAAACATAAGAAATAGAAGCAGATAATTCATTATCCCACAAAACATGTGTATCCGTCTTTTTCCCACAAAACCTTTTATTGAGGATTCACCAATCCATTTTTCCTTTATTCTATTTCCTTTTTTTAGAAAAAAATCGCCCCTGCTTCCTCAATGACACGCTAAGACTTACTCCGCTATCCCTCACCCGTGGAATAAATGCTCCGCCAAGTAGCGGGTGCCCTCCCGACCAATTCGGGAGGGAAGCCAGGCGCCTATTACTGACGCCAGCTTAAGCTAACATCTGATTCGGTAAGAAATTGATATGCTTCATGCGGTAGACAGGCCAAAATGAACACACAATAAGAAAAGAATATAACTAAGAATTGGATTATTCTTCACACACCGAAGTGGTAACAAAGCGGAGACTCTTGTTTTCAAAATTTCATCTGCAGTCCAAATTCACTAGCTTGCAGATATGATTCCTCAGAGTCGGATTGCACCTACACCCAGCGGGTATCTTCACGAAGGAAATTCATACAATTTTCTCCTGACCTGGGCCTGGATTCGATCGCAAAATGGCAAGTTGTTTCTACGGGTAGATAATGCCGATAAGGAACGATGTAAACCAGAATACCAGGAAAGTCTTTTCCTCGATCTGGATTGGCTGGGAATTGATTGGGATGAAGGCCCTCAAAGCCCGGCAGACCTAACTCATTTCAATCAATCTGATCGCAAAGAGGAATACCAATTCTACCTGAAGGAATTGATCGAATTCGGTCATGTATTTCCCTGCGAATGCAGTCGGAATGAATTGAGCAACGGAGCCTATCCGGGCACCTGCCTCAAAAAGTATTCGGTAGAAAGCCCATTTGCCTGGAGACTAAAATCCGTCTTGCCCAATGAAATCCCAATGCTGAATCACCGCGGAAAACTTCAAATGTACCCGGCACCAAAAATGATGAATCACAGCATAATTTGGAGAAAGGATGATGTACCAGCCTACCAATTGGTTTCGGTAGTTGAAGATCTGAAAAATGGCATCAACACCATTATACGCGGACAGGACCTGCTTTCCAGCAGCCTGTTTCAACTACATTTAAGCCATTATTTTCCTGAAAATAATTTTCGGGAAATTCATTTTATCCATCATCCCCTGCTGAATGATGCCGAGGGGAACAAGCTGAGTAAAAGCAAGGGATCTACGGCTTTAAAAAACCTCAGAGAAAAGGGAGAAAATCCGGGAGAACTCATTCAACGTTTTTGCAGATGGATGAATTTGGGAGAAACTGCGAATACCCTGCCAGGCTTGCTTCAGTTGTTTTCAAGCAACGTTGCTAAATAAATGAGTTGCTTATCGGTTTCCGGATATATTCTGGATTCAGTTTCCTGTCCATTTGCCTGAAATAGAATATCCAGGTATTCCAAGTAAGGGTCTTCCTCCTCAGCCATCCCCAAATATTTTAGAGCCTCTTTCTGTGCCTTTGCCAGGGTATAATAAAAGGCTTTATTCCGATTGTGCATGGCTCTGTATTCGGTATCAGATTTCTCAAACAATTCCATCAAAGCCAACGCTCCTTCTATATTTTGGATCATAAGGGCAGCCCAGGCCAGATGACATAATATGACTTGAAAAGTGGGATCGATTAAAAAAGCCTTTTCAAAATATTTAATGGCCTTATCCCAATTTGCCAGATGAAGATGATAATAACCAAGGTTATTCAGCGCATCAGCTTCCAGTACATCGCCCTTAAATTCATTCAGAGATTGCTCCATGCGCGAAATGGCCCCGGTATAATCGCCCTGAGCAAAAAACTGCTCAGCCTCTGAAAATGCCCGAAGTGCAAATTCCGGATGTTCCATTAGAGCTTCAAAAAATCAATCAATGTTTTACTCAGCAACTGCTCCTTGTCTTTAGCAGACAGGTCCGATTCTTCAATAAATTTACCGTGCTCCAGATCTCCCAGCGGGAAAGGATAATCTGTGCCATAGGCTATTTTATCGGTTCCCATTGTTTGCATGAGGAACTTCAGAGCATCCAGGTCGTGGGTGATACCATCGACCCAAAATTTGCCCACATAATCGCGCGGATCTTTTATCTGATTCACATCACATAGGTCTGGCCGGCAATGCCAACCATGCGAAACTCGTCCAACTGTAAAAGGAAATGATCCTCCGCCATGGGCAAACATCACCCTTAGCTTTGGAAACTTATCGAAAACACCTCCGAAAATCATAGAACAAATGGCCAGCGATGTTTCTGCCGGCATTCCTACCAGCCAGGGAAGAAAATACCTCGGCATCTTCTCCTGCCCCATCATGTCCCAGGGATGCACAAAAACAGCCATGTCCAGGTCCTCGCACGCCTTCCAAAAAGGATGAAAGAAGGGGTCGTCCAGGTTTTTGTCTTCGATATGAGATCCGATCTCAACACCAGGAAGTCCCAGATCTTTGCAACGCTTCAGCTCCTGGATAGCAAGGGCAATATCCTGCATGGGTAATGATCCCAGTCCGATGAAACGGTCATTGAACCCTCCCTGTACTTCAGCCAGATGGTCATTCAAAAACATGGACCAGTCATGCGTATGTTCGGGCTTGGCCCAGTAATTAAACAATACCGGAACCGTACAAAGTACCATGCGGTCTACCTTATAGGCATCCATGTCTTTCAGAATTGCTTCCGGGCTCCAGCAGTTTTTCTGAATCTCCCGAAAGAACTTTCCATCGTCGCGCATCATGTTGGCCGATCCCTTTTTAAAGTGGTCGAGCAAAATAAACCCGCCATATCCGTATTTTTCTTTTAGCGAGGGCCAGGTTTCAGGAAGTATGTGCGCGTGCGAATCAATTTTCATGCTTTATCGATAAATGAATCCGACAAAGGTATAAAAAAGCGGCGCCTGAGCGGCAGCAGTGAAATGAAACCCTTAATTTGCGTGTATGAAAAAAGGTCTTGTTGCCATATACTTATTCCTTGTTTCCATGGGCCTGAATGCTCAGGCCGAATTTATTCATTCGCAGGATTGGGAAGCCATAAAAAAGATGGCCGCCAGTCAGGAGAAAATGATTTTTGTTGACGCTTATACCGACTGGTGCGGCTGGTGCAAGGTGATGGATAAAGAAACGTTTTCAGATCCGGCCATTGGCAATATGATGGACCACCTGTTTATCAATGCCAAGCTTGAAATGGAGAAAGACGAGCTGGGAATTAAGATGGCAAAAAAATACATGATTGCCTCCTTCCCTACCTATCTTATTTTCAACAGCAAAGGAGAATTGATTTTCATCACCACCGGATTTCAGGAACCAGGTGAATTCATGAAAACCCTATTCAAGCTTTTGGACCCCGGCAATTTCGTTCGTCGCCCGGGATACTCCGACAATCTGAACCTGGAATATCCCAAGTTCTACGATAAAGCAATGGGTGAGAATGGAAAAAGAAAATTTCCAAAAGAAAAAGAACTGAATGCCTGGCTCGACGAACATAGAGATCTCACAAAAGAAGAAAACTGGACAGTTTACCGCCGCTTTGTCTATTCCATGGACTTGAAATATTCGGACCTTTTCTGGCAGCAACTGAATGAGTTGGACACTCTTTATGGAGTGGACCTGGTAAACGCCACCGGTGAAACAATCCTGGGCCGGATGGTGCAGGAATTAGCCAAACAAAACAAGGAAAAAGACTTTGAACAACTTATTGCCGAAAAAGGTCCCTTGATTGGAATTGAAGAAGATGGATTTTATTACAAGACTTATTTTTATCAAAAGGTAAATAACTGGAATCGCTACGGAGCAATCATGGATACCTTCTACTCCAAAAAGGGAATGCATAATCCTGAGTGGTGGAATAGCGAGGCCTGGGATGTCTATGAAAATTGCCCGGATACCAATGTAATTAAACAGGCTTTAAAATGGATAGATGAAGTCTGTGCAATAAGTGGGGAATACCATCATCTGGATACTTATGCGGCACTTCTCTTTAAAGACAATCAACTGGAACTCGCAAAGAAAAAAGCAGAACTTGCTATTTCAACAGGAAAAGCAGGCGGAAAAGATGTGAAAGGTACGGAACAGTTATTGAGCAAAATTGAAGAGGCACTAAAAGAAAAAGCCAAACTTGAACCCGGACCCAAAAAATAACCCGGGTGACATATGTCACTGAAAACAAATTAGTTTAGACTTAATTTAGTACTTGAGCCAGCGAATTGAGTAATTCGACGGTCTACAATAAATAGGGGTATGAAAAGAATTAGCACATTGGTTCCCTTCCTCGCTCTCATTTTTCTGGGAGCATGCAAAGAAAAAGATCCTACATCCACTCCTCAGGCCAGAGGGGGTAGCATGCAGTTAAACATCAGCGAAACTGTAAATGGAAAGTCGCTTGTTTTCAACGATTTCCAATACATGACCGAAGCAGGAGATACCTTCCAGGTGACCCTGCTTCAATACTATCTGAGTAATTTCTCTTTCCATAGTCCGGAAACCGGGTGGAAACAAGTTTCTCACTATCAATTGGTGCGAGCCGACGAAGCCTCCACCTCAACTTTCACCATTAAAGATCTTCCCTTTGGAAATTATGATTCCATTCGATTTTACATGGGAATTGATAGTGTTACCAACCACGATATCTCGAAAGAAGGGAATCTGGATCCTGGCTATGGCATGATATGGACCTGGAATTCTGGTTATATCTTCTATATGTTCGAAGGGAAGTTTGTCGACTCCCTGAATCGGGTCATTCCTTTTGCCTATCATATTGGCGGAGACGACTACCTGATGACCTACGAAATGGCTTTGCCTACGTCAAAAACACTCAGCAGCAGTCAGACATTGGCGAATATCGATTTAACTCTTGAATTGGATGAGATCTTTAAAACACCCACTCGGATTGAGTTAAATCATGTAGCCAAAGTATCCCACACCTTCGACGAACCTGCATTGACCACGCAATTAAAAGACAACCTCTTAGATGCTTACACCGTCAAATGAAAAGACTCGTTCAACAATTACCGCTCTCAGCAATTTTTTTCATTGTCCTTTTCGGACAATCATGCCATAAGAAAGACAAACCAACTCCCGCTCAGGGGCCCACAGCCTATAGCCTGGATATTCCCGGGAATTGGCAGAAACCCAATATTTTGGCAGACAACCCTTTAACCGTTGAAGGCGTACAGTTGGGGCGAAAATTGTTTTATGACGAGAATCTTTCTTTGAATAGAACCCAGGCCTGTGCGGATTGCCATCAGCAAGCCTATGGATTTACCGATGCTGGTAATGCGGTAAGTAAAGGGTCTGAAGGAATCCTGGGAACCAGAAATGCCATGACATTGGCCAATCTGAATTGGAATAGCGGTTATTTTTGGAATGGAAGACAACCCACTCTGGAATCTCTTGTGCAAGAACCAATGGGAGCACCTCACGAGATGAATTTGGCAATTGATGTGGCGGTAGAGCGCCTCAAGGACGATCCGGATTATCCGGCATTGTTCAATAAAGCATTCCCAAATCAGGGCATCACCACGGTTACATTGCGTTATGCTATTGCACAATTCCTGCGCACAATCATCTCTGGTGGAAATACCAAATATGATGAATATTTTAACAAGAATCCAAGAGCGCCGGAAACCTATATGACCCCACAGGAAAAGAGGGGCTATGAAGCCTTTATAGATGAAAAAAGAGGCGACTGCTTTCATTGCCATAGCCCAATCAATCCACTATTCTCAAACCAAAACGAAAGAGAGTTTGTCAATAATGCATTGGATGTTCAACCGGATTCAGGACGCTTTCTTGTTACCGGTATTTCAAATGATTTTGGCAAATTTAAAACGCCATCCCTGCGCAATTTAGCATTCACTGCTCCTTACATGCACGACGGCAGATTTCAAACCCTGGATGAGGTACTGGAACATTACAATTCCGGAATAAAGTATTCGGAGACTGTCGATCCGGTGCTAATCAAGCATATGGACGCCGACAACAATTTCGCTCCCGTACCACGACTTACCCAGCAGGACAAAGATGACATAATCGCCTTCCTGATGTTGCTCACCGATTCGAATTTGGTGACCAATCCCAAGTGGTCGAAACCTAATTAGCCTGGGGCTTGGGGCAAAAAACCATAAACTATAAACCTTAAACCAAAAAGAATCCCCGTCAGATTACTCCAACGGGGACTTAAATCTATAATCAATGAGCCTTAGCTCAAAACTTGTTTAACCAGTTCGGCTGCCTCTTTCAACTGAATCGCGGAGAACACTTTCAATCCGCTTTCGTCGATCAGTTTTTTTGCTTCTTCGGCATTGGTACCCTGCAAACGAACAATGATGGGAACAGGAATATTTCCAATGTTTTTATAAGCATCAACCACCCCCTGCGCCACACGGTCGCAACGAACTATTCCTCCAAAAACGTTAATCAAAATGGCTTTAACGTTCGGATCGGAAAGAATAATACGGAAGCCCGCTTCAACTGTCTGAGCATTCGCTGTACCTCCCACATCCAGGAAGTTCGCTGGCTCGCCACCACTTAATTTGATAATATCCATTGTGGCCATGGCCAGTCCGGCACCATTCACCATACAACCTACGTTTCCGTCGAGTTTTACATAGTTCAGATTGGATTTTTTGGCTTCCACTTCTGTAGGGTCTTCTTCTGACTCATCGCGCAGTTCAGCCAAATCTTTATGACGGTATAATGCATTTTCATCCAAAGACACTTTGGCATCTACTGCCAGGATGCGGTCGTCGGATGTTTTTAATACCGGGTTGATTTCGAACATATCGCTGTCAGTTCCTACATAAGCGGAATAAAGCGCCATTACGAATTTTACCATTTCCTTATTTGCCTGACCTTCCAGTCCGAGATTGTAAGCAATCTTTCTGGCCTGGAAACCAGTTAAACCGGTCAATGGATCTATCCATTCTTTGTATATTTTTTCAGGAGTATGTTCAGCTACTTCTTCGATGTCCATCCCTCCTTCCGTAGTATAGATGATCACATTCTGGCTCGTCTGACGATCGAGTAAAACGGACATGTAATATTCTTTTGGCTCAGAAGCTCCGGGATAGTATACGT
Organism: Bacteroidota bacterium; assembly: GCA_016124735.1. Classification (GTDB taxonomy): domain Bacteria; phylum Bacteroidota; class Bacteroidia; order UBA8524; family UBA8524; genus UBA8524. The sequence continues at coordinate 18,710 of WGMZ01000011.1, forward strand.
CTTCTGCAACCAGAATTTTGTTTACTACTTTGCCTTTCGGCCCTGTTTGAATAGTTACCAATGTATTGCCCAATAGATTCTTGGCAATCTCTTTTGCCTGATCCAGATTCTTAGCCAACGCAACACCATGTTGCTCGCTTCCAATAATGGTTCCTTTTCCACGTCCACCGGCATGGATTTGTGACTTAATAACCACCCAGCTCTGACCAGAATTCGCCTGGACTTGTTTTGCCGCTTCCAAAGCTTCATCCGGAGTATTGGCTACGATACCTGTCTGAACAGTAACACCGTAATTCTGTAAAATTTCTTTTGCCTGATATTCGTGAATATTCATGTGCGCATTTTTAAAAGATGCGCAAAAATAGTTTTTGCAAGTCAAGGGAACAAGGATAGAAAGCGGATAAATTCTTCTCTCAGCAAAGACTCTCAACACGATCCTATACCTTATCTGAATTCACATCGCTATATTGCCTCAAACCCATTGTTAGATGACCATAAAGAACCACTCCCTCTCTTTCGCATTTATTCTGCTTCTTATGACGCTTAGTTCCTCCTGGCAAACGCTTTCAGCGCAGGTGGATACTAATTGGATTCAAACACCGGATACCAGTCAGATATACAAGGTGACCTGCTTCGACAATCACTATTTTATCGGGCATATTGTTCGAATAGACCAGCGGGAAATCGAAATGATACTTCCGGTAAGGGGCATATTAATTCTCCCCTCTTATACGGTGAAAAGCATCATTAAAATTAGCCCGGAAGAATTGGATAATCATGGCAATCTGAAGGCAGACAATACGGATCTCCATCTATATGCGCTGAATACCAATGCCTTCGGGCTAAAAAGCGGGCAGGTGGTCTCGGGCCTTGGCCTGATAGGGCCCGATGTTAGTGTTGGTATCTCCCGGCATCTGCAATTCCGGTTGCGCAGCACTTGGATTGCAACTCCCATGATGGCTACCCTGAATTATTCCGTAGCTTTTTCCGATAAAGTACATGCCCAATTGGGGGCCATGATTGGCTGGGGAACCTGGAACTATCCTGAGGGCGGAATAATTCTGCCGTATGCTGGAGTCACATTTGGTTCCAATCATAATCACCTCACACTAACCGGAGGCTACGGCCAACTGTTTACTTATGCAAACCGCAACTTTCCACTCCCATATATCGGGCTTTCCAGTTCGAGACAGGTTGGCCGCAACTTAAGCCTGATCTTCGACTCCTATTTTTCGATTTACACCGGCGTGAATATATACAGCACCGATTTCAATTCATTCAGTCGGAGATATACCGAGGCAAATGGCATGGCCATGCTAGCGCTTCGCTATCATCCCAATGGAAGAGATTTCGTTCAGATTGGCGGAGGGGTGTTCACTATACAGGGAGATCCGTTACCATTGCCCATCCTTCAATACCAGCACCGCTTTAACTGATAAAGTACAGAAATAGTAAATCCCCTATCTTCGCTGCCTATGGTCGAAGCACATGGCATACGCAAAAGTTATGGAAAGCTGGAAGTTTTAAAAGACATCCATCTTCAGGTTGCAGAGGGCGAAATTGTAAGCATCGTGGGAGCTTCAGGAGCAGGTAAATCAACCCTGCTTCAGATTTTAGGCACCCTTGATAATGCCGATGAGGGAAAGCTGATTATTCGTGGCAAGAAATTGAATGAGATGAATGCGAATGCACTGGCTGATTTTCGCAATCAGGAGCTGGGTTTTGTGTTTCAGTTCCATCATCTGCTGCCCGAATTTACGGCTTTGGAAAATACCTGCTTTCCGGCCTTCATTCAGGGGGCAGACAAAGAAGAAGCTGAATCCAGAGCCCGTCAATTATTGGAGCGGCTGGGATTAAAAGAACGCTGGAATCATAAACCCTCCGAACTTTCCGGAGGTGAACAACAGCGGGTAGCTGTTGCCAGAGCTCTGATAAATCAACCGGCAGTAGTGTTTGCAGATGAACCCAGCGGCAACCTGGATTCCGTCAATTCACGGGAGCTGCATGAGCTGTTTTTTCAGCTGCGGGATGAGATGAATCAGACCTTTATCATTGTGACTCACAACGAAGAACTGGCGGCCAAAGCGGATCGGTGTTTGACTATTCGCGACGGACGCATAGAAGAATAACCCATGACCGATATTCATGATATCCTGAAAAAATATTGGGGCTATGAGCGCTTTCGTCCGCTGCAACAGGAAATCATCGAGTCGGTATTGGAAGGAAAAGACACCCTGGCATTACTTCCGACAGGAGGCGGTAAAAGCATTTGTTTCCAGGTTCCCGCTTTGGCAAGTGAAGGCCTCACATTGGTTGTTTCTCCTCTGATTGCTTTGATGAAAGATCAGGTAGAAAACCTGATCAAACGCGATATCCCGGCACTTGCCATTTATTCCGGCATGAATTATAGGCAGATCGACATGGAACTCGACAAGTGCATTAAAGGCGAATACAAGTTCCTGTATGTTTCCCCAGAGCGACTTAAAACAGAAATATTCAAAGCCCGTTTGCCGCAGATGAATATCAATCTTTTGGCTGTTGATGAAGCACATTGCATCTCACAATGGGGGTATGATTTTCGTCCCGAATACCTCCAAATTTCCGAAGTAAGAAAATGGATTGATGCACCAATTCTCGCATTGACTGCCACGGCAACCGGAAAAGTCGTTCTGGATATTCAAAACAAACTCGCCTTTGAACACAAGCATGTGTTTCGAAAGAGTTTTGAGCGGACCAACCTCCATTACATTGTATTGGAAGAAGAAGACAAAACTGGCCGTATCCTTAAAATTTGTAAGCGTTTTCAGGGTAGTGGAGTGATATACGCCCGCAACCGGAAGCTATGCCGCGATATCGCGGAATACCTCTACCAACACGGAATATCCGCCGATTACTACCACGCAGGACTCGAGCCGGCACAACGAAATGCAAAGCAAGAATCCTGGATTGAAAACAGAACGCGCGTAATGGTTAGCACCAATGCCTTTGGAATGGGAATCGACAAGCCGGATGTGCGGTTTGTGGTTCATTACGAAATGCCTGATTCGCTGGAAGCGTATTATCAGGAGGCAGGCAGAGCAGGCAGAGATGAAAAAGCCGCGTATTGCGTGGCCCTGGTTCAGAACTCAGATCGCGACAAAGCATTTAAAAAATTGGATGAGAGTTATCCCGGCTATGAAAAGGTAAACAGGGTATACGAAGGACTTTGCAATTATTACCAAATTGCTGTGCACAGTGGAGCTATGAAGGAGGTGGAATTCAATCTCCCTGATTTCGCCCATCATCTCGGAGTGAAGTCTCCGGATGTATACCATGCCCTGCGTGTATTGGAACTAAATGACATACTCCAGTTGTCCGAATCCATCAAACAACCCTCGCGTCTGCATATCCGGGTAAATAATACCATTTTATACGACTTTGAAATACGAAATCCGCGCCTGGCTCCTTTGATCCAATTGCTTCTTCGTTCTTACGGTGGTCTTTTTGAACAATTTGTATTTATCGATGAGCATTTTCTGGCAAAAAAACTTCAAACAACCCCGGAACAGGTGGTGGCGGTCTTGAAGAAACTCATGGAACACGAGATTTGGGACTTTATTCCTGCACGGGATAAGCCCACCTTAATTTTCATTCAAAACAGGGAACATAAACTCCACTACCCGCAAAATATTGTAAAAGAAAGGAAAGAAGAAGCAGAATGGCGGCTGAAACAAGTCTACGATTATGCACTCAGTCATTCGGAATGCAGAAGCCGCTTATTACTCGCCTATTTTGATGAAAGTAATGCACCAAAATGCGGGCAATGCGACGTCTGTCAGAAAGATCGCAAGCAAGCACATTCGGAAACCTATTACAGAAATTGCGCGGAAAAACTGATAAAGCAGGATATTCGCACCCTTAATGAGATGATAAGTTACCTCGGATTCTGGCATGAGACGGGACTTCAACAGGCTCTTCAATATTTGCTGGATGAAGGAAAAATTGAACTCAACAACAAGCAGGAAATACACTGGAAGGCTTGAAAAACAAACGCATCAGTTTTACCGTAATCAATGATTTGACATACGATCAGCGCATGCAACGCATCTGCGACAGCCTGAGCCGTGCCGGGTATCATGTAACCCTGATCGGAAGAAAACTGCCCGCTTCAAAACCACTGCCTGATTTTTCCTTTCGATGCGTGCGGCTCCCGTTTTTCTTTAAAAAGGGTAAGATTTTTTATCTCGAAACCCAGTTGCGTTATTTCTTCTATCTGCTCTTTCACTCATTTGACATATACGGCGCCGTAGATCTTGATACGATCCTGCCGAACATGCTGGTGGCAAGAATTAAATGGAGAAAATGGGTTTACGATGCCCACGAATATTTTACGGAAGTCCCTGAGGTAGTAGAAAGGCCGGGAATTAAAAAAGCCTGGGAATGGATAGAAAAAATAAGCGTTCCGCATGCCGATTTGGCGTATACGGTTAGTCCCGGACTGGCCGAGTTGTTTTATAAAAAATATCAGAAAGAATTCGGCGTTATACGAAATGTGCCTTTTCGAACCATGTATATTCAAAAACCCGCATCCGGAATTACGTTCATCCTTTACCAGGGCGCATTGAATGAAGGAAGGGCATTGGAGTATTTAATTTCCGCGGTAAAAGACCTGCCTGTTCTGGTAAAAATTGCGGGTGAAGGAGATTTAAGTACCGCCCTTCGGGAACAGGTGGCGGCAAGTGGTCAAAGCCAACAAATCGAATTTCTGGGTCACCTGACACCATCCGAATTGAGAGAATTGACCCCTCAGGCATGGCTTGGATTCAATGTACTCGAAAATAAGGGACTGAGTTATTATTATTCCCTTGCCAACAAGTGTTTTGACTACCTTCAGGCTGGAGTTCCCTGTCTTTGCAGCCCCTTCCCGGAATACCAAAACCTTGCAAAAGAATATCCTGCGTTTATTTTTGCCGCAGCGAACACAGATGAAATTCGTCTTTGTATAGAAGAATTACTGAATCATCCGGAATCGCATCAGCAATTATCCGAGGCATGCAAAATTGCTGCAGAAAAGTTGTGCTGGGAAGAAGAAGAAAAATTATTGCTGGCATTTTATGAAAATCGAATCTGAGCATATTCACCTGATCGCTTTTGATATACCATGGCCTGCCAATTATGGCGGTGTGATTGATATATTTTACAAGCTTAAATCATTGCACCAATTGGGCGTGAAAGTGACCCTGCATTGCTATCAGTATGGCAGAGAACAGAGCGAGGAATTGAAAAAATATGCGCAGGAGGTCTATTATTACAAGCGCAGAACCTTTAAAAATCCCTTTTACAGCAAACTGCCGTACATCGTCGCATCGCGCAATACGAGCGAGTTACTCGAGAATTTATTGAAAGATGAGGACCCTATTTTATTTGAGGGCCTCCATTGCTGCTATTATTTGTCGCACCCTGAATTAAAACGTCGATTAAAAATTGTCCGGACCCACAATGTTGAACACGAATACTACAGCAAGTTGGAGGAGGTTGAGAGCAATTTCTTTAAAAAATATTTTTTCCGAATTGAAAGCGAGCGACTGAAACGCTTTGAAAATCAATTGAAAAATGCGAATCTGATTGCAGCCATTTCACCCAGTGATTACGCCCATTTTTTGAAAAAGTACCCAAAGTCATTCTACCTGCCCGCGTTTCACCCAAATGAAACTGTGAGTAGCATGACTGGAAAAGGGGATTACGTTTTTTATCACGGCAATTTGTCCGTGGGGGAGAACGATCAGGCAGCCCGGTTTTTAGCAAATGAGGTATTCAAAGATCTGCCCTTTCCTTTGATAATAGCCGGAAGTAATCCATCCCGGGAACTTTTGAATGCCATTGAAGGAAAAGAAAACATCCGCCTGATTAATAATCTGAATTCAGAAGAAATGCTGGAATATATCAGCCAGGCACATATCAATGTTCTACCTACCTTCCAGAGCACCGGAATCAAATTAAAATTGATTAATTCCTTGTATCGGGGACGCTTCTGTCTGGTCAATAATCAGATGGTTCAAAACACAGGACTCGAAGCTTTTTGCGTAGTTGCAAACAACGCCAATCAGTTTAGAAAAGAGATTAAAAGATTGATGAAACGCTCCTTTTCTGAAGAGGATGTTGCGTCCAGATCATTGTATTTAAGCACTCAATTCTCCAATGAAGCAAATGCGGCTGTGCTGATGGATGCTATCCGTGAAGAGAAGATGTTGCCTGAATCTGACCCGATTCACAGCGGTAAATTTTTCCAAAAAACTTATTGATTAATCGGTAATCGTGGGTGGCCATAAATACTGCCGTCCCCTTATTGCTGATTTCCTTCAGTAATTTCATGATGTCATCGGCCACCTCCGGATCAAGGTTACCAGTAGGCTCATCTGCTAAAATTATTTCCGGATCATTTAGAAGAGCCCGGGCTATAACCACTCTTTGTTGTTCTCCGCCTGATAATTCGAAGGGCTTTTTAAAATCCTTGGTAGAAATGCCGACCATATTTAATACCTCCTGAATTCTGGCTTTTCTTTTCGTCGCGTCTTTCCAGCCGGTAGACTTCAATACAAAATCGAGGTTTTCAAAAACCGTGCGGTCCGTCAGGAGTTGAAAATCCTGAAATACAATTCCAAGATGACGCCGTAAAACATGGACATTGGAGCGTTTCACTTTTTTCAAATCTACACCAGCCACCCAACCTTCTCCATCTATCAGCGGTAATTCTCCATACAAGGTTTTGAGAAGGCTCGACTTTCCACTTCCTGTTTTACCAATCAAGTAAACAAATTCACCGGAATTAATCTGTAAATTCACCTCGTTAAGTACCATATTGGTTCCCTGATATACATTTACATTATTCAATCGGATAACTTCTTTGTTCATTGGGGCCAGTTCTTTATTATGGAGTCAAATCTCAGGGAATAATGATGAAATACATAAAAAAAAATAGATTTACTTTTCGCTTAATATGTAAGTGACCTGAATTTTTATAAATTTGCGCTGATTCAAAAGAAATCGATAACAACACATACGTTATGACATTCAACACCAAGAACGGTAAGCTAGCCCTCTTTTCTGCAGTAGTTTTTTTAGCTGCTTGCACGAATGTGAAAAAAGCTGCCCAACAATTCGATGAAGGCACAAAGTACCAAGCTGAACCTGAGGTACTGGAACTTCATGGTGACTCTGTGGAATACCAGGTTACCCTGAACATCGACCCCAAAAAACTTGATCCCAGAGTATCGGTTGACATAAATCCAACTTTGGTTTATGGCGATTCTATGTTGGCTCGTCCACAAGTAACCGTTCGAGGTGAGAAGTCTAAGGCTTCCAAAGGAAAAGGTTCCACAACCATTCAAAGTGCTGAAGGAGGTAAAGTAACTTATAAAGATAAGTTCAAATACCAGCCAAGTATGGAGAATTCAGAACTGAAGGCTATGCCAACAGTTATGATGAAAGGATATGATAAAGTACAAGACCAGTGTATCAATGGCGATACGGTCACCATTGCTTCTGGTATTGTCACCACACACCAACTGGGAAACAATGGTGAAAATGTGATGGAAAGCGGAGATGCATACACTCCAATTTTCAAAGACGTGAATGTTGAACTTTATTATCTCATTAACTCTGCTCATTTCAATCCTTACTTTAAAGTAAAGAGTGCAGATATTGATAACAAGGCACAGCTCGAGCAATTGAAAGAATTAGGTGCCGACACCGTATATCAAATCAAAGGCATCACCATTTATGGTCATGCTTCTCCAGACGGTGAGTTGAAACTCAACGAAGAACTTTCAAGAAAACGTGCGGAGCATACCTTCGATTACCTGACGAAACAATTGAAAAAACTTGGTTTCGACGAAGTAAACGATTCAGCTTTCTCCCTGAACTTCACAATGAATGAAGACTGGGAAGGATGGAAAACATTGGTAGCAAATTCAGATTTGGCCGATAAAGACCAAATTCTTGCCATCATGAACAGCAATATTCCGAATGATTCCAAAGAAGCTGAAATAAAATCTAAGCATGCAAAGTCTTATGATAAGATGAAAAACGACATGCTTCCAAAGCTTCGTCGTGCAACCATCGCATTCAATCGTCAGCAACCATTGAAAACAGATGACGAATTGTTGAGCTTCAAAAACAACATGAAAGAACTTCAAGTGGTTGAATTGCTCCAGTTGGCTCGTCTCGTTGAAAAACCAGCCGATAAAATCGCTGTTTATCAGGAAGTGAAAAGCCGCGACGCAAATGATTGGAGAGCATACAACAACATGGGATATGTTTATCTGATGAACAACGAAATGGACAAGGCTCTTCCTATGTTAGAAAAGGCGAATAGCCTGAATCCAAATAATGCAACCGTATTGAACAACCTTGGTGTGGCCAACGCCATGATGAAAAACTATTCTCAGGCTGCTGATTACTACAAACAAGCTAAAGATGCAGGCGCGAATGTTGAGAACAACATGGGTATGTTGGAATACCGTCAGGGTCATTACCAGCAAGCTGTTGACAATCTGCAAGGCGAATCCTTGTGTCAATTCAATACTGCATTGTCTTTTGTAATGAAAGGCGATTACAGCAAAGCAAAAGAAGTAATGGAATGCATCAAAACGGAAGACCGCGATGCACGTTACTACTACCTCTATGCTGTATTGGGTGCACGTACCAACAATCTTGAAATGGCTACTTCGAATCTAACTCGTTCTATCCAACTTGATTCGGCAATGCGTACCAGAGCAAAACAAGATCTTGAATTCAGAAGAATTAAAGACCGCGCTGAATTCGCTAATGCAATTCGCTAAGAACTAAATAATTTAAAAGATGAAAGCCTCAATGAAAGTTGGGGCTTTCTTTTTGTAGTTAGGACCGAGGACAAAGGAATAAGGAGTAAGGAATCAGGATCAGGTACCAGTAGCCGAATGCTAGAAAGTAATATTAAAGTCAGTTCAAGCTTACTCTTTTCGAACCTGTCGAAGCATCGGAAGCCGCAACAATAAGACCCTAAAACCCATTTGCCTGCCGATCTACCTCAACTCCCAATCAATCGGTTTCAATCCGTGTTGGCTTAGCCAGGCATTGCACTTCGAGAAATGTTTATTCCCAAACCAATGTCCGCGGTTTGCGCTGAGCGGACTTGGATGTCCACATTCCAGCACGAGATGCCTGGAACGGTCAATATGTTTTCCTTTGGATCGTGCATAAGAGCCCCAGAGCATAAATACCAAATTTTCTCTGCGTCGGTTCAGTTCTTCAATGATTTTATCAGTAAATGTTTCCCACCCCTTTCCCTGGTGAGATCCGGCCTGACCTTGTCGCACCGTCAGTGTTGCATTAAGTAGTAGGACTCCCTGTTTGGCCCAGGGTCTTAAATCCCCTGATTCAGGATAGGAAACGCCTACATCCTCAACCAATTCCTTAAAGATATTCTGAAGAGATGGCGGAAAAGCAATGCCTTCATTCACGGAAAAACAAAGTCCATGAGCCTGACTCGGCCCGTGGTAAGGATCCTGCCCCAAAACAACTACTTTGACGTCCTGAAACGGAATCAAATCCATTGCTGCAAATATTTCAGTCCCGGGAGGATAAACAGGAATGCTTCCAGCCTTTTCCTTTTCCAGAAAGGATTTTAATGACAAAAAATAAGCTGACTTGAATTCCGGTTCCAGAATCTCAAGCCAGCTTTTTTCAAGTTTTATCGTCATCCACTACAATTTGTAGATCCAGTTAAATATATCTTCTGTCTTTCCCGTTTTAATTTCACGCATGGTATTGCTGAGCTTATGATACCATTCCCAGCTGTCCAGTCCACCTAGCTGAATTTCTTCCCCTTCGTAGTGAATTAGTTCTACCTGAGCTACCGTTGCAGCCGTACCTGAAGCAAAAATTTCTTTTAAAGTTCCATTTCTATAGGCTTCGAACACTTCGTCAATATTGACATCACGTTCCTCAATTTTCCAGCCCCAGTGAGCCGCCAATTTCAGGATTGAATCCCGGGTGATACCAGCCAAAATGGTATGTCGATCGAGAGAAGGAGTCAAAAGAGTGTCTCCAATTCTTACGAACATATTGGTAGTACCTGTTTCTTCGATAAATTTATGTTCGCGCGCATCCAGCCATAAAACCTGGTGGAAGCCCTCCTTCTGCGCCAATTTCGCAGGCATCATCACTGAACCATAGTTTCCGGCACATTTTGCCGCCCCTACTCCACCTTCCGCAGCCCGGATATAGTGAGATTCTGCCTTCACACGAAGCGGCTGACTATAGTATGCATTCACCGGACAACTGAAAATAGCAAAAGTATAGGTATTGGAAGGTCGAACACCGATATAGTCGTCGGTGGCAAACATAAACGGGCGCAAATACAGAGAGCTGCCCTCCGTTGTCGGGATCCAATCCTTGTCAATATCCAAAAGGGCCCGAATTCCTTCCATGAAAAATTCTTCCGGAATTTCCTGCATCCCCATGCGATGAGCACTGCGGTTCAAACGCTTCCAATTCTCCAAAGGACGAAACAATTGTGGATTGCCTTCAGTGTCCTTGTATGCCTTCATACCTTCGAATATAGCCTGGCCGTAATGAATGGCCGAAATGGCAGGGCTCATTGCAATCTTGCCATACGGAACAACCCGGGGATTCACCCAGTTTTCTCCATCAAAATCTACCAAATACTGATGATCTGAAAAGATCCTCCCAAACTGAATGTTGTCGAAATCCACCTGACCAATTCTGGAGGTCGGGGTTCTTTCAACAGCAATATCCAAAGTCATTTCCATAATTTTGTAGCAAATTTAAGGTTTCACTATTAAGGCTACCAACTCCAATGAAGGAAAACGAAGGTTTACGATTAAATGATCAGGCTCTCCGTCTGTTTTTTGAAAAGGATACACTCTACTCCGGCGGGGATATTCAGGCATCCGATTCTTTTCCTTCCATCGAAGAAGACCCCATCGAAAATCCTGCCACACCCGAATTTGAAGGAGGAGAAAATGCCCGAATTTTATTTTTATTTGAACATGCAGGGAAACAAGCCATGGAAGAGCCATGGAAAAAAATCATACTTGGACTTACATTTAATGAAAAAGCCATGAATCTTAAGGAAGAGGAACTGGCATTTATCAATTGCTCACTTCAACCAGAATGGAGTATTGAAATGTACTTCGGGCATTTCCCGAATTTAAAACAAGTGCTGGTGTGGGGAAATCATATCCATGCAAACATCATCCCTGACACCTTGTATCAATTCAAAATGCATGGCAAAATTCGTATCCATAAATTAGACTCCCCTGAAGTATATATGGCTTCGGATGCCAAGGTTAATTTGTGGAATTATATCAAATCAAACGTACTGAACTAATGGAGCTGGTATTTGCTACCAACAATAAAAACAAACTGCGTGAAGCAGAAACTATTTTGCCTGATTCTTACCTCTTGCTTAATCTGGACGATGCCGGATGCCCGGGAGACATCCCGGAAACAGAGGATACCCTGCAGGGGAACGCATTGTTAAAAGCGCGTTATGTGACAAAACACAGCGATTTTTCGGCCTTTGCAGATGATACCGGATTGGAGGTAGAGGCCTTGAATGGTGCTCCGGGAGTTTATTCAGCCCGCTACGCCGGCAAAGAAGCAAATGCAGAAAAAAACATCGATAAACTCCTGAAGGAATTAAAGGACCAACCAAACAGAAATGCGCGTTTTGTCACTGTCATTGCTTTAATCATCGACGGTGAAGAATTTCTCTTTGAAGGAGAGGTGCAGGGTCGGATCGCGACTGAAAAAAGCGGCGCCAAAGGCTTTGGTTACGATCCTGTTTTCATTCCATCGGGCTACACAGTAACTTTTGCGGAAATGGATCCATCCGAGAAAAATAGCATTTCACACCGAGGACGGGCATTGGAAAAAATGCGAATATTCCTGGAAGAAAGGAACCGGAAAAGATGAACCCAATCCTGGTTGAAGTGTACAGAGGAAAGGTGCTGGAAAGCTTTCATCGCGGTGTAGTTTGTATTGTGGATCGGGATGGAAAAATAATCTATCAGGAGGGAAATGTACAGCAAGTATGTTATCCGAGATCTGCCCTGAAATTTTTCCAACAAATTCCGTTTGTGAGTTCCGGTGCAGCCGAAGCAATAGGACTGACAGAAGAAGAAATTGCAGTAACATGTGGTTCCCACAATGGAGAAGACCAACACGTACAGGTGGTCGATTCTATCCTTAAAAAAGCAGGACTCGATCGTTCCGCGTTGAAATGTGGTCCTCAGTTTCCCAGCCACCGCAAAACGGCCAATGCCCTGATTGCAGCTGGAAAAAAACCAGAAGCCATCCATAATAATTGTTCCGGCAAGCACGCGGGATTTCTTGCCTATAGCGTTTACCTCGGTTATGCGACAGACAATTATATCGACCCCAATCATCCGGTACAAAAAGAAATTCGAAGCCTGACCTCAGCATTCCATGATGTGCCCGAGAATCAAATGGAGATTGCGCTGGATGGATGTTCTGCTCCTATATATTCCATTCCCGTTTATAATCAGGCCCTCGCTTATATGCGCCTTTCTCACCCTGATTTCGGCAACGAGTCATGGAGAAAAGCGTGTAAGACATTGATTCAGGCAGCCAGAAATCATCCCATGATGATTGCCGGGACAGGGCGTTATTGCACCGATTTAATAGCCACTGCAGAAAAAGAGTTGATAGGAAAAACCGGGGCAGAAGGAATTTACAGTCTGAGCTTCCATAAAAAGATTATTGGTGCCACCATCAAAATAGATGATGGAAAAATGCTGCCCCAATACAATGTGGCGCAAAAGCTTGTTGGAAAATCCGGATTATTTTCGGCAGAAGAACTGGCTCAACTTCATTCATACCTGTGCGCTCCTATTACCAACTTTAACAAATGGGAAACGGGACATATTCAAGTGGCCGATTCCATACTAACAAAAAACTGGCTATGAGCCGGCATGTATTCCAAATAAACCGGAAAGATGCCGGAAAGAGTATTCTCTCCTACTTAGCCGGGAGAATTTCGAAAATGGGACCGGACCGGCTTCAGGTTGCCTTGCATCGAAAACTGATTAGTTTAAACGGGCTGGAAACACAGGAAAACTTAGTCTTGCACGAGGGTGATGAATTGGTAATCGACATTGCCCACTTTGTGCAGCCTCGGGTATTTCCTGAAAATATACCCTTGCATATTGTTTATGAAGATGAGGATATCATTTTAATCCATAAAGCGCATGGGATGCCTTGTCATGCCGGCCTGGGAGTCTACTCCGGAACCTTGCTTAATGCATTGGCTTATTATTACCGGGAAAAAGGTGAAAACAATTTAAGTAACGGCCTGATTCACCGGCTGGATAGAGGCACAAGCGGCTTGATTCTCTGTGCTAAAAATAAATTATCCTTTCAAATACTATCCAATCAGGTAAAATCTGGTAATCTGAAGCGGGCATATCTCGCAGTTACCAGCCAGGTGCTACCAAAACCAGAAGGAGTCATTGATTATCCCATTGGGAGAGATCCACAAAACTCAGAAAGAATCTGGATTCGGGAAGATGGTAAAATGGCCCTTACCCATTACCGACTTGTAAGCGAATCATCTGGGAAATATGTATATGCCTGCCAAACGGAATTTGGGCGAACACATCAGGTCCGAATCCACCTTGCTGCTTCCAATGCTCCCATAATTGGCGATCAAAGGTACCATGGCATTCATGCCGATAAATTGTATTTGTGTTCATCCGGAATAGCCTTCCAACACCCTGTAACTCGCGTCAATTGGGAGTTTCTGGTGGAGGATCCGGGATTTTAATTTTTCCGGCTAAAAAAACCACCTATTAATCCACCATTTTTTGTGGAAAATTAGAGTGAATACCTCACTTGAAAACATAGATTTAACAAGCGATTAGGCTATTTTTACCCTTTGATTAAACCCATTTAAAATGACGGATTCAGAACAATCGAAACGCTCGGAATATGGTGCCGATAATATCCAGATTCTTGAAGGTCTGGAAGCGGTGAGGAAACGCCCCGCGATGTATATCGGAGATATAGGTGAGAGAGGCCTGCATCACCTGGTATATGAGGTGATAGATAACTCTATCGACGAGGCTCTTGCCGGTTATTGTAAAAATATAGTGGTAACTATCCACGAAGATAATTCCATTACTGTGGTAGATGATGGAAGAGGAATCCCAACCGGTATTCATGCCAAGGAAGGTCGCTCAGCTTTGGAGGTTGTTATGACCGTGCTGCATGCCGGTGGCAAATTCGATAAAGACACCTATAAGGTATCCGGAGGTTTGCACGGCGTCGGTGTGTCCTGCGTAAACGCCCTCAGTATACAATTGGAGGCCACCGTTCACCGGGATGGAAAAATTTTCCAGCAGACCTATTCCAAGGGTATACCTCAAACAGAAGTGACAGTGGTGGGTGAATCAAATATTACCGGCACTACCGTTCACTTTTTACCAGACGACACCATTTTCATGGTGACGGTTTACAAATTTGAAACCCTGCAAAAGAGAATGCGTGAACTCGCATACCTGAATAAAGGCATTCGCCTTACCCTTCGGGATGAACGAGAGAAAGATGAAAAAGGAGAAGTTAAAAGCGAAACCTATTTCTCTGAAGGCGGACTAAAAGAGTTTGTTCAATACATTGATGGAACGCGTGAAATATTAATTCCTGAACCAATTTATGTAGAAGGAGAACGCTCCGGGATTCCTGTGGAAGCGGCCTTCCAATACAATTCGGGCTACGCTGAAAATCTGCATTCCTATGTAAACAATATCAATACGATTGAAGGCGGTACCCACATCGCCGGTTTCCGAAGGGCCTTAACACGTACACTGAAATCTTATGCAGAAAAATCAGGAATGCTTAAAAACCTGAAATTCGAGATTTCAGGAGATGACTTCCGAGAAGGACTTACCGGTGTAATTTCTGTAAAAGTAGCCGAACCTCAATTCGAAGGTCAAACCAAAACCAAGTTGGGAAACAACGAAGTAATGGGTGCGGTAGATCAGTGCATTGGGGATATTTTGACCAATTACCTCGAAGAAAATCCAAAAGAAGCGAAACGAATCATAGACAAGGTCATTCTGGCGGCTAACGCGCGGCATGCTGCTCGTAAAGCACGTGAGATGGTTCAGCGTAAAGGCGCGATGAGCGGGGTGGGCTTGCCTGGAAAACTGAGCGACTGCTCCGAGAGAGAAGCCGATAAATGTGAAATCTTCCTGGTGGAGGGCGATTCAGCCGGTGGTACAGCCAAACAAGGCCGTAATCGAAACTTCCAGGCCATTCTTCCGCTCCGTGGTAAAATTTTGAACGTAGAAAAAGCCATGGAGCATAAAATCTATGAAAACGAAGAAATCCGGAACATGTTCACTGCCCTCGGAGTAACCATTGGTACAGAAGATGACGACAAAGCCTTGAACATCGAAAAACTGCGTTACCATAAAATTGTCATCATGACGGATGCGGACGTGGACGGATCGCATATTAGGACCTTAATTCTCACCTTGTTCTTCCGCTACATGAAAGAACTCATAGAATTTGGACACGTTTATATTGCCACTCCACCACTCTATCAGGTAAAAAAAGGCAAAGACATGCGCTATTGTTGGAGCGACGACGAAAGAGACCGCTTCATCAGAGAAATGGCCGGTGATGGAAAAGTAGAAAGTGTCGGTGTTCAACGCTATAAGGGTTTGGGTGAAATGAACGCAGAACAACTTTGGGACACTACCATGAATCCGGCAACACGCACTCTGAAACGAGTGACTTTAGAAGGAGCAGCAGAAGCAGATCATATATTCTCCATGCTGATGGGGGATGAAGTGGCCCCTCGAAGGGAATTTATCGAGGCCAACGCCCGATACGCCAAGATTGATATTTAACATTTAAAAGGCAGCAAATAGCTGCCTTTTTTTTATTTTAATTGATTGTTTTTAAGCTCTTTACAATTATTCACTCCAAGTTCATTCTATCTTAACATTCGCTTAACAAACTACCGATACTTTTGCCCCCGAGATGAGATTGAAGAACCTCGTATATCTATTTACTGCCATTTGTATATTGGCTGTTGTTCCAAGTTTCGCAGGAAACGGAGAGAAAGAAAAAACAGCTACCGTGCAAGCTCTTGTAGTGGATGAAAGCGGTGAACCTCTCGCGGGTGTTGCCGTTCGTATTCAAGGATATGCAGGAGTCGTATATACCAACTTGGATGGCCAATTTGAGATTCCAGTTCCCAAAACTGGAAAACTTAACATCTCCCTCTCAACTATTTCCTATCAGGAAAAACAAATCTCGCTAGACTCCAAAAATAACAGCAACTCCGGGAGCCTTACTATTTCCCTGGAACCTCAAAAAGCTTTTTAAGTTTCATGTAATTTTTTTAAGATTTCCCATAAAGGGAGATTTATTGGCATGTAATGTGATTTAATGTTAACGAATTGTTAATTTAACCAAAATTATTTGTTAACTTTGTTCATACATTAAATAAACAGGCCATGAAAAACGTGATAGCACTTCTTATGGTATTGTTCGCAGGGGCGACAATGGCCAACACCATCGGAAACGATGTAAAACTATTTTACGATCAAAACGGAAACCTTTATTCCGGTAGATATATAACATACCACAATAATGGAAACATTAACTCCGACTTCAATGTTGTCAACGGACGCATTGTAGGACAGGCCAAATTCTTCTACGAAAGCGGTGAGTTGATGGAGTCAGGAAATTACGCTGCCGGACAAAAAGATGGTGTTTGGACAAAATACAGTAAAACCGGAGTAAAAATCGGAGTTGCCTCCTTTCATAATGGAGACAAAGATGGCGACTGGTTTATCTACGACAACGCCGGGAACAAGCTCTTTGAAATGCACTATAAGAATGGGGAGAAAACCGGAACCTGGAAACAATGGGACGAAGAAGGAAATCTGATATCCAGTAAAAAATATTAATATCAACCAAAAAACATGAAGAGATCCGCCTGGGAAACCGGGCGGATTTTTTTATGCCGTAAGCTGACCTTTTGCCTTTTCTGCGATCGTCCGTCCTATGGATAACGAACTCGTAGCTGCGGGACTTGGAGCATTCAATACATGAATCACACCTTCCGACTCCGAGAATAGAAAATCATCTACCAGCCCTCCATCCCGGCTGCAAGCCTGGGCTCTGACTCCCGCACCTGCAGGAACCAAATCCTCCTCTTCAATGGCTGGAATCAAATGTTGCAGGGCTTTGGTAAAAGCGGCTTTTGAATAGGAGCGGTAAAACTCTCCGATACCCGTTTTCCAATACTTTCGTGCCACCATTCTAAATCCCTTCCAGGAAATGGATTCTATAAAATCTTTCCAATCAAAATCCGAGCGATGATATCCTTCGCGCTTAAAAGCAAAGACCGCATTTGGACCAGCTTCCACTGCCCCATCAATCATGCGGGTGAAGTGCACCCCCAGAAATGGAAAATTGGGGTCTGGTACCGGATAAATCAGATTCTTTACCAAATTTTTTCGATCATCCCGGATCTTATAGTACTCCCCTCTGAATGGAATTATTCGTACATCCAATCCTTTCTCATTCATCCGCGCAATTCTGTCAGACATCAAACCACCACAATTCACAAACAACCTGCACTCCCAGGTATGGTCGGGAGTAATAACTTCTGTTCCGCTTCCTTTTCTCCTGATGGATTTTACTTCCGTATTGAGATGAATTTCACCTCCTTTAGACTGAATGTGTTCCGCATATTTCGCAGAGACCAGCTTATAATCTATAATGCCCGTCTGCGGAACAAAAATTCCAGCGACCCCATGCACATTTGGCTCATATTCCCTCAACTCGCCTTCATTCAGCTTTTTTAGACCCTCCAAGCCATTTGCTTCGCCCCTTTCGAATACTTTTTCCATGGCTGAAACTTCGCCCTGGTGTGTAGCCACGATGATTTTACCACAGAGTTCATAGGGTATTTCATTTTCATCTGCAAAAGCGATTAAATCATGGTAACCCTGAATACAATTCTGCGCCTTGAGACTTCCAGGCTTGTAATAAATTCCACTGTGAATAACTCCACTGTTATGTCCTGTTTGATGCGCCGCAATATGCGCTTCCTTCTCTAAAACAGCCAGTTTCAGGTTAGGGTCGGCTTCTATTAAGCGATAAGCCGTGGCGAGACCAACAATACCGCCACCTGCAATGATTATATCGTACTGCATTGTAATTTCGGGCTCAAATTTAGAGAAAGATGACAGAACCCGGACATGACTTTCAAATTGGCGACCCCATCCGGGCAAAAGATTCGGATCTGAAAGGCAGAGTCATTAAAATTCTGGATGCCGGCTATTTGATGATCCTTGACTTAGAATTCGATATGGAGTTAAACCTCCACCACTCGGAAATCGTAAAAGATGAACTGGATCCATCCCGTATCATTTCTCACAATTCTCCCAAAGATTCAATCGCCAAAAATATACCCCGCAGCCTGTGCGTCGATCTGCATCAGGAAAAATTGCCTTCGACTTATCGAAATACAATGCCCGTATTGCAGGGACAACTGGATTATTCTCAGGACAGACTGCTATATTGCTTGCATTCCGGCTGTAAGGAAGTTCTCTTTATTCATGGAAAAGGATCCGGAGCATTGCACCAAAGATTACTTAACCTTTTAAAAGGATTTCCTCAGATACAATCCATCGAAATTCAAAAAGTCGCCTTTGAAAAACCCCATGGGATTCGTGTGTTGTTTAAATAAAAAAGCGGGACAAGCCCGCTTTTCTTTATTCAATCACAATTTTTTGGACGGACCTTCCATCGGGGCCCATATATTCCACCAAATAAATTCCTGGTTTAATTCCATTCAGATTCCAAGTGCTTTGTACAAGTCCCATTTCTTCAATGGCTTTGCAATTGATCACTTTTCCATTCATGTCCAAAATTCGAAGTTGCCCGCTACCTTGTCCGGTATAGGAAACAGTGAAAAGTCCTTTGCTCGGGTTTGGATAGACTTTCATTTCCGGGCGGATCACTAATTTTTGTCCCAAGGGATGACCTACCGTAAAATGAACGATGCGGTCTGTTCCAAAGTCGCCGTCAATAAACTGGACCAGCTGACCATTCATCTGACGCAAAGTCAAAGAACCGGTTCCATCTGAGTTTGCCCAGAATTTGAAGCCATTTCTCTGAGAATCTGTTACTTTAAAATAATAGCATCCATCAACAAGATTGATGGTGTCTTTAGTGCTTTCATTGCTACTGAAATTTCCTCTGGACCAAATCTCACGGCCATCCAGCAAATGTACAGAAAGTGTATTTTCACTTCCTTTTGTATTCGCTTTAAACCAAATCTGGAATTGTCCGGGGAATTGCGGGGTAAGTTCAAAGGAGGATTCCATCGCGTTATTGTACTGGTTTCCATCTGCTGCTCCATTTGCTTTGATAATTTCGCAAACGAACTCACCTGTGCTTGCTCCCGACCAATCGAAATAGTCCAGATCAATGGTTTTTGACTGATACGGCAGAATTTCACCTTCCCATCCCCATTCTCTCAGATTGCCTCCTTTGATTCCATAACGGAATACCAAAGTTTCTACTGTTTTCAATGAGGTGTTTTTCACGACTACGCGTGGCAATCCACAGGTTGGGTTGAATCGAACATAGTTATTCTGAGTATTTGGAGCAACGATTTCATCGAGCGCAACATCCACAATGGCATTCGGGTTTTCTTCATAGTTAAAGAGGATACCGCTTATGATATACGAGGTATTGCTGTTGTCGATATTGGTAAACGCCTGCATATCCATATCAATGGTATTGTTGCCGTCGTTGATATAATCATCTAACCAATATTCGTAAGGTGTAATGCCTTCTCCCGGACACCAGTTCGACCGATCGTAAAGCCAGGTGCCCGTTTGAGGATAGATCGGGTTGCTACCACAATCATCTTTCCATACCAGTTGTTTGAATTGCTGGGTTCCATTGACCTTGATATAATGTTCTTTTGCACAGAATTCCGCACAATTCTCGTTCCCGCCAAAGCCGTGTCCGGTTTGTATTACCTGTAATTTCACCCGAGTAGTAGAAGTCTTTGAAATATTGACGGATTTCTCTGTCAGATATTCTTCGATGCTTTTTTTGGCTCCATAGGGAAAAGATCCTACCCATAGGGGGATGATTTCGGTGCATTTCAAAGCCGGTTCACCCTCCAGGAATTCAAAGTCAATGGTACAGGTAAACCCGTCCTGATACCCTGAAAAATGGCTTCGAATGGTTACGGAGTCCTGAAGTAACATGGCAAACTCTGTCACATCATAGGTATAGGTAAAAGACCATGTTTTGTCTTTATCTCCTGCATATGGTGTAATCAAACGACCCAATTCCAGGTTGTTGATTACTTCAAATACATTGTACCAATCAAAGTCTTTTCTGTAGATGGATTTATCGTGTGCAATCATCATGGAATCAACGACGTTTCCATTGGCATCGTAAGTCGGGCGATAGCGAAGGGCATCCCAAACATTCAAAGTATCTGTGGGAGTTGTTGGATTCAAAGTATCCGAAAACAATAGCAATTGCACCGGCATATCTGCCATCGAATCCAGTGCCATTGAGGTCGAATTATAAAAATAGGAATACACAGAATCCATGTTGTAAAACAAGGAATCCTGTACTTTCCCATTCACTTTAAAATTAGGCGAGTTCACCAGGTTCGAATCCAACATTCCGGTTGGCTGGCGTAAAAAAGCCTGTACGGTATAATCCCATGCAGAACATCCTTTATCCGGACAGCCGAGGGTATAACGCATTTTCACACGCTGATAAGTTTTTCCTGCTGTTGGGAAAAAAACTTTCCGGTCGTAGTTCCCATTCCAGTTCATATGAACCCGATCATGAGAACGTACGGTCATGGTGTCTCCGGTACCTGCCAATGCGAAAAGGGGCGTGACAAGGAGTAAAAAGCCAAGTATTCTTTTCATGTTACAATGTTAAGCAATTCTAAAAGAGAAGTGTTCACTACCGGGTATCCTGAAGACCCCGGAGGAAGTCTTCTGTCTTCATTTTCTTCTTTCCCTCCAACTGGACCTCAGTCAGTTTTAAAGCTCCATCTGAAAGATGCCAAATGAGTTCCTTTTTGTCTTTGATTTCCCATTCCCCCACAGAATGCGAAGCGGATGGAATTATTTCCGCTCGATATATTTTTAACTGTTTCCCTCTGAATTCTGTAAAGGCTCCAGGATACGGACTTAAACCGCGTATATGGTTGTATACTTTTTCGGCAGACCAATTGGGGTCGAGGTAGCAGTCTTCTTTAAACAGTTTTGGGGCAATTGGAAGATCCATTTCTTCCCGTTGCGGTAATTGAGGTACTTGTCCGGTCAGAATTGCCTCGAGGGTTTTTACGACGAGTTTAGAACCCTGCTTCATCAGGCGATCGTGTAGTTCTCCGGCCGTTTCATCCGGACCGATTTGCACTTTTTCTGTAAACAGCAAATCACCCGTGTCTATCTCATGTTGGAGAAAAAAAGTACTGACTCCCGTTTCATTTTCTCCATTCATGATAACCCGGTTGATGGGTGCCGCTCCGCGGTAAGCCGGCAAGAGTGATGCATGTAAATTGAAGGTTCCTAAAGGTGGCATGTTCCAAACAGATTCCGGTAACATCCGAAATGCGATCACAACTTGTACATCTGCCTGGAATGATTTCAAATCAGCCTGAAAATCAGGATCTTTTAGATTTTTCGGCTGCAATACAGGAATGCCATGTTCGACCGCAAATTTCTTCACGGCGGATTCCTGTAATTTTAATCCACGGCCAGCGGGACGATCGGGTGCCGTTATTACCGCAACGACATTAAAACCATTTTGAAGTATGGCATCCAATGAAGCCACGGCAAAATCCGGGGTGCCGATAAAAACTATTTTTAATTGATTTTTTGTCAAATTTTTAATGAATTCGGACAAATTTAAAGCAGTCGAGCAACTTTTGAGGTAATTTAGACCTCTATTTAATGATGCGCCAAACCAGAATTCTCAAAACCTTTTGCCTTTTTATATGGGCTGTGTTTTGGGGCTTGCCCGGAGTTGCTCAAATTCGTTTTGTTAAAAATCTGGGACAGTGGCCTTCAAGCGTTCTTTTCAGGGCAGATATTCCGGATGGATATCTCTCTGTTGAAAAAAATGCCCTCTTATATACCCGAATCTGGTCGAACAATCTGGAATTTTTTCATTTGGGTCCACAAAAAGAAGATTCTCTCATCGTTCATAATGAGCGCATCGAATTTATAGGCGCCAATTCGGAGGCATTGGGCTCGGGCGAAAATATTAAACCCGAATACCACAATTATTTTATAGGCGATGACCCCTCCAAATGGGTTTCCAGGGTTCCTGTATACGGAAAAGTAATCGTCCGCGACGTCTATCCGGGGATTGATCTGGAAATATTTGGAAGAGACGGACGCTCGGTAAAATATAATTTTCTGGTACACCCTGGTGCCAATCCGGAATCGATACGCCTGAAATACCTCGGACAAGAATCCATGCATCTGAAAGATGGATCACTCCATATTCAAACACCTGTGGGAGACATTCTCGAGGAGGCGCCCATCGCCTACCAATTGGAAGGGAAAAGTGATCCTGGGGTAAATGCTGGTTTCCGGCTCGAGGATAATATCCTGAGCTTTCAAATTGGTAATTATGTCAGAGGACAAGTTTTGACAATTGACCCGGTGGTGATTTTTTCCACCTATACCGGTTCCACTGCAGATAATTTCGGTTATACCGGGACTTATGATGCTCATGGGAATGGATTCGCCGGTGGAGATGTGAGAGGAGTTGGGTACCCTACCGATCCGGGCGTAGTGCAGGCAAACTTTGGGTTTGGCACCTATGACAATGATGATGTTTTAGGAGACCAACCTCGGGATTGCGCCATAATGAAATTGAGTCCGGATGGTCGTACAAAATTGTGGGCTACTTATTTAGGCGGGAGCCGCAACGAAGAGCCACATAGCATGATTGTCGATTCAAAAAACAATTTGCTGGTATTAGGCAGCACGTTCAGTAAAGATTTTCCCAGTAATAAGAAAGGCTATCAAAATAACAATAAAGGCCAAAGCGATATTTTTATAATTAAAATAAGTGAAGATGGGACCCAAATTTTAGGGATGACCTATCTGGGTGGAGATGGAAGAGATGGCTTGAATGGCCGTCGGCTAAACAGTTCCACTTTTTCTCCCAACAGCTCTCCACTCGGCTATAATTTTGGCGATGAATTCCGGGGAGAAATCATTGTCGACAAAAACGACAACGTTTACGTTGCGAGTTCTACCGAATCCGGCAATGGATCCGGCTTCCCGGCCATCAATAGCTTCAATACCACTTTTGGCGGTTTACAGGATGGATGTGCCTTTAAGCTGAGTCCGAATCTCGACCAACTTTATTGGGGCGCTTATATTTCCGGGTTGAATTACGAGAGCGCTTTCAGTCTGGATATCAATAGTCAGGGCGATGTCTATGTCTGCGGGGGCACCAATTCCAGCTCCATGACATTCAACGCCGATGCCTACCATCCCAATTATCTGGGTGGAATAGATGGCTACGTGGTAAAAATCCAGAACGATGGTTCGCAAATGCTGGGAGGAACCTATATTGGAACATCCAGCTACGATCAGGCGTATTTTGTAAAAGTTGATAAGCATGATTTTGTATATACCACGGGACAAACTGCGGGAACCATAACTCCATTCCCAAGCAATGTGTACCATTCTCCAACAGGTGGTCAATTTATTTATAAGCTGAGTGGCGACCTGAAACAAAGATTGATCTCCATGAGTTACGGGGATGGAATCAGTAAGCCCCAGATCTCTCCCACCGCCTTTCTCGTAGACAATTGCGAACGTATTTTTGTCAGCGGCTGGGGCGGCGAAGAAAACAGCAATAGCCGTTTTCCCTTGGGACATGGCGGCAATACGGCAAGGATGAAGGTTACCCCCGATGCTTATGACAATACAACGGATGGATCTGATTTTTATCTTGCTGTATTTTCTAAAAATCTGACTAAGCTCGTTTACGCTACGTTCATTGGTGGAGGTCAGGCTGGGGCAACAAGTCAACAATTGGGCGAGCACGTTGACGGTGGAACCAGCCGTTTTGACCCACAAGGAGTGGTATATCAAAGTGTTTGCGGTGGTTGCGGAGGAAACAGCACCCCGGATTTCCCTACCACACCCGGAGCCTATAGTCGAACAAATAATAGTGATAATTGCAATAATGCCTTGTTCAAACTTGATTTTGAAAACCTCAATGCGCAGCCTCAGGTGCATGATACGACTCTAACTATCACCGCGCTGGATACCTTGGTATTCAGAACCATTGCAAGCGATGCAGATGAATTTGATTCTCTGTTTATCACCTTTAGCGGAGAAGCCGTGAACGGATCCAATTTCCCCGCCCCTCATATTGAACCTGATCAAAATGTCGGTGTTGGCGTACAGCAAGTTTTTGAAGATTTCACCTGGATTAGCGGATGCCAGCATCTGGGACTGGACACTATTAGGATAAAGGTCTTGGTTCGCGACAACGGATGTCCTCAACCTAAATCTGACAGTGCTGAAATTAAAATCGTTATACTCCCACCACCTCCACCCAATCCTCCGGGGGTAATATGCATGACTTTCATTACCAATGATCGATTAAAACTTACCTGGGACATTGCGGATACCAGTGGGTATTTAAAATATTATATCCTCTTCAGAAGTGTGGATGGCGGAACATTTGAAGCCATAGATACCATTTATGGAAATCAAAAAGCGGAATACGTGGATGCAACGGCCTTCAATCATGCTTCGACAAACTATTGTTATAAGATGATTGGCACAAATGTTTGTGGTGAGTCAGGGCAGGAATCATATACGATATGTTCCATTGAACAGCACAATCAGCCGATTGAAAACACATCAATCTACACAACCACTGTCATCGATAATAAAAATATAAAGACCATTTGGTTTCAATCCGATGAGCCGGATTTTAAAGGCTATACTTTATATAAACGGTACAATATGAATAAAGCCCCGTGGGAATTTGTTCAATTTTTTGATGCGCAGACAGATACCTTCTTTATTGATACCCATGTAAAAGTTCAGGAGTATTCCTATTGCTATGCATTGGCTGTTAAGGACAAGTGTGGAAATAACAGCGCTAAATGCGATCCGGGCTGTAGCATTTTACTCCAGGGTACATCCATTCCCTTTTCCCATCAGCTGCATTGGAGTCCATATACCTATTGGCAGCAGGGAATTCAACAATATGATCTGTGGCGGTTTGACGACCGCGCAGTAGACACCCTTGCCGGAAACGGAGATTCACTCTATCTGAAACAAACAGACACTTCTCTCAATTACGACTGGGGAGGGTACTGGTACCGTATTATTGCAAGTGAGCTCGGTGGAAATCAGGCACAGAGCCAATCCAACACGATTTACCTGGTTCAACCTCCTCATCTTTATGTTCCCACCGCATTTACCAGAAACCAGGATGGGCTGAATGAAGTCTGGGGAATTTGTGATGTTTTTGTAAAAGATTACCGACTTTTGGTGTACAATCGATGGGGACAAAAGGTATTGGATACCGATGACAAACATTTCCAATGGAATGGAGATTTTAACTCCGACCACCCCTTCGACAATGTGTTTATTTGGTATGTCG
This sequence comes from Bacteroidota bacterium, assembly GCA_016124735.1. Classification (GTDB taxonomy): domain Bacteria; phylum Bacteroidota; class Bacteroidia; order UBA8524; family UBA8524; genus UBA8524. The sequence goes on from WGMZ01000011.1 coordinate 44,435, forward strand.
TATATACCGGATGGGATGAAACTACTTATACGCAGAAAGGAACATTAACCATATTGCGATGAACAAAAAAATAACAATTCTACTATTTTTACTTCCCTTACTTTTAATTGATTACAGCTGTAAAAAGGCGAACGATTTAATCAATTTTGGCTTTAATATCCAAAGCAGCTTTGCCATTCCTCCCGGCGCTCCAATCAATACTCCAATTGATTTGCCAAGCTTCCCAATGGATTATAACTCCGCTCAGACATTTGAGAATCATGATACCCGCGCGGATTTAGTGAAGAAGATTACCCTGGAATATATGAAACTCAACATTACGAGTCCTGCCGGCGAAGATTTTTCATTTCTGAAAGATGTCGAGTTACGTTTAGCCAAAGATGGCATGGATGATTTGCTGGTCGCCTGGAAATACAATATTTCCGATTCGATTGGCACAGAGCTATCTATGGATGTGACCGATCAACCCCTTGATGCCTATCTTAAGAGTGACGGCTCAAAAATGAAGTTGCACGTGACCACAGACAAATTAACCACGAAAGAAATTGATGTAAGCAGCGATATTCGCATACGTGTTACCGCGAATCTTTTCAAATAAGCATCATTTCCTTCTGTGGGTCGTACTGTTTTTTTCAAGCAGTATCCAGGCACAGCATGTCTTATTGGCAAAAAATGAGTTGGAAGGGAAAGTATTTTTGATTCAACCTGGTACTCTGGTGAGCTTTCAGTTCAATGGATACAGTGGTCAGATTCAGGAATTTAAAGGACTTATTGACTCATTAAGTTCAGACAGCATCTATCTCCACGAAAATAGAATACTAAAACCCGGGAATTTTAACCTTGCTGCAAAAGACATCACCGGATTCCGTGCCTATTCCCTGGGAAGAAATTTTGGTAAACTGGCATTGACCCTGGCCCTGACTGGTAGCGACCTGGCCTTTTATTACGGGGTGGTTGCCAGTTCTTTAGCCACCGGCCCTGCCATCCTGATTGGTATGGGCACAGGGCTTATCACGTATGGTATCATTCGAATTATTTTCCCTGATAAAATAAAAAGGACCACCTCAAGTGGGTGGTCCTTTAAAATCATTGAAAAGCCGAATTGACTATTCTCCCAAAATCCGTTTACGATGCGGAATGGTTCTTTTTAACCCAAAACGCTCAATGGAATGTTTCTTCAGGTATTCCATGGCTTCATCTATATCATCTGTGATAAAGAAGATATCCCGATCTTCCATATCAATCGTCTTCTCTGCAATCATCTCATCGACGAATACGAGAAATTTTTCCCAATATGCCTTCCCCATTAATACCATGGGGTAATTGGTAATTTTCTTCGTTTGAATAAGCGTTACCACTTCGGCAAACTCGTCGAGTGTTCCAAAGCCTCCAGGCAATACTACCAGGCCGTACGAATATTTCACTAACAATACTTTACGAACAAAAAAGTACCGGATATTGACCCATCGATCAAGCCAACGGTTAGGATATTGTTCATGAGGCAATTCAATATTGCAGCCTACTGATTTGCCGCCTGCTTCCTTAGCCCCACGATTGGCAGCTTCCATCGCACCAGGACCCCCTCCGGTCATCACAGTAAAACCAAGATTTGCCAGCCCGGCCCCAACCTTTCTTCCCAATTCATAATTGGGGTGTCCTTCTTTGAATCGTGCCGATCCGAAAACGGTAATGCAAGGACCTACAAAATGCAAGACACGGAAACCACGGATAAATTCAATAAATACTTTAAATGCAAGAGTAAACTCTTTTAACCTGGGACGCGGTCCTTCCAGAAGGACCAATTCTTCTTTTGACTTTGGTTTTTTATCCGTCATAATAAGCGTAAAATACAAATCCCCCTAAACATAGGGGGATTTGGTGGTTTATTTTTATGAAGCAAAATTCGGGCTAAAGATTTCCTCTGCGGTCCTGTTCCCTTTCCAAGGCCTCAAAAAGTGCTTTGAAGTTGCCCTTTCCAAAAGACTTTGCTCCTTTACGTTGAATGATTTCATAAAACAGAGTTGGCCTGTCTTCTACAGGCTTGGTAAAGATTTGAAGCAGGTATCCTTCGTCGTCATGATCTACTAAGATGCCCAGTGGTGCCAAGTCATTAATGTCTTCATCAATCTCACCCACACGGTCCAGCAAATCATCATAATACGATTGCGGAACAGTAAGGAATTCAACTCCACGGCTTTTCAAATCAGATACAGTTTTCAGAATATCTTTGGTTGCAATTGCCACGTGTTGGACTCCCTGACTGCGGTAAAAATCGAGGTATTCCTCTACCTGAGACTTTTTCTTTCCTTCGGCTGGTTCATTGATTGGGAATTTTACATACCCATTGCCATTGCTCATTACCTTGCTCATAAGAGCAGAGTATTCGGTTGAGATGTCGTTGTCGTCGAAAGACAAAATATTTTTAAAGCCCATCACGTCTTCGTAGAAGGCTACCCATTTGTTCATTTCATTCCAACCCACATTGCCAACACAATGGTCAACGTACAACAATCCGGCTTCGGATGGATTGTACTCTGATTCCCATTTCACATATCCCGGAAGAAATTCTCCATTGTAGTCTTTGCGTTCCACAAAGATGTGAACCGTATCGCCATAAGTGTGAATCCCGGAGCGAACCACTTGTCCGTGCTTGTCTTTCTCTATGGTCGGTTCCATAAAGGATTTGGCTCCTCTTTTCGTTGTTTCTTCCCAGGCTTTTGTTGCATCGTCTACCCATAATGCCAAAACTTTCACCCCATCACCATGTTTGTATACATGATCGGCGATTGAACCTTCCGGATGAATAGGAGTAGTTAAAACAAAACGAAGTTTATTCTGAGTCAAAACATATGATGCGCGATCTTTCACTCCGGTTTCTGGGCCGGCGTAGGCACAGCTTTGAAAACCAAATGCTGTTTTATAGTAATGGGCCGCCTGTTTAGCATTTCCCACATAAAATTCAACATAATCGGTACCCTTCAATGGAAGGAAATCTTTTACAGTTTCCACGTCCTTGCTGGTTAATGTATCGTTCATTTCTCTAATTTTTTATTTTCAAATCCTAAATCTCAACTGCAAAACTAATGGCCTGAGATTAAAAGCCAAAGCCACTTTATTCCATCCAGCTTTTCCAATAGCCTTCCTGCTCCATCTTCGCTCCTTCTTCTGTAATCATCAAAGGATAGAAAGGATCAATCATTACTGCCAATTCCAGTGTTTCTTTGGCACCGATGCTTTTTTCGACAGTACCCGGATGTGGTCCGTGAGGAATTCCTTTCGGATGCAGGGTTATCATACCTTTTTCCACATGTTTCCGGCTCATAAAATCTCCATCTACATAATACAGTATCTCGTCTGAGTCGACATTGCTGTGGTTATAAGGTGCAGGAATGGCTTGTGGATGATAATCGTACAATCTCGGACAGAATGAGCATACCACAAAATTATGCCCCTCGAATGTTTGATGTACAGGTGGTGGCTGATGTATTCTGCCAGTAATTGGCTCAAAATCTTTGATATTAAAAATGTAAGGAAATACATACCCATCCCAGCCAACCGCATCAAAAGGATGGGTGGCGTAAGTATACGGATAAATCAACCCTTGCTTTTTAATCATCACCTGGAAGTCGCCTTTTTCATCGTGGGTCTGTAAATTTTCAGGAGTCCGTATATCACGCTCGCAGAATGGTGAATGCTCCAGAAGCTGGCCATTTTGATTGCGGTATCTTTTAGGGGTAGAAATTGGAGTTGGCGATTCCACAACAAAGTGGCGATTCTCTTTGGAATCGAATTCCAATTGGTAAATAGTACCGCGTGGAATAACGATATAATCTCCAAATCCGAATTTTAAATCACCATAGATGGATTTCATCGTTCCACTTCCCTCATGGATAAAGAGAATTTCATCGGCATCACTGTTCTTGAAGAAGTAATTCATATTGGCCGATGGCGCCTGGGTTCCCAGTTGCAAGTCATTGTTCATCAAAAGGATTTTGCGACTTTTGATGTAGTCAGATTCAAAATTTCCAAAAGTCAAATAACTGCGGTGTTGCATGTTTTTCTTCATTGCAATCTTTGGCTCCACGGAATACGCTTCTCCAATGTTTTTCACCAATGTGGGCGGATAACAATGATAGATTAGCGAATAAATGCTTGAAAATCCTTCTGTCGACACCAGCTCCTCAGCATATAGATTACCATCTGCTTTGCGGTAAACTGTGTGACGTTTATGGGGAATCTCCCCTCTTTTCTGATAAAATGGCATAATATACGTTCAATAAGCAACGAGCTTTCAATTTGCTTCGTTTCTAAATTGTGTTCAAAATTAGTGAAATTCGCAGGCAGCATTCTATGAGAAAAGTCAGCTTTTATATCCTTCTTGCCATTGTGCTTTTTGCAACGGCATGTCAAAACCCTGATAACAAAACGAAGAAACCTGATAATGGCAGTGATTATCCAGAGTACACCAGCGAGTTAACAAAACATATTTTGGCCAATCCGGATGACGCAAACGCATTGTTTGAGCGTGCTGTCAATCTATTCGATCATGGAGATGACTCGCTCGCCTACCTTGATATTAAAAAAACCATCGAATTGGCTCCCGATAATTCAGTTTATTACCTGGCCTACGGAGAAATTGCTTACCGTAATAACGAAATTGCTGATGCTCAAACGGCCATTAAGCATGCGATCGAACTGGACCCAAAATTTAAGGAAGCTTACCTCCGCCTCGCCCGTATTCAGTTTGACCTGAAGGATTTCAATGCCTGCAATAAAACCTTGGAGACATTAAGTTTAAAGGTCGGTGAGCTACCTGATTCTTACTTTATTTTCGGCCTCATCAAAAAGGAGCTTGGTGATACCTCATCTGCAATTGCTAATTTCAGAAAGACCGTGGCTCTTGATAATGATTATTTCGATGCCTATATGCAACTTGGATTGCTTTTTGGCGCACAAAAAAATAAGCTGGGCATCGATTACCTGAATAATGCCGTTCGAATTCATGAAAACAGCACCGAGGCCCTTTATGCTCGTGGAAAGTTATACCAGGACCTGGGTGCCTATAAAAACGCAACGGAAGATTACGACCGCATTGTAACGCTCAATCCGGATTATGCCGCAGCCTATTATAATGTTGGCTGGATCAATTTTCGGGTCGAACATTTTGAACGTGCCATCGAATATTTCAATAAGGCGGTCATTGCAGATGAAGAATATGCTGACGCATATTATATGCGGGGTTTATCCTATCAGGCTTTAGGAAACAATTCCGAGGCCCGCAGAAATTATCAGGCCTGCCTGAAGCTCAACCCCGAACATAAGCTGGCTGGCGAGATGATGCAATTGATAAGTTCTAATCCTTGAAACGAAGGGTTTTCCCTTCTTTCATCACCCTCTTTTTTGCGGTTTCCCAAGTGGGTAGTTAGTTCCTCGGCAGTGTAATTCAGAGTCCTGATTTCGCTTGCAATATTTGCTGATTTTTTCATGGCAGCTCCATGCGCCCCTGAACGATAAAAACGTTGACGGTCTTCTTCTGTTTTCCATGAACTCATGGTATAATGATTCAGACCGAACCCGGTGCTTTTCATTTTTACAAATCCATTCTCCCCCTTCAATTGATTTACGATTTTCATTGCATTGAAGGTCAGGGGGAATAACTTCCATACTGATCGAAGTTTGATGTAGGTGAGGGTGATGAACACGATTATGGGTTTTACATTAGAAAAAACGAAGGCCAATTCGCCCACCTATCCATGCCTGTAAGTGAATAGTACTGCTGCCTATCGACTGGTTGACAATGGGTTTCGAATAAATTGGACTAAAACTTTCACTGTAGGCGGGATTCATTTCATCCACAATAAAAACATTTCCGGTTATACCTGCCGCAAGAGATATTTTCTTCGCCAGCCTGAAATCAAGTCCGGCGTATGTTTGTCCCATCTCACTCAGATAAAGTTGGGGCGCTCCCTTTCCAATCTGGCTAAACGTTAAATCAAAATCAAGATAATGCTTACCCAAAGGAATGCTGGTACCGGCGCCATACCCGATCATCCATAGCATTTGGCCGTTAGCAGACAGCGTGCGCGGATCCACTCCGACATGAATAATATTGTGGAACCAGTTCGTTCCGGTTCGAAAAGCCATGCGGGTAAAAAATAATTCATCCGCCCCTACTTCCCATTTATGGTAGCCTTTTTTTACAATGCTAAATAATCCAAGAGAAACTCCTTTCACTGTATCCGCGATATTAATGAGTCCAATTTGAACTCCCTTTACCTTTCCTGCCCAATTGAAAATTCCCGCTACCTGAGCTCCATAGACCTCATTGGCCTTATTGCATATTCCTGCAGCCTGAAGACCATTTACCCGGGCTTTATTAAAATTAAATATCCCGGCAGCCTGAATTCCAGTGACATTCCCTTTGTTTGAGTTAAAAATTCCGGCCGTTTGAATTCCATTGACGTTTCCAGCGCTTCGATTGAAAATTCCTGCCGCCTGCAGTCCATAAACTGTTCCTCCTACCAGATTAAAGATCCCCGCAGCCTGGATATAGCGAACATTCTCCTGGTCGATATTAAAAATGCCGCCCAGTTCCATCCGGTTGACACCCCTGGCATAGCCTCCAATCAGATTCAAAGAATAATCATTGATAATATTCCCCGACAACAAACGGTTGGTACTGATACCTGGTAGCAGGGAAAATTGAAATTTTTTAAAAAATATTTCGTGAATATTGATTGAATTGAAGCGAAGTTTCTCATTCAGAAAGTGCCCAATCTCATTGAAATCCGATTGTATTTCTTTTTTCCAATCGCGAAGAATCGTAACGCTGTCTTGTGTCAATATGCCGACACTGTCCTGACTTATTGAATCTTGTAAAAGATCATGATCTTGTTCGATAACTGAGGGGAAAAGTGTTAATTCTACCGATTGAAAGCCCTCTTTTGGGATAAAATACACCGTATCCCGGTAACCCTGTTTTTTGATGAGCAAGGTCAAGGCATTGGAATTTTCCCCCAGTTCCAATTCGAAATGGCCGTTCTCGTCGGTAACAGCAGAATAGAAAGCCATGGTGTCATAGACGCTGACTCCCTTCAGATAATTTCCCGATACTCCTTCTATAACATATCCACTGATGCGAATTTTCTGAAAGGTAGGTTTGGGCACAGGTGGATGCCTGGTCGGTTGTAGGATGATATAATGCCCTTTCGTCCGATATTCGACCCAGCCGTGAAAAATTTGATCCAGCACAAAGCGCACAGGCTTGTCTTTGAAGTGGGCGTCCACAATTTTGTCGTCGCGAACTAATTCAGGATTGTAGGAAAAGCTGAGGCGAGCCTGGTTTTCCATCTGTTTCAATACCTCGGCAATTTTTACCCGTTTGAGCTCCAGACTCACTTTCCTTTCCAGTGGATTCTGCGCTTGAATCGAAGTGCTCCCTGCCAGAGCAAATAATAGGATGAGGAAGTTTCTTACCCTCTGATTAATGACATGCATTTCCTTGAATAATGATTTGTTGATCCGTTTCCATTGTTTCAAGCTGAAGAGTCAATTCAAGGATTTCCAGCATGGCTTCTAAGGTCTCATCGCGGAATTGAACGTCGATTCGGCACGAATTCAATTTTGGGTTTGCCAAAACCACCTGCTTGGTAAAATGATCATTCAATTCCGCAATTACCTGACCGAGTGTTTTGCTTTCAAAATCGAAACTTCCCGTCTCAATCGGAGGAACAGGACGCATCACCACAAACTCTTTGGAAGATCGTATGTAATAAGCAGATTCATTTGCCACCAATTCAATGCCTTCCTCTGATGAGCTCATGCCAACCCTTCCTTCGAATACCTGAACTCTGACGGTATCATTTTCCGGCAAAGCCTCCACATGAAAGACAGTGCCCAGGTCAGTGATGCGCAAATCCAGGGAATGCAACACAAATGGATGCTCCGTTTGATGTTCAACTTCAAAATCTGCCACCCCGTCGAATTGATACTCACGAGACAGTGGGTCGGAAGACAGAGCAACCAAATGGGTCCCTGGTTTCAGATTCACTGTGCTGTTGTCGGGAAGTTTCACTTCCAGGCTTCTCTTCTCTGTATGGTATTCCATTGGTGTCTCGGCGCCTTTAAAAACGAGGAAATAACCCAGTAAAGCCACCAACACAATGGAAGCCGCAATGGCCAATGAACGCCGGAAACCAATTTGAATTTTTCCGGATTGCCGATTAACCGATACCGGGGCAATTTTTCGCCAGGCTGCATCCACGTCAAATGTTCGGGTTTTCCGAATGCTTGCGCCTGCATAGAATACAAATTCCATGTCCTGGAAATATTTTTCATTTTCCGTATCCAGGCGCCGCCATTCCTGCAGTTCCTTTGCTTCCAAAGCAGATGATTCTCCGGTGAAATGGCGTGCCATCAATGCTTCGATATGTTCATTGTAATCGGTCATAGCAGCATGGATTCAGTCAGGTAAAGGAGTAATAACGGGAGATAATCGCTCAATGCTTCTCTTAACAAGCGGAGTGCCTTTCCCATTTGTTTCTCGACAGCCTTCACGGAAACTCCTTGAGCACTCGCTATTTCAGCATAGCTCATGCCTTCATAGCGGCTCATCTCGAAGGTCTCACGGCATCGGACCGGCAGAGCTTCCACCGCCTTTTGGATTTCCCTGCTCAATTCTCTGGAAATGACTTCCTGAGCAGTGTGTTCAACCGCCGGGTTGGTTCGGCCCACTACATGATCTCTGTGCTCGTTTCGAACTTTTTCATGACGGAGGCGGTTCAAACTCGCATTGTTCACCGCCCGATACAGGTAGGCCTGCAGAGTGGTATTGATTTGAATCTGTTCCTTCTTGTTCCAAATGTTTACGAAAACCTGTTGCACTGCTTCTTCAGCTTCGTCAGGATCTTTGAGGAAGGTGTACGCATAATTGCATAAAGCCTGGTAGTACGTCCGGAAGGCCTTTTCAAATTCCCGTACGTCTCCCTGCTGAATCAAATCTAATCGCAAATCTTCCGGATGCACAGAGCAAATATATTCATCTGCTTTGAATGCAATCCTGACTTTGCTTTAGAACACGGCAGATGGAAGCTACCCTACCCTGGGATTGAAAAAAATTTATACTTGATAGTTTCGTCCAGAGATTAGAAAAGGAAGGGCATATTTCCAAATCATCAGAGTATTGTAAAGTTTATCCTGACTATTTCTTAAAAGACTTGACGATGGGAGACACTCTCACCGATCCATCTTTATTTTGAATATTATCAATGATAATGCGATCACCAGGCTTAAGGATATTTTGATAGCGCTCAAAAAACTGTATAATAGATGATTGATCTTTTCCTGAAATCAATTCAGCATCTCCCCGCATGGGTGAATATACGAGGATACAGGTAAGCTCTTCGTTCACGATCAAGCCTTTTTTGAAAAATTCAGTTTTGACAATTTTTTGCTTGAAGTCCTCCACAGTAGTCAGGTCTAAATCTTTCTTCATCTGCTTGCCTTCTGCGTTCTCAAAAGTCAGCAAAAGATGAGATCTATCTTCATTTTCAGGGATAAAAGCTGTTGCTATTCCCGTTAAAACCAGCGCCAGGGAGATAATCCAAAACTTTTTCATAATTACGGTATTAAGTGGCTTAATATACAGAATTTCTACTTAGTCAACTTCATCGTTTCATCATTTATTGTAAGGAATCTTTCTTTCGCCCTATTTTCCCGGTATTCCGCCGAGATTTCCTCCCTGAATTTCACTAAACTTGCAGTCATTTTTTATGGCAGACAAGATTAAAATAAGCTTTCCCGACGGTAATGTTCGGGAGTATGATGCCGGGATATCCTCTATGGATATTGCCAAAAGCATTAGCGAAGGCCTTGCCAGGAACGTACTTTCGGCTGAGGTCAATGGTGTGGTATGGGATGCGTCTCGTCCAATCACGACCGACGCAACGCTTCGTCTGCTAACGTGGAACGACAAAGAAGGTAAAGCCACATTCTGGCATTCATCTGCCCACTTGCTTGCTGAGGCTCTGGAGGAACTGTATCCGGGAATTAAATTCGGAATTGGGCCTCCCATCGACAATGGATTTTATTACGATGTTGATTTGGGAGACAATGAGTTTTCGAGTGAGCATTTCGAAAAGATTGAAAAAAAGATGAATGAGCTCGCAAAACGCGGGGTCAGCTTTGATCGTCAGGAGATTTCCAAGTCGGACGCCATTGCCTATTTCGAAGACAAGGGCGACGAATACAAGATTGAATTGCTACAGGATTTAGAAGACGGAAAAATCACCTTTTATACCCAGGGCAATTTCACCGACCTCTGTCGCGGACCACATATTCCATCCACCAGCTCAATAAAAGCAATTAAACTTTTAAGTGTTGCCGGAGCTTATTGGAGAGGCGATGAGAAGCGCAAGCAGATGACCCGGATATACGGCATTACCTTCCCTAAAAAGACGGAGATGGAAGAATACCTGGTAATGCTGGAAGAAGCGAAAAAACGCGACCACCGCAAGCTGGGAAAAGAGCTGGAGATTTTCACCTTTGATGATGATGTCGGTCCGGGCTTGCCTTTATGGTTACCAAATGGCGCGGCTATCATCGAAGCTCTGGAAGACTACGCAAAAAAGACTGAAGAGGAAGCAGGTTATGTGCGGGTAAAATCCCCTCATATCGCGAAGGAGAGCATGTATCTGAAAAGTGGGCACCTTCCCTATTACGAAGACAGCATGTTCCCGCCGATGCTCATTGACAATGAGAAGTATTATCTCAAATCGATGAATTGCCCTCATCACCATAAAATATTCGCAGCTACTCCGAAATCGTACCGCGATTTACCCCTGCGTTTAGCTGAATATGGCACCTGTTACCGCTACGAACAGAGTGGAGAATTATTCGGATTAATGCGTGTGCGTTGTTTCACGATGAACGATGCCCATATCTATTGCACCGAAGAGCAGTTCGAAGAAGAATTCTCCAAGGTCAATGATTTGTACATGAAGTATTTTGAAACCTTCGGTATTGATAAATACCTCATGCGTTTTTCCAAACATGATCCGGCGAAGCTCGGACAGAAATACATCAATGAACCTGAACTCTGGAAGAAAACAGAGGATATGGTGCGAAAGGTATTAATCAAACTCGGTGTTAATTATGTAGAAGTAGAAGATGAAGCCGCCTTCTACGGACCTAAGATTGATATCCAAATTTACAGTGCCATTGGAAGAGAGTTTACACTGGCTACCAATCAGGTAGATTTTGCTCAGGCAGAACGTTTTGATTTGTCGTATACCAATGAGAAGAATGAAAAGGAAAGACCAATCATTTTGCACCGGGCTCCTTTAAGCACCCACGAAAGGTTTATCGGCTTTTTGCTGGAACATTACGCAGGGCATCTTCCTATTTGGTTGAGCCCAAAACAAGTGGCCATTTTGCCTCTCAGCGATAAGTATCAGGAATACGCTGAAAAACTTTTAAATTATTTGAAAAAATACGATATTCGCGGCCTTGTCGACAATCGGAGCGAGTCGGTTGGGAAGAAAATTCGGGAAGCTGAATTAAAGAAAATCCCCGTCATGCTTATCATTGGAGAGAATGAAGAAAAGAATAACAGCGTCTCTGTTCGCATACATCGCGAAGGCGATAAAGGCAGTATGAACTGGGAGAGCTTTATTGATTTTTTCAACAAATTAAAAGAAGAAAGGAAATAATACATACCTGTGAATAGGCCCAGAAGAGGACCCATAAGAAGAAACGAACCAGAGCACCGGATCAACGATCGCATCAGAGCGCAAGAAGTCCGACTGGTAGGCACCGATATAGAACAAGGTGTCTATTCTTTGGCTGAAGCAAAGAAACTTGCCGAAGAAAAAGGATTAGACCTCGTAGAAATATCTCCATCTGCGAATCCACCTGTTTGTAAGATTACTGATTACGGTAAGTTCTTATATGAACAGAAGAAGAAGCAGAAGGAAATGAAAGCGAAAGCCGTTAAAACGGTCATTAAGGAGATTCGTTTTGGGCCAAACACCGATGAGCATGATGTCGAATTCAAATTGAAGCATGCCATCAAATTCCTGGAAGAAGGCGCTAAAGTTCGCGCTTATGTTTTCTTCAAAGGAAGAAGTATTATTTACAAAGAGCGCGGAGAGGTATTACTGCTTCAATTTGCTGAACGACTTCAGGAAATCGGAAAAGTAGAGCAGATGCCTAAAATGGAGGGCAAGAAGATGTTTATCATGATTGCTCCCAAGGTTACTAAGAAATAAGGATTTAACAGATAGAATAGTTAGAACTATGCCTAAAATGAAAACAGTTTCCGGAGCAAAAAAGAGGTTTAAAGTACTCTCTTCCGGAAAAGTAAAAATGAATCATGCGTTTAAACGTCACATTCTGACAAAAAAGACCACCAAGCAGAAACGCAATCTGACCGATGGTACCTATGTGAATGAAGCGGATATGCCGAACGTTAAACGTATGCTCTGCATCGGAAAATAAATCATGTTTAACCTTGTCGACTGCCAATAAGCCTTCTGAAATAGCGGAGCGCACCGACAAAAAATAACAATAAAATGCCAAGATCAGTCAATCACGTCGCTTCTCGTAGAAGAAGGAAAAAAATGTTAACCCTGGCTAAGGGTTACTTCGGAACACGCAAAAATGTGTGGACCATTGCCAAAAATGCTGTTGAAAAAGGTTTGCAGTACGCTTACCGCGACCGTAAAACCAAAAAACGCAATTTCCGCGCTTTGTGGATTCAGCGTATCAACGCAGGCGCTCGTCAGGAAGGAATGAGCTATTCCGTATTGATGGGTAAACTCAAAGCCAATGGAGTAGAAATCAACCGGAAGGTTTTGGCCGATTTAGCCATGAATCATCCGGAAGCTTTTAAAGCGGTGGTAAAATCCGTGAACAAATAGAATTCCACCAAAGATTATGGAGATCCCGGACCGGTAGGTTCGGGATTTTTTTTGAGTTTGAGGTTTTGAATCAGTCCGAAAGTGATTTAATGAGTTTGTTGACTTCCTCGAGCCAAGCTGAAATTTGATTAAGCTGGATATTTAATACAGCGTCTGACAATAGTCCAACTTCATACGTGAAAAGTATTTGTCCTTTAAATTCAAACATTGATGCCCCGGAAATTTCGAGACGTCCTGCTCTTCCAAATCCTTCTGAAATATTAGAGAATGTACGAACAGCCGCTCTGCGCATTTGACGGGCAAGTCCTATAACTTCTGAGTTGGGAAATTTATCCGTCAATTGGAAAACGTACTTAGCCATGGTGACGACATTCTTCCATACAGGCACTTCTCAAATGAATAATACATATCTCGAATTTCTATAAGTTCAAATACTTCACATGGACCGCATTCTTTCTTTGACTGAAAATCCGCATTTCCATCAACCTTGTCCTCATCCTCAATCTTATCCTAAATATTAAATACTTTCAAAAACTATTGAAACTTTAAAAACTTATATTACCTTTGAGCTATGAATCTGACAGAAGGAAGAGAAAAATTCATTCAAACCTGGGGTACCCTAGGTAGCAACTGGGGCATCAACCGCGCCATGGCACAGATTCATGCACTTCTATTGATTAGTCCGAATGCTTTGAGTGCAGAAGAGATCATGGAAGAATTGAAAATTTCTAGAGGAAATGCCAATATGAATGTGCGGGCTTTGATGGATTGGGGACTGGTATTTAAAGTATTAAAAGCAGGCGAAAGAAGAGAGTTCTTTTATGCGGAAAAGGATATGTGGAAGGTGGCCATGCAAGTGGTAAAAGAGCGCCGCAAACGCGAACTTGAACCAATAATCGGAACCATACGAGAACTGAAAAAAATAAAAGATGAATCGGTTTCCGGAAAACAGTTTGAAACGACGATTCATGATCTGGACAGCGTCATCACCAAAGCAGATAAAACCATTGAACTTTTGATTAAAGCCGATGAAAATTGGTTCATGAATAATTTTTTGAAAATACTGATGAAGTGACCTTTTTTTTAACCAATACTTTCATTTTTTTCTGAAAGTTTTAAACTATTAAAATAATGAGAATTCTACACTTAATTGACATTCCGGTTCAAATTATCATTCTCCTTGGAAGCCTCGCCTCCACCTTGATTGAACCATTGTATTTATTCTTCGGATTCTACTTTGGAATTGGAGGGTGGCAACTTTTAATGGCAATCATCTTTGCCTTCGACGAACAGGAATTTCGCTCCAACTCCAGAAGAAGATATGAAAAGCTTCTGATTTGGGTAAGCGGGATAGGTATACTCTGTGCTTTCTATCCTCCAATACTAGTCACTTACATGTTCGGCATGATCCTCCTGGGTTTCGGCATGGCCATATGGAATCTCAAAATCGCTCTTGAAGAATACCGGATAGCAAAAGCCCACCACGAAGTGTGGGACATGAACTAGCCGGACGCTGCAGAAAAGCCCTTCGTCGACAAAATTAAATAACTAAATATTTACACACTAAACCTTCATCCCATGGACAAACATGTAATCGCTTACAGCATTTACCTGATGGTAACCCTGATTCTGACCATCCTGGTTGGGAGAACTCTCTTTCGCAATGGCCGCATCTTTTTACGCGACATCTTTCATGGCAATCTGGAATTAGCCGAATCCGTTGACAAGCTGCTGCTTGTAGGGTATTACCTTGTCAATATGGGTTATGCCATTCGTACCATGAGCATCAGCATGCAAATTGCTGATAACCGTCAACTGATGGAAGTGTTAAGTCTTAAAATCGGGGTCATCATTCTGATTCTGGGCGCCATGCACTTCTTTAATATGTTCATCTTTTTCAAGCTCCGTAAACGTGAACAATATGGGCTATAAACCTTTAATAGTGCTGGCCGGTGGCTCGGGATACCTGGGCCGCCTGCTTGTTCATCATCTAAAAGATCATTTTGAATTTTTGGTAATGGGACGCGCAATGAGTTGTCCGGTCGAGGTTGCGTATCAAGCCTATCCCAATAATCCAGAGGAAATGGCATTCCTATTAAATGGGGCTTACGGTATTGTAAATCTTGCCGGCAAATCGGTGGATTGCCGCTATACTGAGAAAAATAAGGCGGAAATCCTCTTCTCCAGGATTGAAACCACGCGCTTTATTGCGCAAGGTATTGCTGGCTGCAAGAATCCTCCCGAGGTTTGGCTCAATCTTTCTTCCGCCACCATTTATCCAGACAGTCAGGAAATGCAGCGCGAAACGTCTCCGACGCCCGGAGGGAATTTCTCTGAAGATGTATGCATCGCCTGGGAAAATGCCTTTTTCAATTCCCCTACTCCATCGACCCGGAAGGTGGCTCTTCGAACCGGACTTGTCTTCGGGGAAACGGGGGGTGCATTCCCGGTGTTCCGAAGTCTGGCCAGATATTTCCTGGCAGGAAAGCAAGGCAAAGGGAACCAGTTCATGAGCATTCTGCATGAACAGGATTTTGTATCTGCCACCCTGCATTTGCTGAATCATCGCAGCATGGGAACTTATAATGTGTGCATTCCACAACCCGTTCGCAATAAGGATTTTATGAAATTATTCGCTCAGCAATTCAATCAATGGCCTCAAATCAATCAACCCGAATGGCTCGTGAAATTAGGAGCCATGTTGATCAAAACAGAAGCAGAACTGGTTTTAAAGAGTCGTTGTGTTGTTCCGGAACGCTTACTGAACGAAGGTTTCCACTTTCAATTTGACAGCACCGAATCCATTTTGAGGGCTCTAAAAAAGCCTATTTCCAATCCGATGAAAATAAGTCACGGTCCTTCAATACAGGAAATTTAGATCGTGCCTCATGGAGTTCATCTAAATTCAATTCTGCCTGAACAATCCCTTCTGCCTGATGAAGGGAAGAAATCATTTGACCCTTGTAGTCGATTATAGCAGAATCGCCTGAGTGCATGATTCCATTTCCATCTGCCCCGGTTCGGTTGCAGCCTAATACAAAGGACTGATTTTCAATGGCTCTTGCCAATAGCAACTGGGACCAATGAAAAGAGCGCTTCTCCGGCCAATTGGCCACATAAAGCAGGAGGTCGTAGTCGCAATCGTTTCTGCTAAATACCGGAAAACGCAAATCGTAGCAAATCAGAGGAAGTATTTTCCATCCTTTGTAATGAATGATAACACGCTCTTTGCCAGGCGAATAATGCTCTGGTTCCTGTCCCATCGTAAAGAGATGTCTTTTATCGTATTGATGCACCCCACCATTCGCCTCCACAAAATACAGACGATTAAAGAACTGTCCATTGTCCTCAACAATGATGCTTCCACAGACAGCAAATCCGTATTTTTTTGCCATCTCTATCATCCACGTCAATACAGTAGTGTTGCGGCTTGCAAGCTTTTCCGGATTCATACTGAACCCGGTGGTAAACATCTCAGGCAACAAAATTAAATCTGCCGGGGTCTGTTTATCGAATAGCGTTTGAAAAGTATGAAGATTTAATTCCGGGTTTTCCCAGGTTAAATTGGTCTGAAAAAGTTGAACTTTCATTTTTTCCGATTGAATATCAACAATTTAAGATTGATTGATAAAATTATTTATTCTCCGGGCAACGTGGGCTGCACTGATAGGGTCTAGTCCATACAAGCCAGAGATTATAAAGGCCATCTTGCATCAGCAGGGTGGCTTTTTTCATATTTCCTGCAATATCTCTGCCGCCTGTTTCAAGGTATCATTTTCTTTTGCAAAGCAAAATCTCAACACATGATGGTCGTTAGCCTTGCGGTAAAAACTCGATGGGGGAATTGCGGCAATTTTATTTTCCCTCACCAATCTCCTTGCATATTCCTGATCTGATTCATGGGTAATTTTTTCATATCCAAGCATTTGAAAATAGGAACCCTGGCAAGGTAAAATTTTCCATTTCGATCCTTTGAGCGATTTCTGAAATAAATCTCGCTTCGCCTGATAAAAAGCATTCAGATGAAGGTATTCATCCATATCCTCCATGAATTCTGCCAGGGCATATTGTATTGGAGTGTTGACACTAAACACCATGTACTGAAATATCTTCCTGAATTCACGCATCAGATTTTCCGGAGCCAGGCAGTATCCCATCTTCCAACCAGTATTGTGGTATGTTTTACCAAATGAACTTATGATAAAACTACGCTCTGCTAATTTCGGAAAGCGGGCCACCGATTGATGCTCGAGTCCATCAAAAAGAATATGCTCGTACACTTCGTCGCTAAGCACGATGATATCTGAATTTTCAGTAAGCTTTTGCAGCTTTTCCATGTCCAAAGCAGAAAAAGCCATACCCGACGGATTTTGCGGGGTATTGATGATGATCATCCGGGTTTTGAAGGTGATGAGTTTTCTAACCTCATCCCAATCTACCTGATAATTCGGGAACTTCAATTCGGCAAAGACGGGACGCCCACCATTGAGCTCAACAGCCGGCAGATAGGAATCATAAGCAGGTTCCAGGATGATTACCTCATCCCCTTCTTTCACAACCGCAGAAATAGCAGCATAAATGCCCAGGGTCGCCCCCGGAATTACTGTTACTTCCGTTTCAGGATGATAAACAGCAGAATAAAGAGTTTCCGTTTTCTCAGCAATCTTTTCTCTAAGCAATGGCACGCCCGGCATCATCGCATATTGATTGAGGCCTTTGTTCATGTTTTTATTGACCAACTCAATGAGTTTCGGCGAACAGGCAAAATCGGGAAATCCCTGAGCCATATTTAAAGCCTGATGCTCATTGGCCAGGCCTGTCATGATAGAAAATATGGTCGTTCCCACCTTGGGCAACTTAGAAGAAATGCTTCCTTGAAACTCTGGCATAGGTCGTCTGAATCACGGAAAAGTAGCCTTATTCCTATAAATTAATGCACTTTGTTGAAAATAATTTCCTGCTTTCCCACCATCAGAATTAGCTTATTTTCATCCAAATATTTTAAGCGATAACCCCGAATCCAAAGTTCATCCAAATCAGCTATTTCAATTTCCTGCTTGTCATAACTGAAATTCCATCCCCAGGGGTGCCGCTCTCTTGGCACTTCATACAATTCCCGGTCTTTAAAGATGATTTCTTGTCGCAGAAAGGGGTCGTTCATGCCTCGCAGCATTTTCATGTCGGCGGGATTTGCCATTTGCCAGGTTCCCAACAGGGCCGTATCCACAAAACCCTTGTTCCAGGTGCTGTCTTCCTGGGCCCCTGCATATTGAGAACCCAGACAGAACATTACCAGAATAAAAAGAAACTGTTTCATGATCAGACGGTTGGTGCTTGCTCTCCTTCCAGGCGGGCACGGATATCCAAACGGAATTTTCTTGCGGTGTCTTTGGCTATATCGTAACCTGCATCTGCATGACGAATCACTCCCATAGCCGGGTCATTATGTAAAACACGGCCAATTCGGCGTGCTGCATCATCAGTACCATCTGCCACGATTACCACCCCTGCATGAATGGAATAACCTATTCCAACACCTCCGCCATGATGCACAGAAACCCAGCTGGCTCCGCCTGCCGTATTGATTAATGCGTTGAGGATTGGCCAATCGGCAATGGCATCTGAACCATCTTTCATGGCTTCAGTTTCCCGGTTTGGCGATGCCACAGAGCCTGTATCCAGATGGTCGCGACCGATTACAATCGGAGCTTTCACCTTTCCTGATTTTACTAATTCATTGAAAGCAAGTCCGGCTTTTTCCCTTTCGCCTTGCCCTAACCAACAGATACGCGCCGGTAGTCCCTGAAATTCGATGCGTTCCTGCGCCATTTTAATCCAGCGATGAAGGCTTTCATCTTCCGGGAACAATTCGAGAATCAGCTTATCGGTTTCGTATATGTCTTGTGGATCTCCTGAAAGTGCTGCCCATCGGAAAGGGCCACGGCCCTGACAAAATTGCGGACGAATAAATGCCGGTACGAATCCAGGGAAGTCGAATGCATTTTTTACTCCCCTTTCGAGCGCTCTGCCGCGCAAGTTATTACCATAGTCGAATACAATGGATCCTTTTTCCTGGAATCGCAACATCAGCTGAACATGCTTGGCCATGGTATCGTAAGCCAATTCCATATATTTTTCCGGGTTTTGCTTTCTCAGTCTGTCGGCCGCCTCAGTATCCATACCCTGTGGGAAGTATCCAACCAAAGGATCATGGGCTGATGTTTGGTCCGTAAGCGATTCCGGAACGATTCCTCTCTCCTCCAGTCTTTCGAGAAGATCTACTGCATTACATACAATTGCGATGGAAATTCCTTCTCCGCGTTCTTTCGCCGCCAATGCTGCATCGATGCCTTCATCTATATTGCGGTACATTTTATCCAGATAGCGCGTTTGCAGGCGTTTGCGGATTCTCCATTCTTCCACCTCTGCTGCCAGACATGTTCCTTCGTTCATTGTGATGGCCAGCGGCTGTGCGCCGCCCATTCCGCCGAGCCCTGCAGTTACATTCAGTGTTCCCTTCAGGCTCCCACCAAAATGTTGACGGGCCATTTCGGCGAAGGTTTCATAGGTGCCCTGAACAATTCCCTGGGAGCCAATGTATATCCAGCTTCCAGCAGTCATTTGTCCGTACATGGTCAGACCCTTTGCTTCGAGTTCCCTGAATTTTTCCCAGGTGGCCCAATGCGGAACCAGCATGGAGTTTGAGATAAGAACGCGTGGCGCATCTTTATGAGTAGGAAGTATGCCAACCGGTTTACCAGATTGAATCAGCAGTGTTTCATCGTCATTCAAATCTTTCAAGGCTTTAACAATCAATTCGAGCGATTCCCAGTTCCGCGCTGCTTTCCCTGTTCCTCCGTAAACTATGAGATCCTCCGGGCGTTCTGCCACTTCTTCATCCAGGTTATTCATCAACATACGCAGAGCGGCTTCCTGAATCCACCCTTTAGTATTCAATTTCGTTCCGGTCGGAGTTTTGATATCGTTAATATTCATGCGAATCAGATTGAGCTGCAAAGGTAGGAAAATCTGTGCATCAGAAGGAATTTGTATCTTTGTAACATGGTTTCTGCAGAGAACATTCTAGGCGAAAAAAAATTACGAATAACCCAATCGCGGAAAGCGGTGATTGACTCGTTCATTGCGAACAGGCATGCACTCTCTCAGCCAGATTTAGAGAAATTGTTGGAGAATTCCTGTGATCGAGTGACGATCTACCGGATTCTAGATTCTTTTCTGCAACATGGAATTTTGCATAAGGTGCCCGACTTGGAAGGGACGCAGAAATATGCGCTGTGTGATTCCTGCAGCGACCACCACCATCATGATGAACACCTGCATTTTAAATGCACCGTTTGCGGACATACCGAATGCCTGGATGAAATCCCCATGCCACAGATCAATCTACCCGAAGGATATCAGGTAGACGAATGGAATATGCTATTGCAGGGTATTTGCGGCGACTGCGAAAAATCCTGATGCAAGAAATTCACACCATTCTGACTTCTCCTGTCTTTCAATTCACTCGTTTTCCCAACTTTTCAATCTCCCAATCTCCCAAAATCTCGTCTATCTTTGCCCTATGTCGATACGTATATTTGTAACCGGAGGTACCTTTGACAAGGAGTACAACGAACTGAACGGAAAGCTTCACTTTCAGAACACTTTGATTCCCGAGTTACTTAAAATGGGAAGAAGCCGACTGGATATCCAGGTTCGCACCCTGATGATGATTGACAGTTTGGAGATGACGGATGTCGACAGAAATATCATTGTGGAATCTTGCACACGATCGGAAGAAAATAAAATCATCATCACTCATGGCACCGACACAATGTGTGAGACTGCCCATGAATTGGCCAAGGAGAATTTAGACAAGACCATTGTTTTGACCGGCGCCATGATTCCCATTCGTTTTGGTTCATCTGATGGATTATTTAATCTGGGTTCTGCCCTGGCTTATGTGCAAACCCTACCATCCGGAGTGTATATTGCAATGAATGGGCGTTTTTTCAACTGGGACAATGTACGCAAGAACAGACAAACCGGTTATTTTGAAGAGCTGGCATAAGCTAATTCTCGTTTCCCTGTTGTGGTGGGCGTGTAATTCTAAGAACAAAGGCCCTGTCCATGCATTTTATCATTGGAAAACAACTTTTACTCTGGGACCTTCCGACTACCAGAAGCTTGACAGTATGGAAGTTTCCCGCTTGTATGTTCGCTATTTTGATATTGACAAATATGGCGACAAGCTGAAGCCGCTGGGTGTTATTGAATGGAAAAGTTTACCGGCAAGTAAGCTCGACATCGTGCCCTGTGTATTTATTACCAACCGGGCATTACAATTTATCCCTGACACAGCTATTCAAAGTCTGGCCCTTCATGTGTACAGTAAGATTCAGAAACTAAATGCACAACTGAACCGCCCTGTCAAGGAGATTCAGATGGACTGCGACTGGAGTCCGGAAACGAAATCAAAATACTTTTCCTTTTTGGAGACCCTGAAGGTATTATGCCGGCAGGAGAACTGGTTATTAAGTGCCACCATACGGCTTCATCAGATCAAATTCCCTCAGACAACGGGAATTCCACCTGTGGATCGCGGAATGTTAATGTATTATAATATGGGTGATTTAAAATCTCCCAATGAAACCAATTCGATACTCAACCTGGAGACGGCAGCCCAATACACATCCAAATTGCCGGAATATCCATTGGAGCTCGACCTTGCTCTGCCCCTTTTTTCCTGGGTGGTACAGTTCAGAAATGACGAATTACTGGCATTAAGAAGCGCCTGGAACAAAGAAGATTTGCAAAACGACACGCTCTTTGTTCATCAGCAGAAAAACTGGTACCAAGCCAGGACCAATGGACTGTTTAAGGGAGAATATATTCTTAAAAATGACCGATTTAGGGTAGAAGAAATTCAACCTGATTTGGTGAAACAAGCAATAAATCATTTATATTCACTTTGGAAAACCAACCCTGTTAACCTGAGCCTGTTTCACTACAATCCCTATGAAATCGAAACTTATTCTTGCCGGAATATTGAAGAGATTTACCGCGCTGCTTCTCAGTAGTGCAGTTCTTTGTTCCGGATTTATTCAATCCTTTGCCTGTTCTACCGAGGATTACGGACCCTATTACTATAACCTGATTCCTGAGTCGGATAACAATTGGGATCCATATGCCCCATACTATTCCTGGGGTTATAGTCTTTTTGGAAGAAGCGATGACCCAAATGCCACCGTGTTGAATAACATGGAAAGCTGGCAAGTTGAACTGAAATCTGACAATGTGGAGGCAATCAGAAGTCTGATATTTGAGAGTTCGGAAAGCAGTCTGCTTCAATTAATCAGCAGTATCAAGGATGACAAAGCCTTACCTAAAGAATGGGAAAACAATCCGCTGGCTCAGCAATTGAAAAAGAATAAAAAATCGCCGGTATTGGATTACCTGAGCTTCGCGAAAAAATGCGAAAAACATGTGACCCGCGAATCGAACTGGTGGGAGAATTCAGAACCATCCGATGAAACAGGCATGCACCAACTGCTTGAGGAGGGCGAGAGATTATTGAAAAAATGCAAAGACAAAGAGCTCAAGGAACGCTACCGGTATCAAATCCTGCGTTTGCATTTCTACCTTGGCGAATACCAGGCGGTGAATGCATATTATGCCCAACATTTTTCAGATAGCAAATGGAACAATAAGTTACGTTTCCAGGCGGCCAATTATGATTTTGGTGCCGCATTTCGACTCGCGCATAAGCAGGACAGCATGCCGCCAGCTGAAAAGGCCAGTTTGATTCTAAAACTTTCGAATGCCTTTCAAAATTGTGAAGATTGTGCCATTACTTACTTTGAGGACCTTCACTTTTTTAATGCACAGGATTATTTTGAAGCAGCAAGAAGCACTGAATTGCCTCAGCAAAAAATAGACATATGGATGCTGGGCTCATTGCGGAGCATTCCACCTCATGTTGCTCTGGATAAAATTCTGGACATTGATCCAAACGCACCAGAAATACGATCCATTATGGACCGCATGCTGGAAAATTCTCAGCAGGAGCGATTCCTGAGGTATGAATCTACTCTCACAGACTATTTCGCTTCCGAAGAATGGAATCAAATCTGTATGGCTCTTCGAAAAGGAAGCATCAATAAAAAAGCGACAGATCGAGCTCAATTTTCATTTCTCCTCGCCTATTTTGATTATATCAGCGGCAAGTTTCATCAAGCCAGAAAAGAACTGGAAAATGCTTCTTTGCTCCCTGGGTCAGAGAATCTGGCATTGCAGCATCAGCAGCGTGTATTGCGCAGTTTGCTCGATTTGGAAACCTGGAATAGTAAAATCCTTAACAATGCCCATTTATTGATTGGACAATTGAATGAGGTGCTGGCCATCAATCACCCTGAATTAACTGAGTACACCTTCCGCAGGCTGGAAGAACTGGCCAGCAATAATGGACAGATGAATTTGGAGCGATTGCTTTTCGCGTCCATGTACCGGGACATTGAAAGTGAACTGAGTTATCCGGATATATTGATGTTGGAAAGCAGCTTTAAAAATCAGGAAAAAAATGTGATCGAGCGTTGGGTCTCGAAGAATCAAAAGTTAAAGATGTCAACCCTCATGGAATGGAAGGGAAATACCCTATTGGCCATGCATCGTTTTGAAGAAGCGGCCGAAGCATACAAGCAGGCCGGACATTCCAGTATGCTCAATACCGATCCCTTGCATATTCGCATTAACGATTGCCACGATTGCGATCACCGGGAATTACCCGGACATTATACTCAGCTTCGTTTTTGCGAAGAAATGGTATACCTGAATAATGAGGCTGAAAAGGGCAATGCGCTTTCTGCCTTTCAGTATGCCAACGGTTTGTACAACATTACCTGGTTCGGAAACAGTCGCGATGCCATCAGTTATCATCTGCAAAGTGAAGAAGAAACAGAGCACCCCTCTTTTTATTCCATGAGTCTGGCCTATCCGGCATACGAGCGGGCACTAAAGCTTACAAGAGATCCGGAATTCAAAGCTAAAATTCACTTTATGATGGCGAAGTGTGAGCAAAATGAGTACGACACCGATGGCTCGAATGTGAGTTATCATAGCTATTATGGAGAAGACCTGCCATGCGATCCGATTAAAAATCAGGAATTCAGAAAGAATTTCCTCATCTTGAAAAAGCAATTCGCGAATACCGAGTTTTACAAAATGGCCTTAAAAGAATGCAGCTATTTTGAGCATTATGTCAGGGTTCATTAGGCGCTAACTCTAAAATATTAAACCTCGCTAAAAGTTCTCAATCCTGGCATTACCCGATTTTCGCGAATCACTTTCATCTATCTCCGATGAGCTATTTCTATTATATCAGAATCAATCGGAAAAAATAGAAATACAATAGCGCGCCGGCAGCTATAAGTCCGATGAACGCTATTCCGCCAAGCAACCCGATAAAGCGTAGTTGTTGTTTGGAGTTCATGTCTCAAAGTTAGGAACCACTCAAATTGCCCGCCTCACTGAAATCAGGTAATTTTCCCTTTTCCCGGATGATGGTTTTCCTTTCGTTTCCATCAGAATTTGATATTTTTGCGCCACTAGCGGAATAATCATGAGATCAATCCAATTCAGAGAAGCCCTGCGTGAAGCCATGAGCGAAGAAATGCGCAGAGACCCGAACATCTTTCTGATGGGAGAGGAAGTTGCAGAATACAATGGTGCCTACAAAGTCAGTCAGGGAATGCTGGATGAATTTGGACCGAAGCGAATCATCGACACCCCGATTTCAGAATTGGGTTTTGGTGGCATCGGGGTGGGTGCGGCCATGAACGGACTTCGTCCGATTATAGAATTCATGACTTTCAACTTTTCGCTGGTAGCGATAGATCAGGTCATCAACTCTGCTGCTAAAATGTATCAGATGAGTGGCGGACAATTTAATATTCCGATGGTTTTTCGTGGGCCTACGGCCAGTGCCGGGCAACTTGGCGCACAGCATTCGCAGGCTTTTGAAAACTGGTACGCAAATACCCCCGGATTGAAGGTAGTTGTTCCATCCAATCCATACGACGCCAAAGGACTCCTCAAATCAGCCATCCGCGACAATGACCCTGTAATATTTATGGAGTCGGAGCAAATGTATGGCGACAAAGGAGAAGTACCGGAAGAAGAATATCTGCTGGACATTGGCAAAGCACATATTGTTCAGGAGGGATCTGATGTAACCATCGTTTCTTTTGGAAAAATCATGAAGGTAGCTCTTGCAGCTGCTCAGGAATTGGCCAAAGATGGAATCAGTTGTGAGATTATCGACTTGAGAACAGTGCGTCCGATTGATTATGCCACCCTCATTGAAAGTGTCAAGAAAACAAACCGCATGGTAATCGTCGAGGAAGCCTGGCCATTGGCGAGCATCTCTTCTGAATTGACCTACATGGTGCAAAAGCTGGGATTTGACTACCTTGACGCACCGATACGCCGAATTACCACACGAGACACCCCGTTGGGCTATGCACCAACTCTGGTAGAAGAGTTCTTACCAAATCCTGCCCGAGTAATTGAAGCTGTTAAAAGTGTAACCTACCGCTAAGTGAAAAAGATCTTTGCCCTCATCTGTCTTTTTCTAAGCCTGCAAGGAATGGCTCAGGAAACGACCCAACCTGGTTTTTTTAAACGCCCGAACCGCACAACCCGTAAGGGACAATTTTACTTCTTCTGGGGCTACAACCGTGCAGTTTATAATAAAAGTAATATTCATGTGCATGGGCCTGACTATGAGTTCACTGTTTACAATGCGACTGCTCATGACCGTCCGACACCAATCAATGATAAAGCTTATTATAATCCGAGCTTATTAACGATTCCACAATTCAATTTCCGTTTGGGTTATCAGATCGATGAAAAATGGTCTGTTTCTGTAGGATGGGATCATATGAAATATGTGATGGACCAAAACCAAGTTGCTCAAGTGAGCGGATTCATTAATTCTCCGGTATACACTAAATTTAATGGTGAATACCTTCGTCAACCAATGGTCATTTCCGGTGATTTGCTAAAATTCGAACATACCGATGGTTTAAATGTAACCTCTCTGGATTTGGAACGCAGAATTTCCTTGCTTCATTCCAGAAATGGCATTTTTGGCCTTTATGGCTTGTTGGGAGCCGGTACCGGAGTAGTAGTTCCAAGAAGTGATGTACGTGTTTGCACCGTAGGTTTGAACAACCACTGGCACATTTCAGGATATCATCTCAATGCTAAGGCAGGGCTTCGCTTGGAATTCCTGCGAAATGGCTTTTTCCAGCTGGAAAGTCGCAGCGGTTATGTGAACCTCCCAAATATATTGGTACAAAACGACCGAGCCCACCGCATTGATCAGCATTTCTTTTTCTGCGAATGGTATGGAAGCCTGGGAATGTTCATCAAAGTATTTAAGTGAATTTCCGTTTATCGATTCTCTCAAATAATTAACTGAAAAGCACAACCAAATAGGGAAAATTGTTGCTTATATTCGTTTTTGGGTAATGAAATAGCCTATGAAACAAGTCGACGAATGAAAGAAACACCCTTCGGGGTGTTTTTTATTTTTAAGCCTTTCCCTTCTTTCGAACAAGCAATACGCCCAGAAGAATCAGGCCCATCCCTCCTATTTGATAGATGGTGAGAACTTCCCCATCCCAAATGCCCCACATTAATGCGACAATCGGAATAATATAGGTCGTCAGCGATGCAAAGACTGCATTGGTTAATTGAATCAGGTGGTTGAAAGCCACCAGAGATAATGCCGTTCCGAAAACTGCCAGCAGGGAGATGGCTCCTAAACTTTGTAAAGCCTGTGGTTCGAATAATGCCTCGGTAAAGAAATTAGAGAAAACCAGAAATAAAAAAGATGGAATAGCCATGAAGACAATTGGAAATGCCGCAATCACCATGGGTTTACTCTCGGAAAATTTCTCTTTGATCAAATTCACGTTAATGCCATAAAGCAGGGCAGCAATTATTACAAACATTGAATATCCCAAGTCGCCTGCAGGTCTGGAATGATGCCCTAAGAGAATCAATGCCAGAGCTCCAGCAAGCCCTACCAGGACCCCCAACAATTTCGAACGGTCAAAAGGTATTTTATACACAAGTACTCCAACCAACAAGGCAAACATGGGGGTCAATGAATTCAATGCGCCGGTTACAGATGAACTAAGGTGCGTCTGCGCCACCGCAAACAGAATTGCAGGCAACCCATTACCCAACAGACCACTGAGCATGAACCAGCCAAAATTCCTTTTGTTGGCCTTCCCGTACCAGCTCAAAAAAACCGGTAATAAAACAATCCCTGCAATAAACAAACGTAGGGCGCCTACCTGAACCGGACTGAATGCAACAAGTCCACGTTTGATTAAAATAAATGAAGAACCCCAGATCATTCCAAGAACAATCAGCAAGACATACGCTATAGGGAAGAATTTTTTCACCGGACAAAAGTACGGTAAATCATGATCTGAACTTTTGCTTTTCCATTGATTTAATTCTACCCTTGAGTGAAAATACCCGATATTGAGCAATTAAGTTTTGAACAAGAACCAAATCCAAAATATACTCTACCAGAGCAGATTGATATTATTTGCCCTGGTTTTTATTCCGATGCTACTGGCCATTGTTCAGTATGCAGATGGAAAGCTCACTACTGGTTTTCTTGCATACAAACAAGATTATATCTCCAATGCATTTTGGCTGGGCGGATTTTACGTACATGTTGGCACGAGTATCTTTTGCCTGATAGCGGGATTCACCCAATTCTCGGGATTCATTCGTCGGGAATTTCCCAAAATTCATCGTGGTGTTGGGAAAGTCTACATTTTCAGTATTCTCTTTATCAATTTTCCCGCGGGCCTGATTCTGGCTGTACATGCAAACGGCGGCCTTTCCAATCGAATTGCATTTACCATTCTGGCATTGCTCTGGTTCACTTTTACATTGAAAGCCTGGATATCCATTCGAAATAAAAATATCACCGAACATTACCGCTTTATGGTCCGAAGCTATGCGCTTACCTTTTCGGCAATCACCTTGCGCCTATGGAAGCTGGTATTTATTGAACTGACGGACTGGGACGAAATGTTTATTTACCAGGTAGATGCCTGGCTGGGATTTGGACTGAATATACTAATAGCAGAACTGTATTTACTCAGCAAAAAGAGCCTTAGCGACTAAATTGCATTTTGCTGGCCCACACATATACCGTGATGAAATTTAGGGATAGAAAAATGGCCATGAAAATCAATAAGGATAGAAATAGCCATATCCCGGTCCTGCCCTTCACTTTATATACCCGCTTTGCCGGAAAGAATGCGATGAAATAATAAAGCATTTCAATTGCTGCGACAACCAGGATGAAGACGATAGACATTCCCACTCACACAAATTAGCAAATTCCCAGTATCAAAAAAACATTTTGCGAAACCAAAAGGTTGCGTATATTTGCAACCGAAAGGTTTCGAATTATGAGAAGAGATATATTTCAAGCTATTGCAGATCCAACACGCAGAGCTATAATCGCCCTGATTGCATTGCAGGCCATGACTCCCAACGCCATCGCAGAACATTTCGACAGCACGCGCCAGGCAGTTTCGAAGCACCTGAAAATTCTAAATGAATGCGAATTGTTAACACAAGAAAACCGCGGACGAGAAATTTACTATAGCCTGGAGATTGAAAAAATGAAACAGATTGACCTATGGCTCGAGCAATTCCGCAAAATATGGGAAACTCGATTCAATCAGTTAGATGATGTATTGAACAATCTTAAAAAGAAATAAAATGAGAAATGCTTTATTCTTCGACTTTCAAGTCGATAAAACAAAAAACAAAGTCCACGTGACGCGTCAATTTGCTGCAGATAAATCGCTGGTTTGGCAGGCATGGACGAAACCGGAATTGATCGATCAATGGTGGGCTCCCAAACCGTATCGTACAGAAACCCACTTCATGGATTTTCGTCCAGGTGGTACCTGGCAATACCGGATGATTGGTCCCGAAAATGAAGAGCATAAATGCTGCGCTACATACAATCAGGTAAAACCGGAAGAAAGCTTTAACGGAGATGATGCATTTTGTCTGGACAATTGGGAAATCAATCAAGAATTTCCGCAAAGCAATTGGCAGGTTAATTTTTATACGGAACAAGAGAAAACACGCGTAGAAGTACTCCTCACTTATAAAAAACCGGAAGATTTAGAGATGATAATCAGCATGGGCTTCAAGGAAGGGTTTAGCATGGCCTTGAATAACCTTGACCTGTATCTGGAATCCCAATTCAAACTTAGAAAGGATTACAAGCCGGATAATAGTTCGCGCGTTTGCACCTACCTCAATTTTCCTGGTAACACGGAAGAAGCTTTCTATTTTTATCAATCCGTATTTAAAAATGCCTTTGCTCCGGGCGGCATAAGCCGGTTTGGAGATATCCCCCCTTCCGCAGATCAAACACCCATTGCGGATGAATTGAAAAAAATGGTTCTGCATATTGAATTGCCAATTACTGCAAACCACATTCTAATGGGCACCGACGCCCCCAAAGAAATGGGATTTGACCTCAAACGAGGAAACAACATGCATATTAATATTGAACCGGAATCGAGGGATGAGGCGCAACGCATTTTCAATGCTTTGGCTGAAGGTGGAGAAATTTCCATGCCTCTCCAGGATATGTTTTGGGGAGCTTACTACGGAAGTCTCACCGATCAATTCGGTATCAATTGGATGATCAATTACCAGGAAGTGTAGGGGTCCAACATTTGGGGAAAAGGCTCGATTCTCATGAAACAGGGCCTTTTTTGGTTTGCATTGATTTGCTTCAACTCTAATCCTCATCCCCAAAATTTTCTTTCGCCGGAGCCTTAACCATTTCTTCACACGCAAAAAGTAATTTTCAGAATTATTCAACGTGGCAAGCGAATTGACCCGTTTGAAGAAATTTCAGCCTTATCATGGAGAAAATAAAAGATGTCGATGTCTACATCTCATCCTTTCAAGAGCCACAGCAGCGTCATCTCATCGCGCTTAGAAAATTAATTTTGGATCTGGCACCCGATGCCGAAGAATGCATCAATTATAATATGCCGGCCTATAAAACCTATAAACGACCTTTGGTCTATTTTGCAGCCTTTTCCAGGCATGTTGGTTTATACGCCACCCCGTCAGGACAAAATGCATTTAAAAAGGAGCTGAAAGGCTACAAGCAAGGAAAAGGATCCATCCAGTTTCCGATTGACAAAGAGTTACCCTTGCAACTCATCCGAAAAATAGTGCAATACCGGATTGACGAAAACCACGCCCGCTTTGCCAAATAATACAGTCTCCTTGAAAAGCCCCGATTAAGGCCGGTAGCCTGATTCCCTTAGAATTTTGTCTGAATCGAGTTCTTCGAAAAGAGCCTGCATGGTTCGTTCAGGATTTTCTTTCATATACCTTTTCACAATTTGCCAGCCGGTATACGCCCCAATTTTTGGTGCGCTTCCAGGCGGTATATTCGGAGCAGCTGTGAATGGACCATCGGTTAACAGTGGCATATAATAGGCCCCATCGGTGCTGTATAAATATTTTTCGCTGATATAAAAGGTCCACATCTGAAACTCATTTTCTTTCAGCCATTTCAGGTTTTCTGTGGTCCATCCTGTAAGCAAGCTGTCTGCCGTGTTGGGCAACACGCTTTCGAGAAAATACAACTGCTTCCCTTCCTTTATCATCTGATCCAGAAATCGGTTACCCGCCGGAATGCTTCCAAACGTTTGATCGAGCCAGGCTGACATGGCCAAAGGAGGAAGATGATATTTATTCATTCTCCGCAACATGTAGGCAGGAATATCGAAGTAAGTGTAGACTGGATAATTCTCTCCCATATACATCTCCAGGGGAAGAATAAGCATATTACTGTCCGTGCCGGTGCGAAATAAAAATTCGGTATAGGCTATGATGATTTCGGGCAATGGCGCTTCCGGAAAGAAATAACGAAAGCGCTTGAATGCCGGACTTAATATTTCCATCTGCTCAGAAAAATCGCCAAATACCCGCTTAATGGTGTCTTGCAGCTTTGCCACATTGGTATCAGACAGAAGTAGCATGCAGTTTTCCAACACCTCGGAGCTGTCCCAAGCCATGATTTCATTCTGATAAAATGGGAAAAAATTCGGGTATTCTGTCTTCAACTTCGCCAAGTCGCCCGGAAGTTGATCCTGCTTCATTCCAAAGAAGTCCAGATCGAATCGCCGAAGGCTAACTTCTGTCTTAATCTCACTTATATCAGCCTCTTTGACCGAATCTCCCGAGCAGGCAAACAGTACGATTGCCATCAAAGCATATACAAATCCAGTCTTTTGCATATTTTTTATCAAATTTGTACACATCATCAACGAACCAAAAGTATGAAAAAACAAATAGCATTGATTGCCGCGTGTCTGTCTGTAATCACCGCATTCTCTCAAAACGACGGGAACCAAAATAAATTACGACTCGGAATTCTGGCCACTTCCAGTTATGGATGGGTTAGCACTGATACTAAAAATATTAGTGGAGGCGGACTCAAGGCAGGCATAGGATTTGGCATCTATGGCGATTTTTATTTCGCTAAAAACTACGCATTATGTATTGAGGTGCTCCACTCAACGCAAGGCTATAAGATCAATGCCGATTCGCTCTTGTCATTTAATTCAGGTAGCGGGTCCTATAAAAAAACCGGCAACGTGAACATTGATTATAAAATCCGCAGCTTTCAAATTCCTATTACCCTGAAACTCCGCACCAATGAAATTGGGTATTGGCGCTACTACGGGCAAGTGGGTATTGCCCCTGCCTTCGCTTATCGCGGCATCACTGCGAATTACAAACCGGCGGCTTTCGAGAATGCGGACGACAACAGCGATCGCATGGTGAACAGCCAAGACAATGATTTTGTCGATGTCAATACGATTAGCGAGAATAACCGCAAATACTTTTTACAGGAAGACAATATCCTGGGTATCCGTGTACCTATCTTAATTGGTGGCGGTGCCGAATGGAATTTGTCCGGAAATACCGCCATCCTTATGGGTGTCCGATACGAATATGGACTGATTAATATGATGAGAGCGCAAAATACCATTGCACGTAGAAACGTGTTGAATCTGGTTGCCGGCGTTCGTTTTTAAATAGCATTCATTTGAAGATAGCACTCGCCCAGCTGAACTACCATACGGGCAATTTTGAGGAAAACTCCCGAAGGATTCGGGAGCATATTGAAAAGGCAAAATCCGATCAAATCGATTTGATTGTTTTTGCAGAGTTGGCGTTAACGGGATATCCTCCCCGAGATTTCCTGGAGTTCAAGGAATTTCTGGATGCGTGTGAAGAGCAAATCAATAAAATTGCTGACGTATGCCATGGCATCACCTGTATATTAGGTGCTCCGGCCAGAAACAAGCAAAGAAAAGGCAAGCGCCTGCATAACGCAGCCTATGTTCTGAGTTCCGGAAAGGTCCAGGAAGTCGTGCACAAAGCACTGCTGCCTACCTACGACGTTTTTGATGAATACCGTTACTTTGAACCAGCCAATTCAGTTCAATGTGTGGAGATTGGTGGCTTGAAAATAGCCCTCAGTATTTGCGAGGATTTATGGAATATCGGCGATTCCGGTTTGTATGCCGGGCAGCCTATGGACCGATTGATGCAGGGCAACCCAGACCTGATGATCAATATTGCCGCCTCACCTTTTAGCCGGTACCATATAGAAACCAGAAAGGAAGTCCTCAAAGAAAACTGCCTGCACTATCAATTGCCTTTGCTTTATGTGAATCATGTCGGAGCACAAACAGAACTGATATTCGACGGGGGCAGCCTCGCTATGAATGCAGATGGTAGTCTTGTAGATGAGATGGCATACTTCGACGAGGAATTCAAATGCTACGATTTTAACGAAGGCGTTCTGGAGCAAATAGGTGAAGATCACACTTTTCTTCCTCAGGAAAGAACCGCACTGATCCACGATGCATTGGTAACCGGTATCCGCGATTATTTCAGAAAACTAGGATTTAAAAAGGCCTTACTTGGCTCTTCCGGCGGAATTGACTCGGCCGTGGTGCTTGCCCTTTGCGCCAAAGCCCTGGGACCGGAAAATGTGCTGGCAGTGCTCATGCCTTCACGCTATTCTTCCGATCATTCCGTAAACGACGCAATAAAATTGTCGGAAAATTTGGGAACCCCGTATGAACTTATCTCCATCGAAGAGCCATTCAAAGCCTTTGAGAATACGTTGTCGAAACCCTTTCAGGGACTGGCTCCCGACCTGACAGAAGAAAATATTCAGGCAAGAGCGAGAGGAGTCATCCTGATGGCCCTGAGCAATAAATTTGGCTCTATCCTTCTGAATACATCAAATAAAAGCGAGAATGCAGTAGGATACGGAACACTGTATGGCGATATGTGCGGAGGATTATCCGTAATCGGCGACTTGTATAAAACACAAGTGTACGAGCTGGCACGATTCATCAATAAAGAAAAAGAAATTATCCCGGAAAATATTATTTCCAAGGCACCTTCCGCCGAACTCAGACCTGACCAAAAAGACTCGGATTCGCTTCCTGATTACGAGGAACTCGATACCATCCTCTACCAATACATCGAAAACCGCAAAGGCCCGAAAGAACTGATAGCAGATGGACATGATGCGAAATTGGTACACCGGATAATTCGTCTGGTCAATCTCAACGAATACAAAAGGTACCAGGCCCCACCCATTTTACGCGTGTCGTCCAAAGCTTTTGGAATGGGACGCCGTATGCCTATTGTTGCGAAGTATCTGCAATAGATATACCTTTACGTAGATGTACCGAATTGGGATAGCTTTTCTCCTGATCCTGGCTTTCAGCTGTCAGAAAACCACAGACTCCATCTGTGATTCAGGTAAAGAACTTCGCGACGTCGCACCATTCCCGATTGGAACAACAGAGGATGGAGTCGTTTTCAACTGGCAGAAAGCCCAGGGCAGTAGGTATTTCAACCGGATCAGCAGTGAGAACATCTTAAAGATGGAGAATCTCGCTCCGCGCCGGGACTCCTTTAATTTTTGGCCATGTTCCTGGCTTAGCCGAGAAGCCAAAAATGCAGGCTACCAATACCTCCACATTCATCCAGTAATCTGGCATCGGCAGTTACCTTATTGGCTGGCCAATTATCCAAAAAATCAGTTGAAAAATTTTTTGACGGATTATTGCCGGCAATTTAAAAAGGCAATCCTTCTCGCCGAATCCATTCAAACGACAGGCATCGATGTGGTCAATGAAGCACTCAATGAAGATGGCACCTTGCGTAGTAGCATCTGGATGCAGGGAATAGGAAAAGAATACATTTTAGAGGCCTACCGCATCTTTTCCGAACTCGACCCTCAGTACAAACTTTTTTATAACGACTACAACCTGGCATTGAATCCGGCTAAGTTGGATGCGGCGCTGGACCTTTGTGATTGGCTGCGTTCTCAAGGGGTCCGGGTAGATGGAATAGGAATGCAAATGCATATCAATCTGCAAGAACCGTCATCTTCCGATATTGCTGACGCTTTCGCGAAAATTACAAACAGAGGTTATCTGCTGCATGTTTCCGAACTGGACATCAGCATCAATCCATACGGAAAAGCGAATGCCGCCACAAGCGATTTACTGGATAAACAAGCAGACAAATTCGTCGAGGTCATTGAATTGTACCGGCATATCCCTGCCCACTACCAATATGGGGTCACCGTTTGGGGAATCAGCGATCGAAATTCCTGGATTCCGGGCGAATTCAACCGCTTTGATGCCCCACTGTTATTCGATCAAAACAATGACAAAAAGCCCGCCTATTGCTCTTTTTTAAATGCACTCAACCAATGAAAAGAACCTTCTTCCTTTCCGTGATTTTCTTGTCTTTTTCTTCTGCCTACGCCGGATGGACCGTAGGATATTATCCCTTTCCTTATTCTAAAGTGGAACTAACTTCTCCGGTTGAAAAGATGTTTTACGGGGGCCTTCGTTTGCAAACGAACTCTTTTGCCTCCAATTTGAATAGCGATCTCTATGTGGCCTGGAATTTTAAGAGGGAAGAACGTTATCAATACTTTGCAGGACTGGGCCTCAGAAGCAATCCGGGAAATTCGAGCCAAATCTATCAGGGACAGTTCCTGATGGTGGGCATCCGTTTGTACCCCATCAAAAACTTGCCGGCACTTGGCCTGATAATGGACCTCAGTCCCTATTTTCACTCGGACTTCAAAAGTGGAAGAATGGAAAGTAATTTGGGATTGTTCTGGCGTTTTGGAGTATAACTCACTCCCGGTTTGATTTCGGAGGCATTTCGCCGCCAAGAATCTCCATCAAATCGGCCAGCTCCAGGACTTTTTGTGCATTGCCCGCTTTGGAATAACTGCTTACCAAATTTCGAATCACCCGCTTTAATATTTCGACATGGTTGCAGGGTAAATAGAACTCCGGCATCGATTCAATCTTCAGCTGACGTACAAACTCATCAATATTTTGTCGGGTGAAAACCAATCCTTTATTGAATGGATTGATGTAAAACATCACCTTACTCAATGCCCCTTCTTTGACCAGTTTATTTCGGTCGGGCAATGTTGTTTCATCCAGGTTCCCGTCAAAAAGATAAGCCAGGATAAAATGTTGTGGGAGGTTGACGCCAAAAATAGGAATACCCAACCTTTGGGCGACAATGCTATACAGGATTGCCAATGAAATCGGGTTTCCCTGCCTTTGATCCAAAACGGTATGGATATACGAATTCGACGGAGAATGATAATCTTCCGAATTTCCTTTGAACCCGTTCACGTCGTAAAAAATATGGTTCAGAATACGAACCTTTTCAAGTGCCGTTAAATCGTAATGCATTTCAAGCCAGGCATCGAGTTTGATTTTATCAATCCGGTTGCTGATCTCCTGTTTGTTGATATTCGGAAAATGAAAACGGCTCAGAATCACGATACCCTCAAACAAATCCTGATCTTCTGATTCCATCCAGGCTTTTAGCTCCTCTTTCACTCCATCCTGCTGAATCTTCCGGATGAGCTCCTCCAGGCGTGTTTGATGCAGCAAACTGAATTCTTTGCTCCATTGATCTTCCAGCAAGGGAACTACCTCTTCTCCCAAAGACAAAATGCGCTCTTCTACCATACGAACCACCTCTTCATCGGTGTCGTCCAAAAGCAAAACCATGGCATTCAATTCTTTGCTGTCGATCATCTATTCAAACTTACAAATCCAAGCTTGGATATTAGTCACGGCTTATCCACGATTTCTGCATTTCGATAAAAATCCTGTCCAGTAATTGCTCAAATAGCTGCAAAGTGAAATCTATTTCAGATTTAGGGCTATCTTAGTACAAATTTTCAATCATGAGGAATTTCTTGTTACTGATGCTTTTAATTTTCACCGGCGCTTTCGCTTCGGCTCAGGATAAAATTTATATGACGAGCGGCAAAATCATCGATTGCAAGGTCACTGAAGTTGGCACGGAAGAAATCAAATACAAAATCAGTCCGGAAGCGGATGCCGCTGTTTTCACAGTGAAGAAGATTGATGTGATTAAGATTGAATTTGCCAATGGGCATGTGGAGCGTTTTGTAGATGAATTGGATGACCCGAATCTTTACAAAGACAACCGCAAAAATGCCTGGAAGGTTGATTTTCTGTCTCCCATCTACGGCTCCACTATTTTTAGTTACGAGCGCAGTATGCGACCAGGATTTAGTTTGGAAGGAAGTTTGGGCCTCATCGGACTGGGAAGAACACAAAACCTGTTTGGCACCAACCCCAGACCAGCCGGCGCTTTTATAAAAGTGGGTCCCCGTTTTATGAAAACCCCCAATTTCCGCTCCGGATCTCTCCGGTACTATCATGTTTTGAAAGGCGCCTACATACAGCCTCAGGCCATTTTTGGGACCTTCAATTCCAATGTCCAGTACACCAATTTTGATCCGAATACCAACAATGCCACTTCCGTATCTGGAAGAGAAAATACCACCTACGGAGCCCTGATGATAACAGTCGGCTCCCAATCGGTTTATTCCAATATTTTTCTGGTCGATTTCTATGTTGGCTTTGGCTGGGGTTTTAACAATACCACCACTCAACATAAACCATCTAATTATATTCAGGAATTTTCCCTGCCAAATACCCGTACCTATGGGGCATGGATTCCGAATGGATCGTACAGTATTCCCTGGGCAGGTACAGCTGGCATAAAAATCGGAATCCTTACAAAATAGGAGAAGGCCACTCTACGGAGCCACTTGAATGCGCAGCGTCTCCGACTCCGAGCGCAAAATATAGGATCCGGCAGGCAATTGTATTGGAGCGGACTCTCCCTGAACAAAGCGGAGCTCTCCAAGGTATTTTCCGAGCACCGAGTATACGGCGAAGCTTTTATCCTGTAATTGATTCAAACGCATTCTAGTTCCGCTTTGAACCGGGTTTGGATAAACATACCATGTATTCTGAAGTGGAAGATGAAGGGTTTGAATCACTTGCCCGCCCTGTGTCAAAAAATTCAGATGATCGCCCTCTACCTGATCAAATTTTTCAAAATTGGTTTGTCCCGGCCAACGAACCCGAACGCTGTCTATCTGGGCATCTTTATTGAGTCCGAAGTGGAGTCGGGTAGGCTTTTGCATGCGCACACCCCGCCCGGCAGTCACTTCCTGCATATACATCTTCCCTCCTGCATAAACTTCCACGCGTGCCCCAATGGCCAATACATTTCCTGACGTTGCTTTCAATTCTATCTCTGTCCAGTGTTCTTCCCAGCTGGGCACATTGTTTTTCCAGATTCTGAATTTTCCTCCATCACCCAGGGCCATGTCGAGCTTCCCATCGTGGTCCCAATCGGCCCAGCACACATCTTCTCCACTCACAATATTCTGAATTCCGGCCTCGCTCGACACCATCCGGAATTTTCCCGGCTCATCCTGAACATACATGTCAATATAGCGGCAACCATAAAAGGTACTGATAGCAAAATCAAGATCTCCATCGTTGTCTATATCTCCCCAAGCACCTCCTGAATGGGTTTCCTCGTATTCGATTCCCGAATTTTTCGTTTCCGAATAAAACATAAAAGCCGGAGCCCCACCATTCCGGTACAACTGGGTTGGAAGATGGTCGTATAGTAAGATGAAAGCCGGATGAGCCAGCATGGGCACCAGCAGGTCAAAATCTCCGTCGTTATCGTAATCGCCCCAATCCACTCCGGTGCCATGACCCGATTGATTGTTTTGATTGCGGTCCAGTCCGAGGTAGCCTGCCTTGTCTGAAAAATAACCATCTCCTCCATTGGTCCATAATTCATCCGGCTCCAAATAGTAATTGCTTACATACAAATCCAAATCGCCATCATTGTCATAGTCGCACCAGGCCGATCCTCTGCTTCTCCGGTGTACGAAAGAAGGGGGATAAATGCGTGCACTGGCATCCACAAAACT
Source organism: Bacteroidota bacterium (assembly GCA_016124735.1). Taxonomy (GTDB): domain Bacteria; phylum Bacteroidota; class Bacteroidia; order UBA8524; family UBA8524; genus UBA8524. The sequence continues at coordinate 82,847 of WGMZ01000011.1, forward strand.
TCCTTTTCCATCATTCAGAAAAAGATAATTGGGGGTAATATCCGGACCAGTGGATGGATACATGGTCCAAAGGCGACCGATAAAAATATCCGGGAATCCATCTTTATCAATATCCGCTATGCTGTAGCTCGATACTCCGCGAACGGGTATCATTGCATTGAGTGGCTTCTCTACAAAATTCCCGTTTTTCTGGTTGATCAAAACCTTATGATTGGCCGAATCCGCGTACAGCAAAAGGATATCCGGCTCTCCGTCGTTGTTAATATCAATGATGGGATGAATCTCAAGTCCGGTTGGATCGTATCCGAGTCGAACGGTTTCATCTGTAAATTGAAAATTCTGGTGATTGAAAAAAACACGTCCGCCCACCAAAATATCCAGCCATCCATCGCCATTTAAATCCGCGGTGGCAATATTTTTATTGCTTAAGGTTTCCGGGAATCCTGCATCGGTGGTCATGTCTTTGAACCAGTTTTCATCCGGCAATGGCAAATCTTCCTTTACCAGGGTAATTGCCAAAGTACGCCTGTTTCCCAGGCTCCACTGGGTGCCGTTCAGAAAATAGAGTCCATAATAATCACCGCCAGATGAGGAGGAACAGGATTTATCCGGAGCTGCCTGCTCACCAAAGAAGTAAAATTTTCCTACCGGATTCTCGAGGCTTACAAAGAACTGATTGTTTCTGAGCAACAATGGATCATCCAGCACCAATTCCAAAAACTGTGTTCCCGATTCCGATTTATGCAATGTATAAGGCCCGGAAATGGTTTTATCGAGTTGCGGAAATGCTACTCCACCTTCATGCCCAAGAATGCGAACTGTAAATGAGCCTGTGTCAAATCCCCCGGTGGCAATCACCAGTTTATGAAGCGAGATGGGACGTGCCAAATCAATCCGTGCAACGTATCGCTTATTGCCCTGTGGAAGGGCGGCAAATCCCGATTGCGGATTAAACAGGGGCAAGCTGTCCTGGGCCCATAGCGAGTTTGCACCCAAAAGCAACAAGAGTGAGAAAATGAGACGGTTCATTCTCAAATATAAATTAAGAGAGGAGAAATTACTTGTGCTTTGTCCACAGTGCCGAAAGGTGCGCCAGCACCTCGGTGGCCTTTTCCATGTCTTGTACGCTCACATATTCCAGGCGAGAGTGGATGGCCATTTCTCCGGTAAAGATATTCGGACAAGGCAATCCCATAAAAGAAAGCCGGCTACCGTCGGTTCCTCCGCGGATGCTTTCCACCTTGGGTTCGATTCCTGCCTTTTTATAGGCTTCGGCAGCCAAATCCATTACAAATGGAACCGTTTCGAGCACTTCCTTCATGTTGCGGTACTGTTCCTTAATTTCCAGTTTATACGATGCACCGGGGAAATTTGCCACCGCCTGTTTGGCGTAAGCATCCAGCCGGTTTTCGTATTCCGGCAGTTTGGCTGTGTTATGATCGCGAACGATGAACGTTACCCGGGTTTCTTCAATGCCTCCTTCAATGTGCAAGGGATGTACAAAGCCCTGGTGGTCGGAAGTAGTTTCCGGGTTCCAGCTGTCTTTTGGCAAAAGATCGACAAAGTGAGAGGCCACTTTCAGCGCATTCACCATTTTGCCTTTGGCATAGCCGGGATGAGCAGAGACCCCATAAAAGGTGGCAACGGCTCCATCCGCAGAGAAAGATTCGCCCTCCAGCGAACCCCTTGGACCGCCGTCCAGGGTATACCCATAATCCGCAGCCAGTCGTTTCATGTCGGCTTTATCTACGCCTCTTCCTATTTCTTCATCCGGAGTGAATAAAATGCGGATTTTGCCATGCGGCACATCGGGATTGGCCATCAGGTATGCAGCCAGATCCATGATAATGGCCACGCCTGCTTTATCATCTGCTCCTAACAATGTTTTTCCGGATGCCGTGATGATATCATCTCCAATGCGCTGTTTCAGGTAAGGATGATCTTCTGCCCGTAGGAATAATGTGGCATCATCCGGGTAGGAAATATCCTGTCCCTGGTAGTTTTTATGAAGGCGCGGTTTCACGTTTTCGCCGCTCACGTCGGAGCTGGTGTCTACATGCGAGCAGTAGCAAATCACCGGACAATCGTGTTCAATAGTGGATGGAATGGTGGCATAGACATAACCGTTTTTGTCCAGGTCGGCATCACCGATACCCATCTCTTTCAATTCCTGAACCAGAATTCGACTCAGGTCTTTTTGCCTTTCCGTCGAAGGACAGGTTTCGGAATTCGGATCAGACTCGGTATAAACTGCTGCATAGCGCATCAGACGCTCTGCTACAGATGATTGGTAATTACTTAATGCCATGGGCGCAAATTAGCATTTTTTGGACCATGGACGAAGGGTTATTGGTTACAGGTTAGGGCTTTTGGGGATGAGACCCTCCTTCGCATTTCTTCATTCCATTACGAACTACTTCGGCGGACGCGGTGAGGAGAATGGGGTCGCCGTCATACTGAGAGAAGCAAACTGGACCTGCGGGCAGAATGCATTTGTGCGAAGCAGAAGTATTAAACCTTTCTCACTTATCAAAATCCAGATTCATCGGTTCTTCCTGCTCATATTCGGAGGATTCCTCTTTACCGGTTGTTGCTACCGATTTATCGACAATTTCAAAGCGAATGGAATCGAACCAAATTTGACCTTTTCCGGAACCAGGATCAATCCCCATGGAATAAGCATCGGTTTTGAACCTGCGTTGATCTAATTGGCGGGGAGATCGAAAGCGGTCAATAGCATGACCGAAACCGACAACTGGAAGATTTTAAGACCACGTGTTTTCATAGTGGAGATTTGGTTTTAATGGAATCTTAGAATGATTAAATACGCTGATTCAGTATAAAGTCGCTCTAAATTAAGCAATTGGATTGAAGATACACTTCGTTCAAGATCCAAGAAAATCCAGGCTACGTTGAACAAATGGCAGTCCGGACGTATAAACTGGAACATGTTCTCCTCCTGGTATCATCCACAATTCTGACTTACGGATACAGCGGCACATTGATTCGGCAATTTCCAGAGGGAAAAACTGATCCTTTTCTCCGTGAATGATCAGAGTTGATGTTGAAATACCAGACAAAATACCTTCACTTATATTCATGTCATCATAATCATCTCCCAAGGCATTAAAGCTGGAGACGAGCTGCCGAATTTGTTCTTCCCCTCCGGAAGCGCATTTCTGATACATCATACGGACCTCATCCGGCATCGTATCGAGCGAAACACGTCGCATAATTTGGCGGGCCTGTTCCGGAAAATGAGTGGTGGCGCTAATCAGAACCATCGCCTTGATGCGATCCGGATTTTGAATGGCCATGTGCAATAACACCATTCCTCCGGTGCTCATTCCCATTGCAGAAACGTTCTCTATTTTCAACACATCCATAAGCAACAAAACCACCCGTGCTGATTCCTTATGGGAGAATGGCTGAGCTAAAATTCCCGAATAGCCATGCCCGGGTAAATCCACCAAAATTAATTTGTAATGTTTGGCCAGTTCCGGAACAAAAGGATGCCAATTTTGTGTACATCCTCCATACCCATGAAGTAAAAGCAAAGGGGTGCCATCCCCATATTCTTCATAATAAAGTTCATGTCCTCCTACACGAAGATGTTTACCTGATTTTTTCGCTTGTGATGTGTATTTGGATTTCATGCACCAATTATTTTACGCAACGATATTTTGCTCCTTGTCGATTGATGGGATGGCTTGTTGGGTCGAATCCCAATAAAATATCTCGTGGTTCTTTTGAACAAATTTTCCTTGTCCAAAAACAATTTCGTCGAGTCAGTTATGTTGATATTCAAGGTATCATTCTGACTAAATCCACTCATCGCGAATAATCCAAAAAGCAATACGGTTAATTAGGTTCTCATTCTTCATCTAATTTAATACTACCAACTTGCTTATTCATGCAGATCATACTCCTGCTTAAGAGCGGCGATTAGGCGTTCGCCCTGATCAATATGAGCTTTGTGTTGTTTTGCCAGGTAGCGCAATCCTCCCTGCACGTTTCGAATACCTAAAAAGAATTGGTTAAGGACTGCTCTGTCGTTGGTCAGAAACAGGTTTCTGAGCGGTCTATGCTCAAAGGCGAACTGTTTCTCGTCTATTAGGCTATCAATCAGGTACGAATCTATAAGTTTAGACTTAGCATCCCATGTATTATAAAAATGTCTTCTTAGATTATTCGTTTCGGCTACCAAGTCGTCTGTTTTGCCGTAGTACCCGGTGATGTTGTCCAATGCATTATGTGACCGGATGAGACGAAAACCACCGCTTCTAAGTTGTTCAATGGTACCGGTGATTGGGTAATAATCTTCCCAGCTGGTAAGGTACTTGCGCGTTCGAAAGTAGATGTTTGCACTGTCGTTCACGCAATGGTGAAAAGATTGAAGTAAAGTGTCCAGACCTTCTGCGCGGTTCTCAAAGTCTGCTATCACCACTTCGGCGTTTTTATTGTCGGCCTCCACATCCTTTATCATGCTGATGATGTATTGTCGTTCCGCCTGTTTTTGCAACTTGTCATCGCGATAATTATCGGCCACAAAGCCAAGATAAACGGCCAAAAAAATGGAGCTGAACTGAAGGAAATTGCTTTTCCAATTTGTGATACGTTTGCGAAGCCAGGTCACTAGTTTTATCATAGGAAAATTTTGGAGTTCCTAAAATACAACTTTTGTCTGTGGTAGTTGTCCTCACCAAGCACTCCATCCCCAAAATGTTGACCGTATTAAGTAAAGTGAATCGATCGGCCCGGAAGGCCTGAGCGATATTTTGTATCGATTAAGATAACACCTCCGAGAGCTCAGGCCGTCCCGGCCGAGCACTTCTTTCGCTGCATCGATTCTCTGCAATTCAAGAATAAAATTTCAGTTAATCAAAAGGAAGGTGTCACCTGGTAGGGCACCAAGCGACTTTGAAATTTCTAATTCAATTTATCTGAGTCAAAAAAACTGCGTCTCCGGCTGGCGCTAGCCTGAAATCTTTGCGACCCTGCGTTAAAATTGTCTGCCAATCAAACATGTGCCGTCCCGGCCGAGCACTTCTTTCG
>WGMZ01000026.1 GCA_016124735.1 Bacteroidota bacterium
AACATCATACAACCAAACAAAAACCAGATATCCGATTCTTTGAATCATTCAATAAAAAAGTAGCCTGAAATTATGAATATCTCTCTCTAATATTAACTTAGCTTTGCTATCCCAGTGGTTTAATATTGGGGAGTGTTACACAAATCGTCTTTACACAACTTGAAAACCTTAATGCTATGAACGATCTCCTAAAGATTATGAAGTTGCAAAACGAATTAATCGAGAACACCAACAAGAAATTGAAAGATGAAATTTCAGAGTTTAAAGAGACTTTCGTTAAGTATCCGACTTCATTAGGTAAAAAGAAAGAATAATTTTTTCTCCCCTCTTTTGGTCGGGCTCCCCTGCCCTCCCTTTTAAAAAAAAGAAAACTGACATTACCTTACCCTGTTTTAAAGTGGCTTTTCCCCCACTCCCTTCGGTCGGGAGGAACGCAACTTTAACCAAAGCAAAGTAACATAACACAGTACATTATATGTTATGCCTTGATTCAAAAAAAGCAAGAAACAGCCGGTTTCCCGGCTGTATTCTTATTTCCAGATGTACAGCGACTGCTTATCTTGGTCCAGCTTTTTTTCCAGGCGCTCGATTTGTCCTTCAAGAAAATCATAAGGCCATTTTTGATATGCCTTGGACAAAGCCAGTTTCAATTCGCTCATAGCCAAATCCAAACGATTCCGGATTTCCCAAATTGTTGCCTGCCAGTAATGCAGCCTGGATTTTTGGATCCCACGCAATTGCCTGGCATTGCGTAAAAACAGTTCGGCCTCATCTGCTTCTTCCATGCAAAGCAGAAACTCAATAAAATACTCATAGGTTTCTGCCCGGCGTGGATTGGCATTCAAAGCCCTTCGGAATTGCTGATCGGCTTTTTCAAAATCGCGCAATTCTTCATGATACAATCGGGCCAACAGACACAATGCGCCGGCATGACGCTTGTCCTGAATCAAGGTCAGATCAATGTTCCGAAAGACCTCTTCCAGGTCGTACGGATATTCTTCAACAGCACGTAAATAGTACTGTTCAGCAAGGCTTAAGCCCATGACTTTAAAAATTAAAAAGGTTAAAATGATTGAATAAAACAGGTGCAGCTTCAGATACTTTATCTGAATTTATTTGCGCCCCGCGGCGCCTCTGCGAGAATTATACGCCATCATATCTGTTTTCATTTTGATGCTGCGAATCTAGGAAAAATTTTCAATGGACTCCAAATGACCGACTTACAGGTCGGTAGCCAAATTATCGTCCCAGCAAGCTCTTCTAACCTTTTCTCCGGCTTCTATACCGGTAAACTCCCCTGTTCCTTCGCTATTAAAGGCTGCCTGACTGCACAAAACCCAGGATAAAAGTACCGCAAACCCACTCCCATTCACGAAGCTTATACTAAATTGCCATGGCGATAGAAAAGTCTCCCTGCTTCCGGAATAAATTCTGAGAAATACGAAGCCTTTTGCAGCAATCAAAACAGGAAAGCCATAGATTTGAATCTCACCATTCTGAACTCGACAACAAGCCTGGCAAAATGAAAAAAATACTGATACTTGGAGCCGGTACCGGTGGTACCATGATGGCCAATCATCTGAAAAAAGCGCTGAATCCTAAGCAATGGGAAATAAGTATCGTCGACGAAAATCAAACCCATTATTACCAACCGGGCTACCTGTTTCTTCCTTTTGATATTTACCAGCCCGAAGACATCATCAAGCCAATCAAAGAGTTTATTCCCGAAGGAGTAGACTTGCTGCACAGGAAAATCGACAAAATTGTTGCAGCTGAAAATTATGTACAGTTTAGCGATGGAGGTCGGATCGACTACGATATTCTGATCGTGGCAACAGGGGCTAAAATTGCCCCCGAAGAAGTGGAAGGCATGAAAGGTGCCGAATGGCGGAACAGCATTTTTGATTTCTATACCTTCGACGGTGCGCTGGCTTTGCGCGACAAATTGAAGGAATGGCGGGGAGGAAAATTATTGGTTCATATCACAGAAATGCCCATTAAATGTCCGGTGGCTCCGCTGGAGTTCGCTTTTCTTGCCGATTCATTTTTTAAACATAAAAAGATGCGCGCGCAGGTGGATATCACATTTGTAACACCCCTGAGTGGAGCTTTTACAAAACCCAAAGCAACCGAGGCTCTTGGCTATTTGTTGCAGGAAAAAAACATCCATATCGTGGAAGACTTTGCTATTGAGAAAGTCGACAATGAAAACAAAAAGATTATCGACTACGGCGACCGCGAAATCAGTTTCGATTTATTGGTAACCGTCCCAACAAATAAAGGCGATGAGCTCATTGCACGTTCGGAAATGGGCGACGAGCTGAATTTTGTACCAACCAATAAAACCACCCTGCAATCCAATGCCTACAAGAATGTATTTGTTATTGGCGACGCCTCAAACATAGCGGTATCCAAAGCGGGTTCCGTGGCGCATTTTGAAGCAGAGATTCTCACGGAGAATATTTTGCATTATATTCATGATGAACCACTTAAATCGGAATTCGATGGCCACACAAACTGCTTTATCGAAACCGGTGATGGCAAGGCATTGCTCATTGATTTCAATTATACCCACGAGCCGGTAGAAGGCACATTTCCCTTTCCAGGTGTTGGCCCAATGCAACTGCTCAAAGAAAGCAGGATGAACCATTTTGGCAAACTGGCTTTTCGTTGGGTATACTGGAATATGCTCCTCCCCGGAAAACATATCCCTTTTGTGCCAACGGAAATGAACGAAGCAGGCAAACATTTCGATTAATATTTATAAATAATTCAAACCATGGAAAAAATGATTTCAGGCAAGCAGGTTTCAGTCAATGAAGAGGGGTTTTTAACTGATTTTTCTCAGTGGAATAAAGACATTGCCAACGAAATTGCTAAAGAGGAGAACATCCAGCTCACGGAAAGACATTGGGAGGTCATTAACTATCTGCAGGAACAGCACAGAAAGGAAATCCCCATGAGCATTCGCAAAATCCGGAACAGCGGTGTTGTTGATATCAAAGAGTTTTATCAGTTGTTCCCGCAAGGACCACTAAAAACCGCCTCAAAAATTGCAGGAATTCCCAAACCAGTGAGCTGTATTTAAAATCAATCAGAATGAAAGAAGAAAACGATGACATAAGAAAGATGCTGATCATACTTTCCAAGGCAACCCTGGAAAATGTATACGCAGCGTTTATTCTGGCAAATGGTGCCCGAATGGAAGGTATTGAAGCAGAATTGTTCTTTACCTTTTTTGGCCTGGAAGCCATCAATAAAAAGAAACTGGAACATCTGCATGTAGCCACTGTCGGAAATCCGGCCATGCACATTCCTACCCTATTGGGCGGACTGCCTGGAATGGAATCCCTTGCCACATCGATGATGAAGAGAGAAATGGAAAAAATCGACATGCCAGAGGTGCACGAATTTCTCGATATTCTCTCGGCCTCCGGGGTTAAACTGTGGGGCTGCAAATTGGCCATGGAAATGTTCCACTTAAAAGAAGAAGACCTCTACGACGATATTGACGGCGTATTGACCATTGGCGGTTTCTATAATCGTGGCAAAGGTCCCGGCGCACACATGCTGTTTGTTTGATGAACGAAGATTTTCAAAGGGATCTGCTTTCTTAGCGGGATTTAATTCCATTTGGCTATGTGCTGTGTTCTTTCGGATCTGGAGGAAGATTTCACTGTGTCTTATTTGGGGCTTCCCCCGCATCCAAAGCCTTGAATCCTTGTTTCCTCTTTGTTTTTGCGGGGTCGGGCTTTCCGCTATAGCTTTGCTGCCGCTTCAATCCCTAAGCCAATCCACCTGGCCTTGCTCCTGCACCCTCGATGGACAAACCGGCGCTTTGCTTAAAAACTCCATTTCAAACGGGTGAAAAGGAATTTGCCATAGCTTCCGTAAAGGGAATGATCGGTTCCGAAGAAAAGTTGTCCGCCTGTAAGCCATGCAACATTATCGGAAAGCGAATAGGTAAAAAAGGGACCCAGGAAAAAGGATCCGTCGGAAGGATCCAGAATGCCGGAAAAATCGCCCTTAAGCAAGGGTGTAATCTGATACGCAACCTCCGCAAAAAGGGAATGGCGCGCTGGCGACAGGTTTTTGGCAGAAACCACTTGTCTGAAAAGCACATTCATCTGATTGCTGTCTGCATTGATGGACCCGGCGCTGTTGTACAAATAGGCAATATGCAGATATAAACTATTGGAAAAAGTATAATTCATTCCCGCCGAGGCAGAGAGTACGGTCTGCTGAATACGTAAATTTTTATGCGGAACAAAAGCAGTCACTTCGCCATTAAACCCTGCCGTCCTGATCACACCCGACCATCCGGCGCCCAGCACATAATCACCATTCATCCATCCGCCCAGCACCTGCAAGTCGTAACTGCCTTTGGCAAAACGGTATTTCCCGGCAATAATGGTGGAATCGCTGTTCTTCCCCAGCTTATATGCCACCTCGGCCACAGAAGTTCCTGTCGGGTAATATTGTAGACGCAGGGCATCGGCACCGGGCTTCTCTTCGTAATCGAAATTGAAATACGAATAGGCATTAAAGATATCGTTGGGATTCCATACCAGGTTTTGTCCCCAGTTAATCCGCTGCCTGCCCGCACTCATCTCCCATTTTCCTTTTGTATAGGTCACAGAGGCCCGGTCGAAGGTGCTGTGCACCAGGTACGAGGGTCCGTCGGAAATGATTTTTTGGAGCTTAAAATAGCTGTTGGCGCTATTGAACAAACTCGGATTTTGGCGGATAAAGTCTACCGATTCTCCGTAATAGATCCGGTTGCGCATCCCAACATGCACCTTCCAGCGCTTGCCCGGATACCAGTGAAAATCCTCCCGGTTATGAATGAGGTTAATCAGAAACCAGTTATTATTCACAGAAGTGAACTGAATGCTTTGCAGGTCTTTGAGGTAACCCCCTATCTCCCATTTTTTAAGACTGTCGGAGGCAGAGGAAGGCGGCCCTCCGGCCCTCACCAGACCCGGAAGAAGAAATGCCGCGCAGGCGATAGGATAAATCACCCGCTTCATTCAACTTTTTCTTGCTTGCCGTCCCGAACTACTTTGCCGTCTTCCAGGGTAACAATTCGGTGGGCCTTATCCATCACACGTTGGTCGTGGGTAGAGAAAAGAAAAGTGATATCTTCTGTTCGGTTCATGGTCTCCATAAGCTCCAGCAGGTTTTCCGTGGATTGAGAATCGAGGTTGGCCGTCGGTTCGTCGGCCAATACAAATTTAGGACTCGACGCCAGAGCCCGGGCTACGGCTACCCTCTGCTGCTGTCCTCCTGACAAATACCTGGGCCTGATATTCATCTTATCCTTCATGCCCAATACATCCAACAGGTAGGCCACGCGATCATTAATCTCTTTGTGGTTCCGGCCCTGAAGCTCCATGATAAAGGCGATGTTTTCCTTAACTGTCAGCACCGGAATGAGATTGTACGACTGGAATACAAAACCGATGTTCCATAAACGGAAATCGACCAACTCTGCGGGCGATAAAGCAGAAATGTCCTGGTCTTCAATAAGTACCTGTCCCTCCGTGGGAGCATCAAGTCCACCAATCATGTTCAGCAAAGTGGTCTTACCACATCCCGATGGACCGACGATGGCGGTAAATTCTCCTTTCCCGAACAGCAGATCAACTCCTTTGACTGCCTGCACCGGTACGATTCCTTCGTAGGTCTTGTGCAATTTTTTTAGTTCAATCACTTCCATGGTATTTCGCATCGATATCCATATTAATTCATTATTTATTCTCCTCTTACCGCTTCGGCCGGCTTCAGGTGTATGGCCCGCATAGCCGGAAAAAGTGATGAAAGGAGCGCAATCATGATTACCATCACTGCAAACTGCGGCGCAAAGCCCGGGTCCAGTTGCGGGTAAACCCTTTCACTGTACCCCAAGGCATTGATGCCTTCTGCAATAGCGGTAAGATTGACACCACTCGTTCCTAAATAATTTACCGTAGCAATGCTCATTAGCAATCCGGCAAGGGCACCGGTAAGAGAAAGAAAGAGGGTTTCCAAAACGATCATGGTAAAGATCTTTTTCTGGTTCATGCCCACAGAAAGCAACATTCCAATCTCCCGCGTACGATCCATCACAGCCATGAGCATGGTGTTGATGATGCCAAAAGCCAGGGCCAGCAGGATAATAAAGACGAAAATCAGCGACATCTGAGTCATGGTGCCCGACATCATTCTCAGCATAGGAGAAAGTTCATCCCAACTTTGCACCTGAAGATTTGGGAACAGCTTTGCAATCTGTCCCTGAATCACTTTGGTCTGTTTGGTATCGTCGAGCAAAACGCTGACAGTCGACACATAGCCTTTGGGGAGTCGAAGTATCTTTTGCAGGTCCTGCTTCCGCACAAAGGCCATTTGTTCATTGAATTCGGTATTGTGCAGTCGGTAAATACCAACCAGCTTGAAGGAGGCATAACTAATCTCTCCCCGGTAATCCTGCAGGGTCACAACAAGTCGGGACGACAAATCAGTGTGCAGCTTTTCAGCCAGTGCCTGTCCGATTACAATGGGATTCACTCCCCCATTATCAACTTCGAAAAAGTTCCCTTCTGTGAGGTATTCATGCAGGTCGCTTACGCCATTGTATATTTGGGGATCGATTCCATTCAGCATGATTCCCCGTGAAGCATAGGCCGTAGAAGTCATGGCGGTAAGTTCGATCCGGTCGCAAACGCCTTTTACACCGGGTAATTGGCGAATCTGTTCTTCTACCCGCTCACTCTGTTCTATGTGGCGCTGCAGGTCGTAGTTTTGAAGGAATTTCGGCTCATTGAGCTGAATATGTCCTGTTTCCGTATGAATGCCCGAATACACCTGCTGTTCTCCCATTCCCTGCATAAAGGCATAAGAAAATATTCCTCCCCACAGGCCGAGAGCAATGGCCGAAATAACAACCAGACTTCTGAGCTTGTTGCGCCAAACGTTTCTCCATGCAATGTGTGCTATCATAGCGCTATCGTTTTAAGGCGTTTAAAATATCAAAGCGTGCGACATAGATCAGTGGATACAGCGAGGCTACCAAAGAAATGATCAGCACGGTAATCCCCTGATGGACAAAAATTTCCGGATTGAGGGAGGCTGGCATGATGGGCTCGATACCGAACTGCTCGAACATTTGGGCCGCATCTCCGGTTATTCTGACCGGATTGAGCTTAAAATACACCAGAACAGGCATGGCCAAAATAATTCCGGTGCTAACCCCGAGGATTCCGATGAACAGAGTTTCCAAAGTCAAAAGGATAATGAGGCGCGTCCGTTTCAATCCGATTGCCACCATCACAGAAAATTCCTTCCTCCTTTCCATGGTCATCATCAGAATGGTACCAAAAACCCCGAAAGCAATCACCACATAGAGAATTCCCAGCATGATAACCCCGCCGGCATTGTCTCCGGCTATCTCCTGGGTAAGGGTCTTATTCATGGCCTCCCAGGGCATGACTTCCCAGTTGTTCGTGTCCAGTTGGCTACTCAATTCAGTAACTGTTCGCGATTGTCCCGTCGGATTTTTAAGCATCAGACTTAACGAAGTGTAGCGGTCGTAGGCAATAAACAGTTGCTGACAGGCAATTAAAGGTAGATACACCAGTGAACTGTTCATGCGTTTGTCCGGAAAATGAAAGATTCCTTTCACAGGGAACTTCCCGGCAGCGGTCATGCCCTGATAGCCCTGACCAAGAAGAATCATGGTATCACCTACGCTGAGGTCGAGGTAGGACGATAATTCGTCGCCAACCAGAATGCCCGCGTCATCTGCAGAAAAATAGCTTCCCTGTTTCAGCTTGTCCGACAGTCCGTTGAGTGCATCTTCTTTCCGGGGATCGACACCAATAACCTGTACGCCTTTGGTATGATCACCTGAGGAAGCCAGTACATAAGATTCCATCCGGGGCACTGCCAGGGTAATATTTTTGTTGTTCCCGATCAGAGAATCAAGCAAGTCGTTGTTTTCAAAGGAATTATTTAAAGACGGCTCATCCCAGTAACCCTTTGCATGGATTTGAATGTATCCGGTCGAGAACCGGACTGCATTTTCAATCATATTGGCATAGGTGCCTTTTTGCATGGAACGCATACAAACAGCCAGCAATACCGCAAGAATTACCGAAGTCAGAGTAATAATTGTCCTGCGTTTATTGCGCCAAAGGTTGCGCCAGGCCAGTTTGAGATACTGTTTCATGTCATCGCAGATTTTTCATGTTTTGCTGAGAAAAGAAACTCTCATCAAGCTTCACATTGAATGTGATCTTACTAAATTCCAGAACCGTCTTTTTTCCCTTTTCATTTACCGGAACAATGGTGAATTTGGAAGGCAGGTCGCGGTCGCCAAAGTGTTTGATATCCGTTTGAGTCTCCAGATTGATCAGTTTCCCTTTTTCATCGTAGTATTCGGCCTTTAACAGGAAATGTTCTTTTTTGGCAACCCAGAGGATTACCTTACCCCAAATCACCGCTGCCTTGGCTTTGGGGATAAGTTGGATTTTATAGGTGTCGTATGCGTCAATAAATTCACTACCTAGGATACTTTGGGTATAGTCGTCGACCAATGTGGTTCGTTTCACTACATCATTATTGGTAAAATCGGACCCCATCCAGCTTTGTCCCATCATGGACGGCGGAATCCGGACAATGCGGCTGATGGAGGGAATCCAGTTCCACATTTCCTTGCCTCGTTTCAGAAAAGATTGTCCCTTGTCCTGCGCCGGAGCCGTTATAAGAATCATGTTATAATCATTGCCCAGCGACCAGTTCTTCATGCTTATGGAACGTGTCCATTTCGGCCTGGTGATTGTCATGGTGGCCTCACTTTCGCTGGATCTGCCGTTCATCAGGTCAATGGCCTGCTGAACCAATTCTTTCGGATCCTCTGCGGCGATATAAGAGGATATTATTGCCGACAGGCTGAGCAATACTGCAAGGAAAACCGATTGTTTTATGTGTTTCATCTTATAGTTCATTTTTTGGATGTGCATATACCAGACTAATAAGCATCATCCGAATTTTATTAAAATCATATCGATAACCTTGTCGACCGGATACACCTCCGGAGCTACCAGTATATCGAACAACATCCCATCCAATATGGCTCCCAATAGCATCGCTTCTCCAAAAGGATCGGAAGAATTCTTTTGTTGGAAATAGCCCATGAATACGCCCAGGTACTGCTCCATAAAAACCTGAAGATGTGCCTGCAATTTGTGGGCGATATTCTGTTGCAGAATCAGCATGCTAAACAATCTCCAGAAATCTTCTTCCTCGTGGTAAAGGCCCAGCAGTCCGCGCAATACCTTTTCAAAATCACCTTTTGTTTGAATCCCTTTTTCCGGAACAAAGTCCATAAACATCGTCATACGCTCCAAGCCGTACACGATTAACTCGTCGAGCAAATTTTCCTTGTCTTTAAAATAGGTATAAAGCAGGCCTTTGGATATCCCGGCTTCTTCAGCAATCATACTAATGGTTGCGCCCTTAAATCCATTGCTTGAAAAAACACGGAGAGAAGCCTCGAGTATTTGGGTCTTCTTCTCTTTTTTGAGCTGTTCTATTTGTTTGGGTGAACGTGGCATTATTTTTTTGACCGAACTTTTATTCAAAATAAAAACATCCCTTCGAACATATCCAAAAAACCCACCGATTATTTTTAAACAAGTGCTTTTAGCCCCGATTTTTTGGTTCGTTTGGAAATTATACCGAGCAAGGTCGAAGGATCAAGGCAAAATGAACATAAATGAATCAAGGCTTGAACCGTCTCAACCGGTTCAATCCGCTTGTGGAGGCTTCCAAAAATCAAATGCAGGAAATGCGGTCAAAGAATGACAATCGAAGTCATGATAATTTAGAATTGCGGGCAATCAATAATTCTCCAGCCAGCCAAATTGATCGTGAAGAATGCGCGATTTGTGAAGTCTGAGGTATTCCAGATAGGCTTCACAAACCGGAGGTAGTTTTTTTCCTTTGAGCCAAATAAGTCGCCATTTCGTAGTTATAGGCAAACCGGGCATAGTGTAAATAAACAGCTGTTTGCTGTCTATTTCATTGTGAATGCCTATCAAGGGGATGATGGAATTGCCCAGACCAGCCATCACAGCCTGTTTTACCGCTTCATTAGAGGTGAGCTCCAACTTTCGTCGGGTGGCCTTCCCTGTTTTTTCGAGGTAGTCTTCCATGACTTTTCGGGTGGCGGAACCTTCTTCTCTGTATATCCAGGGTTGACTGTCTTTCAATTCCGGACTGTTTCCCACAAAAAACAGTTTGTTATCAATCAGTACTTCTTCTTCGACAGCCACCTTGTGGGGTAAAATGGAAACCAGAGCAAAATCAATCTCATTTTTCAAAAGACTTTCCATGACCCGGCTTTTGTTGGTTACGTCTAAAAGCAAATCAATTCCCGGATGCTGTCCCAAAAAATCGCCCAAAAAATAAGGGATGACATATTTCCCCGTGGAAGCTGAAGATATTTTAATGCGGCCACTCAGCAATCCTTTATAATCTCTTGTTTTGAATTTGATCTGCTCCAGTTCTTCGATGACGCGTTCGGCAACCCTACCGATTTCATAGCCAAAATCGGTAATCATCAACTGCCGTCCCACCACTTCTGTCAGTGGAATACTGAATTGATCCTGAAATTTTTTTAGCTGAATAGACACGGCCGGTTGGGTCATGAAGAGTTCTTCAGCGGCCTTGGTAATGCTCTGTGTTTGCAGGACCTTCTGGAAGATTTGCAATTGATGAATCGTATAATCCATAAATATTTATTATGAGTACAATAATAAATATAAATAAAAAATTATGAATGAGTCGGGAGACCTTTGTTCAAAAAACAATCCATCATGACAAATACTACAAAAGCAAATCGCGCCTCAGAAAGACCGGATGTTTTAGAACTCGATCTTATAAATGGTCAATACGACGCGGGAGACGGCTTTGAAATCGTTCACCAGCTTTTGCTTGAAAAAATCAATTTTCTTCAATTGAAAAACTTCAGTCTGGAAATTCGGTACGGGCAAAAAGATGAGCACACCAAGCTTCGTATCAAAGAATTGGAAGAAGCTGCACGTCAAACAATGGACTACTTTAAAAAATTTTCGGAAAAGGAGGATCGCTTCGATATAGAGGCCAAAATCATCATTTCTAAAAATTCGTGAGGGCATGATAGCAGTTATCACACTACTTCCAGTCCTGGCATACCTGTCGGTCGCGCTTTTTTCCCGAATTCAGCCGGGAATGCGCCCCAAAGCACTACTTCTTAGTACCGCTTTTGCCTCATGGATTTCTCTGCTTGCTGCCCTCATTGCCTGTGTTTTTGTCAGCATGAAAGGCACCGTGAAAGCGGAAGTACTCCGTTTTCCACCCCTTTCTTTCAATCTCCGTCTGGATGCCATGAATGTGTTGTTGTTCATGATGGTATCCATCATCGGACTGGTTGTAATGAAATACAGTCGGAATTACATGGATGGAGATGCTCGGCAGGGTGCTTTCACCGGCAGAATGGCCACTACCCTCTCTTCTGCCTACCTGATCATTCTTTCCGGCAGTCTCACAGTACTTTTTATCTCCTGGGTATTGACAAGTATCGGATTAAATCGCCTCTTGTTGTTCTATCCTCAGCGAATAGGTGCGGTGAATACTGCGAAGAAAAAATTCATCATGGCCCGCCTCAGTGATGCGTTCCTCCTGTTGGCCTCCATCGCCTTATTAAGGATGTTCGGAACCGATAATTTGGAGCGCATCTTTGTCCAGATAAACAGCATCGAACCGGGAAGCAATCTCCTGGCCTTAGCCACCTGGAGCTTGGTGCTGGCTGCATTATTCAAGTCGGCACAATTCCCGACTCATTCCTGGCTGGTGGAAGTAATGGAGACCCCTACTCCTGTTTCTGCACTGCTGCATGCAGGATTGTTGAATGCAGGGCCTTTTTTAATTATGCGAATGGCTTTCATTCTGGAAGCCAACCCGAAGATGCAGTCATTGCTGCTGATAGCCGGCGGTATTACCGCCCTCTTTGGCTCTCTGGTGTACACAACCCAAAGCTCCATTAAAACGGCGCTCAGCTATTCGAGTGCGGGACATATGGGATTCAGCTTGTTTATCTGCGGGTTGGGACTCTACCCCGCAGCCTTGGTGCACCTGATTGCCCATTCCTTCTATAAGGCCCATGCATTCCTAAGCTCCGGCAGTTTAATCGATCAATTGCGCATGCAGCAAACCACAAATACATTGAGAACAGGCAAATACCGGGTGATATTGGCAGCCACCTTGGTCAGTATCTTCATGTTCTATTGCCTGAGTCAATTATGGAGACCAGACATGCTCGAAGACAAAGGCATGATGATACTCAGTTCGATTATTGTGATGGGGGTAGCTTTCACACTTATACAAGCCTGGGATTCCAATGGCGACCGCTCGTACAAGATCCGGGCATTTACCTATGCTTTGCTCGTGTTCTCGGCATTCATTATTTTGGAAAGCGGGATGCATTTCCTTGTAGAGCAGCAAGTTCCTGCTTTGAGTCTTTCGGCCGAAGCTTTATGGATTGCAGGACTTTTTCTCATTGCCTTTTCAGGGATCATGCTCTTGCAAAGCTTGCCAGGTATTCAAAATACAAGGCTTTTTAAGAATAGTTTTGTCCATCTTAAGAACGGCCTGTACATCACAGTGCTACTGGACCGGATGCTTGGAACCTGGGCAAATAAAAACAGGACTAAATCTCCATTAACCGACCGAGAAAAATGACATTGAGTAATTATCCTTCAACTACTGTCGATCAAATCATTCGCAAAGCTTGCGGGCAGATAGCGCCTTACTTTTCTCTGGAGAACTTTGTGGCCGTCAATCCTTATCAGTCATACGCAAGCAAAGATTTCAACCAAACCAGCCAGGAACTGGCAAAATATGCGGGCATGCAGAGTACTATGGATTCTGCATTCTATCTTCGGAAAATAGAACAGCAGGAAATAATTGCAGACGATTTGATTCACGCACTTCAGGCAAAAAATATTTCTTTGTCTGTAGATGAATTCCTACACAAGACGCGCAGCGGAAAACAAGAGGCAAACTCACCCCGGATTTCGAGCTGGACACAATTTCTCTCAGAAAAATGCGGTGTGGACTACTGTAACCTGCTTCTGAAAAGCATCAGTCAATGGGCTGCCTCTTACTTCGACCGCAAACAGAGTGTCTGGAAAAACCCTTATCAGGATGAAGGCATCTACCGGGCTTGGAAAGCCGAATACGAGATTGATAGGTCCTTGGATCTTGCTGGCTTGAGTGGATTCAGGAAAGCAGTAGAGACACTACCATACCATCCGATGAATGCCATCAGGATTGGGCTCAAAATCCTGAAAATTCCCGAATCAGAGTTGATGCCTTATTGTACACTGCTTCTCTATGAACTTGGAGGGTGGTCTGCATGGATTGCAGGCTTGGACTGGAACAATAAGCTGGAAGGAACAGAAGAAACGAGATTAAGCGAATTCCTGGCCATTCTCATCAGCTGCGAGTCAATCTTATGTCAATTGCATTCTCATTCTGACTGGAAAGCATCCTGGGCAGCCGAAAGAATGCATATTTTGAAGCAACCCATTGATCAAAGCCTGGAATTCCGACTGATTCTGCACGATGCATACGAAAGGTCCTTCCGACGCAAACTCCGGAGACAATTCGAACCGAAGTCCGAACAGAATAATAAGAAAGCATCAGATAGAATCAGCGTGCAGGCGGTCTTTTGTATCGATGTGCGTTCTGAGCTTATACGCCGGAACCTGGAAAAGATGGATCCGGGAATACAAACCATAGGATTTGCAGGGTTTTTTGGGATGCCGATTGGCTACAAACCTATTGGACAGGAAAACCCCATGAATCAATGTCCGGTATTGCTGCAACCAGCATATGAAATTACGGATTTACCGCGGCAGGACGATCAACCAGAAGCGAAAATGGTGGTGATGAAGAGACAATTTAAACAACTTCAGCACCTCTTTAAATCGAGCGCCATCGCCTGTTTTGGCTTTGTTAGTCCACTCGGACTGAGCTTCCTCCCAAAACTTATCGGTCACAGCTTTGCTCGGACAAAACCAGCTTCAAAGTCCTCCTCTACCGGAAATTCAGGAAATACAGACCGATCGTTTTCAGGTCCTGACACCAGCCAGATCCCATTGAATGAAAAAGTAGTCCTGGCTAAAAACGCCTTGATCGGAATGGGGATTGACAAGGAAATAGCACCGCTGGTTTTAATCGTTGGTCATGGTTCCAGCTCCATCAATAACCCGCATGCCAGTGGATTGGATTGCGGGGCATGTGGCGGACATTCCGGGGGCATCAATGCCCGGGTTGCCAGCGCAATTTTAAACACCAAAGAAGTCAGAAATGCCTTGTTACATGAAGGGATTTCCATTCCGGATGAGACCTTGTTTCTCGCTGCTCTTCACGATACCACCACCGACGAGGTGCAAATCCTGGAAAATCCGAAAATCTATACAGGCAAGGCGAAAGAGTTGGAAGAACTCAAAACAAAACTTCGTCAAGCTTCTGAAATGAGCCGGAAAGAAAGAGCACGGCGCTTAAGCTTGCACTCCAATAAGGAGATCAATAAACAGATTCGGAAGCGCTCGAATGACTGGTCGGAGATTCGACCGGAATGGGGACTGGCAGGCTGCACGACCTTTGTGATTGCAGACCGATCTAAAACAAAGCATCTGGATTTAGGAGGCAAAAGTTTTCTACACTCCTATTCCTGGAAGAAAGACCCAGATTATTCACTGCTTGAGCAGATCATGACGGCCCCCATGGTGGTTACCAGCTGGATTAACCTGCAGTACTTTGCTTCCATGGTAGAACCTGACCGCTTCGGGGCTGGGAATAAGACACTGCATAATGTTACTGCCGGAATCGGTGTTTTTGAAGGGCGGTCCGGCGACTTAAAAACCGGTCTCCCCTTTCAATCGGTACACGATGGAGAAGATTGGCAGCACGACCCCATCAAACTGCATGTGCTATTGGATGCTCCGGAAGAAGCCATTAACTCCGTCCTTGAAAAGCATCCAAACCTCAAAAATCTGGCAGACAACAAATGGATTCATCTTCTGCATCTGGATAAAGAAGGAAAAACGGACCTATATTATTCTGGTAATTTAAACTGGAGTCCGCTCGCAGCAGGAGAAACAGTTGACATTTTAGAAGAAGTTGAACTTTAAATACTATTCGGAAATCCATCGAGAGTCCTTTAGTTTGGTCTGTACCGGATTGCAGGACTTTTTCTCTCAATGCGTTTTGTTTAACTATAAAATCATCCAACCAAAGGGTCCGCCTTCCATAACCAATGATCAGAAAAGTATTCTCTAATTTCGGTACATGATTTTTCGTTTGCTATTGGGTTCCATCTCCATCCATTTTTTATTAATAGTTGCGAGCTGCCAACCTTCGGGTAAAGCAGATGAAGCGATGCAAAGCCTGACAGATAGTCTGTATGCCGCGCAACCAGCAATGCATGGACTTCTTCTATCCGTTTCCAATCATGACTCTACCCTTGTTTTTAATGCCGGCTGGGCCGATTCTACTGATTTGGTCCCGCTAGAGAAAAACACTCCGGTTCTGTTGGCCAGCATTACCAAAATGTATATGGCGGCGGCGACTTTAAGGCTTTGCGAAAAGTATCATCTACCGCTGGACACTTGCATTGAATTCCTCCTGATGCCCGAAACGGATTCCCTGCTGAGAGCAGACGGATATGCGACCAATCGCATCACCTTAGGCCATTTGTTGAACAATACCAGCGGTATCTCAGATTATACGGAAACGAGAAAATACCAGGAAGTGACCCTCCAGCATCCCGAGCATATCTGGAGCAGGCGAGAGCAAGTTTATCTTGCCGTAAGCGAGTCGAAACCAATGGCTGATCCCGGCATCATGTTTCATTATTCAGACCTTAATTTTCTCCTTTTGGGCGAGTTGATGGAACATTTTACTCAAAAACCTTTTTACCAGTCCGTTCGCGAGCTATTGCAATTTGAAAACCATGGACTTCGACATACCTGGTGGAACGAGCTGGAAGAAGCCCCCGATGAGCTCCCCCCATTGGCAAAGCAATACGCCCGTTCTTTCGCTGTAGATTCCTGGAAATTGCATCCCAGCTTTGATCTTTTTGGTGGTGGAGGTATTGCCGCAACTGCCCGAGACCTCGCTCGCTTTACTGAAATGCTATTTCAGGGAGCGTTTTTTTCTAAGCCCGAAACCTTGTCATTGTTGACAAAAATAGCTTCCCCTCTACCGGCGGGATATAAAGGGTACCGTTTGGGTGTAATGTCATGGGAAAAGAACGGAAAACAGGCCTTCGGACACGGAGGTTTTTGGGGAGCGATGGCAATATATTATCCTGAAAATAAGCAAGCTATATGCGTCATTCCCTTAGAAAGAGACTATTGGTCCTGGGCGCAGGATATTGCGTGGAAAATCCACGCCGAAGAAATTTATTAGGACCGGCCTTTCCCCTATTCTCCCATTCTCTCCGTACATTTGACCCTATTCATTTTCTGATTGAACTGGGATCACCACTTTGATCGCATGGCAGAACAGGGTTTTGTTGCGATCGACTCCTTTTTACCTCCCGACCTCTATGCGCAAATGCATCAGCGTATAAAAGAACTATTACTTCACGACGAACTTGAACAGGCCGGTATTGGCAGTCAGCAGGATTATATCATTCGGGAAGCCATTCGGGGAGATTCTATTTCCTGGCTAGATGAGAGTCACCCCTCAGAATCTCTTTATTTAGAAGAGATGATGCAGATGATGGAGCGCCTGAACAGAGGCTTTATGCTAAGCCTCAGCGGCATGGAATTTCATTTTGCAGCATATCCCAAAGATTCGTATTACAAAAAACACCTGGATCAATTCAAGGAACGCAACAACCGACTCATCTCACTCATCGTTTATCTCAACGATAACTGGACCCCGGACGATGCCGGCGAATTGCGCATCTATCTGAAAGATGGCGTCCAGGACATTGCTCCCATTGGGAATCGCGCGGTCCTTTTCCGTAGTGACACCCTCGAACATGAAGTGCTACCCACCAAACGCATTCGTAAAAGTATCACCGGCTGGTTTCTGTACCGTCCGCCGGGTTTGGTGATTTTAGGCTAATCATCCACAAATACCCCGGTTATCAGTGAGCTACCGCCAATTTCTTTACAACCCGTTGATCGTTTTCGATTATAATAATGGTGTATTGTCCGGCAGGGAACTGGCTTGCATCTATATCCAAATTGCCCTCAGTGAAATAGGAAGCCACAGACTGTCCCATCATGTTGTAGACCTGAACTTGTCTTTGTGCCAAATGGTCAAAGCCAAGGTGAGTAATTCCGGTGCAGGGGTTGGGATATAGTTTTATTTGCTGGTCTTTTTTAACCCGCTTTACCCCAAGAGCTCTGTCAAATTTGAAATTATCGATATAGAGGCAACCTCCTTGATCCGATTTGAATGAGAAACAAATAATTGCTGCTTTTTCATTTTTAAACGCATCTAAATTAATTGCCTCGGTTCTCCATTGGTTTGAATTCGGCATAAAGGTCGCCTGGCTTTGACTGAGTGGGTTAACCATAGCAGAATCAGCTGTCAAAAGTTCACGTCCCCCTTTTTTATACAATTCAGTAAAAGTCGAGCCGCAATCAGTTGAAATGTAAACTATGAGCGTATCTGCAAAAAGCAAATCCGGATCAAAATAGGGTTTCGTATAACGTATATAATTATACGCCATGTCAAAACTAATAGATGGAGCGTCGGATGACGATAGATCCAGTGTTGGGCTTACAACCCTTTCCTCATAGCCCATAGTATAAAAAATGAATAGGTTATTATAAGCAAAAATTGAAGCCTTACTGGCCCTTCCTACGGATGGATTTAAACTCCAGGTAAATGGATTACCCGTCTCAATAATATTCCAATCGTATGCATCCGATTCGAAATCTTCAATATATGGAGCCGTTTTCGGAGTTACGTCAACATAAATTTCATTGTTCACGCTATTATTCGTGAGATCCGCATCTCCTGTAATTTGATTCACATTCATCACAGTAACGATGAGATTTTGAAGTCCGGAGTCAGATTGAACGAGTGGAAGCTGAATTCTTTCGTGTTCGAAAGTACTCAATGATCCATTCCAAGAATAAGTATGCCTGTTTCCATTGAATTGGTAGTCAATATCCATCTGAGTTACTACGTCAGTCCCCGTATTTCGGACATAAAAGGCGACACTTTGATTATTGCTGCAGGTGAAATCTTTCACATCCAACTTGTAAACATTCACGTCTGTTCCCGAAAGTGCCGGCTGATTGAAAAAATCTTTGGCCTTGTTCAAAATTGTGGAATTGGGTATGGAATGTCCTAAACCGGCGACTTCAGCGTAATACATTGGGGCTTCGTGTTCCGCCAGGGTATCAACCAATAACATATCAATGCCTTTGTATGCATAATCATTCGAGCCAAATGTCATAAAAATTGGAATTTGTGAAGCATTGGCATACTTAAAACCAAACTGGAGGTTTGTGTCGTTGTATACATCTGCAATACCTTGCGCTGCCGGTGTATTCAATAACAATCCTTTAAACTGGGTATTGTGTTCCAAACCATATTTCAAGGCACTTCGTCCTCCAAGAGAAAAGCCCTGTAGTACAATTCCATTTGGATCAATATTGTACTGGCTTTTTACAAAATTCATCGCTTCCTGGATGATGGCTTCATCCCCAGCAGGTGTATAAAAATCATGGCTTTGATCGCTTCCACCGTCAGGAAACACAAATATTGTTTGAGGAAAAAGGTTTTGCCATGCCAAATTTTGAGTCAGAGCATTTCGGTAGTTCGGCCCTGTATCCCCGGCGCCGTGGAGTCCAATAATCAATTGATAGGTCTTAAGCGAGTCGTAACTATTCGGAACATAACAAGCCAGTGTTCTGTTCTCCGAATTGAAGGTGATGGTTTCATCAAAGCTTCCGGTTTTCTGCGCAGTAACCACCAGATTGAACCCGGATAATAAAAGGGAGAGTATAATTTTCTTCATAGCCTGAAATGATTGATTTGTAAAATATTGTTATTCAAAACTACGAATTGCTACTTAATATTTGAGTTCCTTCTTTGGCTGTTAGATTAAAATGCCCTTAGATATTTACTGTTAAATCCTAAACTTGTAATTTCGAGCAGATTATGCAGAGTATAGGGATTGTAGGTGTCGTTTTATGTGGAGGTGAAAGCCGTCGCATGGGAATTGATAAGGGCGATATCAACTACCATGGAATGGCACAGCGGGAGTATGTATTAAATATGCTCCGGCCTCTGACCTCTTTAGCGGTCTATTCTTGCGGAAATCAAGCTGAGGATTTAGAAATTGCTTTTCCGGATTTACCCGATTTGGCCGGACATGGTCCTTTATCCGGACTGCTTAGCGTTCATCGGGCATTTCCTGACAAAGACTTACTGCTCGTAGGTTGCGATTATCCGCTGCTGCAAGTTCATCATCTGGAAACGATTCTGAATCAGGAAACCGATAAGCAGGCCATTTGCTATCAAAGCGGCAGCCCGGCTCGTCCAGAACCACTGATTACCCTGTATCGTGTTCCCATTCTCAAACGCATCGACCAGCAGTTTAATGAGACCGGAGAGGATTCTCTTCGAAGGTACTTGAAGGATGCTGATACTTTATACCTGGAGATGGATAATCCACTCTCTTTTATCAGCGCCGACCGCCCTGAAGATGTGAGTCGCGTACGCCAGCTTTTGCAAGAGGGTTTTGCTACCTTTGACGCATGAGCGACGCGCGCAAGCCCATTAAAATTCATCGCTGGAAAGACCAGAAGTTCCATGAAGTGGAAGATACGGTTTCGGTTGAAGAGCCACTTGAAATTCGCTTGGCATTTTACCAGAAAGAAAGCAAAGAACGGCACCAGATATCAGTGACCATGCGGACACCTGGCAACGATGAAGAGTTGGCATTGGGTTTTCTGTTCACTGAAAACCTGATTTCCGGGAAAGAAGCGATAGAATCTGTTCAGCGAATCGACTCGGGTTTTCGCAAATCACAACGCGACAATATCATTCAGGTCAATTTGAACCCGGGCTTTGTTCCGGATATGGATCTGCTTTCGCGACATTTTTATACCACGAGCAGTTGTGGAGTATGCGGAAAGACCAGCATCGAATTGGTGCAAAGTCTTGTTGAAACCAGAATTTCTCCTCCCAAGCTGTCGTTCCGGGCCAATCAAATCAGTCGCTTACCGGAACAACTCGAAACGGCGCAAAAAGAATTTAATTCCACGGGAGCAATCCATGCAGCAAGTCTTTTTGATCAATACGGAGAATTATTGGCACTCCGTGAAGATGTAGGAAGGCATAATGCACTGGATAAACTGATTGGCTGGGCTTTGCTAAACGGGATGCTTCCACTTGATCAACATGCATTGCTTCTTAGTGGGCGAGGTAGTTTTGAACTGCTTCAGAAAGCTTCAATGGCCGGCATACAGGTGGTGGCAGCTGTGGGCGCTCCATCTTCACTGGCCATACAATTGGCCGAAGATGCCGGTATCAGCCTGCTCGGATTTGTCAAAAAGGAACGTATGAACCTGTATACCCACCCTGAAAGAATCCAGGAATAATGTAAATTTGACTCATGAAATTGCGTATCAAAGGGGATTCTATTCGCATTCGTTTGAGTAAATCTGAAGTAGATCATTTCACCCAAAATGGAAAATACGAGGCGTATACCCATTTTCCGAATGGAAAATCCTTTGAATATGGTCTGCAGGTTTCAAACAAATGTGATTCATTAACCGCAGAACTAACTGAAAAAGGTATGCTTCTATGTATGCCGCGAAATTGGGCAGATGAATGGCTGACTACCCAAAAGGTGGGATTTGAATCGCGAATTTCTCTTCCACAGGGAGGAGAACTTTATCTGCTCCTCGAAAAAGACTTTCAGTGCTTGGATGCCAACACTGAAGACCAATCCGACATGTACCCAAACCCATTGGCAGAGAATTACAAATGAGCAAACAGGAAATTATCCCCAACCCGGAAAACCCGGAAACATTTACCGGAATCAAAGTACATAAACCCAAAACCATGGCGGCCGGAATGCCTGCCGTCTATTCGAGTATTCGTCATGTGTTCGGTGAAATGGGACTGGCACGTGGTCTCAATGCCCTGTTTCATGTCAATCAGATGAAAGGCTTCGACTGTCCGGGATGTGCCTGGCCAGACCCGGATGATGAGCGTTCCCGTATTGCTGAATACTGTGAAAATGGTGCAAAAGCTCTTGCAGAAGAGGCAACCAGTAAAAGTCTGAAACCAGAATTTTTCGCCCGCTATTCCGTTCGCGAAATGGCAGAATGGACCGATTACGAAATCGGCAAAAAAGGACGCATTGCACAACCGATGTATTTACCCAAAGGCGATACCCATTATCGCCCGATTAGCTGGGATACTGCTTTTGAAATCACGGCAAATCATCTCAATGCACTAGATAACCCAAACGAAGCCATATTCTATACCTCGGGAAGAACCAGCAACGAAGCGGCCTTTCTCTATCAGTTGTTTGTGAGGGAATTTGGTACCAACAACCTGCCCGACTGCTCCAATATGTGCCATGAATCCAGCGGAGTAGCCTTGAATGAATCGGTAGGAATTGGAAAGGGCTCTGTAAAGCTCGAGGATTTATACGAAGCCGAAGCGATAATCATTATCGGGCAAAATCCCGGAACCAATCATCCACGCATGCTCACCGCCCTGCAAAAGGCCAAGGAAAATGGCGCACAAATCATCTCCGTAAACCCATTACCCGAAACAGGACTTATCAGTTTCAGCAATCCGCAAACGGTAAAAGGCGCACTGGGAATCAAAGCGCAGCTTACCGATTTGTTTCTGCAGGTAAAAATCAATGGCGACATGGCTTTATTCAAGGCACTGGAAAAGAAATTACTGGAATACGAAGCGGAGGCTCCAGGCACCGTATTGGACCAGGAATTTATTGCCCAGCATACCAATGGTTTCGAAGCCCTTACGTCCAATCTAGCGAACTATTCTTATGAGGAATTAGAGAGAATTTCGGGAATTGATACGCACCAATTAGAGGCATTTTCCCAATTGCTGAAGAATAAAAAGAAAATTATTGCGTGCTGGGCCATGGGATTGACACAACACAAAAATGCCGTGGATACGATCAAAGAAGTGGTAAATGTACTTCTGATGAAAGGCAGTATCGGGAAACCGGGTGCGGGCACTTGTCCGGTTAGAGGACATTCTAACGTCCAGGGCGATCGCACCATGGGTATTTTCGAAAAACCAGGTGAAGCTCTTCTGAATAAACTCGACGAAGTGTTTGGCATACAATCGCCCAGAGAACACGGCTACGATGTTGTGGATTCAATTGTAGCGATGCACGAAGGCAAAGCAAAAGTCTTTTTTGCTATGGGTGGAAATTTCCTATCGGCAACTCCAGACACCAAATATACCGCTGAAGCACTAAGAAACTGTAAGTTAACAGTACATGTCAGCACCAAACTCAATCGTTCTCACCTCGTACATGGAGAAGAAGCGCTTATCCTTCCCTGTTTGGGCCGCTCGGATAAGGACTATTTAAATGGTGAATTGCAGTTTGTTTCCTGTGAAAACTCCATGGGTGTGATTCAGCAATCCAAAGGTTCATTAAAGCCAATTTCCGAACACCTGGTTTCAGAACCCATGATCGTTTGCATGTTGGCCATGGCTACCCTGGGAGATAAAAGCCGGATAAACTGGATGAAGTACACCGAATCCTACGACCGGATTCGGGAAGACATTGAAAAGACCATTGCAGGTTTTGATAATTACAATGAAAGAGTGCGCCACAAAGGAGGATTCTACTTGCCTAATGGCGCTCGCGACGGACAGTTTCGAACCCTGAGTGGAAAAGCAGAATTCAGTGCCGGTATTTTAGAAGAATTCCCCATTAAGGAAGGAGAATACCGAATGATGACCGTCCGCTCACATGACCAGTTCAATACAACCATTTACGGTCTCGACGACCGATACAGAGGCATTCGGAATGAAAGACGTGTCATCTTTATGAATACCGAAGACATGAAGAAGGAAGGCTTGAAAAAGGGTGATGTGGTTGATTTACACAATAGCTTTGGTGGAATAAACCGGGTGGCCCATCGCTTTATTGTTATTCCGTTCAGTATTCCTAAAGGTTGCACAGCCACCTATTTCCCCGAAACCAATGTATTGGTACCCATAGATTCTGTGGCAGAAAAGAGCAATACCCCAACTTCCAAAATGGTGGCCCTGCGTATTGAAAAAACAGGAGCATCTGTCGAAATATAGGATTTGTGAAACCACATACCATTTGGAATAAGGCTAGATTTAATGATGCCGATACTCCTGAATAATTACGTAAAGGCAACATTTTATATAATTTAGGTATCTTTATGGAGAACCATGCTCCCATTTCTTCCAAACCGACTCTTACTCAGCGCATTTTTTCTATGCCTTGGTTCTTTGTTCCTTCAGGGACAGCAGGCGGGTTTCTCCGTCGATGTGAGCGACGGGTGTGCACCGCTCACTGTTCATTTTACCAATCAAAGTACGGGTAATAACCTGCAATACCTCTGGGATTTTGGAAATGGAAACACATCCAGCCAAAAAAACCCGGGAGCGATTTATTCCAATGATGGAAATTTTTCGGTCAAATTAAAAGTTTGGAATTCATCAGGTACTGATTCAACGACTTTGCAAGGTGGAATCCGGGTATATGCGCCGCCACAAGCTGATTTTTCATTAAAAACCCCACCGAGCGGGTGTGCCCCGGTGAATGTGACCTTTCAGGATAATTCTCAGTCTGGAACGAACTCCATCGTTTCGTATCTCTATGATTTTGGCGACGGCCAGGTGTCGAGTCAGCAAAATCCATCGCATACTTATAACAGCACCGGAAAATACAATGTCTCATTGGAGGTTCAGGATAGTCGCGGTTGCAAAAGCGTAACTTCAAAAAGCAATTTTATTCAGGTAAACAGCGCATTTTCACTCGATTTTAAAGCCACGAATCCTTACTCCTGTTCCCCTCCTTTGACCACGGATTTCAAAGCGAATATATCAGGTGGAAGCCCCTCTTATTCCTATGATTGGGATTTTGGAGATGGACAAAGATCAACACAAAGCGACCCTACACATACCTACACAGGAACAGGAGCCTTCAACGTTACATTAAAGGTAACCGATGGTTCAGGATGCCTTGTGCAACTGTCGAAAAATGCAGTAAACACAACAGTTCCAACCGCAGGCTTTAAAGCAGATATTACTTCATCCTGCTCCCCCCTGGTGATTCATCTTACGGATGCCTCCTTCGCTCCTGATCCTAACAGCACGTTCCATTGGGAATTAGCAGGCATTCAATCTTCGAGTCGTGATACTATTATTACGATCACAAATCCAGGCGTCTATTATGCCACTTGGACTGTGAGCTCAACAGGTTGTTCGGATACATTGCATAGCACCATTCCCTTTACAGTACGCGCAAAACCTGAATTTGATTTTACCGCAAGTGACACACTCATCTGTGAAAAAATAAAAGAAATAAGCTTTCGCTCCAATTTTCCCAATGCTTTGAGTTATAAATGGAATTTTGGAAACGGTTTAGCTTCAGGCAATGCTTTTCCGCTAACAACCTATTATGATTCCTTTAAAAAATACACAGTCTCTCTGGAGATTCAGGACAAAAACGGCTGCGTAGGAAAGAAAACAAAAGTTGCATACATTTTTAAGCAAAGTACTTTTGTTGACATCTATCAGGACAAAATCACACATTGCATTCCTTTTACCGGAGAGTTTAAATCACAGGGTTATGCCATGACCCCAATTCTTCGCTACGAATGGTATGTAAAACAAGATAGTTTTCCAGGTAAGGTTCTAAACTATGCATTTAAAGATGAAGGCTTATTTAATGTCTGCGCCCGTGTTTACGACCAAATGGGCTGTTGGGCCGATAGCTGTTTTTTAATTGAAGCGGGTAAAAAACCAAGGGCTGCCTTCGAAATAGACACTAATGAAGGATGCAGCAGAGGCTTATTGGTTCATTTCATAAATCACTCGAAGGACTCATCGGTAAACAAACCAAATAAATTCAAGTGGGATTTTGGAGAAGGAAGATTGAACCGATTCCCTAAAAATACTGAAGAAAATCCTTCCGTGTATTATCATGTTCCCCCCGGAAAGTACACAGTAAAATTGCGGGCAAGTCGATTCGCTTGCTCGGATTCTCTCACCAAAGACTCGTTGATTATAGTCCACGGTCCATTTGCCCAGGTATATGAATTTTTTGATCCCTGCAACCCGGACACCCTTTGGGCATTTGATTCAACCTTAGGAAAAAATAAATTCTGGTGGGACATCAACAATGGTCAGGAAATCATCCATGATTCAAGCAACATTGTAAAGCATTTCAACACGTTTCCATGGATATTAAAGTATTACGCTACGGATACCGTAACAGGTTGTTGGGATTCAACCGACCTTTTGGGACCTGCCGTTCCATATTTCAACGCCTACCCGCACCATTCTGATGCCAGATGTGCTCCGGCAACCATCCATTTTATCAGCTTTTTATATGGCTGTGATTCTGTAAAATACACCTTCTCTAACGGCTTTACTACTTCGGATAGTACCTTTGATATCACCTTCGATACAGCCGGGACCTATTGGAGACGACTGGTTATTTATAAAAATGGATGTTCAAAAACCCTTGTTGACTCTCAGGAAGTCATTTTAAGAAATCCGGTAGCACGAGGAAAAGTGACGCAGGATACTTTTTGTATACCGGAAGTGATTGGATTTATTGATCTATCTCCTGCTGCACCCAATATCATTTCCAGAAAATGGGAGGTGAAAGACTTGAATTCTTTTTCAGCAAATAAAGACACAACCTACTTCCGTATTGATCAAGTTCCTTACGATCAGCGCTTTGGAACTTCTGTTACTCTTACCCTGGAAGATGATTTCGGTTGTAAATCGAATTATTCAACTACAATTTACCCTGCCAAACCAAACCCACAAGCTTCCATCACTCAAGAGATTAGCTGTGCGAATGTGAAAACCCGGCTCAGCATTAGCAATGTGGGGAAAGCTGGACTGGAACGTCTTCGTTACCAGTGGATCACTCCGCTAGCTTCTTCTACAAACGATCAGTTCCTGGTGCAGCTTCCAAAACGACAAATGAGCACTATTTTACTAAAAAGCAGAGACGCATATGGTTGCGAAAGCATCGACAGCTTTAAGGTTTATACACCTGCCGGCAAACTGGATCCGGGTTTTAGCCGAACAGACTCATTAAGTTTTTGCCCTCCATTGCTTGTAAGTTTCAAAGATACCAGTCACTTCAGCGGTGAACCTATTGTTTCCTGGCATTGGGAATTTGGAGACAGCAGTGAATCCTTCATTCAAAATCCCAAAAAGAACTTCATAGCTCCCGGGTCATATACCGTAAAACTTACTATTAAAGACAGCCTGGGTTGCGAATCGAGTATAAGCCTACCCGATGCAGTTGTAATCGGGGGACCTCAGGGTTCTTTTCATTTCGACCCGCCGTATTTATGTGAAGAAGGAACCATATATTTTACAAGTAAAACAGATAGCCTCACAAAGATTGAATGGGATTTTGGAGATGGGCTGCTCGGCTTCGATTCCATTACAAGTCACCACTACAAAAAACCTGGCCGCTACATCCCTTCACTTATACTCCATCGAGATGGATGCCAATATTCTCTGCCTTCTCATGACACTTTAATTATTCATCCACGTCCGGTTGCTTTATTTTCGACCAATCGTGGATGTGCCGGCACAGTTGGAAACCTGAATTCGAAAAGTTTCTCCCAGGATGGTCCCGTAAAGCAATGGTATTGGTATGCGGATTCCCAGTTGATTGGAAATAAGGAGCAAATCCAGCTACGTTGGCCAAAACCAGGGAATTGGGACATTACACTTTTTATTGCAGATACATTTGGTTGTTTATCCAATACCACCCAAACCGTACAAATATCAGGCATTGAGCTAATGGTCAACAGTCCCGACACCACGGTTTGTCTCGGGGAATCTGTCCATTTTCAACTTCAAGCCACTTCCTATAACGATAGCCTGAAGAAAGTCTATTTTTCCATCGATGACCAGTCATTCCAGGAGGGCAATTACCCGAATCAGTTCTTAGCTGCTCAAAAAAAAGGAGCGCACCATATTCGCTTCGTTACCGTAAGTAAATTACAATGCTCCGACACGACTGAGTCGAGCGGCATGCTTTTCGGAGACACGATTCCTCCTTCTTCGCCCAGGGTAAACCGGGTGACCATAAGAAATGACATGGCTTTCATTGCTGAGTTCAATCCATCATCCAATAAAGATTTTTATCGTTATCAATTGGAATGGACAGACGATACGCTGATAGGGTATCAATCTGTTAATCTATTCGATACCTCGGTTTCATCCTGGGTAAGTACCGCTCTCGATGTAAGGCATCACCCCTATTATTTCCGATTAATTGAAGAAAATGCCTGCGGAAAGAAATCAGACAGCTCAAGAAGTATTGTTCATAAATCCATTGAATTAACAGCCATACCCGACACAAATCAGGTTAGGCTAAAATGGAATGCGTACGAAGGAGTTCCTGTTACGCAATACATGGTGGAAAGAGAGTTAAATCCCGA
The DNA here is from genome assembly GCA_016124735.1 of Bacteroidota bacterium. Classification (GTDB taxonomy): domain Bacteria; phylum Bacteroidota; class Bacteroidia; order UBA8524; family UBA8524; genus UBA8524. The sequence continues at coordinate 27,738 of WGMZ01000026.1, forward strand.
TAGCGGGAAGTTTGAGGTTCTGGCTATTCTTAGCGGAGATCGACTTGAATACACCGACAGTGCAACACATTGCTACCAACCTGGCAACTACAGGGTTCGAGGAATTTCCGGCAAAACAACATTTTTTAGCCAAAGCGACACCGCCAAAGCTCAGCCAATCCATGTTTCCGACCTGTCTCCTAAAAACTTAAACCGCATTAGCGTGGAAGATGATGCCATTATCCTCGCAGAATGGGATACACTCTCTACAAACCGCTACCCCATCGATTCTTTCCTTCTTCAAATGAGTCCGAATGGAATTCAATACCAAAATACGGGCAGCTGGATTTCCGGACTCAATTGGAACAGTTTTCCTTTGCCTGTAGATTCACAATCCTATTATCTGCGCCTAATCATTCGCGATCAATGCGGTGATACCAGTAAACCAGGCAAAGAATCGCGTTCCATATTACTTAAAGTTCATTTGGATTCCCTTGAGCAACCACTGTTGAACTGGTCATCTTATCTGGGCTGGAATACGCCGGTTGATCATTACATCATTGAGCGCTACGAAAATGGATATTATCAATCCATAGCGGAGGTTCCGGTTACCGATACGGCTTTCACCGATAAAATTTCGCCCAAAACCGGTATTGCAAAATATTGCTACCGTGTCACTGCCTTGCAGCTTCCAGGAACCATCGATGTTCCGCGTCAGGTTTGGAGTCACTCAAATACCACGTGCGCACCGGTCGTTTCCTGGTTATTTGTCCCAAATGCCTTCACGCCAAATAATGACCAATTGAACGAAGGATTCTGCCCTATGGGCAAATATGTTTATGCCTATCGGATGAGAATATTTTCACGCTGGGGAGAGGAATTGTTTACAACTGAAGAATTTTCGCATCCATGGGATGGAACTTACAAAGGTCAAACCTGCGAATCGGGAGTTTACATGTATTGGGTCGATGCCCTGGGTTCAGACGGTAAAATTTATCATTTATCAGGTAACTTAACCCTCCTTCGTTAATTGGGGAAAACTCGCCAATAAACAGCCGAATGCAATTTGTAATTTGCATGCGATGTTAGACTTTTCGAATACCACTGTTAGGCTCCTGCTTGTGCATCGGGTGGGAAACAAATTTGAAAATCAAGGAGTAAGACTCTCAACAGATTTCACCGATACACAAAACGATGGACTTCAACAGGCATTGATCAAACTCTTTTTCAATCCATTTAAAAATCCTGAATACTTTCAATTTTCAGAAGATGCCGGTTTGGAAAACCATCCCATGTATAAATACACCACCGATATTTTTGCTCGTCCTGGCCAAAACCTGATTAAAACCTCCGAGTTTATTGCAGGGTTACTGTACGATGTGTCCGATCACCCCAGCATAAAATCAGGCGATTTATGCATTGCCCTCTTCGGTCACGTGGGAAGCGACGGCCGGCATAGCGAAGCCCTTGGAATTTATAAGATTGAACATCTGGATGAATTCCTTCAATTTTCTCAAGAGCCCACACAATACGGCATTCAGGTGGTGGAGGGAATTGGCCTGGATAAAATAGATAAGGCTTGTTTAATCCTCAATCAGGATATGGATACGGGATACAAGATTTGCAGCTATGACCGGAGCGGGAAACTCAACGATGCGGCCTATTGGAAAGATGATTTTCTCGGATTGTCTCCCAGAAAAGACGATTTCCACTTTACCCAACAGGCGGTGAATCTCACCCGCGACTTTGTAACCCAGCAACTCAATGAAGAGTACGATATTTCCAGAGCAGACCAGATAGCTTTATTGAATAAATCGGCAGAGTATTTTAAGTCGCAAGACCACTTCAATGAAGAAGAGTTTGCACAGAGTGTTTTTCAAGATCCTGGTGTGATTGATAGTTTTTCCCGGTACGTAGACCAAAACATAAAAGAGAACGACTTCAGCTTTAGTGAAGATTTTGATATTAACGAACGTGCCGTCAAGAAGAATTCTAAAGTATTCAAAAGTGTGTTGAAGCTGGATAAAAACTTCCATGTTTACATTCATGGAAACCGGCAAATGATAGAACGAGGCACGGATGCAGACGGCCGAAAATTCTACAAGCTGTATTACGATACAGAACAATAATAAAAAAAGCCGGCATCAAGCCGGCTTTTAATAGGTTCAAGAAAATCAGTCACTATATAAGCCGAACATTTACGGCATTCATTCCTTTTTTTCCTTCCTGAAGATCAAACTCAACAGCGTCGTCTTGTTTAACCTTGTCAATAAGACCGGTTGCATGAACAAATGTTTCTTTTCCGGTTTCATCATGACGAATGAAGCCATAACCTTTAGCTTCATTGTAGAACTTTACAGTTCCTGTTTCTTTTGTACTCATGTAATTAAAAAAAATTGCTGAGTAAAGATAGTGATTCGAACAATAAACGCAAGATGATTTTTAAAACCAGAATCCCAAAGCAATAATCCCCTCTATCCTTTGATGGTTGCTTCCCTTGCTACCTGTAAAAACAGCATCTTGTTTATTGGCGCTCAAAAAGCGTGATTCGGCTCGCAAATAAGAATTCACAATAGGCTTATATTCAACTCCATAAGTGAGACCCCAAATATCCAATCCTACGAGTTTGTGATTGCCGTTCTCAATCGGTCCGGTCAATATTTCATTGCGATCATCGAAATACTCTCCTCTCCCATACACCGACCAAAACGTGTTAAGATGATATTTCAAAGCCAATAAGCTACTAAACATCATAGCCGATTTACTGGTATCCTGCAAATTGGTTTGCGTTTGCGAACCCACATTGCACTCAGCTCCCAATTCAAGCTTTTTTCCACGGTAAATCATGTACAGATTAGTGTAGCTTCTCATTTTTTTGCGAGGAGAATTGATGGGGCTGTCATCCAGGAAGATGGTATTTAATGTGATACTCAACTTATCGTTTGGCTCATAATAAGAGGAAACCCCAACTGCTTTGTTTTTATTGTTTTCAACAAAGGTATTGAATGAGTTAAATGCATTTACCTGCAGGTACCACTTTGACGTAACATACCAGGTAAGCTTGGCACCACTCATAAAATACGGTTCGTAATACGTGGTGGTAGCAAGGCTCATCGCAATATTTTCCCTTGGCTGAATGGATTCAAGTCCGATATGAGTACGGAAGAAACCGGCATCAAACCAGAGGTTTTTCACAATCCGAAAACCCAGATTGGCTTCCTGAATATTATTGAAATGGGGCGACCAGGAACTTTGAGGAATATCCCCCGCCTGCAATGTCATAATTCCACGCAGACGATCGCTATGGTAGCGTGCGGACAATTGTGCAATATTCAATCCAAACGCATTACCGCGAGGCGAAACGGTGGGAAAAGCATGGTAACCTCCTGCCCCGGCAGAATCTGTGTAAGAGGCATAGTACACCGAAACATAACCGCTGATAGTCAGTCTCCCGCTGGTGTCCACATCATCTATACTCGTTGCAATCTTCGTTCCCTGGAACACCTGTATTTCTGGTGCTTTGGTGATTTTTTGCTTCAAAGAATCCAGATTTTGTGCCGACAAAAATCCACTTATCGACATAGCAAGGAGCAATCCAGCCTTTCTATTAATCATACGCAATTATAAAAGATTCTCTGTGCAGAGCTTTTTTCCCAGGCAAATATTTTATCGAACCACTTGGAATCGCCATCTTTGCAGGCATCAAAAATGCGCATCCCCTGGTCCAATATTCGATACTATGAAAAGCTCATTGCCTGGATCGGGCAAAAGTTATCGCGCAATCAATTCATTCTGTTAAGTGCCGTATTGGTCGGGCTTACTGCGGGTATCGCCGCCATCTTGCTTAAAACAGCTGTCCATTATGTGCGTCTTCTGATCCTTTTAATGTCGGAATACGATTGGCAAAATATGGCCTACCTTCTTGGTCCGTTGATCGGAATCACCTGTACGGTGGCATATGTAAAATATGGTCTTAAAGGCGACAGTACCAAAGGTGTGGCTTCGGTCGAATATGCCATCAAAAAGAAATACAGCCTGGTTTCTCCTCATAAAATGTATTCGCAACTTATTGCCAGTTCATTGACCGTAGGTTTGGGCGGATCTGCAGGATTGGAGTCGCCTATTGTGGTTACCGGCGCGGCCATTGGTTCCAATTATGGTCGGGTGTACCGGCTGATCCATAAAGAACGAACCCTCATGCTGGCTTGTGGCGCGGCAGCTGGAATTGCCGCAGTGTTTAACGCACCCATTGCGGGGGTCATATTTGCCCTTGAAGCCATCATGACTGACGCCACTATTTCGGCGTTTATTCCTATTATCATTGCATCGGTTAGTGGTACGCTTATTTCCACCATCGTTTTGGATGCAGAGATTCTCCTCTCATACAAAGAAGCGCTGGTATTCGATTATCACAACGTTCCTATCTATATTCTGTTTTCTCTCTTTACCGGCGTCATGTCGGTCAACTATGGGCGCATGGCCTGGAAGCTGGAAGTTTGGAATCGAAAAACGGTGGATAAACCCTGGTGGAAGGCAATAAGAGGCGGACTGTTACTCGCCGTGCTCATCTTTGTTTTCCCTACACTTTTTGGAGAGGGCTACGAAAGCATTAAAGAATTAATGAACGGCCGGGCGGAAAATGTTTACAATGAGAGTTTCTTTGCCAGATTCACCAGTGACGCCTGGGCGATCATGCTTTTTATTGGATTGACCGGTTTGGTAAAAGTAATAGCTACTACGGTAACCCTTTCGAGTGGAGGCAATGGAGGGAACTTTGCCCCATCCTTGTTCGTAGGAGCTTATGTAGGTTTCTTTTTTTCTCGTTTGGTCAATCTGATTGGTATTGCAGAGGTCAACGAGACCAATTTTGTTATTGTAGGCATGTCTGGAATGCTTTCCGGAATTCTATACGCTCCCCTTACAGGAATATTTCTAATTGCCGAGCTCACTGGTGGCTACGACTTAATGATACCCATCATGCTGGTTTCAGCTGTGAGCTATGCGTTTGCCAGAGGCTTTGAACGTTATCCTGTTGACAAGCGCGCTTTGATGGAACGACTTGCCAAAGAAGACGCAGAGGCAGAAGATTGATTAAGGAACAGGAACAAATGGACTGCTCCATTTGGGGTCCCTAACCAATTGCTCATCTGACAAATACAATAAAAAGCTTTTTAAGTTCTTAATGTCTTCCTCGCTTAAATTGAGTTTGCGGTGCTGCGGAAGCACATCAAATGAATTCGGATCAGTTCCGAAAACATGAATTCTTAAGCGTTCATCTAAAACAGAATTATCCTTTATTTCTCTATTATAGTGGTTCAACACCTCATCTAAGGTAGCAAATCGGCCGTCGTGCATATAAGGAGCAGTATAGGCCAGGTTTCGCAAAGAAGGAATCTTAAAGAATCCTTGGCCTGGATTTTTAGCGTTTAAAAAATGGAGTAAATCCATGCTCATTCCAGGATCGGAATAAGAATAATCCAAACCAATATTTGCAAAGTCCTGACCGAAGAAAATGGATGCTGCATTATTGGAAGAATCTTTTTCCTCTGAAGGAGTTTTCCGGTATGGGTCTTTATCTCTAAAATTTGGTGGATGATTCACAAACACCACAGAGCTATTTTGCATGGCCTGGTTGTTAAAATTATCTTCACCATGGCAATTATTGCATTGTGCAGTTATAAAGACTGATCTTCCGGCTTGTACTTCCAAAGGCAACTGAGATATATTTTGGGCTGCCCCGTCAAAGTGGCTGCGGTGCGATTGGATACTCAATACAAATTCTGCCAAACATTCCCGGATGCGGTCTTCGGTGATATCCTGATCTTTCTCCAACTCATAAACATGGTTGAATAAGTCTTGTATATACCCTATACCCCGAAATTTCTTCACAATCTCTTCGGGGCTTCCCATCCCCATTTCAGTCTTGTGTACCGCCGGGTCCAAAATCATATCCTTCAGATTCCGGGCCCGCATATCCCAAAAATAAAATCCATCTTCCGGTAAGTTAAATAAAGGCATAGCATTGCGTGTACCAGGGGTTTGCATGAAACCCATACTTACCTGATTGCCATCACTAAAAGCGAATGCCTGCACATGACAACTTGCACATGCTTTTGCATTGTTTACAGAAACACCTTTGTCATAGAACAACACGCGACCCAAAGACGCCTTCTTGTTATCTATAATACGAGAATCAGTCAAACGGGTTGAGTTGTAATCATATGAGAACAAGTCCCTAGAAACAACCATACGAACTTGTTGAGGCTTTGCCATTTCTTTTTGGCAAGAGCTGTAAACCATAATGAACAGGACACCCGAAAAAATGGGGAGAATAAGTTTTTTCATAACTAAATGCGGATGATGAAGTAAATGAATGATGGGACCGAAATGGAGCTATTCACTTGAGATTGTTTAAAAGACGAACCCGTATTTTCAATGCCATTTCGATATATTTTTCGATCTTGTTTAGTTGAAATCGAATAAACAGTAAGTTCAGTGCCCAGTGCCAACCTTTTGCTGATATTAAATTGAATGCCCAGTACGGGACCTATACCAGCTGACTTACTAAAATTCTTTACTTCTGATTTATTGGTTTGATTGTTAAAAAAAGATGCACTGCTACTTATTATATCATTCTTACCATAAACAAAATCCAAACCTGTGTACAAAGTCCATCTCGTCTTTAGCTTGTATTGGTATTCAAACCCAATTCGATAATTGTAGGATGTACTTCTTGTTTCTGTTACATTATTGGGTTGTTCCAACTTTGAATTATTCACCAGATAGCCAAAACCCGTGCGGAGACCAAAAGCATATTTATTCATGGAATTCCATTCTAAAAACTTGTATTGAAAGTTGTAAGGAGTATTATTAAAAACAGATCCATTAAAACTTATCAGAGTTTGAATAAAATTGGTCGCATTGATCGCCAACTGATGCTCCAATTTCTTATGCTTAGTGGTATCATCTTGAGCATAAGTCTGTCCAAACAATAAGAACAGGAAAACTAAAAGCAGGGATTTTTTCAACATAGAGGCTTACTTATTTTTAAAACTATGCAAAAACCCTTTATTTATTTTGATGCATGAATTCTTTTCGACTAATTCAAAATAACAGTATCTGCTGTTTATTCCTCCTCACGAATAAATCGAGATTGTAATTTGTACGAGATTGATTCTTAAAGTACTTTTTGCGTACCAGGGCAAATTGATCCTGCATGGATTGAGCAAAAACTCCTTCTCCCCGCATACGCACACCTGTTCTTGAATCATTTAATTTTCCTCCATGTAGTGCCCGTATTTGTCCCAGTACCTTTCCCGCCCTGTCGGGATAAGTTTGTTTTATCCAATCTTCAAACAAAGGACCTACCGCGCCGTTGAGGCGCACAACAAGATGATTGATACTGCTGGCACCAGCTTCTGAAACAGCTTTTCCTAATTCAAATATTTCGTGACTATTGATGGATGGGATAACAGGTGCCATCATAACTGTGACGGGGATTTTAGCGGCGCTAAGTGTTTCTATGGTCTTGAGTTTCGCCTTTACTGAGGAAGTTCGTGGCTCAAGTAAACGCCGGGTTTCTTCCCGCATGGAGGTAAAGCTTATCGCCACCTGCACCAAATTCATTGCCCCCAGCTCTTTTAACAAATCCAGGTCGCGAAGAATCAGCGCGTTTTTTGTGATGACACCTACCGGATGCCTGTACTTCAAAAAGACTTGCAGAATTTGTCGGGTGATTTTAAACTTTCTTTCCGCTGGCTGATAACAGTCCGTATTTCCGGAAAGCATGACAGGTTCTACCTTCCAGTTCGGCTTCGCCAGTTCATTTTCGAGTAGTTCTACTGCATTTTTTTTGACCAAAATCTTTTGCTCAAATTCTGTCCCTGCGCTGTAACCCCAATAGTTATGAGTGTTTCGGGCATAACAATAAATACAGCCATGCTCGCAACCCTGGTATGGATTCATGCTCCAGCTGAGGCCGATATCCGGACTTTCCACCCTGTTTAAGATTGATTTCGGATACACTTCCGTGTATTCTGTTGGGGTTTCCAGTCTATCGTCTTTTTCATCCAGACCTTCCGGATGTTCATATACCAATTCGGTCCTGGAGTAGGGATTAACCGAATTCTTTTGGGCCCCTCTGCCTTTTATTCTTTCCTCCGAAGTTTTCATGCTACGTGACTATTAAGTGAAACTCTTGGTTTATCGCTGTAACGCGGATCTTCTATGTTATTTATTTTACGGAGAGAACTAACCTCAATGCTGTAGAAGCCGAATTCCTCGGCAACCCTGCCTGTTACAGCATACACTCCCCGACCCCGAAAGGGAAAGCGGCGGGCAACATCTGGAAAATGGACGGAATCAAAAAAGTGACCTGACTTATCCAGAAAGGTCCCAAAATTCATCCGCTCACCTTTACCGGTTGAGGTATCTTTGGTAGTGACCAGGTAGCCATATACCGTGATTGTTTGGCCAAAATAATGCGGGAGATCCTCCGCAAGAATTTCATTTTCAGGCAATTCTACAATAAGATTGAAAGGAGAACACAAAGGAAATCCAAGAAGCTCTATCTGATCATAAGCGTCTTCCAGCTGATCACTCACCAAAGAGGGTAAGCGATACTGCTTGTAAGGTACACGAAACAACGAAGCGGTGCCGGGAAGCTTCTTCTCTCTTCCTACCCGGAAATGGGCATTCCAGAGCAATTCACGCTTGGGCTTCCCCGTAAAGCGAAAAGCATCAATACGCAGTAGAATGCCAAGCTGCTCAAGTCCCACTTCCGGAACACGGTCAAGAAAATCATCCAGACTCTCAAAAACACCGTTGCTGTCGCGATCTTCCAGAATACGCATGGCCACATCTGTCTCGAGGCCAGTCAGGTGCATAAAGCCCAGATAAATGTCTTTTCCCTGTATGATAGTAGGGTAATCACTGGTATTGATGCAAGGTGGATGAATGATAGCTCCGCCCATCCGCGCCTCATGCACATACAATTCCGTGCTGTAGAATCCCCCGAAGTTATTAATGACTCCCACCATGTATTCCAATGGATAATAGGCTTTCAGAAACAGACTTTGATAGCTTTCCACTGCATAAGAGGCCGAGTGTCCCTTAGCAAAAGCATAGCCCGCGAAACTGGATATTTGCCGCCACACTTCTTCGGTCATGGCTTGTGAATAGCCTTTTTTATTGCAATTCAGAAAGAATTTCTCCTCGACTTTGGCAAACTCCTCCCGCGAGCGGTACTTCCCACTCATTCCTCGCCGGAGCACATCTGCTTCTGCTAAACTAAGACCGGCAAAATAATGAGCCACCTTGATCACATCTTCCTGATAGACCATCACACCGTATGTGTCGGGCATAATATCGCGCATCACCTGATGAGCCCTCAGACGTTTTTCCGGGTAACGGTGGCGGAGAATATACTCTTTCATCATCCCCGACTTACTGACACCTGGACGAATGATAGAACTGGCCGCCACGAGTCCGAGATAATCATCTACCCGAAGCTTTTTGAGCAACATTCGCATGGCAGGAGACTCCACATAGAAACAGCCCATGGCCTTTCCTTCCCGAAGCAATTCTTTTATCTTATCATCGCTTTTAAAGCGCTGAATATCATGAATATCTATAGGTTTCGATTCCGGATGGTTTTGCCTGACAATCTCTACTGTATCCTTTATTTTCCCTAATCCGCGCTGACTCAGAATATCAAACTTAAACAGCCCGGCATCTTCAGCCACCACCATATCGAATTGGGTTGTAGGGTATCCTTTGGGTGGTAAAAAAGTAGCACAGTAATGATGAATAGGCTGCTCGCTAATCAGAATACCACTGGAATGGATGCTGAGATGACTGGGCAGATCCTGTATCCATTTTCCATAGCGGAGCACTAAACCGGTCATTTGATCCACCTTCCGGTTTTCCAGTCTGCCCCGGGAAAGGAGATCAATCTCATGCTTTGGAAGACCAAATACTTTGCCCAATTCGCGGATAACAGCCCGGTATTGAAAGGTATTATAAGCTCCCAATAAGCTGACATGCGGGAAGCGTTCGAAGATATAGCGGGTCATGTCTTCCCGGTCGGTCCAGGAAAAGTCAATGTCAAAATCAGGAGGGTTTTGGCGGTACAGATTGATGAAGCGCTCAAAATAGAGATCCAGTTCAATGGGATCGACATCGGTAATCCGCAGCAGATAGGCAATGATGCTATTGGCCCCGCTCCCTCTTCCCACGTAGAAATAGCCCTTGCTTCGGGCATAGCTCACAATGTCCCAGTTAATCAGAAAATACGACAGAAAGCCTTTTTGCCCGATAATTTCCAGTTCTTTCTGAATACGACTTTGAATCCTCTCATCTGGCCGGGGATAGCGGTAATGCAGGTTTTCCAAACAGATTTTCCGGATTAAGTCACGGTCTTCCGCTACAGACCCGGTATAGCTCTTTTGATTCCGGTTCTCCTCACCTTCTTTGAAAACCAAATCCACGGCACAACATTCCAACAAAGCCTCTGTGTTTCGGATTATTTCAGGATACTCCCGGAAAGAGGCATATAAAACCTCTTTTTTCAGGAAGACATCTTCCTCCTTTCCTTCTTCGGTTTTGGGTAGTTTGCTGAGTAAGGTATTATTATCGATGGCTCTCAAAAGCCTGTGCATATTGAAATCACGGCGATTTCGAAAACTCATGCTATGCAAGATGACCAGCTTGTGTTTGGCCTGCATCCAGGGAGAAAATCGCAAACGGTTCAGGTCGCTGATTCGCACTCCGATGTATTCATTCTCTTCCAGGTTTTCCCTTTCCTGAAAAAGAGAAAAGGGATAGATAATGGCTGTCCCGCTCATGAGCACAGCTCTGCGGGGAATTGCCAGGTTCTGATGCAGATGAAAGGCCAGGTAATCGTTCAGGTTTTTAAACCCCTCGTTGTTCGCAGCCAGTCCCACGAAACACGGAGTCGCGCTGTTTCTGAAATCAATACCCAGCGTTGGCCGGATTCCATAGCGCGGAGCCATGCGAAGAAAATCGAGGCAGGAAGAGGTGTTATTGATGTCGGTAAAGGCGGCTGCCGAATAGCCATACTCCTGCAATACACGCAAAACCTCCTCCGGCTTTACCGCTCCATATTTTAGGCTGTATGTGCTGTGTACGTTTAGCATTTTTTTTAACCATGGTCCCGCCGCGATAAATCGCGACGCTACCTCAAATTATCTCCGTCACATCGTCTCAATCTCTCACCTCTCAACGTCTCAACGTCTTCCTACTCTTGTACTCTGTACTCTATGTCTTTCGCCGCGATAAATCGCGACGCTACCTCAAATTATCTCCGTCACGTCGTCTCAATCTCTCACCTCTCAACGTCTCAAAGTCTTCCTACTCTTGTACTCTGTACTTAAGTACTCCTATCACTCTCTCCTGTTCGCTAACAAAATCGGCGCGTCTCCATTAAAAGGATTGCTTCTTCCAATGCTTCGGACTTCCACCCCCGAAGCCCGCATCACCGAACGATCGCCAAAGCGCAGACGTATCTTGTCCATGGCCTGGTAAAGCTTTATCTGCTCTTCGCTGTCTTCAAACATGTTCATCTGGTAAGAGCCACTAACCAAATGACTGTAACGCACGCCAATCAAGCGAACCAGAAGACGACGCTTGTACAATCGTTCAAAAAGTTCCATTACCTTGGGAATCAGAACATGATCGGCCGAGGTATAGGGTATTTGTGCCTGCATGGTGTAAGTATTGAAGTCGGAATAGCGCAACTTGACCGTTACCGTAGCGCATACCTTGTTTCCTCTCCGTAACTGAAAAGCCAGGTTCTCTGCCATGGCGGTCAGAATTCCTTTTAGCTTAACTACATCAATCGTGTCCCGGTCAAAGGTGCGTTCGGTGGAGATGGATTTTCGTTCATGGAAAGGCAGCACAGGTGTATGGTCTATCCCATTGGCCTTTTTCCAGATGGCCAGTCCGTTCTTGCCCAATACCTTTTCCATCATGTCCGGAGGCATCTGTTGAAGCGTCCGGATATGCTTGACGCCCAAATTTCGCAAGAGCTGATAGGTCTTATCGCCCACCATGGGAATCTTTTTGATGGATAAGGGAGCCAGAAAAGCCTTCTCCATCCCCATATCCACTTTGATTTGATTATTGGGCTTGGCTTCACCGGTGGCCACCTTTGAAACGGTTTTATTCTCGGAAAGTCCAAAGGATATTGGAAGTCCTGTTTCGCGGATGATCCGCTTTCTCGATTCGGAAGCCATTTTCAGACAACCAAAAAAACGATCCATCCCGGTCATGTCCACATAAAACTCGTCGATGGAGCTCTTTTCATACAGGGGAAAAGTCTCTTTAATGATTTCCGTGACCATGTCGGAGTACTTCATGTAGTTGGAGGAATTTCCCCGAATGACCAGGCCCTCCGGACAAAGTTGCCGGGCCATTTTCATACTCATGCCTGAGTTCACCCCAAAGGCGCGCGCCTCATAACTGCACGAGGCAACCACCCCACGATCGCTTACGCCTCCCAACAGAATGGGCTTCCCCTCCAGGCGGCTGTCGAGCAGGCGCTCTACGGATACAAAAAACGTATCCAAATCCATATGCATGATTGAGCGGTTTGCCACTGTTTAGTTTTAAGTGTTCAGTTTTAAGTAGACATCAGACTCCAGAAAAACACAAAAGCCTGTCCTGAGTCTCATTCTCCCATTCTTCCATTCTCTTCTACTCAGTACTTCTGTACTCTTTCCTTCACCTCCTTCACCTCTTTTTCCAGGCGAATCAGGGCATTCATGATTTGACTGGCCGCCAAAGGCTCGCCGCCGGATTCAGGCAATTGAAGACTGATATAACCAATGGCTTTCCATACTTCTGCAATCATCTCGGAACCAATGGAATAGGGTTTATATTCCGGATTATCGGATTTTAAAATCAGCTGCTCTTCGTGCAGTCGGTTCAATACCCGTTTGTAGACGATTCCCTCGTCCTGCGTAATCAGTATATAGCAACGATCGTCTTTAATCTGGTTCCAGTCCTGCACATATTCGGAAATGATATACGAGCCCGAAGGAATCGGATTCATGCTGTCGCCTTTAATTTGAAACAAACGGTAGGAGCGCTCCTTGCCCAATTCCTGAAGCGGCAAACTGAAAGAAGGGAGACTTTCAATGTAGTCGACGTCGCTGAAACCGTCTAAATATCCTGCAGCAGCCTTGACCGGAACCACTACAATCTTTTCCTTCTCTTCCGCATCTACCGCAACCGACAATACACGCAAACTCTTCCCGCTTTTGTCCGGCCGCACCCGTTGTTTGTCGCGCGAAAAATCCAGATGAAGGAGATCATCCAGACTGCAGGAAAAATGTCCCGCAACCATCTGCAATACGGCCAATCTGGGTTCTGCCCTGCCTTCCTCATAAGAGGCCAAAGCCGCCCGGTTGATGCCCAGCTTTCCTGCCAACTCCCCTTGCGTATACCCTCTCTCTTTTCTTAAGTACTTGATATTCTGAGCTAAAGAATGACTCATTTCTTTCTTTTTTATTTCTGCTAATATAAATAGAATACTAATAAAATTAGTAACTATAAAATAAAAAAATTGAGATTGAGATTAAGATTGAGGAGTGCTGTGTTTTTTACTCCAGCTATACGAGAGAATAGCCGGGAAAATCAATCCGAGCCCTATTGTTCCAAACAGAAGAATCGCATCCCAGAAAGGAGGAAGCAAAAAACACAGAAGAAGACTAAAAAGCGAGCTACTGAGCAAAAGCGATCCCGACAAGCGATGGGTGCGCTTCCAAATCGCTTCGTCTTTGAGGGTCCAGGGCAAGTCCTCATTCCACAGAAAGTAAAAAAGCAAAGGCAGGAACAACGGAAACCAAATAAACAGCTCCCTGATTGGATCTAAACGTACGACACCTCCCCTTGCCATGGGAAACGAAAATAAACCTATACGCCTTATTCACAAGGCTTTTTGAGATATTTTAAAACTTCAGACCTCTACCTGTAAACCGTCGTAGGAAAAGAACATTCCTTCTGGTAAAAGCTCCTCTGTCTCGGCGTGTTTTCCCATCTGATGGCTCATATGGATGAAATAGGTTTGCTCAGCACCCAGCTCCCTTCCCAATGCAATAGCCTCATCGAGTGAAAAATGTGAGATATGCTCAGATCGACGCAGCGCATTCAAAACAAGCACCTTGCTTCCCTTAATCTTCTCTTTTTCACTTTCCGGAATCCGGTTCGCATCCGTGATATAGGTAAAATCCCCAACGCGAAATCCCAATACCGGCATCTTGTAGTGAAATACCTCCACGGGTTTAACCCGCACGTCGCGGATTTCAAAATCCTTCCCAACCTGGATATCATGCACTACCAACTCAGGCACTCCAGGATATTTGATTTCCTCAAAAGCATAATAGAATTCGCGTTTTAAGGCCTGCAGCGTAGCCTGATTGCAATAAATATCAATGGGCTTTTTCTGGATGAAATTAAAAGCCCGGATATCATCCATGCCTGCTATATGATCCTTGTGGCTATGAGTAAATACCAGTGCATCCAGATGACGAATACCGCTTCTCAGCATCTGCTGTCGGAAATCCGGCCCCGAATCAATGACAATATTCACTTCTCCTTCCTGAATAAGCACAGAACTACGCAAGCGCTTGTCTCTGGAATCGTTCGATTGACATACTTCACACTGACAGGCTATGACGGGAACGCCTTGAGAAGTGCCCGTTCCTAAGAAAGTAACTTTCAATGTGCTTCAGTTTTGGGGCGAAGAAAAAGAATGGAGGTCGGAACCGGATTCGAACCGGTGTAAAGGGTTTTGCAGACCCGTGCCTAGCCACTCGGCCATCCGACCTTTGAGGGATGCAAAAGTATCAGAAATATCCATATCCTGCAACCTGCCTTCAATTATTTTTATTTTCCTTCTTAAGAGGCTTTTCAGGGTATTTCGCGTAAAATTGTATAGTTATGACAGCATTGATTATTGGAGATCACGCTCCTGATTTCTCCCTTTATGATACCGACAAGACTGAACGCTCACTGAGCGATTTTCGTGGACAGAACGTGGTGGTTCTCTTTTTTCCTCTGGCTTTTACAAGTACTTGTACAGCGGAACTGTGTGGAGTCAGAGATGACATTGCCTTTTACCAAAACCTCAATGTTCCGGTTCTGGCTATTTCTGTTGACACTGTTTTTTCTCTTGCCCGGTTCAAGGAAGACCAGAATTTGAACATGATTCTGCTGTCTGACTTCAATCAGGAAACCTGCAAGGCCTATGGAAGTATGTACGAAACATTTATTTTAGGCATGACCGGAGTAGCGAAACGGTCTGCATTCGTGATTGACAAGAATGGTGTTGTGCGCTACGCTGAAGTATTAGAAAACGCCGGAGAAATACCAAATTTGGATGCAGTGAAACAAACGCTCAATCAGTTGGCATGAGCTTAAGCGTGCTTATTTTAGTTTCCCTCATGGGTATCGTATTGATACTCCTGGACTTGTTTTTCATTCCAGGTGGAGTGGTTGCTTTTATAGGCCTGGCACTGGTGGTTTTTGCAGATTATCAGGCTTTTGAAGAACATGGAAATTCAATGGGTTGGATATTCACCATTGCTTCAGGCATTCTGTCTGTCCTTCTTCTTGCTCAGTTTTTCCGGGCTTCTTTTTGGAACCGATTTGGTCCAAAAGAAGAAATCAGCGGGAAAGTGAATACCGAAGATATAGAAAGTGTTCATATTGGCGACCGAGGATTAACTATCGGAGCTATCCGTCCCTCAGGCAGTGTTCGTTTTGGCGATTTCATTGTTGAAGCCCATGCAAAACATGCCGTTATTGCGGCACATACGGAGGTAGAAATTGTTTCTATCGACGACAATAAAATCATCATTAAACCTATTGAATCTTAATTTATGAACAGTATTGCACTTGTAGTTATTCTGGTTGGTGCCATTATCTTTTTGTTCACCTTCCTATACTTTGTCCCATTGGGACTTTGGTTCTCGGCCCAGTTATCGCGTGTGCGCATCAACTTACTCCAGTTGGTATTCATGCGCTTTCGAAAGGTCCCGCCTCAGGTCATTGTCAAAGCAATGATCAATTCAACCAAGGCAGGGTTGCGATTAACCCGTGATGAGTTAGAAGCGCATTACCTCGCCGGTGGAAATGTAATCAATGTTGTAAATGCATTAATCTCGGCCGACAAAGCCAATATCCCTCTGGATTTCAAATCTGCTACAGCCATCGACCTGGCTGGCCGCGATGTGTTCCAAGCGGTGCAGATGAGTGTAAACCCAAAAGTAATTGATACCCCTCCTGTTACTGCGGTGGCGAAGGATGGAATCCAACTCATTGCGAAGGCAAGAGTAACCGTACGCGCCAATATCAAGCGTTTGGTGGGTGGCGCCGGTGAAGAAACAATCCTCGCTCGGGTGGGCGAAGGGGTCGTTTCCTCTATTGGTTCGGCCGAATCTCATAAAACGGTATTGGAAAATCCTGACTCAATTTCCAAAACAGTTCTTGCCAAAGGACTGGACTCGGGAACAGCTTTTGAAATTCTTTCAATCGATATTGCCGACGTGGATATAGGCAAGAACATTGGCGCGGTATTGCAAACGGATCAGGCCATGGCCGATAAAAATATTGCTCAGGCAAAAGCAGAAGAGCGCCGGGCTATGGCAGTCGCTTTGGAGCAGGAAATGGTCGCCAAGGCACAAGAGGCCCGGGCCAAAGTAATTGAAGCCGAAGCAGAGATCCCGATGGCCATTGCAGAGGCATTCCGCTCAGGAAACCTCGGCGTCATGGATTATTACAAACTCAGAAATATTCAGGCAGATACGGATATGCGCGACAGCATTTCCAAACCGCCAAAAGACAGCGGAAAGAAATAAAAAAAGGCCGGTAAATTACCGGCCTTTTTTTTTATTTGACTCCTGGCTTCAGCTTATCTCCAAAAATTTTTTTCATCTTTTCCACCTTTGGTTTGATGACCATTTGGCAATATGGCTGTTGCCCATTGTTAGTGTAATATTCCTGATGGTAGTCCTCTGCCGGGTAAAAAGCTTCCAGCGGACTAATTTCCGTTACAACGGGAGACGGAAATGCCGATTCCTCGTTTAATTTCTTTTTGTAGTACTCTGCTCTTTCTTTTTGATAGGTATTGTGATAAAAAATCACAGATCGGTATTGCGTTCCAACATCCGCTCCCTGACGATTCAGGGTGGTTGGATCATGGGTTTGCCAAAATACTTCGAGCAATTCATCATAACTGATAACTGCCGGCTTGTAGATGATTTGTACCACCTCTGCATGTCCCGTTAATCCACTGCAAACTTCCCGGTAGGTTGGATTCGCAATCTTCCCTCCGGAATAACCGGATTGAACAGATTCCACCCCTTTTAAATCCTGAAAGACAGCTTCCACACACCAGAAGCATCCGGCACCAAAGGTGGCGGTATCTACTTCATTGCTATCTTTAATTTCCTTCATATTGCCTTCCGATTGAAAATCTATTTTATTGGTCTGTTTTGTCGGATTCCCTTGGCATGCTAAGAGAAAGCCAAGGCTCATCATCCCCGTCGTGAATATGCTCATTTTCATTTTTCTTTAGTCTGTAATTCTCTAATTGCAAAAACAGCCAAAGGAACGCCATCAAAGGAATCAACCATATTACCCGCGCCTCATACCGATCCAACGGGTTGGAAAAAACTCCACAAATGGCTGCATTGCACACGATAAATAAGAACAATGCAAATCCCAATCTGTTTTGATCATCTAGACGGGCTAAAGCAGGTTTCCTGACAAAAAAAGCGAACATAATTACAAACAGACCAGCAATCACAGCAATCATTTGCCGGATGCTGGCTCCATGAAAATAGAGGTCCTGTGTATATTGTTTCGATGATTTGTAACGCGCTAAATCCAGGGGCCAGGCCTCTTTCAGCACTTCATAGGGGGCACTTCCCTCCTTCTGAGAACTGATCATCCCCACTCCAAAATTAATACTTTGCTGCCAGGTGCTGCCCCACGCATATCCCAGCCACTTCCTGAATACAGCTCTATCCTTCCACCATCCGGAGGCCATCGCTTTGAGCTCTTCATTTCTTTGTTTCCAGCAAAATCCCCAGCCTCCCACGGCATTGCAGGAAGAATCAATCAATATATCTGAATTCCAAAGAATATCATTGCCCGACATCTCAGCCAACCTGGATCGTTCCGTACACAGAAACAATGGTGCGTTTCCTTCTCCGCAATGGCGCTCCAACCAAGGAACCAAAACGCCGGCCGTTTGCAAACTCGCGGTGAGAAAAACCCGGGAAGAATCCGAATAATAGAAACGTCCGCTCAGCCGGTAATTATTCAATGGCAGTGTAAAAACCGACAAGAGAACACCCAAGATCAATGAATTCCAGCTCCACTTATTCCGTTTGTCTGACTGAAACATAAATGCAATTGCCACAGCGAACAATCCGAGGAGCAGATGTGTAGTATGGGTAGCTGTAATCAATGCAAATACAATCCAAAATACCAGACGATGAAGTCCCAACTTGGCCTTTGGCTTGAACAAAGTCCACGCTATCAGGAACAACAAAGGCGTAAGCAGATCGGGCATAATTTGATTGACAAGAAAGGGTAAACCGCTTGTTCCTGCTAAAAGAAGAGCAATCAAAGCACTGGTTCCCGGAATGAACTTTCCTTTAAATCCCCGATGAACAAAGATGTACATAACGTACAATACCAGGAGCGATTGAAACAATGGAATGGCGTATACACTCGAAAAATTCGCTATCCGGCTCACTAATTCGGAATACATCACCGGACGGTCAATTGGGATTTGATGTTGACGAAAAGCGATCAGGTAGGTTCCACTGTCAGAATAAAGAAATGGGAAACGGTAAATCCACATCGGCCAACAAAGAATTGGCAACACCAGCACATTGGAAATCAAGTCAATAATTATTTCCTTTCGCCTCGTGTTCATTCCAGAATAAGTTTTTCTAAAAGGTCACCTCGGGTATGAAACAAACGAATTAAAGCCATTCGCCATTTGATCTCCAGACTCACGCGTTTTGCCTGCGATTGAAAGCACATGTTTTCTCGCTGATTCAGTAAGAAAACAGAGCTTTCCCCACTCCGAAAACGAATAATTTCTGCATCCAATAATTTCTGATAACTGGATTGGATACCTTCCTGAATGCGCGCATTTTCCAGCCCTAACACATATTCCTGAAAGTTGGCATTGATCTTTTGGGCAATTTGTCTTTGTTTATCTGCAATTTCCCAATTCACCTCTTGTTGTTTTAATCGGGTATATTGTACAGCCGCTCTTTCCTGCCGCATAAATATTGGAAAAGAAATTCCGATGCCTGCTTTGTAATAGTCTGTGCCAATGGTCTGCAATGCCTGAAAGTCCTGAGAGGCATCATACAACAAGTTGTATTTAAATTCCGCTTTAGGTAGCAGCTGGTTTTGCCTGAATCGAAGTTCTTTACTCAGAATCTCCGTTTGATTATAAAATTGCATGAGCAATGGATTTTCGGCCATCCAGTCTGAATTTACCGCCGCAGAATCCACCAAATTGGTAATTTCCTCGAGCTGATCCAATAAGGGGGGAACTCCTTGGCCCTGTTCCAGCAAATGTTTCCAATACTCCTGCCAGATAAAAGTAAGCAGGTGTTGGGTGTGTTTTCTGTAATTCAGCAAGGCGTCATTAGTAGCCAATAGACGACTTTGCCATTGCATATGAGACTCCACTGTATCGATGAGTGGTCGGTCGCCCAGCATGGCAGCTGACCTGGTCGTTTGAAATTGTTCCTCGCTTATCTGACTTGCGTTTCGATTGATAATCCAAATATTGTATGTTTCCACCCATGTCCAGTAGGCTTCCATACCTTCGTGGAGCAAGTCGTTCAATTCCGTTTTTTGTTCATAGGGAGCTGTTTTTTGAAGGATGAAGGCTTTGTTTCTTTCAAATCGCATTTTGCTTTGCCAAAGTCCGTTGCCCAAAGGAACTTTCAAACCACCCGCATATAGCCCATTCATCGGAACGGAATTTTCCGGATTCATGTACTGACCTGAATTATGATCAAAGCGACTGTATATTTCAATTCCATATAGCGTTGGAATACTCAGTCCGCCTCCAAGTAAATTCCAATAATTCTTTCCGTCAAAAGTTTTTCGGTCGTAATTTAAATTAAAACCCGGTTCTGTCAGCCCTTTGGCTTTCAACCAGCTGGCTTGCGCAAATGCCGGTCGCAGGGAAGCCTGAAAAGCTCGCGGATGGTATTCTACCAATTGTTTGGCAAACGTCTTCGGTTGGAGAATGGTCTCCGCAGCAGTATATGTAAAGGACAAAAATCCACTTAATACCCAGGCCAATTTCATTTTATATTTCCTTTTTCTGAATCCTCTATTCGATAAAATTCGGGCGGGAACCCGTTCAGTCTGCGCCAGAGTTCATACCACACGGGCACATCTTTCAATAATGCATATCCTTTGGCTCCGCCTCCAATTGCCAGCAATTCGGGCCATTTTTCTGTATTTTCAGATGGAGAAACTAAAATGCGGTAGCGTCCATTTGGACTGATATTATTGTCAATCACTTTTACTGTTCCTCCAAATGTCCCGAAAGATGTCCCTGGCCAGCCACTGAATACAACCGAAGGCCAACCATCAAATTGAATTCGAACAGAACGTCCGATTTCGAACAAGGGTAAATCAACGGCTTGAATATAAAAGGCGACAGCCATATCATGCACTTCAGGAGTTATACTTGCCAATGCCTCCCCGGCTTTAACGTTTTCACCAAGTCCTGCCCGATGAATCCTCACAATTTGTCCATCTTGTGGGGCAAGAATAAAGTAGTTTCCAGCCCGGATTACATAGTTAGAATAGGCATTATTGAGTTTGGATAGTTCCTCATTTACTTTGGATAAGTCGGATACTGCGGTTTGTATTTCCGACTGTATCTTAAAGATTTTTTCCAGGTACTCCGCCTCTATTGTATTCAGTTCTACTTCAGAAATAAGAAATTCATTTTGAGAAATAGCAAAATCATTTTCGGCCTTATTGAGTTTGGCCATGGCGCTTTGCATTTTATTCTGGCGCGATTCTAATTCAGTTTTAGAAATAAGGTTCTGTTTGTATAATTCCCCACCCCTTTCGTATTGTGCTTTGAAGTTGGAATAATCCGTGCGCGCTGCCTCAATCGCCGCACTGTCTGTACTTAATTTGTAGTGAATTTGCTCTATTTTTCTGCGGGTTTGCTGCGTTTTCAACTTCAGGTTCTGACGCAGCGCAGCTATCTGGCGTTCCAGCGCATCAATTTTATTCTGGTAAGCCTTGGTTGAATTGTGTTTGGCTTGCAATTGTTCTTCTGTACGTTCCAGTAGAAATGGATCCCAGTACTGATCTTTAATTTCCGAAATCCGCGCAATAGTATCCCCTTTTTGAACAAGCATTCCTTCCCTTACATACCAGTGATCTATTTTTCCTTCTATCACCGACTGAATTTCCTGAGGACGTGTTTCAGGTTCAAGCGTAGTCAGATTCCCCTGCATAAATACATTCTGTGTCCAGGGCATAAATAACAGAACAATACCCAGCCCCAAAAAGAAAAATAATACTCGACTGAAACGGCGTATTGTTCCGAGTCGCATGACTTTGTTTCGAGATAAATCCGAACCCGGAACGAAATAGTCGTTATTTAGCTTTTGAGATGACAGATTAAGCACTCTGTCCTCCTTTCTCTTGAATTAATGAGGCCAAAGGAGTGCGTTCTCCCTTAAAATGATCAGGGATGTTTTCACTGATTACCCAAAAATATTTGCCAGTAACTTCAAACAAAGCATTTAAATCAGTTTTGGATAACAGTGCGTTGGGCCAAAGGTTCAAATCAATTAATACGACCTCAGCTTCACTCATGCAGGTGCGAAGAATCCCAAGCTGCCAAAGAATGGTCGTGTCATTGAAAATCCATAATGGCTCAATGGTTTCCCGAAAAGTCAGGCCAAAATCATTTAATCGCGCCGATAAGCCAATGATATCTGCAATTTTCATGGCCTTCCTTAGCGCTTCCGGCTCACCTTCAATTCCTAAATAGCTGCTAATCGACTCATTCATGACAACCTTTGCTGGCTCAATCACCATAAATTTCTGCCGCCATATTGAGAGATTCCATTCACTCAACGCCAAACCATCAGCGCGCACCGTACCCTCCGCGGGATCAATATGACCACCCAGTAATTTCTTGAAGGCAAGAATTTGAAGCGCACTGCCTCCAAGCCATAAATGGTTCACCTTAAGCGAAAAGCTGCCATTAGGAACTATAAAATTTCTTCCCATTTTAAAACAAAGCCCCTGAAAGGCCAATTCTTCTATGGGTTCAGAACGCGTATACCCCTTTGGTAAGTCTATCGTGAGTTCAGGGATTTTTGCCACTTTTTCAACTGCTGTCAATACATCATATATACCTTCCATACTCAGAAGCAATTTTTCAACAGATCCCATGATTAAGATGATTACAATCTCTGCCGCAATAAACTGTCCCAGGTTAATTTGTCCCGACAACACCAGATTTGCGCCAATGATTAACAAAATACTGATGATCAATGTTTTGAAAAATATTAAAACCTGGTATTGTGTACGAAGTACTCTAAAATGTTTTTTACGTGCATGCAGGTAGGCGCTTAAAAAGTCATCTACCTGTTTTAATCCTTTTTGGAATGGTTGTGCTGCCTTGTACCAGAAATGCTCCAACCCGAGCCGTTGCAAGTGAAATGCAATCCGGTATTTCTCCTCCGATTCTATCATACTGGAACTCAATCCTCTCGGACCGGAAAAACGAAAAAACAAAAAGAGAATAATAAAAATCAGCAAAGAAAAGAAGCCGAAAAATGGATGATAAAATGAGATCAGAATTAATCCAAATACCATTTGAAGAATGGCGGCCGATAAATCCATCAATAATTTGGGAACCTGCTTTTGAATAGTCAGCGTGTCAAAGAAACGGTTAGCCAGCTCCTGATACAGATATTTTCCTGTAAGATTAAGTTTTAATAGCGGTAAGCGGAAGGCATACTCAAAACTGGATCGGAGAAAAATCTTCTGTTGAAGAACTTCTACAATACTCAGCTGAATTAATTGCATTACACCGACAAAGAAAGTTCCCGTTATTACCAGGGCAATCAAAAGAACCAATGATGTCGAGAAGTAAGCCCCCATCAAATAAGTGATAATTGCCTGAACGCCCAATGGAAGTGTCAGACTTATAATTCCACTGATAATAGCATACATATAAAGAAGCCAAATGTCTTTGTAATCTTCCCGGAGGACTGCAAACATTTTTCTGGAACTACTAACTATAAGATTTTTAGATGAATTCGGCTTCGAAGGTTCTTTCATAGGTTCAAAATCAACACGCAAAACACAAAACCAAGACCAAAATTGTCTGATAAACCGAGAATCCTGGTAATTTTATCGATGCATTCGAAAATACATCGTTTTTAATTCTTCTATATATTGCAAGCATGGATTTAGGCCCAATACTGATTTTTATTCCAATCGCATTTTCCACCTTGTTCCCTGTAGTAAACCCAATTGGGACCGGAATTTTATTTTTGAACCTAACCACCGAAGCATCCAGTCCACTAAGAAGACAAATAGCAAGGAAAATTGCTGCCAATTCGCTGGTGGTCATGCTTTTTGTCCTGATGATAGGACTTTATGTACTCGAGCTATTCGGTTTGAGTATCCCGGTTGTTCAGTTATGCGGCGGCTTAATCCTATTTTTTATGGGGTGGCAGTCACTTCACTCCAGCGATGGGACGAACGACGCAAGCAAGAAAGACTATGTGAGGGAAGATGTAAAATCGGTTTACGAAAACCAGGCCTTTTACCCCTTCACTTTTCCTTTAACAATAGGCCCCGGGACCATTGCTGCGGGACTCACACTCAGCGCAGAAGCATCAAAAACAGCCGGAATTATTAAATGGGAGAATTATTTAGGGATAACCATTGCTATGCTGCTGGTAGCCATTGTCATTTACATCTCCTACGGCTACTCCGATTTAATAGTTCATCGTTTGTCACCTAGTTTGCGGAAAGTAATCATGCGTTTGCTGAACTTTATTCTTCTATGTATTGGTGGACAAATCACTGTCAATGGAATACATGCGATTATTCAGTCATTTCAGTAAGAAAGACCTGTAAAACACCTTTTAAGTCAGCTGGAGAGTATGCAACAGACTTCAAGGTCTTTTCATCTGCCTTCCTGTAAACTAGGTATTTACCGTCTATTTCCTTGAAATAAGCCGACTGCCCCATATTTTCAAAATGTTCCACTGTTTTTAGAGCCTCCTCATGCGAATCACAAGCCTTACTCATATTCGAACGCTGAACTTCGTTAAATAACGCTTCAAAAGCATGCTGTAAGCCAAATTCGAGCACTGCGCCGCTTAGAACATATTGAAGGTCGCATAAGGCATCTGCAATGGCTACCAGGTCATTTTCCGCAATGGCTTCTTTTAATTCATTTAATTCCTCCTGAAGAAGCTCTACGCGCAAGTCGCAGCGCTTTCCTGAAGGTATTTGGGGCTGATCCAGGATTGGATGGCCGAATGTGGAATGGAATTCACCAACCATTTTCAGGCTGTTTGGCATGTTGATTTCTTTCATATCTTTCGTTTTTCACGCATTTCAAGCTCTAATTCGCGGAGCTCAAGTTGTATTTCCTTTAATTTTTGTTCGGTTTTATGGAGAAACAACTCCAATTCTTGTGAATTATTAGATCGTTTGAGCCTTTCTCCCTGACCATTTAATAGCCATTCCGGCGCTATTTCTGGAAATTTGATAAGAAGTTTTTGGATGAGATCTATACCAGGCTTATTCCTGCCACTGCTAATATGACTAAGCTGTGCCTGAGATACATCCAGGGTATTTGCCAATTCACTTTTACTCAATCCGGAGGCATCCATCACAAGCTTAACTCTCTCTCCAATACTCATATTACAAGTGTAAAGTTGTTTTACAATTGTAAAGAGAGTTCACTTTACGTTTGTAAAATACTTGCTCACATTCTGTGCATTAATGTTCTGATAATACTTAAACAAGTAAATAAATAAAAAATCATATCTATTTGATTTACTAAACTTTAAATAAATATATTCCACTTGTATCACTACGGATATTCGAAGCAAAATCAGAGTAAGACATCACTGAACTATTGTAATTTATCGGAGAAAAATCATGGGCCGAATGTAAAATGAAAGGCCACTTTCCTTCCCTTTTTCCTCTTCTTAAAGGAGAATTCACAAATAAGAATCCTGAATACAACGCGCAGAATGAAATATACCTTCCATTTTTTTTTCTTGATGGATTAGGTAATTTCGGCAACCGTTAAGGATTTGGTATGAGAAAAATAAACTTGATTGCTGCGTTATTGCTTGGATTCGTGGGATTTTCACACGGACAGGAACAATGGAATGCTGCAAGGATTCAACATGAAATAAATAAACTTCCGGTAAAGGGCACAGTGCTTTATATCGCAGCACACCCGGACGACGAAAACACCCGCCTGATCACATGGCTTGCGAACGAGAAAAAATTCAGAACCGCCTATCTTTCTCTAACCCGAGGAGATGGCGGACAAAATCTTATAGGCAATGAATTGGGAGTTAAACTGGGGATTATACGTACCCATGAACTAATGGCCGCCCGGCGTCTGGATGGAGGCGAACAGTTCTTTACCCGGGCTTTTGATTTTGGTTACAGCAAATCGCCGGAAGAAACCTTTACCAAATGGAACAAAGATTCCATCCTTTCAGATATGGTTTTTGTTATTCGGAAAATTCAACCGGATGTCATTATTACCCGCTTCCCTACCGGCGGCTACCCCACACATGGCCACCATACGGCTTCTGCAATACTTGCTTCAGAAGCATTTGAAGCAGCAGCCGACCCTCAGCGATTTCCAGAGCAGTTTAGCTACGGAGTCAAGCCCTGGAAAGTGAAGGCGCTATTTTGGAACGCTTCTACCTGGTGGAACAAAAATCTACCCGAGATTGCCGCACAAAATGATAGTTTCTTCTCCGTGGATGTAGGAGGATTTAACCCTTTACTCGGGGCTTCTTACACAGAAATTGCGGGACGCAGCAGAAGTATGCACAAAAGCCAGGGCTTTGGTTCGGCACAAACTGCCGGACAAGAATGGGAATATTTAAAATTAATCCAATCACACACAGAACTGAATCAGAAATATCCGTTCGCTTTTATTTCAGAAACTATCGAAAAAGAAGGATTCAAAAATCTATTTAATAAAATATCATACACAACTGATAATAATCATTTTAACGAGTACATGACAAATATTGTCAATATGTATAAATGGTTTGATTCGAATGATTCTACCCCACTATTACAACACCGTAAAGAACAGATAAAGGAAATTGTCCGACAAAGTCTTGGTTTGAAAATGGAGTTAAATGCTGAGCTTTTAAAATATGGACAAGGTTCTACCCTCCCTGTTGAATTTTCGATTTTAACACGTTTAGGCGAAGGAGTAAAACTTCAATCAATAGTACCAGAGGAAGGTGTACAGTCTGTAGATGATTTAGCTAATAAACCAATCTCCACGGAAACGGGTATTTCAATCAAGCTTCCATTCAAAATTACATTGTCCGATGAATTCTATACCGAACTCCCCTGGTTAAGCAATGGACTTTCCGGAAGTATGTTTGCCAATTCATGGAGGGACGGTGGAATATATCCTGGAATTGACAGAAGTGTTAGAATTGATGTGGCCGTAATCGTAAATGAAACAGTATTTCACTATTCGGTTCCGCTCGCTTTTAAGTCCATCGATCCTGTAAAAGGCGAAAGAAATTTCCCTGTAATAATTCAACCAAGATTGGAAGCAAAACTGGAAAGCGACAACCTTTTGTTCATTAATAAGCAGGAAGAGCAGCTTTCTCTATCTATTATTTCTCATGCTCCTTATAAGGGGAGAGTTTATACCCATTTCAGCGGGCATTTCTCTTCCAGCAAAGGGCCACGTGGAGGATTTGACTTTCAATCAGACACGAGTTACCAATTGAACTTGTCCGTTTCATTGCTTACGCCCAATGGTCAGGGAATAATGGAATTTAGAGCAGAAGGGACAGAGCTTAGAAAAGTGAACATTATAGAATACGACCATATTGGAATTATTCAACATTGCGAAGTTCCCAAACTCAACCTAAATGCGCTTGAGATAAAATCCAGCACAAGAAAAATTGCCTACTTACAGGGCGCTGGCGATGATGTAGCGGATTATTTGCGGATTACAGGCTTTGACGTGACAGATATTCGTCAGGATGATTTAATTCCGGAAGTTCTTTCCAAATACAATGTAATCATTTTAGGAATTCGTGCCTACAACACGCTTAACATTACAGATGAGCAACAAAAGAACCTAATGGATTATGCGCAAAACGGAGGACATGTGATTGTTCAGTACCTCACTACCCGTGGTTTAAAACGAAAAAACTTCGGACCTTATCCTTTGGAAATCACCCACGACCGCGTTACACAGGAAGACGCAGCCATGAATTTCATTTCCGACTCAGAACCGCTTTTAATTGGGCCGAACAAAATAACGGAGACCGATTTCTCCAATTGGGTGCAGGAAAGAGGATTGTATTTTGCCGGTTCCTGGGACGAACATTACCGGCCTGTATTTCGCTGTCACGACACGGGTGAGCCGGACCTGGAAGGAGCTTTACTTGTGGCTGATTACGGAAAGGGAAGTTTTATCTATACGGGCATTTCATTTTTCAGACAGCTGCCTGCAGGAGTTCCCGGAGCCTACCGACTACTCGGTAATTTAATTGAATACCAAAATCCCGGGTAAGATGAAGAGTAATACGAAGTGGGCCCGTTGGTACATTTTTGTTTTGAGCATGCTGCTGCTGGAAATTATTTTCGGGATTTGGTGGACATATCATTGAGATGGCAGGACTTGATTGGATTGTACTTCTTTTGACACTCGGCTTTATTGTCAGTTTTGGCATATATCGATCGCGTGGAAGCCGCACTCTCAACTCGTTTCTTAAGGGAGGAAATACTGACAACTGGATGACAGTTGGACTCTCTGTCATGGCAACTCAAGCCAGTGCCATTACTTTTCTGTCCGCCACAGGCCAGGGCTACGAATCAGGACTTGGATTTGCTCAATTCTATTTCGGAATGCCATTGGCTATTGTGCTTATCTGTGCAGTATTTATTCCTATTTACTATAAACTCAATGTTTTTACCGCATACGAATACCTGGAAAGCAGGTTCGACTTAAAAACCCGGCTATTCACTGCATTTCTGTTCCTTGTATCGAGAGCTTTTGCTGCCGGGATAACCATTTTCGCGCCGGCTATCGTGTTAAGCACACTGTTCGAATGGCCGCTGTACCTCACCAATATTGCCATCGGACTTTTGGTGATTCTGTATACCGTTAGCGGAGGCAGCAAGGCTGTGATCGTTACACAGCGACAACAGATGATGGTGATATTTTTTGGAATGTTCCTGGCATTTTACCTGATCATCGATTCCTTTCCAGAGGAGGTTGGAATTAATGAAGCAATCAGATTGGCGCGACTTGGGGATAAATTAAATATCGTTAATACTGAATTCAACCTGAACGAACGTTATACCTTATGGTCGGGATTATTGGGTGGCTTCTTCCTGTTCTTAAGTTACTTTGGCACCGATCAGTCGCAGGTACAACGCTATATTACAGCAAGTAACACAGACCAAAGCAGGATTGGATTGCTTTTTAATGCACTGTTCAAAGTTCCGATGCAGGTATTTATTTTGCTATGTGGGGTCATGCTTTTTGCCTTTTTCCAGTTTGAAAAGGTTCCGGCATACTTCAATGCCCAACAATACGAAAGAGCCTTACAAAGCAACAAAGGAGATTCATTAAATTTATTAGCCTCTGAACTGGAATCTTTGGACACCCGAAAAGCAAGCCTTGCCCTTTCAGCTGCCAAAGGAAACAACACCCGGGAATACCAGTTGATTTTGAATTCCAGAAATCAGAAACAGGTGGAATTGAGATCCCTGATGTCGCGAGCCCTGCCTGAAGAAAGTATCAAGGATACCGATTATGTCTTTCTTTACTATGTACTTCATTATTTCCCGCCCGGGGTGGTAGGCCTTCTTCTCGCTGTGATTCTCAGCGCTGCCATGTCTTCCACTTCAGGTGAGCTCAATGCACTCGCTTCTACAGCAATGGTCGACTTTTACAGAAGATTGAACTACAAAAAAGACTTGAGTCCAAAGCAAGAAGTGCGTGCTTCCAGGCTTTGGACTTTGTTCTGGGGACTTCTCGCCATTGTATTTGCATTATCGGCTAACCTGTTTGAAAACCTGATCCAGTTAGTCAATATTATCGGATCGCTGTTTTACGGAACCATTTTAGGGATTTTCGTTTGCGGCTTTTTCATTCGAAGAATTCATGCGAAGCATGTCTTGCAATCTGCCATTCTTGCCGAAGCAGGTGTTATTATCGCTCATACCTTCACCGATTTAAGTTTCCTTTGGCTCAATCCAATCGGTTGTTTACTTGTCGTATTTATCGCTTTGTTTTTCAGCTACTTATACAAATATGATTCGCCTGTAAAATCGAAAATATCATAAATCAAGACTTCCTTTAATTTTGCAAACCAATAATTATACTATGCTTGAAACATTTGCCACCAGCGCTGCATGGATCTCTTTACTCACATTAACACTTATGGAAATTATTCTGGGAATTGATAATGTTATATTTATCTCCATTGTAGCTGGCAAACTTCCAGAGAAAGAACAAAAAAGGGCCCGAGGAATCGGATTGTTTCTAGCTTTATTCATCCGCATAGTGCTTTTGATGGCTATCAGCTGGATCATTGGCCTGACGAGTCCTGTTTTTACGGTCTTTCAAAATGAAATTTCCTGGAGAGATCTCATCCTTATAGCCGGAGGTTTGTTTTTAATTGGAAAAAGTACGCTCGAAATTCACCAGCGTATTGAATACGGTGAAGAAGCTCCCGAAGGAATGAATCAAAAAAGAAATTCTTTTTCCAAGGTAGTAATACAAATCATGTTGCTGGATGTGGTTTTCTCTTTTGATTCCATCATTACCGCCGTGGGTCTTGCCGACCATATCAGCATCATGATCCTTGCAGTGATTATCTCCATGGGCATCATGTTTCTTTTTGCCTCTCCTGTCAGTCGGTTTATCCATCAAAATCCTACCATGAAGATGTTGGCACTCTCCTTTTTAATAATGATTGGAATGACATTAATCGTAGAAGCTTTGGAATATGAGGTCCCCAAAGGTTACGTTTACTTTGCCATGGCTTTTTCTCTCCTGGTTGAGAGTCTGAATATTCGGCTCAGAAAAAAAGACAGCAAGCGCGAACAGGCATAAAAAAATCCGCCATGGAGTACCGGCGGATTTTCAACTATTTTAAACTGCTGAATTATTTCCAGTCGTTAAGTGCTTTCTCTACCTGCGATTTCCAAAAGAATCCATCTACATTCTTCATTCCCAGTTCATGTGCACGCTTGGCAGAATTTAGAGCGCCTTTTTTATCATTCAATTTGTACTGAATCTGCGCTTTAATCCAAATAACAAACCAACTATCCGGATTTATTTTATCTGCTTGAGTAATATAATCCAGCGCAACATGCATATCTCCATCATGGTCCAGTAGGTATCTTGCCCCATTGGCATAATTTCTCCAGCTTCCTTTGATGGCATCATCAATATTCTTCATGGCCATCGCATCGGTTGCTACGGTAAAAGGAATAGAAATGCGGGTTGTTGCCCATTCCATCACGATGTTTCCACCATTCTCATCAAAATCAGCAATTTGAAAATTCAGGCGTTCTCTTTCTTGGCAGGTAGCCGCCTTCACTTGTATGCGAAGGGCATCTTCTTCCTGTTTGTAACTTGAAGTACCACTTTGATTGTAATTTTTATTCAGGATAAAGGTCCATTCATTTTCACCAGGAATGGTAAATATGGAATAGGTTCCTGCCGGAACTTCATTTCCAGCCAATTGAATTGGAGTAGAGAAGGAAATTTTGGTACAACCGTTGGCACCAGTTCTCCACAGTTCATTGTAAGGAAGCAATTCTCCAAAAATTTTACGCCCTTTTACACCAGGTGCACTGTATTCGATTTTAATTTCCGTTAATCCGACTACTTGCGAAACTGAAGCAGCAGGACTCGGTTGTGGCAAATCGAGCTGTGCATGTGCGGCTGATGCGCCGACTACTGCACTAAAAAGTAAAATGAGTTTTTTCATTGTATTTACACTAAATGAGCTGCAAGATTGAAAATCTTTTTCAGACCTTCAAATGCTTTTATCAGAAAAGCAGCAGGATTATTTTCCAAAGGAGCCACAAGGCATAAACTAATTTAATCATTACTCCACTCAGGAATCCAAGAAACGCATACGTGGCGGGCCTTATCGCATCAGAGGCAGATTTCCCTGAACTCATCTCTCCCAACCATGCGCCGACAAACGGACCGAAAATAACACCGGGAATTCCTAAAAATAAGCCAGCCACCACGCCCAAATTCGCGCCGACCACTGCCTTTCGGCTTCCTTTACCCAATTTCACCAAGTAACCAGGTAATAGATAATCTGTCAGTGTTATCACCACCATCAGAGCGGTGCAGTACCATAAAAAATCAGAACCTGGGTTTACTCCACCTAATGAACAGACCTGGATGCCTGCCCAGGCCAGCAAAGGTCCGGGCAATGCCGGTAGAAAACTACCGATAATACCCGCCAATAATAAAAGGATTCCCAATGTCAGAAGAATCCATTCCATGGTTTACAACCAACCAGCGTTCACAAAACGAAATGGCCAGGGAATGGCCGCCAGAATAACCAGCAGGCTGATGCTGAAAAAAATGATCCGGCTTTTAAAAGCAGCGTCATCAGTAGCTGCTTTTTTCGCTCTGGCATTTCCAATAGTTGC
The DNA here is from genome assembly GCA_016124735.1 of Bacteroidota bacterium. GTDB lineage: Bacteria > Bacteroidota > Bacteroidia > UBA8524 > UBA8524 > UBA8524. The sequence continues at coordinate 59,709 of WGMZ01000026.1, forward strand.
CAATACTACTGCAATTAGCATCATTGAAGGATGCTCAATAATATAAAAGCGTGCCGTTGCATTTCCCATACCTTCAGCCTGAAAAAGGGAGAACCAGGGAGATTGAAACACTACGGCAAGCCCAAGTAGAAATTGCACATGAATTGAAGCAACCGCCAAGGTTCCACTGCTCTTTTTAGAAGTAAAGCTCGCTCCTGACTTGCGTGCTTGTACAGCCTGAACAATCGAATAAATTAATGTAATAAGAACTACCCAACGAAGTCCTGAATGCGCGTGAAGAATGCCGTTATACATATTCCTTTATTTGCCCCAAATATACATATTGCAGGCAAGGGAACATGTTTAATTAATGACTTTGGATGATTTGTTCTATCTGATTCTTGGGCATTACACCGGATTGTCTCCATACCTGCGCTCCCTCTTTGAAGAGAATCATAGTTGGAACTCCCTGAATTTGATATGCTCCAGCTAATTCAGGATTCCTGTCTACATCAATCTTAACGATTTTGACTTCTTCGCCCATACTCTCCTTCACTTCATGAAGAATTGGACCCAACACTTTGCAGGGACCGCACCATTCTGCGGAAAAATCAACCAAAACCTTTGGATGAGATTTAATTATGTCTTTGAAATTTGCCATGCCTGAAAGACATCAATTTCAATACCCTGACTAAATTGCTGCCAACGAGGCCCGCGGTCTGTCAAAAAGACTTTCCAGGCATTCTTTCCTGTATTGAAAAATTCCTTCAATCTGCCGTTTTATCCATAACCGGTGCATCAACTCACCAATAATTCCGAAAGGCAAGCTATAAGTTAATATATCTTCCATCCTGATTCCACCTTCAACTTCTCTAAACCGATGTTCATGATGCCATAAACGATAAGGTCCCTGCCGCTGTTCATCAATAAAAAATTCTTTATCCTTCACCACAGTTATTTCGGTCAGCCATTGCAAGGAAATACCCCATACAGGTTTGATTTTGTAGCGGATCATTTGTCCGGGATATGCGGTATCCCCTGTTTTGAATTCGATTTGAAAATCAAGGTATTGAGGAGTTATCTCCGCTAAATTATCAGGAGAAGAAAAGAATTCCCAAGCCTCATCTAACGAAATTGCCAAAAACTGTGAGGTATTTAAATGATGGATAGCCATATTGCGATTGACAAATCAATCTTGAAAAGGTTCATTGTCTGCTTGGCGTAATTATTGATTATTGCACTGCATTAACCCAAATCTATAACCGTATGATAAGGAATTTACTAGCTGTAACTCTATTAATTTCAAGTGTTTTTCTCTCGGCCCAGACGAAAACAGGCTATGAGATCCGGGTCAAGCTAAATGGCTATGACAGCAACAAGTTGTTTCTGGGTAATTACTTTGGCGACAAAGAATACCTCAAGGATTCAACTACGGATGTCAAAAAAGGCTGGTTTGTCTTCAAGGGCGATGAAGCCTTGCCCTGCGGTATTTACAGCATAATCAATGCTGAAAGAGATACCCGTATTCTGGAATTTGTGGTCAGTTCTGACGACGAACATTTTAGTCTGGAAACTGACTTGAAAGATCCGGTAGGCAAAATGAAAGTAAGCGGATCCATTAACAACACGCTATTTTCCGGATACCAGCAGTATATGATTACCAATGGTAAACGAAGACAAGAAATTGGAATGCTTTACCGCGGGGTAATGGGAAGAAATGCCGACAGTGCCCAGTTGTTAAAAGATGAGATCACAAAAATGGATGATGATTACGAAGCGTATCGGTCCAAACTCATCTCAGAAAACAGCAATACCCTCACTGCACGAATCCTGAAATCCCTGATTGATATTGAAGTGCCTGATGCTCCAATGAACCCTGACGGAACCAAAGACAGCCTCTTTCAGTACCGCTATTACAAAGAGCACTACTGGGACAATATTGATTTTACAGAAGACTGCATCGTACGCACCCCCTTCTTCCATAAAAAACTGGAAACCTATTTCACCAAATTGGTTTTACAATACCCGGATTCTATTAATAAGGAAGCAGATATGTTGGCTGCCAAATGTACTGGTACCGCGAAAAAAGAATTGTTTCATTATATCGTTTGGTGGGTTACCATGAATTACGAAAGAAGTCAGTATATGTGTATGGATGCAGTGCCCGTTCATATGTGGGAGAAATTCTACCATTGGCCGGAAGCCTGGTGGGTCGACACCACTACGATGACGCGTATTCGCGAGAGAGAAAAAGTGATGTCTCCGTTGTGCTGCAATAAAATAGCGCCTAACCTTATTATGAAGGATACCTCCCATAAATATATTTCCATGCATGCAGTACAGGCGAAATACACGGTATTGCTATTCTGGGATCCGGATTGCAGCCATTGCAAGAAAGAGGTGCCTATTATAAAGAAGATGTACGATTCCCTTCACCAATACGGCGTGGAAGTTTATGCTGTGGGCGTGGAACAGGAATACAACAAGTGGAAGCAGTTTATTATTGACCAGGATCTGAACTGGATCAATGTGATTGATATTTATAACGAAACCAATTTCCGCACGATATACGACATCAACAGCACCCCGATCATCTATTTGCTGGACAAAGACAAGCGTATCCTGGCAAAGAAAATGGGAGCTGAACAGTTGCAAGACATTCTTTTAAGAGAGTTGGGAATGAAAGATAAAAATGCCCCCCCAATTCAGATCAAGGAAAATAAGGACGATCATCACCCTTAATTGAAAATTATTTCATGTTAAGAACCTCCTTCGGGAGGTTTTTTTGTGGATATCCTTTTGATGCCCGAAATACCGTGAAAATGTCGTAAATTATGACTGCTAAGTCGGGGCTGAAAATCCTGATTTTATTGGAATTTTATGGAAATCGTTTGCTCCAGAGTACGTTTTCGGTGTATCGAAAACGGCACGGTCATTGAACCTACTAAAACACCTGTAAAAACAAGGGGTGTAGCATATTTAAATTCAACGCAAGTCGGTTAAGAAATTATTACCTCACAGGGGTTGTTGGTAATTTCCCCTTAACAATCACAAGCCTTTAATAATGCTGATGATGTCCTGTTGAAAAAATCGATTCAGGCGACCAAATTCACAGATGTGAACAACTACCAATTGAACGGGAAAAGAATAAAAAGAAAATTTGAAGAACGCTATCCAACCTGGTAGCTGCTTTTAAGCTTATCGCTTTAAAGCATTCATAATTTAACGATTAAGAGGATATGAACACAACGATGGAGAACAGTCGGACCGTAGCTATTACGCAATCAGAACCTATTCTGAAAGAAAACAAAGATCGCTTTGTCATCTTCCCTATCCAACACTCGGATATTTGGGAATATTATAAAAAGGCACAAGCAAGTTTTTGGACGGCGGAAGAACTGGATCTTCATACGGACATTGAACATTGGAATCAAAAACTCAATGACGATGAAAAGCATTTTATAAAGCAAGTCCTCGCCTTTTTCGCGGCAAGTGATGGAATTGTGAATGAAAACCTGGCAGAGAATTTTGTAGCGGAAGTGCAATATCCGGAAGCCAAGTTTTTCTACGGGTTCCAAATTGCGATGGAGAACATCCATAGCGAGACCTATTCTTTGCTGATAGACACTTATATTAAAGATCCTACCGAGAAAGACAAACTCTTTCATGCCATCGATACCCTCGATTGTGTTAGAAAGAAAGCAGAATGGGCATTGCGTTGGATTGAAAACGCTTCTTTCGCTGAACGTCTGGTTGCTTTCGCGGCTGTGGAAGGTATCTTCTTCTCAGGAAGCTTTTGTTCCATATTCTGGTTGAAAAACCGTGGATTGATGCCGGGACTCAGCTTTTCCAACGAACTTATTTCCCGCGACGAAGGTCTGCATTGCGACTTCGCCTGCCACTTATATACCAAACACCTGGTAAACCAATTGCCCAAAGAAAGAGTAACGCAAATCATTACCGATGCTGTAATCATCGAAAAAGAATTCGTTACGGATGCACTTCCTGTTCGCCTCATTGGTATGAACGCTGAATTAATGACGCAATACATTGAGTTCGTTGCCGACCGCCTGTTATTAGAATTGGGCTGCGACAAAGTCTATGGAAGCAGCAATCCATTCTCCTTCATGGAGATGATTTCACTTCAGGGCAAGACTAATTTCTTTGAGAAACGCGTTGGTGAATACCAAAAGGCAGGCGTTATGAGCAGCGACAAAGAGTCAAACAAATTCAGCCTCGACGCTGATTTCTAGAACCTATTATCAGAACCTAAAACATTTTCAGAAAACCGCTATGTACGTATTTAAAAGAGATGGAAGAAAAGAACCGGTGATGTTCGACAAAGTCACCGCACGAATTCACAAGCTTTCCTATGGCTTGGATCAGAATTTCGTGGATCATGTCCTTGTTGCCAAAAAAGTTATCGAAGGAATCTACGATGGAGTAACAACTACCCAGTTGGATAACCTGTCTGCAGAAACCGCCGCTTCGCTTACGCCAAAACACCCGGATTATGCTCAGTTGGCATCTCGTATCGCAGTATCCAACCTCCATAAGAACACCGATAAGAGCTTTTCTGTCACTATGGATAAGTTGTACAATTACGTGAACCCTAAAACAGGTGAGAAAGCTCCATTGATTGCAGATGATGTCTACGAAATCATCATTAACAATGCAGAATACCTCGACTCCATTATCATCTACGACAGGGACTATAACTTCGATTATTTCGGATTTAAAACACTGGAAAGAAGCTATCTGCTTCGTTTGGATGGAGAAGTAGCGGAACGCCCACAGCACATGTATATGCGTGTGGCAATTGGTATACACAAAGGAGATATTGAAAAAGCGGTTGAAACGTACAATCTGATGTCTGAAGGCTGGTTTACCCATGCCACCCCAACTCTTTTTAATGCAGGTACTCCAAAGCCTCAAATGTCATCCTGTTTCTTGCTTACCATGCAGAACGACAGCATTGATGGTATTTACGAGACACTGAAACAATGTGCTAAAATCTCACAGACCGCTGGCGGTATTGGTCTGAGTATCCATAATATTCGTGCAACCGGTTCGTACATCCGCGGCACCAATGGTCAAAGTAATGGTATCGTTCCAATGCTTCGGGTATTCAACGATACAGCCCGTTATGTAGACCAGGGCGGCGGTAAAAGAAAAGGTTCTTTTGCTATCTATCTGGAGCCATGGCATGCCGATATTTATGAATTCCTGGAACTGAAAAAGAACCATGGCAAAGAAGAAATGCGTGCGCGCGACCTTTTCTACGCACTTTGGGTTCCTGATTTATTCATGAAACGCGTGGAAGAGGATGGTGAGTGGAGTCTCTTCTGTCCAAATGAGGCCCCTGGACTTGCCGATTCTTATGGTGAAATTTTCGAGGATTTGTATATCAGCTACGAACAGGCCGGAAGAGCAAAGAAAACAGTAAGAGCTCGGGAACTTTGGTCGCAAATAGTGGAATCGCAAATTGAAACCGGTACACCATACATGCTGTACAAAGATGCTGCAAACGAAAAAAGCAACCAAAAAAACCTCGGAACTATTCGTTCATCCAACCTATGCACTGAAATCATTGAATATACTGCCCCCGACGAGGTTGCGGTATGTAACCTGGCTTCTATTGCATTGCCTAAGTATATCAACGAGGGTCAATTTGACTTTGAAGAATTGTACCGCGTAACCTATATCGCAACAGTTAACCTGAACCGTATTATCGATGGCAATTATTACCCCGTTGAAGAAGCACGTCGTAGCAATATGCGCCACAGACCGATTGGACTGGGTGTGCAGGGACTGGCTGATACATTTATCAAATTGCGCATGCCTTTTGATTCGGAAGAAGCTTCTACCTTGAACCGCGATATTTTCGAAACCATTTATTACGCTGCCCTTTGTGCTTCCCGCGATATTGCGAAAGAAGAAGGTCCATACGAAACATGGAAAGGATCTCCAATTTCACAAGGACAATTCCAATTTGACTTATGGGGTGTTGAACCAAGCAAACGTTGGGATTGGGAAGGTCTCAGAAAAGAAGTAATGGAAACCGGAGTTCGTAACTCACTTCTCCTCGCTCCTATGCCTACAGCATCTACCGCTCAAATTCTAGGAAACAACGAATGCTTTGAACCCTATACTTCCAATATCTATACGCGCCGTGTATTGAGTGGTGAATTCATCATAGTGAACAAGCACTTATTAAACGATCTGGTAGAATTGGGTATTTGGGATGATGACATGAAACAGCAAATCATCATCAACAAAGGATCTGTACAAAATATAGAACGTATTCCGGAAGAGGTTCGTGCTTTGTATAAAACTGTTTGGGAGATTTCTCAAAAGACTATTATCAATATGGCTGCCGATCGGGGTGCATTTATTGACCAATCGCAGTCACTTAACCTCTTTGTGGAGAATCCTAATTTTGCAAAAATATCCTCTATGCACTTCTATGCCTGGAAGAAAGGACTTAAAACCGGCATGTATTACCTCAGAAGTAAAGCTGCAGCTGATGCCATTCAGTTTACCGTGGACAAGTCAAAAAACAGCAAGCCAATGGACGTAACCACTGCCGAAAATGCAGACCACGAAAACAAGCAAGCGGTGCAAAAAGAACTGGAAGCTACTCCAAAGGAAAAGCCAGACTATAACAAACCTGTTTCTGATTTGAGTCAGGCCGAAAAAGAAGCCATGCTTGCCTGCTCTCTGGATAATCCGGAAGCCTGCGAAGCGTGTGGTTCTTAAACCAACTTTCTGATATTGAATCCCGCCTATGGCGGGATTTTTTTTACCCTCAATGATGAAGAATCTTTTATATTTGGGTTGACCATGAGCTCTATACAAAATAAATTGTTGATTGGCGGCAGTCTATCCATGGCAATAGCGGTTTCTTTGGGAGCCTTTGGGGCACACGCGCTGAAGGGAAAAATCGCAGATATTGACCTGAATATATTTCAAACGGCCAACCAGTACCAGATCATGCATTCATTCGGACTATTGATTCTTGGCGCATTGACAAAACGAGTCTCCAGCAAGGCCTTGAGACTGAGCGGATATTTCATGGGAGTTGGCATCTTCCTCTTTAGCGGGTCCTTGTACGCTCTCGCTCTGAGTAACTTTATTCTTCATGAACGACTGAGCTTCCTGGGGATGATTACACCTCTTGGAGGAATAAGCTTTATCCTGGCTTGGCTTACCATTCCAACATACTTATGGCGAGGCAAATCAGATGAAAATAAGTCGCATAAAAACGACAAAGAATGAAAACGATCTATCTTCTCCGGCATGCGAAATCCAGCTGGAAAGATGCCGATCTTTCAGACATAGACCGGCCCTTGAACGCGAAAGGAAAAAAGGATGCCACTATGATGGGAAAATATTTTTTCAAGAAAAGGGTTCGTCCGGAGCTTATTGTCAGCAGTCCGGCGAAACGCGCATTCAAAACAGCCAGTATCGTGGCTGAAGAACTCGAATACGGCGAAAAGAATATTCATATCGATATGCGCCTGTATGGAGCCAACACAGACCTCTTGTTTGAAATTTTACAACAATTGGAAAATAACCTGCAACGTGTAATGCTGGTCGGACATAATCCCGCCTTTACCAATGTGATTGAATTACTAACAGGAGCATCCATTGATAATCTCCCAACCTGTGGCATGGCGCGCATTGATTTTGACACCAAAAAATGGAACCTGATCAAGGCGCAGAAGGGCCAATTAAAAATGCTGGATTATCCTAAAAAAATTCTCAAATAGCTTGAATTCACCCCATTTTGCAGGCTGATTTAGCTATTTTTGAGCAATGCCCTTAGAATGGAACAGCGACGACTTCAATCCCTCTGAAACCAGCGATACCCTTTTCGCGGAAGTCATTTTACCATTCTCCCTTCCCAATACTTACACTTATCGTGTGCCCAGAGAATGGAACGAATTGACCCAGGTTGGAAAACGGGTTGTGGTACCCTTTGGCAAAAAGAAATTTTACTCGGGAATGGTAGCGCATATTTCTTCTTACCCACCCAAAGGATATGAAGCAAAATACTTGCACAGTGTTTTAGACGATGAAGCCTTAATTGACCCTATCCATTTGAAGTTCTGGTCATGGATGGCCTCTTATTACCTCTGCAACCTGGGGGATGTGATGAGCGCCGCACTCCCATCGGGGCTTAAATTGGCAAGCGAATCGCTGTTGATGCCGGACCCGGAGGCGGATTTAACCAATACGCCGCTTAGCGATACGGAATTGACTATCATGGATTCCTTGTTAAAAAAGGAAGTAATGTCCATTACCGAAGTACAGGAAAATACCGGGATTAAAAATGTATTTCCCATTATTAAATCCCTGTACCTCAAAGGTCTGGTTTATACCGGGGAAGAAATGAAGGAGCGTTACAAACCAAAGCTTCGAACATTCATCCAATTGCAGCCGGAATTTCAAAATAATTCAGCTCTGAAAGAATTGCTCGATTATCTGGAAAAGCGTGCACCAAAACAAGCCGATGTCGTACTAAAGTATCTGGCTGTTAATGCTTTATACGGATGGCAAGACAAACTTCAATTACAAAAGTCCCAGGACATCTCACCGGCCGCAATTAAAACACTTATAGAAAAAGGAGTCTTTTTACAGGAAGAGCGTCGGGTGGATCGCCTGGATACCACTTCGGAAAAAACATTGATTTATTCCCTCAATACTGAGCAGGAAAAAGCCAAACAACAAATCAAAGAATTTTGGGAAAGCAAGGAAGTGGTATTACTTCACGGTATTACGGGAAGTGGTAAATCCTTCATCTATTTTGATCTGATCCGGGAAGCCCTGGATGCAGGTAAACAAATTCTTTATCTATTACCTGAAATAGCATTGACTGTGCAATTGGTGGGAAAACTACGCGCCATTTTCAAAGAAGATGTTTTTATCAGTCACAGTCGGTTTAATGAAAACGAACGCGTTGAAGTTTTTCAAAAGGTAGCTTCCGGCGAACCCTGTGTGGTAATTGGAGCGCGGTCGTCTGTATTTCTTCCCTTTAAAAATCTGGGGCTCGTTGTAGTGGATGAGGAACATGATGCATCCTTCAAACAATACGACCCAGCACCGCGCTATCAGGGGCGGGACGCAGCTATCCTGCTGGCTTCTTTGTTTAAATCCCCTGTAATTCTTGGAAGCGCCACGCCTTCCCTTGAATCGTATTACAATGCCCGCAACGGAAAATATGGTCTGGTGCAACTCAAAGATCGGTTTGGTGAAGCGCACCTTCCTTTCATTGATCTGGTCGATCTGGGCGAGATGAAACGCAAAGGAAAAATGCGTCAATCCTTTTCTCAGGTTTTGTTGGATCGAATTGAATACTCCATTAAATCGGATCGCCAGGCTATTTTATTTCAGAACCGCAAAGGATATGTTCCAATAATCCTCTGTAATCAATGTGGCTGGACACTGAAATGCATCAGCTGCGACATTTCCATGACTTATTATAAGTCGAGCGACATGATGCGCTGCAATTATTGCGGGTATTCCAAACGCCCGGTGAAAGCTTGTCCAACTTGTGGTAGCGAACATTTGGAGATGAGTGGATTCGGAACCGAAATGATTGAGGAAGAACTCCATCTTATTCATCCGGAATACCGTATCAGTCGTTTTGATCAGAGTAGCATACGCGGAAAGCATGCGCACCATCGAATTGTACATGAATTTGAAGATCGGGAGATCGACATTTTGGTTGGGACACAAATGCTGGCCAAGGGATTGGATTTTGAGGGAGTAGATCTGGTCGGGGTCATTCATGCTGACCAGCTTTTGAATTTCCCGCATTTTCGCTCGTATGAAAGGGCATTCCAATTGCTAACACAGGTGTCAGGTCGTGCAGGACGACGCAGGGAGCCCGGAAATGTAATTATCCAAACCTATAAAACCGACCATCCTGTCCTTCAGGATGTAATCAACCATGATTATGAGCGCTTTTTTCAGGGTGAATTGGGAGACCGTGACCGTTTTCAATATCCACCTTTTACCAAGCTGATTGAAGTCCAGTTGAAAAGCATGGATTTAAACCTTTTAGAGGAAGCCTCTGCCCTTTTAGCACATCAGTTTAAGGGATTGCTTGGCAATCGGGTTTTAGGTCCGGAAACGCCCTATGTATCCAAAATCAGGAATTTTCATATTCGTAAAATGCTCATTAAGCTGGAACGGGATAAAATTTCTCATCTTAAAGTCAAGCAGGATTTGCGTTTGATTTTAGAAGAATTTCATACTCAAAAGAAATTTCGGGCGGTAAGAGTTCAATTCGATGTAGACCCTGCTTAGGGTTATTTTCCTCTTCCCTGAATCATAATCAGGACGGTATACAAGAGTATTTTTATATCCACGGCAAGAGACATATTTTCAATATAAAGAATGTCGAATTTCAAGCGTTCCACCATTTGATCGACGTTTTCCGCGTAACCGTATTTTACCTGTCCCCAGGATGTGATTCCGGGACGCACCCGCTGCAGTAATTTATAATGCGGTGCCTTTTGGATAATTTGATCAATAAAGTATTGCCTTTCCGGACGAGGTCCTACCAGGGACATATCTCCTTTCAGTACGTTGAAGAATTGCGGCAGTTCATCCAAACGAGTTTTTCTCAGAAAGTAGCCCAAACGAGTAACCCGGTTGTCATTTTCCTTCGCCAGCTGTGGGCCATTTGACTCTGCATCCACCCGCATCGTTCTGAATTTTATTATTTTAAATGGGATACCATTGAGACCAACTCTTTCCTGTCGATAGAGCATTGGACCTTTTGATGTGCTGATCACCATCAATCCAAGAATGCTTAAAAACGGGAAACCAATAACAATTGCCAGGAGCGAAACCAGGACATCCATACCTCTTTTGACGGATTCCTGCCAGGCAGGCATTAGTTGCCTTTTGACTTCAATCAGTGCCGGACCGAGAATATGATTAATTTTTACGGTACCACTGATAATATCATACATATCAGGAATGATTCGCACATTGACATGAACCCCTTCCAGTTCATTCAGTATTTCATTGATCTGATGATGCTCAGATGATTCAATGGCAAGAATCACTTCCTGTGCCTCATCATCTCGCACAATTTGCCGTATATCCCGAATGTTTCCAAGGCAGGGAAGTTTATCCTTGAATACCGTTTCTTTGCCTCCGTTTAAACTGATATACCCCAGAAAACGAAATCCCTGGGACTTTTTCTCGTTTTCCAATTCATCGAATAATTCCCGTGCTTTCTGGTTTCCACCTACCAGAATCGTTTTAAAACCAATTATTCTCGACTGAATGGCCCGCTTCGTTTGCGTTGAAACGATAAAGCGGAACAAGGAAGTCAATACGAAATGGAAGCCAAATAAAATCAGGAATGTGAGGTAATAATCCCGATAGGTTTTCACTTCATCATCTAGTAATAAAAGGAAAAACAATACCAATACACCCAGAAACGAGGTATTCAAGGTGATAACGAGTTCCCGTAAACGCGAACGTCTTAATACATCGCGGTACAAACCAATGAGGGTGTAGATGAATAGCCAATAAAGCGGGACAATGATCAGGCCCAGGAGAAAATTAGAATCCGATTCAAAATCAAAAGGAACCCGATAGCCAAATTTTTGAGGTTCGATATATAATTTACGAAACGCAAAAAGACTGAACCAACTGATTGCAGCGGCCAGGTAATCGAATAGCAGGTATTTTAACCGTTGTGATCTCTCGTTCACCCTTTTCTGTATAGGAGTTTCAAGTTATCCAAACGAATGACAGGGTCTATTATTTCCGCATTGGCAGAGCGGAAGAACACTCTGAATTTCACGTCTTTTCCCAGATTGAAAACTTCGTCGGTAAGATAAACGTATCCCTTCACCCAATTTTTCTCTGTATCATAAGGAGTTACAGAAGAGAGATAATTCACCTGGCTTGAGGTAACGGAGGTCACACCAATTATAAAAGGAACATTTGTATTGTAATCAAGCTCAAGGATTACTTCCCTGCCATCTGTAGGTAAAACAAAAAGATCTTTCGTTTCAATCGTAAAGAACTGTTGGCCATTCCCCATATTTATTTCCAGGTAATTCCCCTCTATACGGATGTCCGGATCATTTTTCATGTAAAATGTATCGAATGAGCCGGAGCTAATCTGAACCGAAGCGTCGTTGTCGTCAAAGTCTTCCAGCCAGACAAACTCTACATTATCCTCGTATTCAAATACAGGACGCAATGTATCTACTGCCAGGGTATTGAGGTGCATGAATTGCGCGTAATTCTTCATCATCGAATAAGGATGAAATCCATCACGCGCCAACCATTTGATCATTGGGCGAGCTTCCACGGTATAGTCTCCCTGATACAAAACCGGAAATGTAGTGGGTGCCGGATACGTCCCGATCGAATTGTCGTTGATCAGCGTATACACGTATCGGATGTCATTCAGTGCCGTTCCTTGTCCGGGGTGGCTCAACTGTATCGGTTTGTTTACATGGATATACGAGGGATCCGCAATCTCTTTTTTTCGGCATGCGAAAGTCCCGATGAGCAGGGTAACAAAAATTAAAACAAAAGCCTGTTTCATATTCGAGGTACGAAATTACCGAATATTTACCTTGGATTGAATTTTTTCCAAAATCTGTGTGGCAACATTCAGGGCATCGTACCCATCCTGAACGCTCACGGCGGTCGGACGGTTGGAAACAATGCTTTCTCTAAAATGTTCAAGTTCCCGCATAAACGGAATAGTTTGGAAGTTATTATCCGGGGTTTTTATGAGTTGCTGAGATGCTGCTTCATCTTTGATAATCAATTCATCCGGTGTTTGTATTTCTGTCCGGTTTTCTAAAAAATCCATTCGGATGCATGCTTCTTCCTGATATACCTTGATTTCACATTCTTCAACGGGGCTTATTCTGTTGGCGGTAAGATTGGCCACACAACCATTGTCGAATTCTATACGCGCATTGGCAATATCTGGTTCTGTGCCAAATACATGAACACCGGTGGCCTGAATTGATTTCACATTGGAGCGAACCATACTCAGGACAATATCGATGTCATGTATCATCATATCCATTACCACGTCCTGAAAGGGTTGCAATGGATTCCATGCTTGCAGTCTCCTGGACTCTATATACTGAGGTTTTAATCCAAATTCCCTGGCTTGAATAAACGCCGGATTGAATCGCTCGACATGTCCCACCTGAATTTTTACATTTCCTTCATAGCCCAATTCAACCAGCACTTTCGCTTGCTCCACCGTATGAGTTATCGGTTTTTCAATAAATACATGTTTGCTTGCCTTTATAGCCATGCTCGCCAAATCAAAATGATGAATGGTGGGCGAAACGATATCTATTGCATCCACGTCTTTAAGAAGGTCCTCAATTGCATCGTATCTTTTTATTCCGAACCGGGAAGCAGTGAGGCTTGCATTTTCATGATCCGGGTCTATGAAACCCACGAGGCGATACCCAGGAATATTCAGAATAATGCTGAGATGAATATTGCCAAGATGTCCGGCTCCGATGACGCCAATTCGAACCATAGTGAAATAGATTACATTTGCGAAATTAATGAATGACAGCATCCGCGCGAGATTCCGTTATCAACGATGTAAAAAAACCGTAGCCTGTGAAGGACACTTACAAACATAAAGGTCTGAGAAAACGATTGATAGAGACTTTGATCGAGAAAGGTATTGAAGATGAAAAGGTTCTTCAGGCCATGTTGCATGTACCCAGACATTTATTTTTTGAAAAGGAATTCGAAGATTTCTCTTACGAGGATAAAGCTTATCCCATTGCAGATGGACAAACCATTTCACAGCCATACACGGTGGCAGCTCAGACCTCTCTTTTGGAAACCCGGCCGGGTATAAAAGTACTTGAAATAGGAACAGGCTCCGGCTATCAGGCGGCAGTACTGGCACAATTAAAAGTGAAATTATACAGCGTGGAAAGGAAAAAATCACTCCACCAAAAAGCGCAGCACCTGTTGAATGAATTGGGGTATCAGGTGAACCTCCTCTATGGGGATGGAAGCCAGGGCTGGTTCAATCATGCTCCCTATGATCGTATTTTGGTCACTGCAGGAGCGCCGGAAATACCGCAAGCATTTGTTGATCAGTTAAAACCTGGTGGTCTGTTGATTATTCCCGTTGGGGATCAAGAAAATCAACGGATGATTCGTGCAATTAAGCAAGCAGATAGCAGCTTGATCATGGAAGACCATGGAGCCTTTCGTTTTGTTCCGCTGATTGGCAATGATGGCTGGTAATTTAAACCCGGCTTAATCACGGTAGCGGGAAAGTTCCCTTTCCACATCCTTTTTTTTGATGTCCTGTCTCTTATCAAAGGATTTTTTACCCCGGGCCAGGGCAATTTCTATTTTCGCAAAACCCCGTTCACTCTGAAACACACGAATAGGAACGATGGTAAGTCCTTTGTCCTTTAACTTATGCTGAAGGCGTGACAATTCACGCTTATGGAGCAACAATTTCCGTTTACGCAAAGGTTCATGGTTATTGATGTTCCCATATTTGAATTCGGCAAAATGAGCATTGATCAGAAAGAGTTCATTGTTTTCAAATGCGCAATAGGCTTCAGCGATAGAGGCATTTCCCAATCTCAGGGATTTGATCTCAGTGCCCATCAATTGAATGCCGGCCTCGTACTTATCCAGAAATTCGTACTCGAAACGTGCCTTTTTATTCAGTATGCTGATTCCGTCTTTGCTCATGGTTTAAATTGATTCATCAATCGATTGATTTTCTCCTTTTTCAGGATTTTCTGTCCGGTTTCACCGGAAGCCACCAACCGATTTCCCACCCTGGCCTCAAATGTTCCTATAACTTCGTGGCCATTGACAGCCTTCAGGGTGCCCGTAAAAACCACTTCCTGGCCTGCAAATGCCGGTGAATGATGATTTACATGCAAATAAGTTCCAATCCCTTCTTCATCTGGCTCTTTCATGTCCAGTACAAATAAGCGGCACACCCATTCAGCATCCCTACCCAAAGCAAAAGTAGAATACAATGCATGCACCTCCCCTGTGTCAAATGCTGCACGGTCTTCCTCTCGTACCTTTCGGGTAAACAGTTTTGTATCGCCGACTTGAAATGGGTTAATCATGGGTGCAAATGTAGAAAAAAAGGCTGCGAAGGCCCATAAAAAAAGGCCTCTTACGAGGCCTTTCTTCTATTTTATGTAAAGAACAAATTAGTCCCAGCCTTGGCTGGCTCCTAATTTTACTTCCTGAGCATTCAAGATTTTGTGGCTTTGGGCATTGCTTCCAACCACATTTACAAAAGCAACAATTTTCACATTTGCTCCATTCATGCTGGATGCGTCAAAGCTGAAAGATTTTTCAAATTTACCGCCAGCCTTAATAGCAGAAGCATCGATTACGTCGCCCATGGTTTGGCTGGAAAGAACTTTTCTCAATACATGATTGTGCTCGTAACCTGTCACAACGCTAGGAAGATTGTAGAATGGATTATTTGGATCATTATTAGGGTAATCTTTTGAGTAATAGTTGTGCTGATCGTAAGCAGATCCTTTACCAGTAACTTTGTCTTCTATAACCATCACCGTTAAACGAAGGTCACCCTGGATCTCCTGATTGAATCCAGCAGTTACTTTGATAGCATCAGTACTCTGTGCATCAATTTTCAATCCGCAAGGAGCAGTATTTTTCAACTGATCAGTGGCATTATCAGCCCACCAACCACGATTCATTACAACGGTTTTGTTATCCTCCATAGCGGGAAGACGTCCAACCATTCCAGAAGGAAATCCTGAAATTGTAAATGCATTCTTGTAATCAGTGTAGGCTGCAATTTGCATTCCGTCACCATAATGGATAGAAACACCAATTGCATTTTCGTTTGCAGAAACAATGTTTCCTAAACGATAGGCTCCATCGATGCAGTAACCGCACCATGCACCAGTAAATTCTTCGACTACAACTTTTTGAGTAAAAGAGGATGGTACCGCATCATTGTTGCTATTGGTACCCGAGTCTTTTGCCGTGTCTTTTGAGCAAGAGCTCAATGCAAATGCAGAAATAACCACAAATGCCGCCAAGTAGATTTTTTTCATTCCGTATTTCATGTTTGAATTTGAATAACAAATATTTAAAGTTCTGATCACATTTCCAAAAAATAAGAAGGGTATTGATCTATATACCCCTCTTATTCATCGATTTTACTTTATAATACGGAACTCCACCCTCCTGTTTTTCTGTCGTCCTTCCGGAGTGCTGTTATCCGCAACTGGCCTATCAGCTCCAAAACCTTCTGTTTTAATTCTACCCGGACTAATTCCTTTGTTCTGCAAATAAACCCGAACAGCATTCGCACGGTCCTCAGAAAGTTTCTGATTCTTTTTGGCATTGCCGGTATTATCCGTATGACCGGATATATAAATTTTGTATTCTGGTTTCTTATTCATAAGCTCTGCCAGTTTATTTAAACTTTCATAAGAAGAAGGATCAATAACGGCAGAACCTAAGGCAAATTCAAGGTTAGCAAAGGCCTCGTTGAGAACCGTTTGATCTTCCTCCGGTATTTCAACCAACTCGACTTGCTCCTCTTCCACTTTAGGACAGCCATTGTTTTCTTTAAGACCCGGTTGAAGCGGACACAAATCAATGGCATCATATACTCCGTCGCCATCAGCATCAGGACAACCAAACAACACTTTTATTCCAGGTACATCCGGACATTTATCCTGATAATCCGGAACCTGGTCTTTATCGCGGTCAGGACAACCATTGAACTCGGGCAATCCCGGTGTATCAATGCAGGTATCCTTGTCGTCGAAAATTCCATCTCCATCACGATCAGGGCATCCGTTTTGTTCAATCGGGCCCGGGATTTCCGGACAGGAATCTAACTTATCAATCAACCCGTCACCATCCGTATCCGGACAACCATTAAAAGCAGCCAGTCCCGGCACATCCGGACACTCATCTTTGCTATCGGCTATACCATCCTCATCCCGATCCGGACAACCATGCAATGCCATCACTCCAGGCACATCTACACAAGAGTCTTCTTTATCCTGTATGCCGTCACCATCGGTGTCCGGACAGCCTTTGAATTCCCAAACCCCCGGTATATTCTTGCATTTGTCTTTTTTGTCAGAAACATGATCATGATCTCTGTCTTTCGGTTTCTTTTTATACAGAGGCAAGGAAACTCCGATATAAATATCAGAGCCCGTAATTCCTTTTTTCTGGAACAGCGATCCAAAATTATCAGAACCAATCCAGAAGGGACCTCCTCTCAGATAGATTCCCATTCGGAACTTCTTATAATTTTGAGTCAATTGCAATGGCATGGAGGCTTCGAACCATTTTCCCTCATAACGTGGAGTAAAGCTCAGCAATGAAAATCCACGTATCCCATTCACCTGCTTTCCACGCAAGCTTTGAATCCACAGGGCATTGATATAAAATTTCTTGTAGACATTGTAATCCACATTCAGGTTTAAATTGGCAGGTAATTTCCAAACAAACTTGTCGCTTACGGTTTTGAAACCAGCAGTTCGTCCCACCAGAGAATCCACAATAACCAACTGTCCATATTGTGATGCATAGCGATCCTGAAGCACCTTCATGGTGTCCAGAATACTTTTATCAATCGCAATAGTGGCTGCAGGGGCCAGCTTATAGGCTCTTGCATAACCCTGATTTTGAACCGTTACTGCACCCAGGTCGTTTAAAGCAGCCTGGATCCGTAACTTGTATTTATTTTTTGTAGCATCGGTTCGTTCTTTGCCATCCATCATATAACGATATTTTTTAATATCCGGACGATATTCATAGGTGAAACCGATGTCCATCCCAAAGCCTTTACCCAATTTCAAAGGGTTCCTGGAAGAACTTGCATTTGTATAATAGCTATCGCTGATATAGCCGTATTCTATGTCGGCATTATTAAATGCGAGACTATCATCTCCGTATAAAGTCACGTCAATGGCATCATTTCGAATATACATTCCGTAAATAGGCACATAGTATTTTCCAGTCACACCCATTTTCAGGAAATTTTTATCCTTATCCATCAGAACCTGTCCCCAGGTAACCCCTGTTTCATTAAAAGCAAAAAGATTGATGTTAAAAGAATTGTTGGAATAGAGTTTATCTACGCTCAGCTCACCATTTTTAAAAGGTGCAGTTGAAGTATCAAATCCATAGCGCATCATCCGGGCCAATGGTTCCGACACGTTGGTAAACTGAAACATCACCCGTGTTCTGTTGGTCACAGCAAAGGCTGTTTTCGGACTTACATTGAACTGAAAACTGAACAAACGTTGTTCAGCCTGAACAAATGCATTTTTGGGTTTTCCATTTAAATTTTCTGTAAGCCATGAATCTTTAAAAATAACCGACCCATTATTGTCAATATACTGGGGCGGAACTTTCCAGATTGACTGCATGACCGGGACTCCATGAAACAAGGCTCCAAATGGATGATATCCGCCATTGTAGGTGATATAATCGTTGCTAAAATGCAGGGAAGTTTGCGATAAGGTCATGTAAAACCGGTATCGGCCATCAACTACATTGGAGGCATTGAAATACAAGTTATTGGTTCCACTATAGTTTGAAATGGATTGCCCGATTTGATATTGCGCATCCGACGCCAAACTTATCAGAGAGAATACAAATAGGTAAAGGGATCTTTTCATAGGTTTCAAGTAGGATCGACTTATTTTCAAATATATGCAGAATGAGTTTTCAGAACCTAGTCGCTTGCTGTATTTTCGTCACATGATTCGAACACTCTTTATTCTTGTGGGAATATTTTTTTTGATTTCCTGCCAATCGAAGCAAGGTCATACTGCACAACGCAGCGAAGAAGAACTCATTGCATTGCTCCACGGGTGGTCCAACAGCGATTCACTACAAAACCCGGAAATAGCCGACAAATACAGCCTTGCATTGTCCGAATTTCTGAGCCAATACCCCAATAACCCTGAACATGAAAACTTTCTGTTTTTAGCAGGTCAGCAAGCTGTAAAACAAAAGGATTTTGCAACTGCTGCGTCTTATTATGCTCAATTTGCGAACAGCTACCCAAATAGTCGGAGTCATGCAGATGCCTTATTCGCCGCTGGCTTTCTCTATAACAATGAAGTACATAATATCGATTCGGCAACAAAGTATTACAGCATGTTTATTGACCTCTACCCTGAACACATGCTCAAAGACGCTGCAGAAAGCGAATTAGAGCATTTAGGCGAATCCCCTGAACAGATGCTCGAAAAATTCAAAACAAATCAGGACAGCGCTAAGGAGCCTCTTCAATAAACTTATACAGACGAATGCATTCCAGTGCCTCTTTCACGTCGTGGACGCGCAGAATGTTGGCTCCATTCAGAAGTGCCTGCATGTGCAATGCAGTGGTTCCATTTAACGCTTCCCGAGCATGAATGCCCAAATTTCTCCATACCATTCCTTTCCTCGAGACTCCCACGAGTAAGGGCTCATTTAATTCGCGGTAAACGGACAGATGTTTCATCAGTGAAAAATTATGGGTTGCAGATTTTCCAAAACCGAACCCAACATCCAGTATTACATCCCGAATCCCCAGACTTCTTGCCTCACCTTTCTTTTTGATCAGATAATCGAATACCTCACCTACCACGTCCTGGTATTGAGGATTATTCTGCATGTTTGCCGGCATTCCTTTTTTATGCATGAGGATGATGGGAACCCCCATTTGAGCAACAGTAAATAACATAGCCGGATCGGCATCGCCTGCAGAAATATCATTGATAATTCCTGCTCCCGCGGCAATGGTTTCCTTTGCTAATTCGCTCCTGAATGTGTCTACGGAAAGAGGTATATCAGGGAAGTTTTGGGAAATCTTTTCCACAAGCGGCAACAATCTCCTTCTTTCCTCCTCAATCGGGATATCGCTTGCTCCCGGCCTTGTGCTGTATGCGCCCAAATCAAGGATATGTGCCCCCGCCTGGATATGCCTTTCTGCCTGTTTTAGCGCAGAATCCACATCCATTACCCGGCTCTCATCATGAAAGGAGTCGGGGGTTGCGTTTAAAATCCCCATTACCAGTGGCTGACCGAAAGA
The DNA here is from genome assembly GCA_016124735.1 of Bacteroidota bacterium. Lineage (GTDB taxonomy): Bacteria > Bacteroidota > Bacteroidia > UBA8524 > UBA8524 > UBA8524. The sequence continues at coordinate 79,792 of WGMZ01000026.1, forward strand.
AAGGAGTTTTCCACGCACTTGAATGCTCGCTTTAGTCAGTGGGTGTTTCAATAATTCTTGATTCATCTTACCTTGCATATGAATGCCGTAAAATTAGGCATAGAATTTAGGAATTGTGAGTAGCAAAACATCCGAACAGTTTGATCAAACCATTGGCAAGTGCCGAAATCTTTTCATCAGGAAGAATCATGATTATGGTTCTGCCTGGCGTATTTTGAGGCAATCGAGCATTACCGATCAGATTTTTATCAAAGCCAAGCGCATCAAGAGCATTGAAGAAAAGGGCATTCAAAGGATTGATGAGGCCATTGACAATGAATACATCGGGATAATTAACTATTGTATTATGGCGCTCATTCAAATGGAACTTGGCCCAAACGAAGGCGATGTGCATATGAATGAACAAGTCCTTGAAAACAAATACGATCAGGAAGTTGCTACTACCCGATCCCTGATGTTCGATAAGAATCATGATTATGGTGAAGCCTGGCGAGACATGCGAATCAGCACCTTTACAGATTTAATCATGATGAAATTGATGCGCATCAAACAAATTGAAGATCTGAATGGTCAAACTTTGGTTTCTGAAGGAATTGACGCTAATTTTAGAGATATTATTAACTACGCGATATTCGCATTGATAAGATTAACAGAAAACAATGAAAGTGCTCACCGGAATTAGCCGTGTCCTGGTCGGACTTCTCTTTATTTTCAGTGGTTTTATAAAGGCTAATGATCCCATCGGTTTTTCCTATAAACTAACTGAATACTATAGCATTTTTGGCACTGCGTTTTTGCAGCATCAGGAAGTCCTGCAAGCGGTTATCATTTGCGTGGTCGAGATTGTTCTTGGTGTTTGTGTTCTGATCGGCATCCGTATGCGTGTCACTTCCTGGTTACTATTGGCCATGATTGTTTTTTTCAGTTTCCTCACCGGCTTTACGGCTATTGGGAATTGGTTTCACGAAAATCCAGACAGCAGTCGTACCCAATGGTGGGCAAACATTCTGGGTTTTAACCCAAGGAATATTTATTACATGACCGATTGTGGTTGTTTTGGCGACGCAATTAAATTGACCCCATGGCAGTCATTCTACAAGGATCTGCTTCTGCTTGTGTTGATTATAATCATCTTTATCCGCAGAAAACATATTCGCCCATTTTTCGCGAAAATCATGCAAACAAACCTGATTCTTGTGTTTACCGTTGCCAGTAGTGCCTTTTCTGTTTATTGCTGGTTGTATATGCCGGTGATTAATTACCTCTATTGGGATGAAGGAGCGAATATCCTTGAATTGACGACCGATATCCCTGAGACCAAGGAGTTCACCTTCGTTTACCAAAATAAAACCACGGGTGAAGTGCATGAAGTACCGCTGAATGAAATAGGTTCAATCGGTCCGGGTTACCAGATGATCGACAGAAAAGATAAGGTAATTGACCCGGGGCGTCCTGCCAAAATCCATGATTTTCACATTAGTAATGCCCAGGGAGACGATCTGACGCATGACATTCTGGATGAGAAAAACTATTCCATTTTTGTGATTGCCTACGACTTGAACGACACCCGTTTCAGATCCATTAAAAAATTCAAAAATGTAGTAGGTCCCTGGCAAAATGCCGGGTATAAGATTTATGCTTTTACAAATTCCGAGCCTCTGGAAATCGAGAATTTCCGTCACGAATACCAATTGCCATTTCCCTTCTATCAGCTGGACCGCACGGCATTAAAATCAGTGATTCGCAGCAATCCGGGATTCATTCTGATGTACAAAGGCATCGTAGTGAAGCGCTGGTCGGCACGAAATGTACCCACCATGAAAGATCTTGAAAAAGCGATCGGCAAATTTGAGAAAAAGAAAAGCAAATGAATTTTCTCACTTACTTCGGTAAGCGATTCCTTTATTCCCTGCTCACTCTTTGGGGTGTCATTAGTCTGGTCTTCCTTTTATTTAATGTATTGCCCGATCCGGCACAGTTAACGATGGGCCAGCGTACGGATGCAAAAAGCATTGCCGCCGCCCGGGAAGAAATGGGACTGGACCTTCCCCCCTTTCAACAATACCTGCATTATTTAAATGACCTCTCACCCATTCATGTATCGCATACGGAGAATAAACGATCTGTATTATCCTTTGCTTTAGGCAATAGATGGGTTTCACTTCAATCTCCTTATTTCCGCACTTCGTATCAAAGCAAGAAACCAGTCGCGCAGATACTTGGAGAGGCGATGGAAGGAACCGTCGTACTGGCTTTTGCCTCAATCTTACTTGCGATAGTTTTAGGAATTGGAGCGGGTGTTGTTTCCGCATTATTTCAGGACCGTTGGCCCGATCGGCTGATTTTGGCCATCAGCACTCTTGGAATTTCTCTCCCTTCCTTTTTTGCTGCCATACTGATTGCCTGGCTTTTCGGATTTGTTTGGCATTCATGGACCGGTTTGAGCATGACTGGAAGCCTCATTGATTATAATCTTGACGAGGGCAGGCATTATGTCTGGAAAAATTTGATTCTTCCAGCATTGGCTTTGGGTATTCGTCCATTAGCCATAATCACACAGTTAATGCGCAGTTCTATGCTCGACGCATTGAGTATGGACTATATCATTACAGCGAAAGCAAAAGGACTTTCTCCCAGACGAATATTGTGGAAACATGCATTGCCCAACGCACTCAATCCCGTAATTACTTCCATATCCGGGTGGTTTGCATCCCTTTTGGCCGGTGCCTTTTTCATTGAATATATCTTTAATTGGAAAGGATTGGGAAAGGTGACGGTTGAAGCCCTCGAAAAAGCGGATTATCCAGTCGTGATGGGCAGCGTTCTCTGGGTCGCCTGTTTGTTTATTGTTATCAATCTTGTGGTCGACATCCTTTACAAACGTCTGGACCCGCGAATTCAGCTTCAATGAAAAAGAGCATTTTTCTTCTGGGCTTTATGGGCAGTGGCAAAACCAGCCTTGGAAAAGAATTAGCCCATTACCTGAACTATCCCTTTTACGATCTGGATTCAGAAATTGAAAATGCAACAGGCCTGAAAGTGAAAGAAATATTTCATTCGGAAGGAGAAGAAGCATTCAGAATGTATGAAGCTGAACAATTAAGAAAATTTAATTCCACCAAGGAACCCTTTGTGTTGGCATGCGGCGGAGGCACCCCTTGCTTCCATCACAATATGGATTGGATGAATCAGAATGGATGGACACTTTTTCTGGATGTTCCTGAGAGAATTTTAGCTCAAAGACTGGAAGGGCAACAGGAAGAACGCCCGCTACTAGCCGGTTTAAAAGGAATCTCGAGTTCAAAAACCTGGCGCCATTTATTGGAAAAAAGACGCCCAATATACCTGCAAGCCGCATCAAGACTGGCCTCAGAGGACATCAATCTAAACGAAGTTATACACATGCTCAATAGTTAAAATAAGCCCAAAACCCTTGATATCATTGGGTTTATTTCAGAATATTATGTGAAAAAACGGAAAATTTGGGGTTTTCCACATGGAAAATTCCCTGAACCCCTTGCAAATAAGGGCTTTATTCCTAAGTTTGATAGAAATAAATTCATAACACAACCTATTAATAGTAGCACTATGAACAAATCAGACCTCATCAACAAGATTGCAGATGATGCAAAACTTACCAAAGTTCAAGCTCAAGCCGCTTTAAATTCATTCCTGGATGCCACTGCTTCTACCTTGAAAAAAGGTGACAAAGTTATCCTGGTAGGCTTCGGAACTTTCTCCGTAGCCAGCAGAGCAGCCAGAACTGGAAGAAACCCTCAAACCGGTAAAGAAATCAAAATTGCCGCTAAAAAAGTGGTAAAATTCAAACCAGGTTCAGAGCTTTCAGGTAACATCAAGTAATCTGCTACAGAAAGGTTTAAATCCCGGCCCCGTTAATCGGAAGCCGGGATTTTTTTTTGAATAAATTTGAGGCGATGATTTCGAACCGTCAACTATTCCTGCGTCATTTGGCCCAAACCTCTGATGCTCCCCTGCAACTCGAGATTGAAAAGGCAGAAGGAGTTTATCTCTTTTCCTCAGATTCTAAAACCTATATAGATATCATTTCCGGCATCAGCGTTAGCAGTCTGGGGCATGGAAATCCCGAAGTTGTCAAAGCCGTTCAGGAACAAAGTGAGAAATACATGCATCTGATGGTCTATGGTGAATTAATTCAAAGTCCGCAGGTGCAATTAGCCAAAGCTTTACAAAGTATTTTGCCTGAATCATTGAGTTCCATATACCTGGTTAATTCCGGAAGCGAAGCGGTGGAGGGAGCGATGAAACTTGCCAGACGCTACACCGGCCGAAAGAATTTCGTGGCCATGGAAAAAGCCTATCATGGCAATACCCAAGGTGCAATGAGTTTAATGAATGCTCCCGAATACAAGGAGACATTTGGGCCATTAATAGAGGCTGTAGATTTCATTCCATTTAATCAGCTTGAGGATCTGCATAAAATAAATGGCGATACCGCAGCAGTATTTGTCGAAACGGTGCAGGGCGAAGCCGGCTACCTGCCTGCAGAGCTGGAATATCTGCATTCACTTAGAGAAAAATGCAATGAATGCGGTGCTTTATTGGTTCTGGATGAAATTCAATGTGGGATGGGACGAACCGGAAAGCTGTTTGCTTTTGAACATTATGGAATTGAACCGGATATTCTACTTTTAGCCAAGGCATTTGGTGCTGGAATGCCTTTGGGCGCATTTATAAGCAAAAAAGAAATCATGGATTCTTTGAGTCATGATCCGGTGCTTGGTCATATTACCACATTTGGCGGGCATCCGGTAAGTTGTGCGGCAGCATTGGCTGGAATTAATTACCTCAAACGTGAAAAAATTCATACATATGTGGCGCATAAAGAATGGCTTTTCCGCAAGCTGCTCAATCATCCAAAAATTAAATCAATTAGCGGCCGAGGACTAATGCTGGCTTTGGAATTTGGCAGCTTTGAAGAAAATAAAGGCTATATCGACGCCTGCATCGAAAAAGGACTCTTAACCGACTGGTTTCTGTTTGCTCCGAATAAAATGCGGCTTTCTCCTCCCCTAATCATCAACGAGCAGGAAATTGAAAAAGCTTGCGAGATTATTTTAGAGGTGCTGGATCAAGGATAACACTTCGTTTCCCTCTCCATTCCGTAAATAATAAAGCCCAAATTGGCATACTTATCAGATAAATAGGAAACGCCCACCAACTTTGAAAAATCAAGGCAGCAATGCCTGCCTGCATAAGGGCAAAAAATGGCTGAACAAGCAAAGCCAGTCCAAATTTAACGCTGCAGTGAAACGTGCTGTCTTTGATGCTTCCCAGAATTTTTTTTCCCAACAGAAAGACCGGCAGAAACTGAAGAAAGGATATCCAGTAGAAAGGGTATTTCAAGACATTCAGCCAAGGGTATTCAAGATTATCCCGATAAAGAGAAGGATAGATTCCCATCCACCATTGCTGAAGCCCTTCAATTTGTAAAATCTCATCGAGACTTAATACCATTTCTCTTATTTGTTCCTGGAAATCAGGTTGGCTAATGATAGCGATGAATTCTTTTTGATAGCGATAACTCCATTTCAAACTCAAAGACTTAAAGCGGTTTTCCAACTCAATCCTCCAGGCTTCTGCCTGTTTATATGCTGCTCCTTCCAGGGGAATTTCGATCAATTGTTCCTTCATTTTTTCGCGCAATTCCTGATTGAAATTTAAAAAAGTACGCTGTTGATTCTCTTCTCTGGGGAAATTCTTCACTGAAATTGGTTCGCCAAAATTGACCAAAACATCCTGATTGATCCGGACCATATCATTGTAATAAAGCCCCACAGGTATCACCACCAATTCCGTTTCCGGGTCCTTATTCAGCACATCATAAGCCATCCTTACCAGCCCCTTTCGCAATGGATGCACCTGGCGAATCCAAAAATGGCTTCCTTCCGGAAAGATAATCATGCTGCCACCACTGACCAGGCGGTTCGTTGCAAACTCCATAACGGCCTCATTCTTACCCAGTGTTTCAATTCCATCCTTCATCCGGTAAAGAGGAAGCATGCGCCAGGACCGGAATATTTTATCCATCAATCCTTTGAAAATGTCACCACGCGTCATGAAATAATGTTGTTTTCCTGAAAAATAGGTAATTACCAAAGGATCCATCAAGGCATTGGTATGATTGGATGCAAAAATGACGGGTTTGTCGGATGGAATATTCTCCAGTCCGATAACCTCCATTCTCCGGTAGAAAAGCTCCAAGCAACGACACAAAAGCCACCGCCATATAGCATACCACCCTGAATTTTTCTCCTTCGTCATGGCCGCAAATTAATAAGAGAATTTGTGACTCATGCAGCCATTCAAGAAATTTGACAGTTCTATGACAAATGCGGACGTTTTCTCCAAACGAATCCGGAAACCAAAGCCATAAGCAGTGCAATAGGCATCGGTTCAGGCAAGGTTATAAAAAAAACACCGAATGGGGTTTTGTATAGTTCTTTGTACGACTCCATTTCTTTCACCTTTTCCTCCAATTCAATTGGATTAATTCCACTATTTTCAAGTGACTTCAAATATTTTCCTGCATAATCATCCATCCAATCAGGATTGAAAAATTCAATGTAGCAAGTCCAGATGGAAGAATAGATAATACAAACCATGAGCCCCATGATAAGTGCAAACAAAAATGCCCAGCCAAAATTCCAGTTTTGAACAGAGCCCGTTGCTCTGATTTTTTTGACCCCAGGCAATAACCAAAGCATCCCCAGTAACATGGAAGCAAAGCCAATATACATGCCTAATTCCATGTCATGATTTTCCATATTAAGGGTAAAAAATGTAGAAAGAAATATTACGGCAGTGGTCAACCCGGCGATCAAACCGTAGCGAAAAAGTAGTCGTGTTATCATGCTTGCAATTGAATGATTAGAAAGGAACTATCCCTCATACCAAGGTATGATTTTCACCAATCATACCGAAGTTGGAGTATTATTTCCGCCGTATTCTTGCTGAAACAGGATGATTTGAGACCTGCGTTCCAAATCCAGCTTCGACAGAATATTAGAGACATGCGATTTCACTGTCGCCAATGAAATATGCAATGTATCTGCAATCTGCTGGTTGGTTTTTCCTTTACACACCTCATAAAAAACATCTTCCTCTCGTTTGCTGAGTAATTGAGCCAAGTTTGTTTGTCTTGCCAGTGCTCTTTCCTGGGTGTCCTTCTTCCCCCATGATTTCCCTAAATACCATCCCAGGGGCAAAACAAATACGGCCACACCCAGGATGAGTAATTCAATGTTAAGTTCATCTGTGAAGTAAGCAAACTGTAAAAAGCTCATTCCGAAACTAGCTATTCCCGCCAGAAGAATTAAAAAGAACAGAAACAGCCAAAAGGAAAATTTTCGCATCACTGAAAAGATACGCTTCAATCGAATAATCAGGCAAGCTTACTTTGCATTGAGATGCTATGAAAATTCACCCAACTTCCATCAGTATATTTAAAGATTTGGAGTCTTGAAATAGAAAATTCACCATGTAAATCTTTAGTTGATAGAAAATTCCATACCTCCTCAAAGCGCTTGGGTTCCAAATCCCGGTGTGCCAGGCTCAAATGAGGAATATATGCATTGTTTCTTTGCGCAGCATTCATGCAGCGACTGCAAACGAGCACCTCCGAAATTTTGTTCTGCATGTCCATCAATACCGGGTTATCAGCTATGGTGATATAAATAACCGGTTGAGTAAAAAAACCTGGACCTTTTGCCTCGAGATTCAGGGGCTGGAGAACATTGCTGATTTCCCGAATAATTTTCTCCATTTCTTTATCATTGGCCACTTTGCATTCAAAAGGAGATTGAATGGAAATATGGGGCATGAGTCGCATAGCGTATTGCAAACCAAATTTTGCCTTCAGTTCTTCCTGAACCTGCAAAATTCTGGATGAAAATGGTTCATCCGGAAGGAGTGCAAAAAAATAGAGGGACTCGCTCATACTTAAGTGAAAGTAGCAGAAGAGATGCCGTTGGCTGCGTGACTATGCAGAATTCTAATTCTTTTACGCGTTTCTGATAATGAGTGAAATTTTTTCTTTGAAAGAAAATTTTATTGGCGCAATTCCTCAATATTTGTATGTTTGCAGCCCCTTTAGCCCAGGTGGCGGAATTGGTAGACGCGCTGGTCTCAAACACCAGTTGGATAACACCAGTACCGGTTCGACCCCGGTCCTGGGCACTCAAGGAAACACAGGACTGGCGAGACTTTCAATACAGAGGGTTTCGCCAGTTTGCATTTAGCGGCAGCACATCGGCAACTTGCGGCAGATCTACCGTCCAATTTTGTAATCAATCCGAGCATGCAATATCAGCATAAAGAACCCAGGCTCATTATTCCAGGCAAAGACGCTAAAGATCAACGCTGGTATATACTTGTCTATTTATGGGATGTGCGAGAAGGCAAATTGAGACGAGTACGACTGTACCTTTATAAGGACGTTAAGAATAAAACGGAAAAACTCAGGAAATTTGAGCGCTATATCGATAAACTAATTGTTGAGATTTCACAAGGCCTCTGCTATGATGAAGTTACCTTTAAGCAAGTTGAATCAAACAAACAGCTTGAAGCTCGAAAGGACTACATGACACTATCGATGGCCATTACCGCTACCCAGAGAGCCAAAGAAAAACTTCGCCCTAAAACCCATAAGAACTACATCTTCCACCTGAATTAGGGTCTGCTGATTTTATTGGGTTACAAAATGTGTAATGCTATAGATTTTGACCAGGTTGCTTGGCGAGTTGGCATTTAATCTGGACATAAACGGAGCATAGGAGTGTCGGATTGAACTCAGATGGGCCTTTAGTAT
>WGMZ01000014.1 GCA_016124735.1 Bacteroidota bacterium
AAAGCAAACCGTGTTGATTTGCAAGGAGAATCCTTGAGAAAATAAATCTAATTTTACACCCGCTCTTTAAAAAACGACTCCCATAAACCAGAGGGGTCAATTTGCCCGGAATAGGGGGTCAATATCGCCGGAATACACAATGTGCCTATTGTGAGGTGATTTGTGACTCGTCTAAATATAAAATTGATGCCATTCCAATAACAATACTTCCTGATTCGATCGGTTCCTGTATCCCGAACTTGAACCTATGTATGCAAATAAAGGGTAAATACACTTCCATACGTTGGCAGGATGATTATAAACAGAGTTGTAGGATGGCTACGCATTTTGGTCCGTACCAGGTTTATGTGAAAAACGGAGCATGTCTTGTAAAAGACTCCATTTTATTTTATAAATATCCCTTCCCCGCTTTTCAGTTTATTCAATTGGATACTCCTTGTATTAGCAGAGACCAACCTGCTCACATATTGCTTTTCCATCAGCAACCTCTAATTGCAAGCTGGAATGGAACAGAAGAGACAGATACGGTTGTATTAAATAACAAGCGGCAAAATCACGTGAGAATAAAAAGCATTTATGGCTGTATTGAAGAGCATTATTTTACTCCTTTGGACTCCTGCAGCATTATGCCATATATCCCCAATGCATTTAGCCCGAATGGAGATGCACTGAACGATATCTTTTTCATTCAGGGAGAAGGAATACAACGTGGAGAATATTGGATCTACAATCGTTGGGGCGAGCTGGTATTTCATTCGTTGATATCAGAACCTTGGGATGGAACACAAAACGGTTTACCAGTGCCTGATGGTGTTTATCTGGTAAAAGTAAAATTGGAGTCCTATACCTATTCAGATGGAAGCCGGAATAGAAATGAAAATAAAAGTACCCTTCACTTAATGAGATGAATCATCCAGATATTTCTTTATTACCATTTCTGTTTGCTTCAACCCATTCGGATCTGCTTCCGTTTTAAATTGACAAAATTCCTCTGCCCAGGCAGAAGTTCTTTTTCGAATGGGTGGGTTTTCCGCTTCAATGACTTCCAAAATAACCTGTGCGACTTCAGCCGGTGTTTGATAAGAAGAGGTGTCGCCGCTGGCGGCTCTTCGTTGCATTCCCGAGAGGTATTTCTGCAGGATAGGTAAATATTCGTCCTGCACTGGCCCATCAGCGCCCATGGATTTTTGTGTCGCAGACTGAATAAACGCGGTGCGTATTCCTCCCGGCTCAATCGCTGTGAATTGAATGCCAAATGGCCGGGTTAAATAAGTGGCCAGTGCCTCTGTGTATCCTTCAACCGCAAATTTGGCGGCGCAATACAGTTCGTTGAATGGTTATCCAACCAGGCCTCCTACGGATGAAATATTGATAATTCTTCCGCTTTTTTGTGACCTCATTTGCGGCAGCACGGCTTTGGTGCAGCGAACCACACTCATCAGATTCGTATCCATTACCCATTGGATTTCTTCGTCGCTTGCCTGCTCGGTGGTCTTGGCAAACCCAGCTCCGGCATTGTTGATCAGGATATCAATCTTTTGCTCAAGGTCTAATACATTTTGAATGGCATTTTCAATCGAATCAACATTGCACACATCGAGTTCGATGATTGAAAGTTCCAGCTTTCTTTTGTGAGCTTCTTTCTGAAGGGTACCTTTTTTGGACAGGTTACGCATGCTGGCATAAACACTGTAGCCTTTTTCAGCTAAGAGAAGGGCTGTTTCAAAACCGACGCCTGTTGATGTTCCGGTGATCAATACTGATTTTTTCATAGTGAAAAATTAAAAGGTCGAGATCAGAAGTTAGACAAGAATAATAAGTTCCGGGCGTCTAAAGAGCGGATTTTTGAGAGTATTCATGCTGTACTCTGCTGGAATTGTGGTGTGTTCTTCTTCATGGGTCCCGCGAGCATGATAAAATAGTCTGATAATAAAGCGCTTAGATACAAAGTTGCCGATTTAAAAAATATTTGAAACTTTTCTCGATTCCCTGTTTTATAAGTCATTGAAAAAGTTATTTTCGCGAATCAAAGAGGATTACCACTATGTATTGGACACTAGAACTTGCTTCCTATTTGGATGATGCTCCATGGCCAGCTACCAAAGACGAGTTGATCGATTATGGCATTCGCTCGGGTGCGCCCCTTGAAGTGATAGAAAACCTGCAAGAGTTGGAAGACGATGGCGAGCCCTTCGAGAGCATCGAAGAAGTATGGCCGGATTATCCGACCGATGAAGACTATTTCTTCAATGAAGATGAGCTCTAAGATTGGAAGACAGAAAACTTAAAACAGACCCCGATTGCTTGCTGTCGGGGTTTTTTTATGCACCCCTGTATCTCCAAAAAGACTGATTTGCACGGGAACTTCTCCGAGGCGCAAGTTTTGCAGGCGCTCGAGTGGGTTGTAAGGCCGGTCTTTGATGGTCACTGTATAGCGCAAAGCTGCTCCATTTCCCATTTGTCGCACCATGCCCATATCGAGTAATTCGGTAAAATCGCGCTGTATAGTTTTCCGGTTGCAACGGAATATCAAACTCAAATCTTTGGTGCTGGAGAAGTGGTTTTCAAAAATCAAATCGATAATCTTCTGCTGGCGCTCATTCAGATGTGAAGTGTCGGGTTTTTGAATCCGAAGGCCCTGGTCAAAGAAGAAATTGACCATGTTCCGTTGACGGGGGGTATAATCTTCGTATTCAATCTGGTCCTGATAAATCTCGCGGAGCAGAAGATTGGCATCGGTGATAGCATTCCAATGAATATCCATGCCAAAGTTAATCAGATTGCTTAAATCGGATTTTAGCAAATCATTCACATCCTTGAATTTGAACTGGTCACAAGCTCTTTTGTACACTGCTTGTTTAGGTAAAATGGAAAGGTTTAACGCAAGCAGTCCGCAGGCATCCATATGATGGCTGCGTAGGAACAGTAATTGGGTCAGTCTGGCGAAGACAGTATGACGTTTGAGAGAGGGTAAGCTTCCGAGGATGGCAAAATGGATAAACCACGAGGCCAGAATAATTTCTTCTTTGGTAAAATCGTGAGATTCGGCAGATAATTCACGCATCCAGTCGCGCAGAGGCGCCTCCAGATTTCTTGAAAATTCCTGGGTCTCAAAGAAGCGCATAAGCTCTTCCTGTTCATCGAAATGCCGAAAGAGAAAATATGCCCGTTCCAAAGAGGCATAAAAACCATCCTGTACAGAGATGTGATCGAGGAAGAACTTGAGCTGGCCAATATCTCCGGCGTATTTATCTTCCAAACGCGATGCGTATGCAAAAAGCTCATCTGCATGCATGTTTCGGAAATTCTCCTGTTCCAGGCTCGTGTTTATGGCACAATCCAGAATCTGATGCCTGGATCGAACATCCTCCAGGTGTTTTCCTTCCAATCCAAAATGCTTTTGCTTTTGTGGAAGCGCGACGGACAAATTGGAAACTTTTTTCAAAAGTTCCTGATTCATCCCTGGATGATTCATCCATCGTTGAAAGACGTCGCGCAGCATATTCACTACACAAATCTAAATGATTCAAGTCCCTATGAATAAAGGGCTGAACTGCCGCTTTGTGAGGTTATCCACATTCCTGTGGATTTTGCAAGCTTCAGGTAAGTCTAATATTGGGAAGTGCCTCAATTGGCGCGCAGTATCCTAAATTAGACAGTGTAAAGATTCTGTAAATAAGTAGCTGGGACAAATTCCCTTTTTGAGCCGGTTTAGGCGTTGTCCAATGCATTTAATTCATACAAAGAGGCCACGGTTCGGGTAATTTTGTCCCGTAATTCCTCAATGTTTTGCTTTTTCTGCGCGGAAATGAAAACAACGGGGGTGTTTTCTCGCGACATCCAGCTCTTTTTTAGATGTTCGAGATTTTCTTCCACTGTCATCTCAGGCAATTCTTCTTCAAGGATGTCATCAATTCCTCTGGCCTGAGGATGATAAAGGTCTATTTTATTAAAGACCATAATGACTGGTTTGTGGTCGGCGTGAATATCCTTGAGTGTTTCATTGACAACCTGAATATGCTCCATGAAGTTGGGGTGAGAGATGTCTACAACATGCAGCAATAGATCAGCCTCTCTCACTTCATCGAGGGTGGATTTAAAGCACTCAATTAACTGGTGTGGTAATTTGCGAATAAATCCAACAGTGTCGGAGAGCAGGAAAGGAGTGTTTTCAAAAACTACCTTGCGAACGGTTGAATCCAGGGTTGCGAATAGTTTGTTTTCTGCCAGCACATCCGACTTACTCATCAAATTCATTATGGTCGACTTTCCTACATTGGTATATCCAACCAATGCCACCCGGACTTTATTATCCCGGTTACTGCGTCGCGTCAGATTTTGCTTGTCTATGGTATCCAGCCGTTTTTTAAGCAAACTTATTTTGTCGAGGATAATTCGTCGGTCGGTTTCAATCTGTGTTTCACCGGGCCCTTTCATCCCAATACCTCCCTGCTGTTTGCTTAAGTGTGTCCACATCCGGGTCAGTCTTGGAAGGAGGTACTGCATTTGAGCGAGCTCGACCTGGGTTTTTGCCTGGGCCGACTTGGCTCTGGATGCAAAAATGTCAAGAATCAGATTGCTCCGATCGAGGATCTTTCCGTTTAAGGTTTTCTCAAGATTACGAATCTGGCTGGGAGAAAGCTCATCATCAAATATGACCATATTCGGCTCATGTTCCTCAACATAAAGCCGGATCTCTTCCAGTTTTCCCTCGCCAACAAAAGTTCTGGAGTGCGGATGGTCTAACTTTTGTGTAAATTTCCGCAGGGTTTTGGCTCCTGCTGTTTCGGTTAGAAATTCCAATTCATCCAGGTATTCGTCTATTTGTCCCTTCAGACCTGATTTGTAGTCGATACCAACCAAGACTGCAGTTTCCTGCTCCTTATGCGTGTCGTATATTTTACCTTTCAATAGATTGATGCTGAACTGCAAAAATACATCCTTCAAAGCTGCCTTGCTAATACTCTTCCTTGGAATGATTCCCCAATGGACTGAAGCTCAGCAATTCGAATGGTCCAATTTGGAACGCTTTCGGAATAAGACGTCTTATAACCGAATTATTGGGGCCAATCAATACGGATACTATATGCTGCGAAGCGGCAATTTCGACATTCGGAGGCGGGTATATATCGAACGTTACCGGGAAACGCTTGGGAAGGATTTTACAAAAAAAATTCAACAAAAGAGGGGAGTTAATTTGGTCAATGCCTTTGTCAACGATCTCGGCATTAGCTTGTGGAGCAGCGCTTACAATGACCGCACAGGTAATATTGATTTGTATGTGGATCATCTGGATGAAGACGCAGAGCCTGTTGGACAAAGGACAATAATTGCAAGCGCGAATCCCAGAAATTACAGCGATCAGGGCGACTTTGTAATTATCGGTAATAACTTCGGAACACATTATGTCGTGGTATTTACGGAATTGGCGCCTCAGGGGAAAAGCTACCTGAACGTCAGGGTGTATGATCAGCACCTTGAATTGCTCGCGAATAGAAAGGAAAAATTGGACTTTAATGAACTGGAGTTCGAAGTCAACCAAATTATAGTGGATACAGCGGGAAATGCTTTTGTTCTGATCAGCGGTATCAATCACGAGATGGAGAAAAGAAGCCCTGAAAGGGTGGGTGTTCACTTGTTCGCGCTTTCGAATCGAAGTGATTGGTATGACTTCTATTTGAATACAAACACATATTTTCTGAATAGTCCCATCATGGAATTAGATGATGTAAATAAGCGGCTGATTGTTAGTGGGCTGTATTCTGAGAAGTCGCGTGAATTGAGCAAAGGAATACTTGACTTTGCTATTGATCGAAGCACATTTCATCAGGAACATCATCGATTTATCCCTTTTGATAAGGAGCTTATTCAGGGTATTGCCGGGAAAAAGGCGGCTGAGGCAGGTGAGGAACTCGCAGAATTTGTGATCAGGTACATGGTTACCCGAAGTGATGGTGGGTTTATGGTTTTTGGAGAAGAGTTCTCGGTATCGCAGCAGTCGTATACATATTATGCCAATGGCATGGCCCAGGTGAGTACAAGAAGTGTCTATGTTTATGGAAAAATTTTCATGTTGGCCAACGACCGATCGGGCAATAATCAGTGGTCAAAGATTATAAGCAAAACACAGAGTTCGGTGAATGATTTTGGCTACTATTCATCATTTGCTCTTTGTAAGAAGAAAGATCAGATTCACATTTTGTTCAACGATAAATTGAAGACAAATGGGGGGGTATTGAATTTTGTGCTTTATAACGACAATAGTCTGGATCATGGAATGTTGTTCGGTAACCAGGGATCTTTTATTTCCATCGTGCCGGGAGAGACGCGGCAATTGGATGCCAATACCCTATTGATTCCTACTTCAAAAGATCGCAAGTTTGCGTTGGTAAAAATCATTTTTTGATCCGCTTATTAAAAAATTATCAGTTCATCAGCCTCTTGCTGTCTGTGGCGACTCTGTTTGCCATCGGGACCTTCCTGTGGCTGCTACATGCGCCTGTAGAACCCGACAAAGGAGAAAGCCCGTTTTCTCTTTGGATGAATGAAGGTATACTGCAGCTATTTGGTCCCGATAGCTTTTCCGGCTTTGTAGTTTTGCTTGTACTGGTTATCATCCAAAGCATCTTATTTGGCGCCTTGGCAGAAAGAACTCAGCTGCTGTACAAAAATACCTGGTTGCCAATCCTGTTTTTTGGTTTGTTTAATCTGGTATTTCCGGAGCAATTGCGTTTCAATCCCGAATTATTGGCCAATGTATTTCTTGTTTTGGCCGTTGTTTCTATGTTTCAGGCACAAGGCAAAGAAAGGGCTTTGCCGGCACTCTTGAATTCGGGCATTTTATGTGGAGTTTCATTTCTTTTTGCGCCCAGTACGTTTCTGTTTATTCCCGTTTTCGTTATTGGTATTGTGATGTTCAAGCAAGTCAGAGCCTTGGATATTTTCCAATACCTGTTTGGTTACTTTTTGGTTCTTTTCACCGGAGTAACTGTCACGTATTTGTTGGGTATGCAAGAAGTTCCTGCTGCGTATTTGAGGCTCCCATACTTGCACACAGGAACTTTTAAAATTTGGAAGAACCCCAATTTTGCCGGGATGATGGCCTTGATGGCGCTCGTCCTGATTCCGACCCTTCTGCGCTTGCAGCAGAATTTTTATAAAAACACCATACGGGTTCGAAAACTGCAACAATTTATCCTATTGTATTTCATTTTTTCCCTCGGATATGTCGTATTTGGAGCCCAACATATACAGACGGCGATAGGAATTACAGCCCTTCCTCTATCGGTTTACTTTACTTATTACTTTTTGTCTGATAAACGGAAGTGGTTAAGAGAACTGGTATTTTTAGTCTTATTGATGCTGGTAATTCTGCAGCATTGGAAACCATTTTAATGGGCTTCGAGCCAGTTGGCACCCAATCCTACTTCTACCTCAATCGGAACATCAAGATGAATCGCGTCCCGCATATTGGAAATTACCATTTCCCTCAGCCGGTCCAATTCAGTATGATGTGCTTCAAACAGCAATTCATCATGAACCTGCAAAATCATCTTACTTTTTAATTGTTCCTTTTGAATGGCATTGTCGACCCGTATCATCGCAATTTTAATCATGTCGGCTGCCGATCCCTGAATGGGAGCATTGATGGCATTTCGCTCAGCAAAACCGCGCACCGTTTGGTTTCTTGAATTGATATCCCGGATATACCTACGGCGTCCTTTTATGGTTTGTACATAGCCTTTTTCGCGGGCGCCGTCGATGGTGTCATTCATGTACTTTTTAATATTAGGGTATTGAACGAAATAAGCTTCGATTATATCGGCTGCTTCTTTTCTCGGAATCTCAAGTCGCTGGGCAAGTCCAAAGGCTGAGATGCCGTAGATGATACCAAAATTCACCATTTTCGCTTTTCTCCGCATTTCTTTGTCTACCTCGGAAAGCGAAACACCAAAAACCTTGGCTGCAGTTGCAGCGTGAATGTCATGACCTTGAACGAAATCTGCTATCATTCCGGCATCTTTGGCCAGTGCTGCGATAATTCTGAGTTCAATTTGAGAGTAATCTGCGGCCATGATTTGAAAATCATCGCTTCCAGGGATAAACGCTTTTCTAACTTCCCTTCCGAGCTCTGTGCGGATTGGGATGTTTTGCAAATTGGGGTTTTGAGAACTTAATCTTCCAGTAGCAGCAACAGCTTGATTAAAAGAGGTATGTACTCTTCCACTTTCAGTATGAATCAAATTAGGAAGTGCGTCCACGTAGGTGGATTTCAATTTCGCAATTTGACGGTATTGAAGAATCTCTTTCACAATCTGGTGCTCGGGCGCCAATTTGCTTAATACTTCTTCATTTGTTTGATACTGACCTGTTTTTGTTTTTTTAGCTTTTGGATCCAGCTGCAATTTGTCGAATAGGACTTCTCCCATTTGGCGCGGTGAAGCAATATTGAATTTCACAGCTGCCAATTCATAAATTTTATTCTCGCAGAGCTTGGATTCCTTGTCCAGTTCTATTGAGTATTCATGAAGAAAATCTTTATCAATCTTAACACCGATTCGCTCCATCCGAGCTAACACGGGCACTAATGGCATTTCAATTTCGTTGAAAACCGGAAGCGCTTCTTTGCTTTTGAGTTCGGGAGAAAATACTTCATATAGTTGCAGGGTGATATCTGCATCTTCGGTGGCGTATTCTTTAATTTTTTCCAATTCCACATCTCGCATGCTCAGTTGTTTATTCCCTTTTTTACCAATGAGTTCGCTGATGGATACCGGACGGTATGCGAGATATGTTTCTGCCATGACGTCCATATTATGGCGGGAATCTGCTTCCAGAAGATAATGAGCAAGCATGGTGTCAAATAGCTTCCCTTGTAAGTTGACCTCATAATTTTGCATCACCATGAGATCGTACTTAATATTCTGAGCAATTAGCGTTTTGGACGGGTCTTCTAAAATTCCACGAAATTGATCGACGAGTTGCTGTGCTGATTTTTTGTCGGCCGGAAAGGGGACATAATATCCATAATGTGGTTTAAGAGAAAAGGAAAAACCGACCAATTCGGCACTCAATGCATCAAGTGAAGTCGTTTCGGTATCGAAGCAATAAAAATTGGCTTTCTTCAGCGCAGAAATAAGTGCTTCAATTTTTTCCTGTGTATCGACCAATTCGTAATGATGTTCCACATCATGAATGGTGTGTATTTCCACCAATTCCTCTTCTTCTGTAACCTCATGTGTTTGTGTTTGAGCTGCGTCAGGGCCGGGCTGGTTAAAGAGGTCCACCTGAACAGAAGCAGCGGGAACTTTAGGCAGAGATTGATCGTCTGGAAATACGCGTTTGGCAAGTGTTCGGAATTCGAGCTCTCCGAAGAGAGTTTTTATCGCATCTTTATCGGGCTCATCCACCCGAAGACTTTTCTCATCCAATTGAATAGGCGCATCGACAATGATTGTAGCCAAACGTTTGGATAATAATGCTTTATCTTTATTTTCTTCTACTTTCTCTTTAAGTTTGCCTTTGAGTTTATCTGTATTCGCCAAGAGGTTTTCTACATTGTCGAATTCGGCCACCAGTTTAATGGCGGTTTTTTCTCCAACGCCCGGGATTCCGGGAATATTATCTACTGCGTCGCCCATGAGTCCGAGGATGTCAATTACCTGGTCGATGCGCTTGATATTCCATCTTTGCAGTACTTCGTCAACTCCCATTATTTCTGCACCATTGCCCATTCGTGCAGGTTTGTAAATCTTGATATGGTCGCTCACCAATTGACCAAAATCTTTGTCAGGTGTCATCATGTAGGTGGTAAATCCATTTTTTTCGGCTTGTTTAGCCAGGGTGCCTATCAAATCATCTGCTTCGTAACCATCTTTAGTAATTAGCGGAATATTGAAGGCTTCGACGATGCGAAAGATATAGGGGAGAGATTTCGCCAAATCTTCCGGCATGGCTTCGCGGTTGGCCTTGTAGGCCTCATATTCGATATGTCTCTCGGTGGGCGCTGCCGTATCAAATACCACGGCGATATGGCTTGGTTTTTCTTTTTGAAGAACCTCTAGTAACGTGTTTACAAATCCAAACATAGCCGAGGTGTTCAGGCCTGTGCTACTGATTCGCGGGTTTTGGCTAAAGGCGAAAAAAGCCCGGTATATCAGGGCCATTCCATCCAGTAAAAAAAGGCGTTTCTGCTCCATAATTCTCAGATATCAAACATACTATTTTATAGAATAGGAGTCGGGGTTAAGTCAAGTTTCCTTTTCTTTGCAGAAATTTCGAAGTTTTGCTAAAGAAGTTATCCATTGTTATTCCTGCCTATAATGAAGGCAAAACCATTCATTTTATTCTTGATAAAATCAAGGATGTGGAATTGATTGGTGACATTGAGAAGGAGCTGATCATTGTCAATGATTGCTCGAAAGATAACACGGTGGAAGCCGTAGAAAATTACATGAAGACCAACCCTGACCTGCCGATTAGTTTCTATTCGCATGAAGTGAATAAAGGCAAAGGGGCAGCCTTGCATACGGGAATAGAGAAAGCTACCGGTGATGTGGTGATCATTCAGGATGCGGATTTGGAATACGATCCCCGCGAATACAATGACGTGCTTAAACCGTTCAGAGAAGGTGTGGCAGACGTGGTTTATGGTTCCCGTTTTATGGGTGGCAACCCACATCGTATTCTTTTCTTTTGGCACACGCTCGGCAATAAATTCCTGACCTTTCTTTCTAATATGTTCACTAACCTGAATTTGTCGGATATGGAAACCTGTTATAAGGCTTTCAATCGGGAATTGATTCAGGGCATTCAGTTGAATGAAAAACGTTTTGGATTTGAGCCCGAGGTTACTGCGAAAATCGCGCGTATCGACAAAATCAGAATCTATGAGGTAGGAATTTCCTACTACGGCAGAACCTACGAAGAAGGGAAAAAGATAGGCTGGAGAGATGGCTTCAGGGCAATCTGGTGCATTCTGAAATACAACCTTTTCCGTTAGGAAAGGTGTGACTTTAATTCTTTCACATTGAGCGGTTTCTTGATAAATTCTGTGACCAAAGGGTTTGCTTTGGCTTTTGAGATATCACTGAAATCAAGAGAAGAGGATACCATGAAGATTTGGGTGATATCGAAATTCAGGTTTGTAATCTGTTCGTAGGCTTTTAAAAAGTCAAAACCGTCCATCTCAGGCATTTGAATATCCAGGAGGATGATATCCGGTTGAGTATTGTTTTTTTCTAAATAAGAGAGTGCTTCTCTTGCCGTGGTAAACGAAATGACCGAATCACTGATCCCACTCAGTCGAATCAGTTTCTCATGGAGAAACAAATCAATCTCATTGTCGTCTACGAGCATGATTTGAAGTGAATTCATGATTTATTAAGATTAGGCAGGTTCAATTCAAATGTGGTTCCTTCTCCGAACACAGAGTTTACTTTTATTTCTCCATCTATTTTAGAAAGGGCCTCTTTTACAATATAGAGCCCTATTCCGGTGCCAGGGGCGCGGTTATCTGTTTTGGTGCGGAAAAACATTTTAAAGATGCTTTCCAGGTGTTCTTGCAGAATTCCAACTCCATTGTCGCGGATGAGAATATGGGCTTTGTCACTGTCGGCTTTTACACTAATAGTGACTTCAGGGTTGGCATTGTCGTTCTTTTGATATTTGATTGCGTTCGAAACCAGGTTGTTCAGAATGACATGGATACGAAATTCATCGCTAAACATTTCACCTTCTTGTTGAATGTCAATATTAAACTTGACATTGGGGTCGGTGTTTTTCAGTGTTTCAACTACTTCGTTGACCAAATAAGAAAAATGAATGCTTTCGTAATTGGATTCGGCCCGCGCATTTTGATAATATTCAATAATATTTTGAATAAAGCTATCCAATTTTGTAACACTCCGCTCAATCATGTCGAGGTAAACATAGGGGTCTCCGCCGCTGTTTTTTTCAAGCCGGCTTAACTCTACCAATCCCAGGATCGACATTAAAGGTGCCCGTAGATCATGGGAAGCACTGTAAACAAAGCGATTTAACTCATCGTTGGTTTTGCTAAGTTCATCGTTCTTAAACTTCAATTCTTTGCGGGCGCTGTGCACATCATAGGAAGAGTCGATGATATTTTTTAAGCTGGTAGGATCCCAGGGTTTTACCACATATTGATTAATCTTACCCTTGTTAACTGCATCAATAATAGTTTGAGAGTTGGTATAGGCGGTAATCAATATGCTTACAACGTCGGGGTGTTTTTCCTGTATTTTTTCAAAGAAGTCTACACCAGACACTCGGGGCATTCTTTGGTCAGCAAGGGCTACGTGAATATCAATCTCATCTAAAATTCGGTAGGCTTCATTTGGATCAGTAACAGTGTAGATCTCAAAATCCCGTCGAAAACTGGCTTTGAAAGCTTTCAGGTTATTTTCCTCGTCGTCGATATAGAGAACACGAACACGTTCTTTATTCATGATTGGGATATTTGGTTCAGATTAGTTGAATTAATTGGTGTTTAATTTTGCCTCTATCGGTAAAGTTATTATGAATTCAGTTCCTTTTCCTAATTCTGTATTTACCGCAATATTTCCTCCGTGCGTTTCAATGATTTTAAAAACAATCGACAAGCCAAGTCCGGTTCCTTCTCCCACATCTTTGGTGGTGAAAAAGGGTTCAAATATTCTTGCTTTCACATCGTCGGTCATTCCGGGACCGGAGTCCTTAATATGGAAATACACGTTCTTATCATCGAATTCTGAGGTGACTTTAAGGGTATGTTTTTCTTCCTGATCAACAGTCTTCATGGCCTGCAACGCATTGGACAAGATATTCATAAATACCTGGTTGATTTTTCCAGGGAAGCATTCCACTGGAGGCAGATCGCCCAACTCAGTTTCCACCAATACGTTATCTGGTATACTGTTTCTTAGCAAAATCAGAGTGGAATTCAACCCTTCATTCAGATCGGCAGGTTTCAGATCAGATTCATCCAGACGGCTGAAAGTTTTAAGTCCTTTTACAATTTCTGAGGTACGTATGGCTCCATCTTCAATTCCGGTAAGTAATTCGGTTACCTCATTTCGGATATAATCGAAGTCGATCTCTTTCATGAAATCTTCAACGGATTTCACTTTTTCTTTTGGATCATCAGCCTTGTATGCTTCACCGTATTGATCGATGATGCTTAAAATATCCTGAATATCCAGCCGTAATGGCTGAACATTGGCACTCACAAAATTTATGGGGTTATTAATTTCGTGTGCAATTCCTGCAGTGAGCTGACCGAGAGAGGCCATTTTTTCTGCGTCAACCAACTGAGCCTGTGTTTCTTTCAAATGGTTCAACGTTACTACTAACTCCTCGTTTGTTTCTTGCAACTCAATGGTTCTCTCTTGTACCTTTTGTTCCAGGTATGCGTTCTGTTCGCGTATAATGCGCTCATTTTCTTTTGAAACACGCAGTGCTTCTTCCTGCGAGGCTTCTTTTTCTTTCTTTAGAATATTGATGCGATCGGCCAATGCAAAGGAGAGCAGCATAACTTCAATTGCTGAGCCAACCGGCATCATATAATAAGTGAAATTGTTGTAAGGAAGTATGCCAAAATCTTTCATCACATACATGGATACTCCCACCAGAAATACAGCCCAGGCAATGGCAAAGAAGAAGGCCGGTCTGTCGCCGGTTCTGGCTCTTCGAATGGCTACTGTCATCATCGCTGCCGAAGCAACCACCGCGCAGGTTTCTATTAGGTAGAAGCTTGCACTGTAGCTTCCCATAAAGGACAGGGCGGTACCAAGCGCATAGAAGGAAGTGACAACATAAAAAATGTACTTAAAATACTTGGAGTGTTCGTCCGTGTGCAGGAATACCCGCATAAACTGCATGCCCGTTATGCCCACCAAAGAAGGGAATAAGAAGCTGTTGTACCGCGCTAACCAGGGAATATTCGGCCAGAAATATTGGAAGCTATAACCCTGAATACTCGATTGAGTGAGGATGACAAAGAATAGATAGAGTACATAATAGAAATAGGATTTATCCCGGGTACTGATCCAAATGAATCCGTTGTAAAGCAACATTACAAACATGATTCCCAGATATATTCCGGAATAAACATCTTTTTTCTTGGCAAGTTCAAGCATTGCCTGCCGGGAGCCTATGGACATAGGAACCTGAACATTTTCTTTTGCTTTGACTTTTAAATAGATTGTTGAGCTAGATCCATTTTGCATTTCAAATGGTAACATGTAACTGGGGTCATAATACCAGCGATCACTGAATACCTTGTATTCTCCCAGCGTCAGATTGATTACACTGTCTCCCCGCTCATAATAGAAAGAAACATAATCTAAAATGGGCTGGGAAACCTGAAGGACAAAGTCACTTAATTTGGTTTCGTTTTTTACTTCAACCTTTAGCCAAAAAGTGGAAGTACTAATTCCAAAGTTTGGAACATCATGCTTCACCGGTGCGAAAGGAAGTTTTTTAACCTGTTGAAAATTGAGGGTGTCTTCCTTCAGCTCAAAAAAGGAGCAATTGTTTTTTATTTGAATGACCTCGTCGGGTTTGCTGATGGTAACCTCTGGTTGTTGTGCCCATAGCGATTGCGTACCCAACAATACACTAAAAATACAAGCTATAAATCCCTTGGTCATTTACTATTTAATTTGAGATTATACTCTATTTCAAGATCTTTTATTCCAGGATATTCTATGGTCTTCTGTTCTGGATTTGAGCGGAGGGAAAGCATTCGCAGGCGATCTTCCTCTTCTGCAGTTTCCAGATTTCGGGCGTTCAAGATACCCAAAACTCTTGCAATATAGTTTTCATTTGGGTAAACAAATTCGCCCCCTTCGCCCAGTGTTTCGTCTACCACAAACCCTACTTTTCTGAACATTTTCAGGGTATAATCGGCGCATATACCCACCATGGTAGATATACCCACCTGGCTGCAAATTGAAATTCCGGCCCTTGACAGTAATAAACTTAATCCTTTACCTGCCACGGATTTAGCGTTCCACAAGGCACACAATTCACCAACCCCCTCGGGAATATAGGAAGCCACAATTTTGTAAATACTCGGATCCCGATATCCAATTGCCTTTTCTACAGGTAATTTGTGCACGCCATCGGCTTTCTGCATACGAATTCCTCCCACCATTTCGCCCGCCTCATTGTAAACTACAACACAGTAAACACAATCCAGAGACGCCCATTCGTTGTTATTTGACGTGATGTTTGTAATACCATAATCCTTTAACACACGGACATGTCCTTCTGTGTATTCACGACAGTATTCTGGTTCGTCGATGGCCCGGAAAGCTTTAAACTGGAACATTATGCTTTTATTAAAATATCTTCGACCGCCAGTCTGAGGGCTCGTTTGCTTGGGTTGCCTCCCTGACTGATTCGGAATAAGAAGATTCCCCTATTTTCCTGCAATATGGGAGATGTTTTATCAATTTCCGCCTTAAAGAGCTGAATTTCTTTTATTAAATCATTGTTTAGTAAGTTGTTTTGCTTCTGCAAGCGGTTGATGAAAAACAGTGGTGCCGAAACTGGATGCACAGACCAGCCTCCCGTGTTTGCAGTAATCCAGGCTCTTTGTACTGCCTTTCCGGGCAATAAGGATTTTTGAGGAATTTCAGGAATGCTTGTCAGTAAACAGAGCCCGGAAGAAGACCGCACTGAATCTGCGCTTAGTTTTGCTAATCCGTCACCTTTGTCCCATTGACGAATTATTGTCATCACTTCCTGATCACTGGCAACTTCCATCCCCGAAGTTTGAGATGCAGTAAGCTCGAGTGTTTCAATATCCAATCCATCCCGCGTCCGTTCCACTTCCTCCGGTGTCCATCTGATTTCATCGTGGAAGAATTCGAAATGCGCCTGAGGATCCAGAAACCGCAGACGCTCTGCTCGGCCAACAATTTTTGCCCAAGCCTCTTTTTCTTCTGCTTTATAGATGAAGGTTGCTGCCATTCCAGGTATTTTAGCTACTTCATCCTGAATGGATTGCATGATGGCATCTGATATAGGTTCTTCGTGCCCTTTTTTTCTGTTAGAGCAGCGGATTTCGATACCCTTGGCCAATTCGTCTTCCGGAGCATTTTGATCTGCTTCGAAGGAATACGCTGCAATCAATTGGTCTTTAAAGAGTGGCTTTTCTGAGCAGCGTAATTTATTTCTTCCCGCCGCAAGCTCCATGTTTTCGGAGGCCGCACCCAGTCCAATCATCGCCAGGCTGTCATCGTAATCAGTCCAGCCGTAACTTCTGGATTTTTCGTGGAATAAAAAAAGATGGCCTTTGTGAAACAGCCACTTCCAGGGTTGATTATTTCCGGCTGAAGGCGCCATTCCCGCAAGTTCTACCAGTTGAGTCGCAGTGTGTTCTTTGAGAATTCCCTGATCCCAGTTCAAGTCTTTCATGGCATTATCCGCGGCGGAAATCATCTGGGCTTTTTCAAGTTTTGAATAGGTCCAATGTTCCGGCACAAATGGTTTCTTTTGAAAATCTTTGTCACGAATAAGCTCGTCCAGATCGATAAAATACCTGCCGGAATCGTGAAACTGATCCAAAAAGATTCTTCTCACCGTATCTGCAGCCAGGGCTCCGCCCATGGCAACGGAAGTGGCTAGCTGGGGCCAGGTGTGAATGCTTTCACCCACTTCAATCATGGAAGCTTTGAGTCGTTTGCTAATGGTATCCATTCCGAAAATGGGGAGCATGAATGGAATCTTTTCTTCATTGGTCATACCGCCCATTTGAGTATAATCGAGATGATCAATCCAGCCGTGGAGAATGGGTCGATCAGGCTCGAGATCAAAACGCTCCACATCAATGGTGCCCCGATCGCTCATGTCCATAACCACCGGTATTTTCATTTTCCGGGCCTCTACTCGGAGCAATATTTTTATGTCGATGCTATCGCATTCATCCACTACTAAATCCAGGTCGCCATGTTCATGAAAGAAGGGGTGGAGATTTTCCTGGGTAAGGCCATCGGTGAAGACCCGAATGGTGAAATAGGGATCGATCTCTTTGATTTCGCGTGCAACCATGACAGACTTATTGACTCCCATGCTGTGCACTCCTGCCCTGATCCGATTGAGATTTGCAAGTTCCAGTACGTCGTAGTCGGCAATGCGAATTTCACCACAGATTCTCTCCATGGTACTAACAAGGGAAATAGATTGACCCACAGACAAACCAACCACGCCAATTTTTTTTTCCCGAAGGATGGCCTGCTCATCGCGTGTTATTTTTGGGTTGTTCGGGCTCATCCGGGTGAAGATGAAATCCTCTTCATCTAAGAGATGAACCAAACGACGACTCCATGGATAATAAACCCACACCCCGAAGCTAAAACGGTCTCTGTTTTCAAAGAAAGCTTCAATTTCTTTTTTCAGACTTTCCCCTTTTAATTTTTTTTTCGGAAACCGGGCCCGAAGCATTTCGCCAACTTGAGAGTCGATTTCATCGTATGAAAATATCTGAGGGTCCTCCCGGAGACAATGAATAAGATCTGCATCTTCTTTTTTTGAAGGGTAAAGAAATCGCGGTTCCCAGTCGCTTGAGAGGCAATTTTTTATTTCTTGCAGGGTCATGTCGTTTGGATTTACGTAATTATTCGATTAACATTCGCAAATAATGTTCAATTGAGCAATAATTCAACTCTAATTACGAATTGTTTGAGTGAATTGAATTTATAAATTTGTAGGGGAGAGAATTTATGACACAGGCAATCAACGTACTTTATGTCGATGACGAGCAAAACAATTTGCTTTCGTTCAAGGCGGCATTTCGTCGCGATTTTAATGTACACACGGCTATTTCCGGTTCGGAAGCTTTGGAAATCGTGAAGAACGAGGATATTAACATCATCATTACGGACCAGCGAATGCCGAACATGACTGGCGTGGAGTTTTTGCAAAGAGTCATTCCAATTGCACCAAATCCAATCCGAATTTTACTTACGGGCTACAGCGATATCAATGCAGTAGTGGATGCAATCAACAAAGGGGAAGTGTATCGTTATCTTACAAAGCCGTGGGATAATGAATTCCTGAAAACAACGATCCGTCAGGCACATGAAGTTTTTAACCTCAGACAGGAAAACCTTCGTCTGATTGACGAACTGAGTCGTGCCAACGAACAACTTGAGTTTTATCTTCGTCAAAAATTACTTTCCTAAACGCGTTTTATTCCAAGCCCAAAGCGTATTTCACCCCTATAATTTTTTCCTGAAGCTTTACCCGATCAACTTCATATGTATCATCGCGCATTACTTTATCGCGAGCGCTGATATAGAATTTTATTTTAGGTTCGGTTCCTGATGGACGAGCTGTAATAATGGTTCGGTCCTGAAGAATAAACTGGAATACATTGGATGTAGGCAGTCCCAAAGGACGGTCCTCGCCGTTCCTTAAATCCCGTTCATACCCGCTCAGATAATCCCGTGTAATAATCACGGGGTAGCCGTTAATGGATTGAATTGGGTTGTTGCGGAAGTCCTGCATCATCTGCTTGATTTCTTCCGCACCTGATTTTCCTTTTTTGGTTAGGGATATCAACACCTCTTCGTAAACGTCGAATTCACGATGAATTTTTTCGAGATAATCCAGGAGACTCATTCCCTGGCTTTTTGCCCAGGCTGCGGCTTCGCAAATCATGGCCGCCGAACTCACCGCGTCTTTATCTCGAACGAAATCTCCCACCAGGTAGCCATAGCTCTCTTCTCCTCCTACGAGGTATTTTTCTCTGCCTTCTTTGCTGCGTATTAAGTCTGCAATGTATTTGAACCCTGTGAGGCATTCGTATACACGCACACCAAAACTGGCGGCAATTTCTGTGATCAGATCAGTGGTAACAATGGTCTTGGCAACGAATTCATTTCCTTTCAGCCAACCCTTTTGACGGTATTGAGAGAGGATATAGTGCACTAAAATACAAGCGGTCTCATTCCCGTTCATTAAGATCATTTCGCCATTGGAATGACGCACGGCAATGCCAACACGATCGGAGTCCGGATCGGTTCCTAACACTAAATCGGCATCAATTTCATTTGCTCTTTCGATGGCTAGATTCAAGGCGGCTGCTTCTTCCGGATTGGGAGATTGAACGGTAGGGAAGTTGCCGTCAGGATGTGCCTGACTTCTCAATACTTCAACCTGAGTGAAACCCATTTTGTTTAGCACTTGAGGGACTCCGTTGAAACCGGTACCATGAATGGGGGTATAAACAATTTTAATCCGGTCTTTGCCGGCATTATTTAGTCCAAGTTCAGTTATCCGGTTCCAGTATTTCTCGTCCATTTCCTGGCCAATGGTATGGATGTGAGATGGCTTTGCTTTAAAGTTCACCATTTCCGGGCCGGTAATTTTGCGGACTTCCTCTATTGTTCTCTTGTCGTGTGGAGGTACCAGTTGTCCTCCATCCGACCAATAAACCTTGTATCCGTTATATTCTTTGGGATTATGAGAAGCAGTGACAACCACACCTGCCTGGGCCTTTAGTTCACGCAGGGTAAATGACAATTCGGGAGTGGGCCTCAGGTCTTCAAAAAGGAAAACTTGTATGCCGTTGGCTGAAAATACAGCGGCGGTGGTTTCTGCAAACAAGCGGCTGTTGTTTCTTGAATCATGAGCGACCACTACCTGAATGGGATTTTTTCCATACACTTCATTGAGGTAGTTCGAAAGTCCCTGAGTTGCCATTCCAATAGTGTAGATATTGATTCTGTTCGTGCCGGCTCCCATCACGCCGCGAAGTCCTCCAGTGCCAAATTCCAGGTCTTTATAGAAGGCATCTGTTAATGCCGAGCCATTCTCGTCTATCAGCTCCTGTACTTCATTTCTCGTGGCTTCATCATAGGCTTCGCCCAGCCATTTTCTTGCTCTTTCGAGCACCATCATTTCACCCATTCAATCAATAAATTTTGTGCTAATCGGTGGGAAATTTACAATTATTCAGACTTAAGACAAGTCGGTTGCACGATTTAAAAAATCATTCAATGGCTTCATTTTGCCGTACACTTTCAAACAAAATTTTTGAAAAGACTCTGACTCAATTTCCTGCACATCAAATGGGTATGACACAATAAAACTTTTGTTCTTCAGATAATCTATAGCAGGGCTGTCCGGGTCGTATCCTTTAGGTGCGTTTTTAAGCCGATCTCTTTGATCCAATCCGGAGAAGAATTTTTTAAATTCCGGGTCTTCGAGGATTGCATTGAATTCGTCCAGGTTGTAATCAATTTCCTGTCGAATCATATTTAATTTTTTAGATTCAGGCTTGTAACTGCCACCGGCCAAAAAGCATCCATCAGGATCGATATGAAAGTAGTACAATGCTTTTTCGGATTTTCTGCCCCCGGGAGCGATTACCGCACCCATATTGGTTTTATAGGGGTCTTTGTTTTTGCTGAATCGCGTATCGCGAAAGATTCGAAACATACAATCTTTCGCTTGAAGTCCATTCAGTTCGGGATCTGTTTTTTGGAGTTCTTCAATGAGTCCATCCAGGAAAGTGCTGAGTTCCTGTTTGGCTGATTCGTAATCCTTTTTATTGGCCTGAAACCATTCTCTCTGGTTGTTCTTTTTGAGTTTTCTTAGAAAGGGGATGACAGATTTCATACAGTAGCATTTGAGGCGTCTAAATTATTCATTTTGGAAGACGAATCCGGGAGTAGACATAAAAAAAGGCCGTCCTTTTGAGACGGCCTTGAAGTAATTATTATATGCAGACTAGAATACACCGCGGAAAGCCAATGCTTTCGATACTTTGTCGATTGCCACAATATAAGCAGCAATACGCAAGCTGGTTCCGTATTTCTGTGAAGCGGCATACACCTCTTCAAAAGCCTGTTTCATGGTGCGGTCGGCACGGCGGTGAACCCTTTCCTCTGTCCAATAATATCCAAGACGGTTTTGAACCCACTCAAAATAAGAAACAGTTACCCCTCCGGCATTGGCCAGAATATCGGGCACAACCATGATATTTTTTTCATTCAGAATAATATCAGCATTTGCGGATGTTGGTCCATTCGCACCTTCCACAATCAATTTAGCCTTGATATTGGCTGCGTTATGTTTGGTGATTTGATCTTCCATAGCAGCTGGTACCAAAACATCTACATCCAGTTCGAGTATTTCTTCATTGGTGATGCGTTCAGCTTTGAAGCCTTCCAATGTTCCGCCATTGCTGTTGCGATAAGCAATAGCTGTTTCGATATCAATACCATTTGGGTCGTAATAACCACCAGTCACATCAGAAATTGCAACAATTTTTAAGCCTTGCAATTGGATGAGTTTTGCAGAGATAGACCCCACATTCCCAAATCCCTGCACCGCGCAGGTAGCTTCAATCGGATTGATACCTAATTTACCCATGGCTGCACGTGCTGCAACCATGACACCCCGGCCGGTTGCTTCAACGCGACCTGAAGAACCTCCTAATACCAGCGGCTTACCTGTGGTAACGGCTGGAGAATATTGGCCTTTGATTTTAGAATATTCATCCATCAACCAAGCCATTTCCTGCGGTCCCGTATTCATATCCGGGGCAGGAATATCGTTTTCTGGTCCGAATACATCACGCATAGAACCGGTATAAGCACGGGTCAAACGCTCGAGTTCTCCTTTTGACATTTTGCGGGGATCGCACTTGATTCCGCCTTTGCCACCACCATAGGGTATTCCGACAACGGCACATTTCCACGTCATCCATGCAGCCAAAGCCTTTACTTCGTCCAAATTGACATCCATTGAATAACGAACACCACCTTTGGAGGGTCCCATTGCCTGGGAATGCACGACGCGGTATCCTTCAAAAACCTGAACGGTACCGTCGTCCATAATTACAGGAAGATTTACAAGCACCGCTTTCGCTGGTGACTTGAGCACATTGTAACTGTTTTGATCCAGTCCTAAAATTCTAGCCGCCTCATCGAATCGGGACATCATCGATTCAAATGGATTCTCCTGATTCTTAATAGGAGCGGGTTCTTTGTAACTCATAATGTTGGCTTAACAAACTGCCTGCAAAGTTATTTTTATTCGCACATTTAGCAAGAGACTTCGGCCCCTTGAATTTTTTTTTACAGCTTCAGAAAATATAGGTATAAATGTATAGCAGGAAGTGCGATCAAAAAACCATCAAAGCGGTCTAACAGACCTCCGTGACCAGGCATGATCGATCCACTGTCTTTGATGCCTGCCCTGCGTTTCCACATGGATTCTATCAGATCTCCCAGTGTGCCAAATACAGCTACCAATGCAGCTATGATCATCCATTGTAAGAATGAGAAGCTGAATGCATAAAGTGACAAAATATAAGCGGTTACCAAGCAAAGGATGATTCCACCTATAAGCCCTTCGATGGTTTTTTTCGGAGAAACTTCTGGAAAAAGAGGGTGTTTCCCCAAAGCTCTCCCACTTAAGTAAGCACCGGTATCATTGGTCCAAAATAAAATGAAAATACCAATTAAAGGAGATAGTCCCGAACCTCCGATATGCCAGCGCTGAATTGCAGTCAAAAGAATAAATGGCAGTACGATATAAAACAGGCCCATTAAGAGCGAGCCGATGGCTCTGAAATTATCGGCTTTTGGGTTGAATAAGCTCAATATGAGGACTAAAAATGGCAGAAATAAAACATAGGGCAGATATATCAGGAGCTTTGTCATCCCCATCAATGCATACGCGGAAATGACATAAAGCAAAGTTCCACCAATAATGCCCAGTATTTTAGCGGGCCCATTGTCCTGAATTTCCACATTTAAAAATTCCCAAAGGCACACAGCGGTAACAAAGGCAAAAAGCGGGATGAAATATTTCAATCCCAACAAAAGGGAGGCAATAACCAGTCCGGTATAAACAGCCCCGGAAAGGGTGCGAGTCCAAAAATTATTCATCTTCACTTGATTCGATTAAGTCCATGGCCTGATGGGCCTGATTTACATGACAGTATAATTCAATTAACCCAAAAACACCATAAGACGAATCGCGCTTATTGAGTGAAACGACGCGAATGCCATTCTCCTCCAGCATAGACATGACTACATGGGCATCATTGGGGTTGACATAAGTATTCAGTAGAATCCAGTCCTGTTCCATCAATCTTGTATTTGTCTTTTTTTCAATTGAAGCAAGATGAAATTGCTAAGACTGATCGAAAGTAACATAATTAGAAATGGGCTTCCCAGGTCCATCTCGTCGGCATTGGGGTCATTGCTAAAATACGTTAAAGTAACGGTTAAGGCATTGTTTACAAAATGAGCCAGAACAGGCAGCCACAGACTTCTGCTCCACAATGCCAGGTAGCCTAAGACAATTCCAAAGAGAAACAAGGGGACAAGGTAGAAAAACTGGCCATGAATCAAGGCAAAGAGCAATGCGGAAATGACAATGGAAACATGGGCATTACGGGTGAAAGAAAAGATAATTTGAATTCCAACCCGCCGGAAAAATAGCTCTTCAGCAAACGCGGGGAGAGCCGCCATAAATAACAGGTTAAAAAGGAAATCGATAAATGTTTGATTCTTGACAAATTCAAATTGCGTTTTCACCGCTTGTTCATGCAAGGCACGCAGTGAGCTCTCCAAATCGGCCATGGAGGCAGGCAGGTGCCAGCTCAAATTCCAGGTGGCAAAATAAGAGATGGCAGGCTGCATGATAAATACCAAAATGGCACCCAGCAGCAGCATTCGTGCAGGTACTTTATTTTTTAGCCCCATCCCGTCCACAAGTGGTTCTCCCATGATGGCCAATTGAGCGACAGACGCAAAAACAAAAGCGCCAATACTCGACAAAGCCTGTACATAGCGAGCAGCATACAGTTGATCCCTCGTACCAAACTCTTTAAGGGTTGCGACCTCCAGGCCATCAACCCCAAATAACCACTTGCAGGTATAAATGGCAATTACACCAAATATTCCTGAACCTACAATGGCCATTAGAATTAATGAGATGAATTGCAGGACGTACCAGATTCGTGGTTTGGGGGTTTCTTCAAATTCTTGGGGCACTTGATTCTCTGTCATGTCGTATCTTTGCGGTGCAATTTCGCAAAGTTGGTTAAAATCGGCGACATAGAGCTCGGAGAATTTCCGATACTGCTGGCTCCCATGGAGGATGTCAGTGATCCTCCCTTCCGTTATGTATGTAAGCAGAATGGGGTGGATTTGATGTACACTGAGTTCATCAGCTCCGAAGGTCTTATTCGCGACGCGGCCAAGAGCACTCAGAAATTGGATATTTTCGAATACGAGCGCCCAATCGGAATTCAGTTGTTTGGAAGTGAGATTGAATCCATGAAGGAGGCGGCAGAGATAGCGACTGCTGCCAAACCAAATTTAATTGATATCAACTACGGCTGTCCGGTGAAAGCAGTTGCCTGCAAAGGAGCTGGAGCGGCCCTGTTGCAGGACATTCCCAAGATGGTGGAGATGACCTCAGAAGTGGTGAAAAGCACGCATCTTCCCGTGACTGTTAAAACCCGTTTGGGTTGGGACGACAATACCAAAAATATTGTTGAGGTGGCTGAACGCCTCCAGGATATTGGGATCCAGGCACTTTCAATTCATGGAAGAACAAGAAAACAAATGTATAAGGGAGAAGCCGACTGGACCCTGATTGCAGAAGTGAAAGACAATCCGCGCATCCATATTCCAATTTTTGGGAATGGAGATGTAGATTCTCCCCAGAAAGCGCTTGAAAACAAGAACCGCTTTGGAGTGGATGGTATTATGATTGGCCGGGCGTCTATTGGAAATCCCTGGATATTCAGAGAAATTAAACACTATTTGAAAACGGGGGAGATTCTGGCTGGCCCAAGCATGGAAGAACGGATTGAATCATGTAGAAAACATTTTGATAAAAGTTTGGAGTGGAAAGGCCCTCGTGCCGGAGTATTTGAAATGCGCAGGCATTATTCCAATTATTTCAAAGGGCTGGACCATTTTAAAAATTTCCGTACCGCATTGGTTACCTCAGATACAGCAGAGGAAGTATATGAAGTGATGGAAAAAATAAATGAACATTATTTGCAGCTTGCAGATTAAATAGGTTGTCAATGCTTTAGCGCTGCGATCAAACAAGATAAATTCATCAATGAAAAAAACGCTTTTGATTCTATTTCCGATGCTGGCCATCGGAATTTTTATTTCTTACCATTATAACCTTTCAATTTTTAATTCGGACAGTTTTGAATACGATGAATTTGAGGAAGAAGAGGAAGAGGGTCCGGGATACTTTGATTTTATCAGAGAAATCAAAGGAGTGGCTCCGGATAATATCGTAAATATCTGGGCCAGTCAGGTTCGCGAAAATAAGAATGGCACACTGATGCTCGATTCGGTAAAAGAGTTGGGACCCTATAATGTTGGCGGTAGAATTCGGGCCCTGGTTTTGGACCAATCGAATCCCGATAGAATATTCGTTGGAGGAATTTCCGGTGGAGTATGGGTTTCAGAACAATCTGGCAAAGCCTGGACGAATCTTAATGACCATGAGATTACTTTGAATGTTTCCTATTTGACACAAAGCCCCTTAAATCCGGATGTACTCTATTATTGTACAGGAGAATCTTCGGGTAACTCAAGTGCTGCCCCGGGTGCAGGAATTTTCAGGTCTGGCGACCATGGCAAAACCTTTTCACAATTGCCTTCAACGGCAAACGGAACATTTGATTATGCCTGGAGAATTGCATGCAGTCCGGTCGATAGCCATACCGTGTATGTGGCTTTAAATTACGGCGGACTCTATCGATCTAAAGATGATGGAAAAACTTTTGAGAAGGTAGTGTTTACTTCGAATCCGGTTCAGGATCTGGAATTGTTTGATGATGGCAGCGTACTGATTAGCATCAAAAAACAAGGTGTTTATAAGAGCCCGAATGGCGATGACGGAACCTGGACTCTTTTGAACAGCGGATTGCCATCAGGCTCTTCATACGGTCGCATTGAATTGGCCTACTGTGAGTCGCAGCCCAATATTATTTATGCAGCGGTGTCGAGCAGTTCGGATAATTCGCTGTATGGCTTATACCGCAGTAATAATGGAGGGACAAGTTGGACGGCAACTAGCAGCAACCCAGCTTCAAAAGGTGGACAATTTCCCTACACCTGGTATTGCCTTGCCATGGATGTCAATCAAAATAATCCCGATCAGGTAATTATCGGGGCGGTAAATTTGATTTATTCCAATGATGGAGGAAGCACCTGGATCAAGGCAGGAAACTCGCATTCTGATTATCATGTGATGAAGGAACATCCATCCAAGCCGGGTAAAATTTACATAGGCAATGATGGTGGATTTTATGAATACGATTGGTCCGGATTAAACAGTTTTGTTGATCTGAATTGGGGATTAAATATCACGCAATTTTATGCCGGAGCATATTCCCCAAGCGGCCTCACTGTAATGGCCGGGGCACAGGACAATGGTACCAAATATTCGCTGAATGGTAACGAAACCTTTTTGACCGCGTATGGGGCTGACGGTGCATATACGCAAATCAGCCAGCAGGACCCGAGTATTGCGTATGTTTCTTACCAGAATGGAATGATATACCGGGTAGATGAGTTTGGTACTGTCAATCAGACTACTACAAAAATTACGAAGCAGATGGATGCCGATCAGAATAATAGCATCGATGATGGCGCCTGGTTTATCAATCCATTTGATATTAATATGCAGGATGGGGAAATGTTGTTTTTTCCAACGAAGAAGAAACTGTACAGGTCCATTAATGGCGGGGGCTCGTATGAACCCATCACCAACAATTTAGACCTTGGAGCAATACAACCCTTTTGCGTGGGGGTAAGCAACCAAAAGAACCCTTCAGTTTATGTAGGCGGGGGGAACTCTTTGTTCTACCGTATACCGAATGCGGGAACAGTAAATCCGGGTAAAGAGGTTAATCTGAGAACTTTTGTTCCGAGAACCTTGTACAGCAGTTTTCTTGGTTGCATTCGGGTGAGCCCGGTGAACCATAGCGTTTTGTATTTGGGTTATACGAATTATTCTGCTGTTTCCAGGATATGGAAAGTGACGGAAGCGGATTCTGATACTCCTGTTTTTGTAGATATCAGCGGGAACCTGCCAACAAATATGCCTGTGAATTGGGTGGAAGTGGATCCTGCCTCAAATGATTCTGTCTTGTTTGCCGGCACAGACCGGGGCCTGTTTTATACTTCCGACGGAGGGCAAACCTGGTATCAGGATGAACGTATCCCGAATGTGGTGGTCGATATGCTCCGGTTGAGAATGAGCGACCGGCGACTCTTTATTTATACCCACGGAAGAGGAATATTCACAGGTCTGGTGAAGCCTCGGAACAAATCGTTACCTCCTTATGATGTACTGGGAATTGCGCAAGTGCGGTCGGATGAGATAGTAATATATCCGAACCCGGCGCAAAACCAGGTTCATATCAAATGGACATCAAATAATGGGGATAGCCGAAAAGTTGAAATCTATTCCATGCAAGGCAAATTGGTTTACAGTGGACACCTCAGCAACGATGGCCAGATTGAAACTGCCAATTGGAAGCCTGGAATTTATTTAATCAAGGCAGAAGGAATGGAAACCCGCAAACTGCAGGTACGGAATGCAAACTAGTGCATGTTCTTGATTTTGCTTGGCGGAACTCCGAAGTATTCCTTATAACTGTTACTGAAGTAGCTGAGGCTGTTAAAGCCAACTGCAAGGGCAATTTCGCTGAGAAAGCCAGCGTCTTGCTGAATCAGTTGACGGGCTCTTTCCAGCCGGAATTCACGAATGAGCTGGGACGTTGTTTTGCCGGTCAAGACCTTTATTTTTTTCTGAATAGAAGACCGGCTGTAGCCTATTTCGCGCGCCAAATCGTCGATGGAAAAATTGAAGTTGTCGATGTTCTTTTCCACTGCAGTAATCACTTTGCGTAGGAACACGTCATCTTTTGATTCCACATCTTTTTGGGTGGGAGCAATTTTAATCTTTTGAAGAATTCTTCTTCGGTTGGCTATGGCACTTTGAACACGAGCCAAAAGCTCTTCAAATTCGAAGGGTTTTGTTACATAGTCGTCTGCGCCAATTTTTAAACCTTTGATTTTACTTTCAAGCATGCTTTTC
This sequence comes from Bacteroidota bacterium, assembly GCA_016124735.1. GTDB lineage: Bacteria > Bacteroidota > Bacteroidia > UBA8524 > UBA8524 > UBA8524. Next base: position 28,111 of record WGMZ01000014.1, read on the forward strand.
GCGGTCAGCATTATGACTGGAATATGCATGGTGCGCGCATCATTTTTGGCAGCTTCAAGAAATTCAAAGCCATCCATTACCGGCATAATGACGTCAGAGATAATTACATCGGGAATGATTTCCCTTGCTTTTTCATATCCCACATTTCCATTTTCTGCCGTGAATACCGTGAAACTCCGGTTTTCGAACAGCTCAGAGAGATTCTCTCTGATGTCCAATTCATCTTCAATCAGTAATATGCGATCCATGGTACTTAGTTTAGTGGAAGCCTCACAATAACTTCCGTTTTTTGGTTAAGTTGACTGTTGATTTGGATGGTTCCTTTATGCAATTCTACAAATTCTTTTGTAATCACAAGTCCTAATCCTGTTCCTGGCACCTCAATGGCGTTCTTTGCCCGGTAAAACGACTGGAAGATACGATTAATATCTTCTTGAGGTATTCCAATTCCAAAATCGCGTACCAACATAGAAACTTCCCTATCTTCGAATTCAAGAATTAATTGTGGATTTGCTTTCCCCCTCGAATATTTAAATGCATTCGCGATCAGATTGATGACTACGTGGGCCAGTAGGTTTCCGTCGAAGAGAACGGGAATTGATTTTCCAATCAACTGCATGTCAATTGTTCTTCCATCTTTTTCGGAGCCGAAATGTTCGGCTATGAGCTCTTCGCAGAATTTCACCAAATCGTGAGGAATGGCGTGAAATGGCGTTTTCCCTGCATCGAATTTTCCAAGAATCAACACATCGTTCATCAATCGGGTTACCCTTTCTATTTGGTCTTTGGTCCGGCTGAAATGTTTATCCATCTTCTGCTTTTGCTCCGCAGGTGTTTCTTTGCTGTATTCCTCCAGAAGTTGAATACTGGAGCGAATTGTGGTGAGTGGCGTCCTGAACTCATGAGAAGCCATGCTGATAAAGTTCGACTTCAATTCATTCAATTCCTTTTGTTTGTCGAGGGAAGTTTTCAGGTTCTGTTCAGCTTCTTTAAAAGCCGAGATATCGCGTGTGGTGGACTGAATAATAAAACGGTCCTCATTTTCTGTATATACCAGAGAACGAACTGTTTCGAGCCAGACCTGTTCACCTTTCACCGTGTAAAATGGGTAGCTCATCCTGTTATTGGTAGACGCGTCGAACAAATCCCTTTCCCAGGCAGTTCCTTTCAAAGCTTTTTCATTCCAAATTTGTCTTGGCGTTTTGCCCAGCATGTCATCCTGAGTGAGTCCAAGGATGTTGTATGCCGAAGGAGAAACAAATATGAATTTTCCCTTTTCATCCTGAAGCGTCACCATGTCGGAGATATTTTCTGAAATGAGCCGGTAGCGTATCTCACTTTCTTTCAGCTTTTGCTCTGTAATTTGCCTTTGGCTGACGTCGATAATCGTTCCGAGTACATAAGTGGGAGAATCTTTTTTGGCAATGCTGCGTGCATAGATCTCAGCCCACTTAAGGGTTTTATTCTTATCTGGAATCCGTACCAAACAATTCAGGTAGGTATTGGGGTTATCGAATAAATGGGTAAGCATTGCATCGAATTTGAATTGATCTGGTTGGAAGAGATGCTCCCTCAAAGTACTGCCCAAAGTTTTGTTTGCGTCGATTTTGCTGATCAGGTTCCAGCCCTGACTCAAAAATTCTATTTTACCTTTTTTATTTAGTTGAAAGACGACTTCCCTCAGGTTATCGACCAGTTCTTTGTATTTTTCTTTGCTCTCAGCTATTTGTTTTTCAAAGGTTTTTTCAAGCGTAATATTCGTGCTTGAGCCCGATATACGGATGGTATTTCCGCTCATATCAAAGGCTGGCCTCGCGCTCACTCTTATCCAAATGAGGTTCTTGTTTTTATGGAGCAGACGAAGTTCAAAGTCGCGGATAGCGTTTCCGGTGCTAATAATGTATTGCAGGCCTTTGAATATTTTGTAATAGTCTCTTGGATGAAGAAATAGCTTCAAATCATCAATGGAACCTTCGAACTCATCTTCCGAGAAACCTATCATCTCCATAAACTGAGGAGAATAGTAGATCTTCTCTTTGCGAACATCGTAATCCCATAAACTATCTTTTGAACCGCGTATCGCTGATTCAAGTTGAATATTTTTCTTTTCCAGTTCGCTGCTTAGTTGTTCATTGTTCAGAACAGATGATAAGCTGTTTGTGAGCAATCGCAGGCTGGCTATTTCCTGTTCATCCCATTCCCGTGGTTCGTCGCAGTCATCAAAGCCCATAAAACCCCAGAGCGTGCCGTCTTTAAAAATGGGCAGGCAAATAAACGACTGTATTTTTCGGCTTTCCAGATATTTTCTTGAGTTGTCTTTGAGGGTTTTTTGCGTTTTGGAGTAAGGCTTGTCTTGTAAAAGGGTCTCGTAAAATTCCGGGAATATTGTATAGTTAATCATGCCAACCCGCTCCTCATCTTCTATCCCCTCGAACCGCGACCATTGGGCCACTAAAGATGCGTATACCTCATCGGAATCGGGTAGCTGTATGCTTTCAAAAATATAGCAACGGTCGGCCTGAACAGCGTTGCCCAGAGTCATTGCAACACGCTCCATGCTTTGGGAAAAGTTTTTCCCGGATATTAACTCTGTAGTTGACTCACTGGAAGCTTTTAAAAGTTGACCCTGGCGAAAAATTCTTCTACGGGCTTCATTGGTTTCGGTAAAATAAAGGATAATCAGCTTTTCACCAGCCGTTTGTATCATGCTGGCTTTTACTTTAAGAACGATCTCATCGCCTTTGTTGTTGTGTAAAATAGCATAGGAATCCCACTCACCTGATTTCTGAATCGAATCAACTATTTGCTGCCAATTGTCCTCGCTGACAAAGCGTTGAGATAATTTTTCATTTCCTTTCCAGCCATCGCAAAAGTAATCGGTAAAAGCCGTGTTCAGGAATACACTTTCGCTATTGTATTGGCATAAGGCAATGGGCAGTGTAGATTGCTCAAGAACTTCCTGATAGGTCAGGGAAAAAGTTGCTTCACTGCTTTGTAGGGATTCCTTGGGCATAATTCAAATTTAAGAAACGCATTGAAGTACGCAGCATGTTCCTTGCTTATATTTGCCAACGAATGAAATTCCTCCCACATATAATCACTTCGGGTAATTTGTTCTGTGGCGTGTTAGCTTTGGTATTGATTGCTGAGGACGCACTTATCGCCGCTACCTGGTGCATTTTTATTGCCGGGTTTCTGGATTTTCTGGATGGATTTGTTGCGCGGATGCTCAAGGTAAGTGGAGAATTTGGTAAACAGCTCGATTCGCTGGCAGATGTGGTAACTTTTGGTGTGGTTCCCGGATTTTTGCTGTTCCGTATTTCGGATCATCTGAACAAATGGCCTTTCGACATGCACGCACCTGTTTGGGTGGTATATGTCCCTCTGCTCATTGCTGTATTTTCGGCACTCCGCTTGGCTAAATTCAATTTGGACATGCGCCAAAGCAATGGTTTCATTGGGGTGCCTACTCCGGCCAATGCATTTTGGTTGGCAGGCTTGCCTTACCTGATCGAAGACCATCAGGATTGGTTGCAGAAAGGATTTATTACCCCCTGGGTATTGGCTGGAATTGCGGTGCTGTCCTGTCTTTTATTGGTCTCTGAGCTGTCTCTTCTGTCTTTTAAAGTGAAGTCTTTCGCTTTTTCCCGAGCCTGGCCACAGTACTTATTGCTTACCAGTGTGGTATTCAGCCTGATTGTATTTAAATTTGCAGGATTAGTGGCACTTTTGCCGCTTTATTTATTTTTTTCATTGATTGATAAGAAACTGAATACGAATGAAATACCTGGTTGAAATTAATGTAATGCCTCATAAGGCACTCCTGGACCCTCAGGGTAAAGCTGTTACCAACGGTTTGAAAAGCATTGGCCTGACACAGATTGATCAGGTAAGAGTGGGCAAGCGGATCACACTGGAATTGGAAGCGGATACTGCTGCCGATGCAGAAGCAATGGCGGAGAATGCCTGCAAAAAATTACTCGCCAATCAGGTGATGGAATACTTTGAAATTCACGTAGCAGAACATGCTTAAAGGGGTCCTTTGGATTCTTATTTTTTTACCTATTGCCCTTGCTGCTCAAAATGAAGCAAGGGATTTGGCCGTATTATGTAGTCCGGATTTTGCCGGAAGAGGATATGTGGATGATGGGATGAAAAAGGCCTCTTCCTACATTGCCTCAGAATTCGAAAAAGCCGGACTGGATCAGCTTAATGGTTCCTGGTTTCAAAACTTTACCATGCGGGTCAATACCTTTCCAGGTGCCATGACGGTTAAGAGCGGAGAGCGAGTATTAATCCCCGGAGAGGATTACCTGGTGAAAGCATCGAGTGCAGGCATCCATGGAAGTTTTCCTTTGGTATTTGTCAGTCTTGATATGCTTCAAACTGATTCGGCCTTCGACGCATTAAAAGCGATGAATTTGCGGCGGAGTCTGGTGGTACTGGATACCATGAGCTTTGACAAGGAGCATATTGACAAGCGGTATAAATTTATTGAACACAATGGATTGAGATCGGCAGGTGTGGTGATTCAATCCAAACGACGTCTTATTTGGACGGTTGCCAGAAATCAGGCGACTTATTTTTCCCTGGAAATTAAACCGGGAGCACTGAGCCGAAAAGACTCCATTTTAAGTTTGGACGTGGATGCCAAATTTGTAAATCGCTTCAAAGCGCGTAATGTTTGGGGAATGGTTAAGGGCACTGAATTTCCTGATTCCTTTTTAGTGGTAACCGCGCATTACGATCATTTGGGAATGATGGGTGAAAATACCCGTTTCCCGGGAGCCAATGATAATGCAAGTGGCACCTCCATGATGTTGGATCTGGCGCGTTATTATGCGAATCATCCACAAAAGCTAAGCATGGTTTTTATTGCGTTTGCGGCAGAAGAGGCGGGTTTGGTTGGCTCTAAATACTATACCGAACACCCTGCCTTTACGCTGGATAATATTCGGTTTTTACTCAATCTGGATTTGTTGGGCACCGGTCAGGAAGGTATCACTGCTGTTAATGCCACGCTTTTTGAAAGCGAATTTGATTTGCTGAAAGAATTGAATGATAAAGGGGGCTATTTGCCAAAAGTGGTAAGAAGAGGAAAGGCAGCAAATAGCGATCATTATTGGTTCAGCGAAAAGGGTGTACACTGCTTTTTTATTTATCAAATGGGAAGTTATGATCACTACCATGATACGGGCGATAAACCAGAGCTCCTGCCAATGGTTGGCTATCAAAATACCATAAAGCTCGTGGAGGATTTTTTCAGCGCATTACAAAAGTCGAACTGAACCTTCTGACATTACTGTTTATAATAATTCATCAAATCACAGTACATTAGTAGCAATGTCGCTAATGTCCTCACTTTTCTCCTGGTATTTCAGGAAACGCTGGACCGAGCTGGAGGCCCAGATTCGATTGGCAGATGATGTACAATTGAATACACTCCTGGAACTGGTATACGATGCGCGGCACACAGAATTTGGTAAGGCGAATCAGTTTTCCTCTATCAAAAGTTATGAGGATTTCAGAGAAAGGGTTCCCATTGTTGATTATGAGGGAATTAAGCCGCTAATCGAACGCACTATGCGGGGGGAGCAAAACCTGATTTGGCACTCGGATATTCGGTGGTTTGCAAAGTCGAGCGGGACAACTTCTGATAAAAGTAAATTCATTCCTGTCAGCTTCGAAGCCTTGGATAAATGCCATTATCAAGGTGGACGTGATGTACTCACCATGTACTGCAACTCTTTTCAGGAAACGGAGATATTTTCCGGAAAGGGTTTGGTTATCGGAGGCTCACACAAGGTCAATAGTTTCTCCGACAACAGCTTCTACGGCGATCTTTCTGCTGTTGTCTTGTCGAACACTCCTTTCTGGGTAGATTTTCTGCGCACACCGGATAAATCCATTGCTTTAATGGAGGAATGGGAGGAAAAACTGGAAAAGATGGCCATGGCAACCCTCGATGAGGATGTAACCAATATATCCGGGGTTCCTACCTGGACACTCGTTCTTATAGAACGATTGTTCGAAATGACTGGAAAACGCGACCTGCATGAAATATGGCCCAATCTTGAACTGTATATACATGGTGGGGTGAGTTTTACTCCCTATCGGGGTCGTTTTCAAAGGCTCATGCCGGGCAAAGGAATCCGTTACATGGAAACATACAATGCTTCGGAAGGGTTCTTTGGAATACAGGGTGATTTCTCTGGTAATGACATGTTTCTCATGCCGGGCTATGGTATCTTTTTCGAGTTTGTGAAGGCGGAGGATATCTTTGATGAACAGCCACATGCTATTCCGCTTTGGGAAGTAAAGGAAGGTGTGAATTATGCGGTTGTTATCACTACAAATGCTGGTTTGTGGCGCTACATAGTTGGAGATACCGTGAAGTTCAACTCTTTGCAGCCCTACCGTTTTACTATTACTGGCAGAACCAAATTATATATCAATGCATTTGGTGAAGAGCTGGTTATTGAAAATGCCGAGCGAGCCATTGCCAGAGCCTGCGAGCTGACTCACGCCATCGTAACGGATTATACCGCAGCTCCTGTATTTATGGATGAAGGACAGGATGCCGGACATGAATGGCTGATTGAATTCAAGCAAGAACCGGATAATCTCGAAGCCTTTGGAAGCATTCTGGATGATACGCTTAAAAGCGTCAATTCGGATTATGAAGCGAAGCGCCATAAAGACATTGCACTAAAGGCACCAAAGATTCAAAGGTTGGAACCCGGAAGTTTTAGAAGATGGTTGCAGTTCAAAGGTAAATTAGGCGGGCAGCATAAAGTTCCGCGATTGTCGAATACCCGTGTCGTCATCGAAGAAATTCTTAACCTGAGTGGTCAACGCGAGATGAATATGGATTAAATGTCGCGTGTTCCTTTTTTCGCAGCTTCATAATCCGGATGCGACAATAGGTTTTCGTAATTGTCAGGCCAGGTGTTATTCAGGAAAATTTTAAAATACAATTCCCGCGTCATGCTGTCCCAATGTAATTCAGAAGATTGATACTGCCGTATTTGAAAAATATTCAGGTAACAGAATGCCAGTACTGTTAACACAGCATAATTGAACCCTCTGCGGTATCTGTTGGTCATAAACTGAAAAAAGTTGGCCAAAGGGAATGCCATCAATGGCAGCAGGTCAATCATTGGTCTCGAGCCGAAACTGCCCCCATACCACCAGCACCACCAACTGAACACGACGTACCCATAGCAAGGAAGCAAAAGAAGAAAAACCAGCTTGAATTCTCCTAACCTTCGGCGTGACCATATCAATCCAAACAGGGAAAGAAACATAATCGGACTATAAATAAGCCAACCTTTTCTGAACCCCAACAATCCTTTCCAAATCATGGGTTGATTGAAAAAGAAGTGTTCGTCGCGGTAAGTATAAACGAACCAATTTCCGCTTAAATATTTCCAATAGGCCAGTTGTGGAAACACACAGGCCGCAATGATTAATGCCATCCAAATAATGTGGGTGCCGCGATTTCTCAGCTTCAGCCACTTTTCAACGGATCCCCCTTGATATAAAAGTGGGATAAGGAGGGCGAGAATATGGATAGGTCGAATCAGAATCAGGAGTCCGATGGCGAGTCCCATAGCAGCCGCATCTTTTGCATTGGGTTGCAGATGCCAATGGATGCACCGGTTAATTAGCCATGTATACAAAAAGAAGTTGAACACGTGCGACATAAGTGCTTCGCAAAAACTATAATAGTAGAGGTTGGTTCCAAAAACCAGGGCCAGGGTAGTCAGGGTGGCTACTTCAGATGAAAAGAAATATTTCAGGTTCTGAATGCAGAGTTTGACAGCGAGTGTCAGGTAAAATACTGCGCCGAGGTACATAAAGAAGAAAAACCAGGGACTATATGCCTTTCGTTCCAGACCAAAAAGTGAAGCACCGACGTCTGCGACCGCAAAGAACGGAGTCTCCATAACTGCCAGTCCCATGGTCATCCTCAAAATCTTGCCCTTTTCAGCCCCCACCACCCATGCATATTGTCCTTCATACTCTGGCTGATCTGAATAAGAAAGTGTCAGGTCGTGATTAATGAAAACAGCAGGCAAATAGCCATAATAGCTGGTCATATCATGGCGAATCGCATCGGGTCTGTTCCATTGTTTTTCAGCCAGCATGATAAATAAAAACACAAAGCCGATTAACCCAACGGTCAATCGGCTTCGGTTTGCCTTTATTTGCTTCAATAGCTGCATTAATTCAACTCTGTGAGCATCGCTCCATATTCATTGGCATGCTCGTTATCCTGATAACGGTTGGCAATTTGCTGCGCTGCGTTAATTATCTGTCGTGCATAATCCAATTGCTGCGCTGCTTCCGGATATTCACTTGCACGGAATTGTTTCAGGTATATACCCTTATCGAGCTCTCTTTTGGTGATAATATCCAGAACGGAAGCACCTTTTTCTTTCGCTCCGGCGAGGTAATATGCTTCGGCAAATTCGATATTATACCCCTCAAATGGAAGGTTTTCGTCAGGAATATCTTTCATGCATTCATCCAGCAAGGCAATCGCTTTTTCGTCTTTGCCTTCTTCCATCAGAGCACGGGCAGTGCGAAGGAAGGTGCTGCGCATCACACGGGGAACCAAGCGCATTTTATCATCTACCCAAACACGTCCTTTTTCCATTCCTCCCCAGGTAAATTCATCTGCCAGTTGTGTGTACATTTTATCGGTGTCGATAAAGCCGTACTCTCTGGCTCTGAGTTTGCCTTCGCTTGGCACAGTTTTCACGGGAACCACCTTGTAAGTAAGGCCATCCAACTGGAAATAATCCTGAAGTCCGATGTAGGTCTCGCTACCAGTGGTGGTTGTGAAATAAACAGGCCTGTCCCAAAGATTATTAGCCATAACATCCAATAAAATGAGGCTGGAGCGGGTAATCGCATTTCCTGGTATTTCGAATCGAATCTCATCTACAATGGAATCGCGCATATATTCCGGAACAATGCCTTTTCGGATGATTTCATCTTTGTTTATGGTAATCTTTAATTTTCGGGTTGGAAGGAAGTTGGCAACCTGCCCACTTGGATCTCTCCTTTTCGCACGAGGATCCGTATCGTTCGCAATGAATTTGATGACATCTTTTAATTCATAGTACTGCGTTTTGTCGCCAATTTCCATTACAAATACGCGGTCTCGGCGACCTGTTCTGATCTGATCCTGTGTAAATGTGAGCTTAAATGGTTTGGAGTCGTATTGGGTTTGTCTCAAACTTTCCACATAATCTGCCGCATTCAGCAAGCTTAAGTTGACTACCCGCACGTCTGTGCGGAAACCTTCTACGTTTTGCACATACCACAGCGGGTAGGTGTCGTTGTCGCCGTTGGTAAAAAGGATACCATTCGGCGCACATGATTTAAGGTAATTCTTGGCAAAATCAGAACTCATATAGCGTCCGGAACGATCGTGGTCGTTCCAGTTTTGAGCACCCATAAGTGCGGGACTTCCCAGCAAACCTATGGCTGCAGAAATCACCAGAGCTGAATTGGCATTGAGGTATTTTTTAATCCAGAAATACAATCCCAGGACTCCCAATCCCACCCAGGTACAAAATACCTGAAATGACCCAACAAATACATAGTCGCGTTCACGTGGCTCGTAAGGAGGCGGGTTGAGGTAAATAATTAATAACGCACCAGTGGTGATAAACAACACCGTATTGATCAGGCTGCTGTGTTTGTCTCTTTTGTATTGTGCTACTATACCCAGAATACCTAAAATGAAGGGAATCATGTAATAGGTGTTTCGGCTAGGATTGTCTTTTATTTCTTCCGGAATATTGGATTGAGGACCCAGGCGCATAGCATCCAGGAATCCAATACCTGAAATCCAGTTACCTTCCAAAATATCGGTTGGTCGCATGCCCTGGTCGTCGTTCTGACGGCCGGCAAAATTCCACATGAAATAGCGGAAATACATATGTCCCATTTGGTACTTGCGGAAGAAGCGCAGGTTATGCGACATTTTTGGTGTTTGTCCCTCAGGGATTTCTGCCCAACGCTTGTATCCGTCGATATGTCCCTGATCCATATTGTCGTAAATGCGGGGGAATACCATCATCTGGTTGGGGTCGTAAATCGTTTCGTAATCGTGGTTCGTGATTTCGTATTTATTGGCTCCGCGGATATAACGTGCTTTGCCCTTTTTATAGTCAATCACTTTCGTCATATAATGCGGTCCTTTCAATAGAGGACGGTCGCCATATTGTTCCCGGTTCAGGTAATAAACGAGAGTAAGCGGATCATCCGGGTTGTTCATATCGATGGGGGTATTGGCATTGGAGCGAATTACCACCATAGCGTATGAAGAATAACCGATCAGAATAAATGCAAAAGACAGCAAAATGGTGTTCCATAAGATGATGCCTTTGCGTTGTGTATACCAAATTCCGAATGTCAGGGAACCTAACAGGATGACAGCGAAAAAGATGACACCGCTATTGAAGCCCATGCCCAGGTTGTTCACAAATTTTAAATCGAACCAGGCGGCCAGGGAAGGGATGCCCGGGATAATGAACAACTGAACAGTGAAAAGAAGTACGAAGCCCGCACCAAGGGCCATCAGCAGTCCTTTGGAACTGTAACTGTATTTGCGGAAATAATAAACCAGTACAATTCCCGGAATAACCAATAAGTTCAAAAGATGGACACCAATAGCCAGTCCAACGAGGTAGGCAATAAATACCAGCCAGCGGTTGGAGCCTTCTTCATCGGCAACCCGCTCCCATTTGAGGATACACCAAAATGTGAAGCTCATGAAGAAAGAAGAGGCCGCATACACTTCCGCTTCTACTGCGGAAAACCAGAAGGTGTCAGTGAAAGTAAGCGTTCCTGCGGCAACAAGACCGGAAACAATAACAGCGAACATATTGGCGCCTGATATTTCGGACTCCTTTTTCCCCATTGCTTTTCTGGCAAAATAGGTGGTGATCCAAAATGTAAACATCACGCACAAGGCGCTCACCATGCCAGAGAAGAAATTCACTGAAATTGCAACGTTTTCCGGAGAGCCAGCAAACAGCGAGAAGAATCTTCCCAAAAGCAAAAACAGCGGGGCTCCAGGTGGGTGAACAACCTGAAGTCGATACGCGGCAGAAATGAACTCGCCGCAATCCCAAAGACTTCCTGTAGGCTCCAGGGTAAGGCTGTAAACAACCAATGCAAACAGAAAGCTTACCCAGCCAAAAATCGTATTGAGTTTATGGAATGTCATCATTGTTTATTATAGAACGTCCGAAATTAGGATATTTTCCGTAAGAACCTCTTTAATTGATATTGGATTCATTAACTAAGGTTCTTTTGGTGCATTGTACACTGCCAACCAACCTTTCATCTGCTGATTGGCTTGTTTGAAATTGGCTTCTTCGAATAATTTATGATCCAGCTTTAAGGCTACATAACGAATTTTCTTTCCTTCGCTAATCCAGCGCAGTTCATAGGTGGTTCGAATGCTGAGCAAAGGATCATTGGGCTTTTCTTTGAGCACATCGTTTACATCCTCCAGAATTTCCATGCCAAGGAATTGTGCCCCCGCCTTGGTGAAATGATACAGCATGTCATCGTCCGTTTTTAGATGGATGATACCTCCATCTTTCACGAATTGGGTATACTCTTTCAAGAAGCGGAGTGAGCTCAGTCGTTTTTTCGATTTGCCGGCAGGCGGATGCGGGTCGGGAAAAGTGATCCAGATTTCACTTACCTCACCCGGTTTAAAATAGGAAGCAATTCGTTCGATATAAGTCCGTAAAAAAGCTACATTATCTAGGTTTTCCTCAATAGCTGTTTTCGCTCCTCTCCAAATCCGGGAGCCTTTGATGTCTACTCCGATTACATTGGTGTTCGGATTGTGTTTTGCCAGCCCTACAGAATACTCGCCTCTTCCGCAGGCCAGTTCAAGCAGAATGGGCTTGTTGTTTTTAAATACATCTGTATGCCAGGTGCCGGCGATGTTTTCGGGAAACTGATAGGTGTTGCCGAAATTTTCCATTTCGGCAAAGCGCTTTAATTTGTTTTTGCCCATTGGAGGCTCGTCTTTATTCGGTCAATCTTTCCACTTTGAGTCCACTCAAAGTTGGGCGCAAATATAATGGCTTTAGGAGCTTTGTAAGGGGGTAATTCTGATTTCAGGCGCAGCAATAATTCTTTTGTTTCAAAGGGTTCCGATTCAAGAATTAATACCAGTTTTTGGCCAAGGCGGGAATCTTCTGTGGCATCGCAATAAAATGGAATCCCCTGCAGATGTGGTGCAATGAGGGCTTCCAGTTCTTCCAGCTGAATTTTTACCCCTCCAGAATTTATCGTTCGATCCAGTCGGCCGAGAATTTCAAAACTTCCATTAGCAAGAATTCGAGCCCTATCATTGGTTTGAACAGGATGCGAATCGGATGTTGGAGTTTCAATCCACAAAGCTTCCCGCTCATTGATCCCAACCCGAACTCCTTGCAATGGATGAAAGAATTTTTGCGGCTGTTTACCATTTAATTGCCTTGCTGCGACATGACTGCATGTTTCGGTCATGCCGTAGGTCAGGAAGAACAGCGGATTCAATCCTTGAAGCTTTTCTTCCAGTATCGGGTCCAATGGAGCTCCTCCAATCAGAATTTTCTCGAATAGTGAAAGCTTTTTTAAGGAATTCTTATCTTTAAGTATTTCAGATAATTGATAAGGAACAAGTGAAGTAATGGTGTAAGGGTGATTGTCGTTTAGGTCATTCAATGGATTTGATTGAGCTTCCACCACTTTAATAGCTAAATCCCATTCCATGGCCCGCACTAATATCATGCGGCCACCAATGGTGTCCGAATTTATCCCAAGAAAAAGGGAATCGGTGGTTTCAGGCTGCAAGAGTTCTTTTGTTAATTCAGCGCTGGCTGCCATGTGCTGACGCTTAAGTTCAATAGTTTTGGGAGTTCCTGTAGACCCCGATGTTTTCATGGAAAAGCTCTCTTGATTTTGTAACCACTCATGGCAAAATTCAAGAACACTTCCAGGGAAACGGGTGTTTCTAATCGTATTCCAGGTGTAAAAAGTCCCTTTCCATTCAATTCCCTTTTCCGGCATACAAATACTGCTGCAATGTTTTTACAAAGGTGTCGATTTCTTCGGTGCTATTGTAAATATGTGTGCTTACCCGAATGGCATTCACTTCATTTTCGGGAACACTCCGAACAATGATTTCTTTTTTCTGGCAAAAGTGATGGAATTCTATGTAATTTTTTTGGTCGAAGGTAAAGGAACAAATACCTGCCCGGGCATTTTCCGGAGTGATCAATTGTATGCCTTTTAATTCTTTCAGTTGATGGTACAGATGATCATTGAGCTCGCGTATCCGGCCGGCGACCCCTTGTTTGCCGATGGCGTCATGAAAAGCAACAGCTGCCGCTACCCCCTCGTAAAGAGATCGACTTTGCGTTCCGTTGGTATGACGGGAAGCTTTATCGCTCCATCCAAAAATCCGGGGATTCCCATGGATTAGATCCCAGCCGGTATCGCTGTAGGCACCAGTGAATATAGGTGTAATGTCCTTCAGTCCTTTTTTACGAATGAATAAGAAACCAGTTCCTTTTGGTCCCAGCATCCATTTGTGCGTGCAGCTTGCATAATAATCGCATCGGAGCGTTTTGAAATCCAGATCAATCATGCCCGCGCCATGGGCTCCATCCAGGAAGAAGAAGAGATTATTTTCTTCCGCGATTTTACCGATTTCGTTGGCGGGAATCACACGGCCGTTGGTGCATGGAATGTGAGGCAAAGCGATGACCCGTGTCTTAGGGCCTATCATTCTTTTCAACTCTGCCAGAACCCGCTCATCTGGTAAGCTCAGATCAAGCACCTTGACATTCAGCTTATCTCTCCGGGCACGCGTTAACCATGGTAAAGCATTTCCAACATGTTCCTGATTGCTGATTATCAATTCATCTCCTTCATTTAATGGAAGTCCTTGTGCAATAACATTGATTCCGTCGGTTACATTATGTGTCAAGGCAATTTCATCGGGATCGGCGCCGAAATAATGGGCCAGAGGTTCAACGGCAACTTCCCAGCCACCATAGCTCGCCATTGTATTCACACGATTCATGCTATCCCAAACGGCTTTCATTACCGAATGAGGAGAGGGACCCATGGTTCCATTATTCAGAAATATTCTGTTTTTATCAAGTGGAAATTCTTTTCTGATTTTTTTCCAGTTGATCTCTCCATTGGCTTGTCGCAGCATTGGCTTTGCCTGACTCATTGCAGACACATCTTGCCATTTGAACAAAAGAGAGGAGGCGGCTAAACCGCCGATTCTTAAAAATTCTCTTCTTTTCGTCATGTGACTAGCAAGATACAGCTTCTGCATTAAAGCATTTAAGTTAACTTCGCGGGCGTTTTTCAGGAAGAGGAACAGGAGCGATTTATGAAGAACTATAGAATACTTGGAGTCATGTCGGGAACATCCATGGATGGTGTTGATCTGGCCTACTGTAATATTTCTGAAGAAAACGGAAATTGGAATTACGAGATTCTCCAGACAGAAACTATTCCCTATGAAGAAAAGTGGCGGGTGCGTTTGTCGCAACTTCGCAAACAAAACGCTCTGGTTTATCTCAAAACCCATACTTTTTATGGCCATTATCTTGGTCAGATTTGCCGAGAATTCATTGAAAAACACAGCTTGGAAGTAGATTTCATCTCCTCGCACGGGCATACAATTTTTCATCAACCCGAAGCGGGCTATACCTCTCAAATTGGAGATGGATCGGCGATATCAGCGCTAACGGGCCTGCCGGTTATCAATGATTTCCGGGTGCTCGACGTGGCACTTTATGGACAAGGAGCCCCATTGGTCCCCATTGGCGATCAGTTGTTGTTTTCAGAATACGATTTCTGCCTGAATTTGGGTGGATTCGCGAATATTTCGACCCATTCAGAGGGGCAAAGAATTGCATTTGACATAGGCCCCTGCAATATTGTGTTGAATCGAATTGCTCGTAAACTTGGGGAGGCATATGATGAGGCGGGAAAAATTGCTGCTTCCGGCAGCATCAACTATGAGTTGCTAAAGGAGTTGGATGCATTGTCTTATTACCAGGAATTCAAACCTAAATCGATTGGAAGAGAGTGGGTGAACAGCGAGTTCTGGCCTAAACTTCGTGAATATGAACACAATCAGGTGCCACCGGAAAATTTGATGAAGACCTTGGTAGACCATATTTCTGGTCAAATTGCGGATGCCATTGAACATTATTCCGGAGCGGATATCGCCAATAAGAAAGTCCTGATTACGGGTGGAGGAGCCTGGAATACTACCTTAATTGATCATCTGAAAAGCCAATGCGATGCGCAGATGATTGTTCCCGACAATGATAAATTAGTGGATTACAAAGAAGCGTTACTTTTTGCCTTTTTGGGTGTGTTGCGCTTACGCCAGGAAACAAATACCTTGGCTTCCGTAACCGGCGCTCAGCGCGACAGTATAGGCGGTGCCATGTGGGGAGATTTTAACAGATTATTGAATTAGTAAATATATGCATCATCAATCCAATTTTGAAGCTTTGCTCGCAAAGTACGAGCACAAGAGTCCCGAAATAGTTTTTGAATGGCACGATTCTGAAACGGAAGCCGTGGGATGGGTCGTAATTAATTCTTTGCGCGGAGGTGCTGCCGGTGGCGGAACTCGCATGCGTAAGGGACTCGACAAGCACGAAGTGGAATCTCTGGCTAAAACTATGGAGATTAAATTTACCATTTGCGGACCAGCCATTGGCGGTGCGAAAAGTGGCATCAATTTCGATCCGAATGATCCCCGTAAAAAGGGGGTGTTGGAAAGATGGTATAAGGCAGTATATCCACTGCTGAAGAACTACTATGGTACCGGTGGAGATTTGAATATAGATGAGATTCACGAAGTGATTCCGATTACCAGATCCTATGGCTTACTTCACCCACAGGAAGGGGTGGTGAATGGCCATATGAAAGTAAGTCCTGAAGAGGTTTCTAAAAGGATCAAGCAGTTGCAGGATGGAGTTTTGTGGAAATTAACCGATGCACGTTTTACTCCCGACACTTCAGGAAAATATACGGTAGCCGACATGATAACCGGCTGGGGAGTAAGCGAAGCCATTCGTCATTATTACGATATTTATGGCGGACAAATTTCTGGTAAAAGAGCAATCGTTCAGGGTTGGGGGAATGTGGCAGCGGCAGCAGCTTATTACCAGGCTCAATTGGGAGTGAAAGTGGTTGGAATTATTGACCGTGAAGGCGGCTTAATCAATGAAAACGGATTTAGCTTCGAAGAGATTACCGAGCTATTTGTGAAAAAAGATGGCAATAAACTGGCGTCTGATAAGATGATGTCTTTTGAAGATGTCAACCAGAAAATCTGGGAGATTGGTGCTGAAATTATGATTCCGGCCGCTGCGAGTCGCCTATTGACGGAGGAACAAATAAGCAAGATGGCGGCCAACGATTTGGAAGTGATTTCTTGTGGAGCGAATGTTCCATTTGCCGACCAGGAAATTTTTTATGGACCTATTGCTGCTCATGCCGATTCTTTGGTGAGTATCCTGCCTGACTTTATTGCGAATTGCGGAATGGCCCGTGTATTTGCCTATCTGATGGGAGAGAATACAGTAATTAGTGATGAGGCTATTTTTAATGATGCATCCACAGTAATTGGCAAGGCAATGATGCGTCTGCATCAGTTCAATCCAAAGAAAACTGGCTTGGCTAAAAAAGGGCTGGAGCTTTCTTTGACCACCATTTTGAGCTAACTTTTAAACCATGAACGGAATGAATGATTTCTTGAGCAGAGAACTGTTAAACAATAGCTACCAGGCCATTGGCACATCGCTTTTGATATTGCTGATTGGGTATGTTTTAAGGAAGTCAGCCTCCAGAAGTTTGTCGCACTTGTTGTTCCGTCTTTTTAAGAAGTTTTCAAAAGGCACGGGGCATGATCAATTTGTTTCCCTGCTTATTCGTCCGTTTCAGGGAATCATTCTGTTGGTGAGTTTATACCTCGCATTGGTCCCATTAAAATTTCCGGAACTCATGCATTTGGATGGGGAGGAGATTAAGACTGCACGGGATATTATGCACCGGGTATATGGAGCTGCAATAATTGGGGTAGTGACCTGGCTCGTTCTTCGCATGGTTGATTTTATCATCATGGTGCTTTATGAACGGGCGCAGGAGACAGAAGATAAATCCGACGATCAGATTATCCTTTTCATGAAGGATTTGATCAAGGTCCTGGTGGTAATTTTTGCTTCCTTTTTCATTCTCAGTGCCATTTTCCATGTCAATATCACTTCCCTGATCGCAGGATTGGGAATTGGAGGATTGGCCGTTGCCTTGGCCGCTCAGGATACCCTGAGTAATTTGCTGGCCTCATTTATCATCTTTCTTGACAAGCCTTTCAAAGCAGGAGACACCGTCAACTTTGATGATATTACCGGGACGATTGAGAAGGTTGGATTTCGAAGCACCAAAGTGAGGACATTAGAGAAAAGCTTATTGACTGTTCCGAACAAAAGCCTGACAGATGGACCTTTGAACAATATTACGGAAAGTCCGTTCAGAAGGGTGAAGTTCATAGTAGGGTTGACCTATGGAACCACTTCTGCTCAGATTCAGACTATTATTGATGAAATCAGTGCGGTCTTAAAAGAGCACGAAGAAACCAAAGATGATTTTACGGTGGCTTTTAGCGACTTTGGAGCCTATTCCATGGACATCATGGTACTATTCTTTGTATATTCTAACGATTGGGAAAAAATGGTACGGGTAAAGGAAGAGATCAATTTCAAGATCATGCATATCGTAGAGAAAAACGGTTGCGACTTCGCCTTCCCAACACAGACGATTCATGTGGAGAAATGAAATTGAGCTTGAGGTTTAGTGTGGAGAAGGAATAATCCATAGGTTTAATTATTAATTCCCGAATTCAATTGTCCAGATTCTGGTTTCTTGTCTCTGGATTCTCCTTATATTTGCAACCTGTTTCGGAGTGTGGCGCAGTCCGGTAGCGTACTTGCATGGGGTGCAAGGGGTCGTGGGTTCAAATCCCGCCACTCCGACGAAACAAAAAGCCGTTCCCAGAGGGACGGCTTTTCCATTTTATAAGGAGAAGTCGAGCTTGCTCGAGCTTCGAGGATAAAATGGAATGGCCGGGGCACGGAGTGCCAACGGCTTTTTAGTTTCAGTATCCCCCACTATGGGATCAGTGAGCGTAGCGAGCTAATCCCGATTCCGAGCTTATTCGAGAACTTTGGATTATCTACCTATTTGTAAGTATTTCATCCAATTTGCTTTTTTCTAGTTTTGTCGAGTCATGAAAACCCTGATTCTCGCACTGATACTGATTCCCTCTTTATTGTCAGCTCAAAAATATAAGGCGCACTATATTAATTACGCAGCAAACCTCAGTGCCACTTATCATTGGAATCAGTACCGATGGGGAGTTTCTTTTAACAGTAATTTCAACATCTCCAAAAGTGCCAAGTTCCCATTGTTTATAGGCTTCAATGTGGGCATGAGCGCCGTAAACTATCATGGTCAATTGTCTCAATCGAAGGTCAATTCCTATGCGATTGAAAACATGAAGGGCACACAGTTGGTTAGCGCAAAGGTGGATGCTGGGAGTAATAGTGGGATCTCGGGAGGAGTGAATATCGCGCAGTTCTTCTTTACTAATCACCGGGCAATTCCGTCGGTGGGTATTGGTGTCCGGGCAACGCGATTCCCCAAGGATGAAGCATCAATTACCTATGTAAGTCATGATTCGAAGTATACCTATCACGATGGAGGATACATGACTATAAGTCCGGCATTTTGGACTTGGGGAGTGCACGGTTATATGGCATTTGGCGACTCACCACTTGCTTTGCAGGTTGGCTATTATCCAAATAAGGGTAATGGGATTAAGTACGCGGGGATTGTTTGGCTGATTTGCGATGGGTATAATCATATACATAAGAGATAAGCTTTATTTCTTCAGGTAACCTTGATGTCAGTGGATAGAATAAACCCGGGTCGTTGTATCTTGCAACCATGACCACGCAACTGCCCGAAGGTTTGAGTCGCATTTTTGAGCCCGAGTTGAAAAGCCTGCTCGAGGAACAAGCGCATTATATTGAGATGGAAAAGGGCGATGTGCTCCTGGACCAGGGCGCCTTTATTACCCACATTCCAATCGTAATTGATGGAAGATTGAAGGTTTCCCAATTAGATGAGGACGGGCGGGAGCTTTTCCTCTACTATATTGATCCGCTGGAATCCTGTGTCATGACCTATACCTGCTGCGATGGAGAGGCTCGTTCTAAAATCCGGGCAATGGCGGAAATGCAATCCAGCGTCATGCTTTTGCCAAAAGAGAGTCTGGAAAGGTTGATGGCCTTTAAATCCTGGAGAAATTTTGTGATGAATGCTTTTCGTGATCGATTTTCCGAACTGATCGATGCATTGAACAGTATTGCATTTACCCAACTGGATGAGCGTTTGCTGAAATACCTGAAAGAAAAGGCAGGCAATGGAACTCGAATTCAGACGACCCACCAGGAAATAGCAGAAGACTTGAATTCATCCCGGGAAGTAATTTCCAGACTTCTGAAACAGTTGGAGTCGCAGGGAAAAGTTTTACTCGGACGAAACCGAATTGATTTATTGTTCTAATAATGTGATATAAATCACTTTTATATTGATTTTCAAATTATTACTTTGAGTAATAAAATGTGAAGTCATGAAAAAGAATGTTCACCTGATCGACCGTTATGTACGTTGGATTCTTGCCATCGTGTTAATTGCTCTTGGAATGATGGATATCATTACAGGGGTTTGGACTTGGGTAGCGTATGCAGGAGCCGCCATACTGCTGGTTACCGGATATGCCCAGGTTTGCCCGATATACATGGGGCTGGGCATCAGCACTCTGAAGAAAAAGGGTAAAGAATGAAAAACGGATTGAAATGGACTCTGGCCTTGTCACTTGGGGGAGCGGCGGGTTATGCCTATTGGTACTTTTTCGGATGTACCAGTGGCTGCGCAATCACATCAAGTCCATTAAATACGACCATGTACGGCATGGCCATGGCGGCTCTGCTAAAATGGGATCCTAAATTCTGACCTTTGGGAATATGATTCCCTAATTTTCCTGCTTACTTCTGTTCATCTTTTTGTAGAATTGTAGAATATATTTTCTCAATTGTGGACTTAGGCTGGCTGTTCATACGGATTTAATAAATTCTAAATCAGCCCTTGCTAAATTTGAGAAACTATTCGACAGGTTTGACTATTCCCCTCAAGTGTCATGACCAGGATGAACCAATGGAAGAAGACTATTCTTCGCGCGCTTGGCGTGCTTGTCTGCCTTCTGGCAGTTACTTTCGCTGATGCACAATGCAGCGGGGTGTCTGCCTCATTCAGCGTGAATGGAACTGGCTGTGGCATTCCACGAAATTATACATTCACAAATAACAGCACGGGCTCCTATTCCTCCAGTGCCACATACATCTGGCGTAAAGGATCGACCGTGGAAGACACCACCACGGGAATTTCCAGCACTCCTACCATTACTGTCAATACTCCCGGAAGTGATACGATTTGGATGGTGGCCATCGATTCCAATGGATGCCGCGATTCGGTATCGCAAATTGTCAGTACGACAACTTCTGCGAATGCCATTTATGATCCATCGACCAGTACATATGATTATTCGCCCTTGTGGGAGAATTGCATCTTGTTCCTGTCGTCTCCTGATTCGTTCCGGGTCTATATGCAATCCAATGGAACACTGAGCAATTACTATGTAAGCTGGGGAGATGGACAATCAGATACGGGGAGTAGTTTATCGGCATATACGGATATTTCGCATCTGTATAGCAACCTCGGAACCTATTCTGTGCGAATTGTTTCGCAAAATGGTTCCTGCTTTGATACCATTGTTGGGAGTGTAGTCAATGAACGTATTCCAACTGCAGGAATTATTGGCCCACCGGCCGGCGGAAATGTGGGCTGCGCACCCCATACGGTGAGATTCATTAATAACTCCTCTAACGTTTCTAACGGGACTTCTTTTAACTGGACTTTCGGAGATGGATCATCTGCCACTTATGGGAGCTCTACCTCCAATGACACACTGTATCATACGTATACTGCAGGATTGTGCAATGGTATTGTATCTGTAGCGGCCGTCAATGCCTGCGGTAGTTCTACAGCCACCTGGACACCAATTTATGTAAACGACAAAGACCAGGCAGATTGGACCATGAATACGGTGAATTGCAATCCGACTTTGCCTTTTACCTTTAACAATACATCGACGAATAATTATTGTACTCCTACCACCCGCTATTTCTACTGGGATTTTGGAGATGGTACCACGAATGGATGGATTACGAACGCCACTTCGCAGAACCATACCTTTCCTCATTCAGGAAGGTATACGGTCACATTGTACGACAGCAATCAATGCGGTGTAGATACCTTTACACAGCAAGTGATTATCAACTTTGCGCCAAATGCAGGATTCCTTCATAATAATCCAAACGGTTGCGGTCCCTTGCAGGTGATTGTTACCGACACAACAGACGGATTGGGCAATGTGCGGATTTGGAATTTTGGAAATGGAACCAGCGGGAGCGATAGCACAGATACTGCAACCTATGTAAGTCCTGGAACCTACAACCTTAGTCTTTCCGTAGTGAACAGCTGCGGCTCAGATGCCGCGAATCTCACAGTAACCGTTTGGGCACCGCCTAATGCGAATTTTAGCACCATTTCCAGTGGCTGTACTCCGCTGACAGTCAACTTCAGTAATACCAGTACTTATTTCAATGATTCAACTGTAACCTGGTTCTGGGATTTTGGCGATGGAACGGATACAAGTATCAAAGATCCGCCATCTAAGACCTATACAACACCGGGTACTTACACCGTGAAACTGTATGTATACGATACCTGCGGAATGGATTCCATCATCCGCAATTTCACTGTTTATCCCAAGCCAGTAGCAGGGTTTTCCTCAGATACTGTTTGTTATGGAGTAGCCAATTCATTTACTGATACTTCTGCCGTCTCCAGTGGAAGCATTACTCAATATGCCTGGACTTTCGGGAGCCCTTCTCAGGGAAGCTCGAGCAATACGAATCCCACTTTTTCTTTCAACTCGGCAGATACTTTTGATGTTCAATTAGTTGTTACGACGGACCATAGTTGTTTCGATACCGCCACAAATCCCGCCATAGTTTGGAACATCCCTACCTTGTCCTGGGCAGTTACGCCAAATGATTCGGTCTGCATTGGCAGTAATCAGACTTTTAACGGAACAGCCAGTGCAGGTGCGGGCACAATCAGTAGTTACCATTGGAATTTCGATGATGGGGGAAGTTCTTCTCTGGAAGATACCTCGTACACCTACATTGCTTCGGGCAATTATTCAGTAACTTATACGGTGGTTAATAGTTTTGGTTGTCAGGATTCCTCTACCGGGAATATTGTCGTTCTTCCGCTTCCAACTATTGCTTTTACTGCGGATACTGCGTGTGTGGGTAAAACCACTACTTTTCAGGATCAATCGACAGTGAGCCCAGGAAGCATCGCATCCAGAAGATGGGATTTGAATGACGATGGCCTCTTCGACAGTACCGATGCCATTACTACTTATATCTATTCCTCTCTCGGAAGCCGCTGGGTAACACTTGAGGCAACCACGGACTTTGGATGTGTGAATATGGATTCCAGCCTCATTACTGTCCATCCATTACCGGTGCCATCCTTGTCTGTTGATTCGAGTGTTATCTGCATGGGAGATTCCATCACGCTGCTTAACTCATCCACCGGCTCAGTAAGTTTTGTATATGATTTTGGCGATGGAAACACGTTGAACACGGGTTCATCTTCTAATCAAAAACATGCCTACAGCGATTCCGGGACCTTTACCATTAAGTTGTATGCCTATTCAGATCATGGATGTGCGGATTCGGTTTCATTATCCGTAAGCGTTCGTCCAACCCCACTGGCGCAGTTTACTATCAATCAACAAATTGCTTGTGCACCTGCCAGCTTTGTATTTAACAATATCTCGCAGCGCAGTACCGATTACCAGTGGTTCAGCGATGGGAATTACAGTTCATCAGCGACGAACCGACCGGACACATTGGTTTCGGCAGATTCTCAGGTGGTGACCATTCGTTTGATTGCGTTCAATACCAATTACAGCTGTCCTTACGATACCACCAATATGGTCATCGGCACGTCGCGAAACCCGATTGCTGGTTTTACCACTAATCCAGATTCTGGTTGCGGTCCTTTGACAGTTTCCTTTGGAAATACCAGTCAGTTTGCATCTTCCTTTTATTGGGACTTCAGAAATGGAAACACCAGCACGGCGCAGGATACCAGCATGCTGTTTGCAGCAGCCTCGCAGGTTGATAGTACTTATGCCATTAAACTGTATGCCTATAATTGGCAGGGATGTCTGGATAGCGCCGAGAAGAATATTGTGGTTCATCCGCAACCTTCGGCAAGCTATTCCCAAACGAACACGGATAGCTGTGGGCCACTGACTGTTAGCTTTACCAATACTTCGACTCATTACCCGGGCGGAAGCATTGCCGATATGAGTTTCATCTGGGATTTTG
>WGMZ01000008.1 GCA_016124735.1 Bacteroidota bacterium
ATAAATGGCCCGCAAAACAGCAGAGCCTTCTTGTATTTCAGGGGGGTCAGTTTAACGCGGAATAGACGGGTCAATTTGACGCGGAATAGGTGGACCTCATTGCCGCGGAACTACTGGATCACTTTGCGCGGAAACTCCAGCCAATACACCCAAGAGGAACTACGACGGATTGATTATTTGGCATCCAAGAACAAGGATATCAGATTTACTGGCCAGGATTTGGGCTTGACCAACCGACAAGTCACCAATTGGAATAAAGAAGGAATGTTTATCGAGCCATTGATTGTAGGCAAAAGAAAAGAATTTGATTTTGTTGAAGGGATATGGGTACGCTTGGCTATGGAGCTTCAAGACTATGGATTCTCTTTTGAAGAAATAAAAGTTTACAAGGATGAACTCTGTCGCAATGATTTCATGACCCTGATTGATAAAATTGAGAAAGGAGAGATTACAAGAGATCAACCCGAACTATCAGGGATTGAGAAAATAGAGGTTGACGGACGGGAACAGGATATTGATTATTATTTTCAACCTGCCTGGCGAGAATATTACAGGTCAATAAACCAGGAGAATCCGCATGTCATGTTGAATCTATTCACGCATGTTATCCATGCGGCTTTGCGAGAAGACAACTATCAAATTGCCTTTGCACATGGTGGGCTCATGCGATTTGACTGGGCCTATTTGATAGAAAGGAAAAATGAAAAAGGAGAAAGTGAAAATATCAGCCGCAACAGAACTGTCTGGAAAGATTTATTGACCGATACGGCATTAATTGTTTCTTTAGACCATGTCATTACCTCTCTGATACTCACTAAACCAAAATATAAAAAGAACCCACGACCGGTGAATTTCTTTTTATCTGATAAGGAAATTGAAATCATCGAACTATTAAGAGAGCACAAAGACTGTAAAACCTTTGAGATAAAGGTTGATAATCACCAACCGGTTCGAATAGAAATCACAAAGCAACTTCCACTTGTGAAATTGGAGACTCAGCTGGCTACCTTAATAAGGAAGAACCGTTTTGGTGAGATCAATTTTAAAGTTCAAAATGGAAACCTTAATCATGCTGATGAGGTCATCTCAATCATGCTGAGTAAAAACCAGGAGTAATCATTTTGAATCAAGGAATTGAAATACACCGCAATAAGGCATTGGAAAAAACAAGCCAAATAGCAATCACTTACTTATCTGACAAACAGAAAGTGAGCCTATCTGATCACTGTCATGCTAACAATACAGCAATGCAGAGAGATACTGGAGAAGGACCACCCTGAATATGAAATATCAGATGAAAAGGTGGAACAAATCCGGGATTTCTTCTACCAAATGGCCGAATTCGAACTAGAACCACTTTTGGTTAAACTAGAGCGGATTCTTAACACAAAAGATTAAAACGACATGGTTTTCTGTGCTTTGAGACCAAGAAATACCAGAAATCAAGATTGATCAATATTCACCAATGGGGTGCCAATGAAAACATTGCACCGTTGCAATTAAAACATTCAGATGACGACATTTTCATTCATTAACAATAAATACCAGGGAAAAACTGCGGCGATTATGGCTCGGGTATCCAGTGATGAACAGGCAAAGAACTATTCTCTAGGCGCACAACAAGAAGCCCTTGAAAGATATTGCCAAAAATTGGGCATCAGCATTTCATACATGATTAAGGAAGACCATTCGGCCAAAGATTTTAACCGACCGGAATTTATCAAATTCATGAAACTGGTTAAATCAAGCCAATTGAAAATCGACCTATTGCTTTTTATAACCTGGGATCGTTTTTCAAGAAATGCATCTGAAAGTTTTATGGTGATTAAAGAACTAAACAAGTTTGGAATTTCACCCGAAGCTATTGATCAACCTCTTGACTTAAGCATTCCAGAAAACAAGATGATGCTCTCTTTTTACATCACCCTACCAGAAGTAGACAATGATAGAAGAAGCATCAAAACCAAAACAGGAATATACGCTGCCTTAAAGACGGGTCGCTTTACAGCCAAAGCACCATTAGGCTACAAAAACAGTCGGGATGAATACAATAAACCGATCATTATTCTTTCAGAGAAAGCTGAAGCCATTCGTTATGTTTTCAAACAAACACTCAAAGGAGAATCTCAGGCTCAAATTCGAAAAGATGTATACAAACGTTTTAATGTGAACATCACCAAAGCGCGCATATCCGCTCTTTTACGAAATAAGTTCTATGCAGGTTATGTGCATTTACCAGCACATGGTGGCAATCCAGCTGAATGGATTGAGGCAATTCATGATCCGATTGTGTCATTAAGTGACTTCAACACTATCCAGCAATTATTAGCAAGAAATGCCAATAAACAGGGCATACTAAAGCCAAAAGCATTAAGAGAAGAACTTCACCTGAGAGGGATTCTTGAATGTGAAGTATGCGGATCTCACATCACCGGAAGTGCTTCCCGAAGCAAAACCGGAAAACAGCATTTCTATTACCACTGCAATCATTGCAAATCCACCCGCTTTAAAGCAGAAGAGGCAAATGAGTGGGCCCAAACCTTGTTATCCTCATTCAAGATTCAAACAAATGCCAATGAACTCTATCAAAAAATCAAAGCAGATGTTGTAAACGAGAGGAAAAAGCAATTACCCAAATCAATAGACACCAACAAACTGCAACAAGACATAGAAAAACTGGAAGGCAAGCAGTCAGAAATCCGCAACAAATACCTCATGGATGAGATAAGCGTGGATCAATTCTCTGAAATGGATGCGATGATTAAGGACAAGATGGATGCAATTCAAGAGTTGCTAGGCAAATCCCCTGAGAAAAACGAACAACTAAAAGCTCTAAACGAGTTCCTTCAATGTAAAATTGAAGAAGCCTTGAACATTGAAAAGAACTATACAAACTCTAATGTCAATCAGCGATTGAGAATATTGAGTTCGATTTTCAAGTCAAAACTCATTTTTTCTAAAAAACAGAGTCGAACCCCGGAATTGAAAGAAGAGATTGAGCTTATTTTACTAAAAGACAGTGTTTTGCAAAAACAAAAAACGGGACAATTAGTTGATGATAACCAAATGTCCCGTTTGGTAGCGGAGACGAGAATCGAACTCTCTCCATTATGTCATTTCAATAAAGTTACGTACTTATATAAAAGGTCCAAATCACTCAAAGCCTTGTCGCTCGCACATTTCGTCTTTTCCGGGCATCTTGTCCGGATATCCGGACATTTTTTTTCAAGATTATCCATTTAAACTCCAGCGCATCGTTATAAGTTCCAACAATTAAGTTCCTCCCGAAATTAATGGGACTAATATTAAATACACTAATGGGCTCTTTTGGAACTTGGTGCTCAGACTTTTTTGTCTTAGTGGTAAGTTTACGGATACATGCAAATATTCATCTCCAAACGCACTAAGGTGCCGCTTAGCAATGTCTAACACTCTTTCCGCATTTTAACTCACAATATAGCGGGTTATATCCGAAGATGCCTCGGGGTTGGTTCGGCCACCTTTCTCCTTTCATCTGGTTAAGCTTCAAGATAGCCAGTACAATCAGTAAGTTACCTTTATCGATTGGCGAGATGTCGAACCATGTTCTTACTTGATGGGTATTGGGTGTGCATCTCAACTAAGGATTGATGACTGAATGGAGGCATGGTAATCGCCCTTATATTTCAGCTTCGCGAACCATTCAAATTCCCGAAAAAATTATTTGTTCCGCTCAGCATGACGAACGTTATTCTCCTTACTGCGCCTGCCGAAGCCGAGGCGAAGGCGGGTCCCCTTACCTCCATACTTCGCCCGCCGTAGCTTTGAAAGAAAGCGGAGGAGGACCGGCTTCGAAGGAATCTTCCAAAACAATCGTCTAAGCAAGAAACGTCCTGTATGAAAAAGTATCTCGTCTTAAGTTTCCTCTTTTTACTCGCTTTTGTCTTTATCTGTGCGGGAATTGATTTATGGCAACCTGAAAACTACGCCGCTCAGTCTGTCCCAAGCTATATTACCCTGGACAATACGCCGCAGAATAATCTCACCACTGACAAAGGAGCAAGCCTCGGACGTGTTCTCTTTTATGACAAACAACTTTCTCTCGATGGCTCACAGGCCTGCGCCAGTTGTCATCATCAGGAATTTGCATTTTCTGATACCGCTCAATTGAGCGATGGGTACAAAGGGGGAAAAACTGTGCGTCATGCAATGCGTTTGGTAAACAACCGTTTCTCCAACGAAATACATTACTTCTGGAACGAAAGGGCGGCTACGCTGGAAGAACAAACCACCATGCCCATACAGGACCATGTGGAAATGGGATTCAGCGGTAGCCAGGGCGATCCCGGAATCGATTCTTTAATAAAAAGAATGTATTCTCTTTCATACTATCCAAAGTTATTCAAGGAAGTTTTTGGTGATACGCTCATTACGGAAAGTCGCATGCAATTCGCCATGGGACAATTTGTTCGAAGCATCCAGTCCTTTGACACCAAATTTGACGAAGGACTGGCTCAAGCCGGAAATTTGAACAATGATTTCCCCAACTATACCGGACTGGAAAATACGGGCAAGCGCCTTTTTCTTGCTCCTCCACCAACGGGAGGCGCCGGTTGCCAGGGATGCCACAAAGCCCCCGAATTTGATATTGATCCCAATACCCATAACAACGGAGTGATTCACGTTGCAGGCAGTGTAGATGATATAGACCTCGACAACACCAAAGCACCCAGTTTGCGTGATCTGTTTAATGCCAATGGTCAGTTAAATGGCCCCTTGATGCACAACGGTGAATTTCTGACACTCATGGATGTCATCAATCATTACGATTCCATTCCCAACGATCCACGAAATACCAACCTCGATAATCGGCTGAGAGGTCCGGGAGGCAATGGTACCCAACAATTGGGTTTAACTAACGCGCAAAAACAAGCATTGGTCGCCTTTATCAAAACGCTCAGCGGATCCGATGTGTATACGAATCCAAAATGGTCGGACCCATTCAATTCCGATGGAAGTCTTACCCTGTCTGGACTGGATGGGTTTGAACCCTTAGCACAGGCTGTTCTTCAGCTTTATCCCAATCCAAGCAGAGGAAATTTCCTGATCGAATGCGATCAAGCCTTAAATAAATTGGAAATCTTCGACCAAAGCGGCCGACATATTATTACCTTTGATTGTCATAACAGTTATCGTAAAGAGCTGTCATTACAAGCACCAGCAGGAATTTACTATGTCACCATACTGCTGAGCAACGGAACAAAACAAACCAAGAAACTGGTTCTCAGCCAATAATTGGACTGCGACCCGGCAGAAAAAGGATTTTTATGATTGAAGGATTACTCGTCAAACCTCTGGGTTTTCAATGGGAAACTTACGACCCATTTCTATTTTGCGCTTTTCATCATGACCATTATCCTGCAGGGAATGCCCAACTGGGGCCCGATCCTGAATTGTTGAAGGGACGACGGATAGGAGAAGATTTTGGAAGAAAAAACGGGTGGAGTATGTACCATGGGGAAACTGTTCCAGGTTTCCCGGCGCATCCGCATAGAGGTTTTGAAACGATAACCATCGCAGAAAAAGGAAGAGTCGATCATTCCGATTCAATGGGCGCTTCGGGCCGTTTCGGTGATGGCGATGTGCAATGGATGACTGCCGGAAAAGGAGTTCAGCACTCCGAAATGTTTCCTCTCTTGCATCAGGACAAAGACAATGAATTGCTCCTGTTTCAAATCTGGTTGAACCTTCCTGCTCGCTCGAAAATGGTCAAACCCTATTTCGGTATGATGTGGCATGAAGACATTCCGATTGTTGAGGTCAAAGATGATCATGGGAAATCAACCTATATCAAGCTGATCGCAGGCAGCTTTAATAACCATAAAGCCCTGGCCCCGGCTCCCGATTCCTGGGCTGCCGACGCGAGTAACGAAATCGGTATCCAACTCATTCGCATGGAGCCTGGCGCCAATCTGAGTTTTTCCGCAGTAGACAGTGCTGTAAACCGCTGTTTGTATTTTTACGAGGGCGACAAAGTTTTTATGAATGAGATAGAAGTGCAAGCGATGCATTCTATGCGGATGGACAGTGATAAAAACTTTGAATTGGTGAATGGGAATGAGACAGCATCCTTTCTCTACCTTCAGGGCAAGCCTATTTCGGAACCCGTTGCTCAGTACGGCCCTTTTGTGATGAATACGCAGGACGAGATTCGTCAGGCATTCTACGAGTACCAACGTACCCATTTCGGAGGCTGGCCCTGGCCTAAACACGACAATATACATCCCGTGGAAAAGGGACGATTTGCAATTCATGCCGGCGGACTGGTCGAGGAAAAAGGGTAAGCGAACGGAAGAGCGAAGAGCTTAGGATGTATAGGAGAAACAGCTTCCAACCGAATTCGATAGTCTCGCATTAATTACGTAATCATCTTGTAGGTTATTTTAGGAACTTGTCAGGATATTTTATACTTTTAAGGGATGAAACTCCCTCTGCTAATAATTGGGCTATTTCTTATCATGTCCTGTCACAAAAGCGATTTCGCACGTGGTGTACCTTCTTGTATGAAGCAGAAATTAAGAAAGTTGGAAGGAACAGGGAATTATAAAGGGGTAGCGATTTTGCGTTATACCTTTAAAGATCAGGCGTATTTTCTCATTCCTCCGTCTACAACATCGGCAGATATGTATACGGTGCTTTATAATGAAAACTGTGAATACATCTGTGCCCCCGGGGGAGGTATTAGTGGAAAAGGTTCCGGCATTTGTCCGGATTTGAATAAGGCAAAAGTAGATACGGTTTATAAGATGAAATGAAACAGGATTCTCTTAATTCTGGCTTTCCGTGCATTTTATCTGATATCGTGCGAATGATTGCCGGAAAACCAGAGAGCAGCAAGTGCAACCTGAATCCATTTGAATTCAATGATGCTGAAATAAAAACTATGCTGAAAGGATTGCCTTAGCACCTGCCATTCTTTTGGAAGAATAACAGAATTATGAAAATAATTGATCGCTTCTTTAACCTTATGGCCTTTGGCATTGAGTTCCTTTTTGCCTTCAAGCTCTTTCTTGCACCGGTATGTGCTTCCTTGTTCTTTGCCTTTCCTTTATGGGAGAGAAACGTGGAAAACGACCGTATTTATGCCTCGCTCACCATGTTGGTAGCCTGCATTATCGGTATCGTACTTGTTGCACTTGTATGGAAAAATCAGAACCCCAGTACATTCTATGGCCGCTTGCTGCAAGGATTTCAGAAGGGAACTGCCGACGACACAAATACTGAATAGAAATATTTGGTCCCTCACGACCTCAAAGCCTCGGGAAAAAATTAAATTGCTTCATGGATTCCAATTTCCTGCACTGGCTGCGTGGTCTGTTCAATCTTGAAACCTACAAGAGTCGCGAAGATGAAGTAGTCGACTCCATCCGGGCCAATGTGGAATTCCGGGGAAGCAATCTATGGGTTCTCATCTTTGCTATTTTCATTGCAAGTATTGGCTTAAATGTTAATTCGGCTGCCGTAATCATCGGCGCCATGCTCATCTCTCCCTTGATGGGGCCAATAATCGGAATGGGACTGGGTGTTGGAATTTACGATTTTGCCCTAATCAAGAAATCAGCCATCAATCTTGGTGTTGCGGCAATTATAAGTATCGCAACGGCCGCACTGTATTTCCTCCTCACTCCTTTAAAGTTTGCACATTCGGAATTGCTCGCAAGAACGACACCTACTACCTGGGATGTATTGATTGCATTTTTTGGCGGACTTGCTGGTATTATTGCCACATCCACCAAGGAGAAAGGCAATGTGATTCCAGGTGTTGCCATTGCTACCGCCTTAATGCCTCCATTATGCACGGCGGGATATGGCTTAGCTACTGGGCAACTACCCTTCTTTTTCGGAGCAGCATATCTTTTTCTGATTAACTCTGTTTTTATCTGCTATGCCACGGTATTGATTGTTCGCTACCTCAAATTCAGAAAATACAGTTTTGTGGATGAGCAGGTCGAAAAGCGAATGAAACGACTCGTTTCCATTATCATTTTTATCACAATTGTTCCGAGTATATATATCGCCTACAACCTCGTGCTCAAATCCATCTTCGAAAACAGGGTAGAAAGCTTTATCGATCAGGAAATGCTCTTCGAATCAACAGCAGTTGCTCAGAAAAAAATATCCTACGAAAATCAGAAAGTAGAATTACTACTGATAGGTGCTGAGATTGACTCATCTGAACTGATGCACATACAACGACGCCTCCCTTATTACGATTTGGGTAAAGTCAATCTGATTATTAAACAAGGCCGAACAAAGATTGAAAATAAATCGCCTGAGTTGGACCTTAACCTCGTTCAAAATATTCTGGGAGATAAAGAAAAGCAATTGCAACAAAAAGACAGCCTGATTAGAAAGCTGAACGAAAGGATTAAACAAAGCGAAAAAGAAGCCTACCCTACCAAAGCTATCTTGAAAGAAATTCAGGCTCAAGGCTATCCGGCATCCTTTGTAGGGATTGGACAATTGGAAGATGAAGATGAAAGTGGCAGCAATCAGGAAAAGATTTGCGTGGCCATCATCCGCCTGAAAAAATCGATTCGCAACAGCGACAAAGAACGACTCGAATCCTGGCTCAAAGTCAGAACACAAAGTCGGGAAATCCGTGTGTACTACGAGATTAAATAAAAAAGGCCCGAATTTCGGGCCTTTTCTGATTACCGAACAATCAGCTTCTGACTGCTGTGTTTTTGTCCGCTATCCACCGTTAATAGATAGATGCCGGGCTGAAGTTCAGGAAGCAAAGCCTCCCAAAGTTCAGTCCCTTGATTTTGGTTTTTCCAACTTACCACTTCTCTTCCATTCAGGTCAAACAGGTAAATATCAGCTGCCTGACTTAAAATATTTTCCCATTGAATTCTGAGCACCTGATTCGCTGTAACACTAGCAGCATAATTTAGTTTTCTCGCCATATTCAATCCGCTTTGCGGATTTTCACTAAAGGTTTCGCTCGATTTCCATATGATATCACCTAATTCATTCCCATTCGCATTGGAAATATTGAATGCACCATAAAAGGTTACATCTCCCGCACCAGCCGTAGTAGGGGCCGTCCATTGCATGGTCCAGGTTTTGGTGTCCTGTCCCGCACTGCTGCTTCTCCGGTGGGTTGCGAATTTATTGAAGATTGTGACTACATCTGCAGTACTTCCGGCCCACTGACCAACAAGAGAGCCATCGGTTTTTTGCGGACTTAATTCAAATCCAAAGCGTGTGGTACCCGGATTATTTAAGGTGACGGTTATGGTGTAAACCTGTCCGGCCATATACCCTTCTGCCGGTATATCGCTGCTTATAATTCCTGTTTTCGCAAGTGGTGCAGCACCAAAATGACATTCAGTACATATATGCTTATCCCCGGGAGAACCGGTATATCCGGCAGGTGCACCTGACCAATTTTGTACTTTTTCAATATTTTCAACGCTGTTAAAAGCAGTGCCTATCACAATTGCCGTGAGTGATAGAACAAATAGTAGAGGTTTTACCATGTAAGTGTATTGACAATCTATTTTCAATTTTGTTGCACAGATCTCACAATTTTCTCAGAATTATGTTTAATGTCAAAGATTCTCTGCTTTAGGAATTAAATTCTTATGCTTGCAACAAAATATAAATCTGTTTCATCCTGATTTTATGAGAAAATTACTCTTCTTTTTTCTGTTTATCCTTTTGATGGCCGGTTTATCTCAGGCTCAGATTGAACCCATTAATTACCCGAATCTCGTCTTGTTTAATGCGAAATCTGATAAACCCAGGATTGAAGTTTATTTTACGGGAAGTATGCGGCAACTGGAAAAAAAGATGAAAAATTTCTTTTTGGATTCAAATGATCGGGAAGCAACAATAGAAACCAATGGTTCTGAGCTAAAGATTGGCCCCGTATACAAACCCATCTTGACGGGATCTTCCTATTCCATCACACTTAAAAAAGTTGAATTGGAGCAAAAAGGAGTGTTACTCCAGATTTATGTGGAAAATAATCAGCCTAAATATGATATGCTCGCACCGAGGATGAAGATATTCAGGCAGATGATGGCTTATATTCAGAACCTGATAGATGAAGAGCAAAATGCCCGGTACTATGAAAAAGAGCAGGTGCCTAACCACATGTATATCTTTACCCCTTCTACGGAAATAGAAAGGAATCTGTATTCCTATCTCTTCATGTATTCACTGGACCCCATTGACACTACGATGAAAAAGCTCAGCGACTGGATTGTATACAATTGCCCGAATAAGAGCAAAGGAAGCTGGATCAACGACAGTACCTTCCGAATAGATGGATTACAGCAAATAGCCTTCGGACTCACTGAACCATTTTCCATGACTTTTCAGGTGGGAACGGTAGAGAAAGGCTATCATCAATACATCATCTACCTTTCCAATTACAAAGAAAACGACCCGGAAAACAGCTATCAGATTCGACCATATGATGTGAATCTGCGCCTGTGGCGATTCTACAATACCTGGCTCAGGGTGCCTTCTTCCCGGAATTAAAATTCCGGAAAGTATAGGTGAATGTGAGCATGAAATACCGCTTCAACACCACATTCTGTACATCCTCCACATAGGTATTCGTAACATTTCGCGTAAGACTGTTGTTTTGTCCCAGGATATCAAAAACAAAGAGACGAATATCCCCCGCCTGTTTTTTTAGGAATTTATAGCCTAAGGCTGCATTCCAAATCAGGTACTTATTGTTAAAACCTTGTCCTAATCCTATGTAAGAGGTATATGCCGCGGTAGAATTCAACACCAGTCCTTTCTTAGATAAGTAGGTAATACCTGCTTTCGCAGCATGCAACACGTAGTTGTTGTTTAGCTGTGGCTGAAAACTATTTCTTACCTGATTGATGTCGGCTGCATAGCTGAAGGAAAAATCCAGGTTTTCTGAAATATTACTGCTCAAAACCGTACTCAGACTAATGGCCGATGTGCGGGTATAATTCAATAAATCGTTAATCAAAGATGGCGTGGAGGTAAAGGTATAGCCCGCATTCAGGTTCAGGTTGCATTTAATAAACTTCAAGGGCATTCCATAACTGCTGAACATACTGGCATTCCAGTAATTATCCAGATTGACCGGACGATACAACTGCGTGCCCCTTTTCATTTCAATACCGGCAATGGTGGTGTCTTTTCTGGCCACAAAAGAACTGGAAGCAATATAATTTTGTTGGTAATTACCGTCCACCGACACGAACAAGGTTCTGCCCTTTTTAGGATTGGTTTTGTTCAATCTCACTCCCATCCGATAAGCATAAGCCTGGTTCAGGTTTTGGTTTCCGGTACTCAACTGAAGTGGATTGGTATTGTTCACATAATTGGTTAGCTGCGAGCCGCTGGGCAGGTCTGTACTGGTGCGGAAAAACAAACGAACATTGTCTGTTTTGTTGATCGCATAACGCATAAACATGAAGGGCATGATGGCGTTGAAACCTTTTTGAACCTGAAAGCTTCCGGGCACCAATTGATTCGCATTTAACTGACTGTATTGGTAATTCACCATGCTGAAGAACATAAACTTCTTGCCGCGGAATCGCATGCCCACTCCCCCCCGTTGCTGATCGATCTTGCTGGTAATATTTCCCGATAAAATGCTATCGAAGATGGAATAGCTTTCGGAGATCGTATCCATCAAATTGGTGCTGGTCCGATTCCGCGTATAAGTAATTGAGGGATTGTAATTGAAGGTAAGCTGACCGTTTTTCCCTAGCGGCTCGGTATACATCAAGCGCGATTCAATTGTACTATTAATAGAATTGGCATCGCTGATTTGATCCTGAATCCCCAATGAATCACTGTTCGATAAATGGTAAATATTCGAGGCATACAAAGAAGTAGATGAGCTATTTGAAGAATATCCCTGATCCATGCTCAAAGAAATGGTCCTTCCTTCTTTCCTGAAACGATGGCGATACAACAGATCGTGCGAATAGTTAAATCCGTTGGCATTCCGGAAGGTTTTATTCTGAGTCGACGACAGAAAATTTCCAGAAATACTGTTTGTTCCGTTCACCTGTGTTCCGCCCAAATTACCCTGAAAACTTACACGGGGTGTATAGATAATGGAATTATTTGAGTCAATGGTATACTCCAATCTCAGGTTAAACCTATGGCTGATATTCGACGAGGATGACTGTGTCAGCTCCTGGTAATTCTGATCGCCCGATTCGGAAAGATAATATGCTCTTTGAACCGTCTGCCTGGTTTGATTTTGCAAACCGTTTACAAAATAGCTCGCATTGACTTTGATTTTGGAACCCCACTTATCGATGTAGTTGATACCAAAGGAATGAGAGGTATTGATACCGCCCTGTTCACCCACTAAAAAATCAGAAGGGTTGGTACTGGTTTGAGGTCCCCGACGGTAGCCCCTGTTTCCTCCATTCGGCATGGAAAGGGCGCCAAGCAAGTCATCATTCGAGAAATTCTGCAGATTGATATTATTGCTCATTCCGATAAAGGTGAGCCGCTGTTTTCCATTGAACAGGTTGGCATTAAAACCTGCATTGTAATGTCCAGAGGTTCCGTATCCGGCATAGGCTTTTCCGAATTGTCCGTCGGCCTTTCCCGAGCGGGTAACAATATTCAATGTCTTGGTGGTGTTTCCATCATTAAATCCTGTAAAAGAAGATTGGTCGCTCAGTTTGTCGTAAACCTGAATTTTTTGAATGATCTCGGCTGGAAGGTTTTTAAGGGCCAACATCGCATCATCTCCAAAATACTCTTGTCCGTCGACTGTTACCTTTTTCACCTCCTCACCCTGCGCATACAGTTTTGCATCTTTCATCACCACCCCGGGCATTTTCTTTGCCAGGTCGCTTCCGTCGGCATCGGGATTTGTCTTGAAGGCATCGGCATTGTATTCTGTCGTGTCGCCATTTTGCTTCACGGCTACCACATCTTCTTTGACTACTGCTTCCTTAAGAATTTCAGCATTTTCCGACATTTGAAGCGTATCCATCTGGATATTACTGAATACAGGAACCTGGTATATCTTTTTCGAATAGCCTACATACGAAAGTTCCATCTGATACATCCCCCTTGGCACTTCAACCAAAATAAATTCACCGTTATTGTCGGTACTGCTCCCAAAAAATTGTGTGGTATCCCGAATCTGGCGAAGCACCACATTCACTCCCCATAAAGCCTCCCCGCTATTGGCATTTTTGATTTTACCTGTGACCTGGAAATTCTGTGCTTCCGAATCTGCAAGTGCTAAAAAAAAGAGCGCACCCAATAACAACCGCCAATTGGCAATTGCAGCCTTATTTCTTACCATAACCAACAATCAGAGGGCGAAATTAGCGGAAGGTTTAATGCCGAAAATAAAAAATCAGACCAAGTACTGTTTTTCTAAGGCAAAAGAAAAAATTGCCTATTAGAATGTTACCTCTACCTCAATGGTTTCCTCACCCCTCTGGATCTGAACCATCCGTTTATCCCCTTTTTCAAGGCTTTCCAGACATTTCATGTAATCGCCCATGTTGGCAATATCCATTTCCCCCATCCGAATAATAATGTCGCCGGCTTTTACTCCGGCATTGGCAGCCGGTTTGCCATCGCTCACTCCATCCACGCGAATTCCGTTTCCTGAAAAAGTGTAATCGGGCATTATACCCATGGTCACTTTAAAATGAGAACGTCCGCTCTGCTTTTCAACCGTTTTCTGAAAAGTCAGCTTCGGCATGGTATCCAGCTGATTTACCATATTCAATACAAATTGAACCACTTCTTTTTCTCCCTGGTAATTGATTTTGTCAGGGGTATCACTCGCCTTGTGGTAATCAGCGTGCTGACCTGTGAAAAATCCAATAACCGGAATCTCTTTTCTGTAAAAGGAAGTAAAATCTGAAGGTCCCACGCCACTGGAATCAAAAACCAGACTCAGATTATTTTTATTGGCTATGTTAAGCAATGAGCCGAGATTCGGACTGGTGCCCACGCCATGAATAACCAAATTTCGGGTTATGGAATCCATTCGACCCACCATGTCCATATTAATCATATAGTCAACATTTTGTAGATCGATAGTAGGGTTATCAGTCCAGTATTTAGATCCCTGAAGCCCTTCTTCCTCTCCGGAAAAGAAGATAAAAAGATAGTTATGCCATTCAATCTGATTATTGGTTTGAAGGATGCGCGCCAGCTCCAGCATGGCAGCCACACCGCTGGCATTATCATCGGCTCCGTGGTGAATTTTTCCTTGTGGATTGGCTTCTCTTGAACCACCCAATTCACCTAGCCCCAGGTGGTCGTAATGGGCTCCGATTACTACTGTATACTGTGCTGCATTATCCACCATGGCCACGATATTTTTTCCATTCACTTTTCCTTTGTCGATCATTGGACCATGTGGATTTTCCGGATTCATCAGTTTAAGGTCAAAGCTGAAATCCTGGTAGTATTTTTTCGTGCCTTTCGGACGAAGTTTTAACTTTTTAAGTTCCCTCGCTATGTAGCGGGCTGCTTTGTTTTCTCCTTTTTCCCCGGTTCCCCTCCCGGCAAAATCGTCGGAAGCCAGTTTGAAGACATAGGTTTGAAGGTTCTCAACCGACACCATTTGAGCTTTGACAACTTGAACAGAAAAAATGACCAATAATACGGGGATGAGCTTTTTCATTATGATTTTAAATTCGAAATGTTCCACAAAGAAAGGACAATGAACAGGAAGGTATTTTCACCAGAGCTTAATTTTTTTCAAACCTTGTCAACACCTTTTCATATTCTATTCCGTTATTTGTTTCATGTCACGATTTTTTCAGGTAATAGCCTTTAGCATTTTCTTTCTATTCTCCTCCTTTGCGGTAGCGCCACAGATAGAAACACACCATTGGTATACTGGCAAGGGAAAGATATTATCATGGGAAAAGGTTCTGCAAGAGTTAGAAAATGCCGACATGATTTTTTTCGGCGAATCGCATAACGACCCGCATGCTCATTGGTATGAAAAGAAGCTTGCTCAATATCTGATTGACAAAAAAGGAAAAAACCTGGTAATGGGCTGTGAAATGTTGGAAGCCGACAATCAGCTGGTAGTTAATGAGTACCTCTCAGGAATAATCAACTATACAAAGCTGGAAGAGAATGCCCGCTTATGGAATAACCATAAAACAGATTACCAGCCTATCATCGATTTGGCTAAGGAAAACGGTATTCCTGTAATCGCCACCAATATCCCCCGACGCTATGCAGCAATGGTTTATTCAAATGGTTTTGATGCGCTCAATTCGCTGGAACCCGAAGCAAAATCATTTTTCGCCCCATTGCCTATTCAATACGATACTGCAGTTGCCTGCTACAATAAGTTGCTTCATATGGATATGATGGGACATGGCAGCCCCAATTTTCCAAAATCGCAAGCGGCAAAAGACGCTACCATGGCGCATTTCATCTTAAAAAACTGGACTCCCGGAAAAGTATTTTATCACTGGAACGGAAGCTATCACTCCAATAATCACGAAGGCATAGTGTGGTACCTGAAACAAGCCAATCCTAATTTGAAGATTTATGTGATCAGCAATTCCAGCGAAGATGATATCGATAAACTGAGCAAAGAAAGCGAGGACAAGGGAGATGCTATACTCATCACCGACTCCAGCTTCCCCACTTCATACTAGTGTAAATAATTTGACTGCCATTTGACACGTCTTCTCTTAAATTTGAAACTGTGGCGGAGTTTCTTGACACACCAATTGAGTATTTAAAAGGCGTCGGACCATCCCGTGGCGACTTGCTGCGCACGGAACTGGACATTCA
The DNA here is from genome assembly GCA_016124735.1 of Bacteroidota bacterium. GTDB lineage: Bacteria > Bacteroidota > Bacteroidia > UBA8524 > UBA8524 > UBA8524. The sequence continues at coordinate 15,799 of WGMZ01000008.1, forward strand.
CACCTTTAGCGATTTGCTTATGCATTATCCATTCCGGTATGTGGATCGATCTCATGTCTACAAGATTGCGGATGTTGATCCCGACTTTGCCTTTGTGCAAATCCGGGGACGTTTTTTTGATTTGCGGATGATGGGTGAAAAGCGAAGCAGGCGCCTCACAGCAAAATTCACCGACGGAACAGATACCATCGAACTTGTATGGTTTCAGGGAATCTCCTGGGTGCAGAAACTAATTCAGCCCAACAAAGACTATATTATTTTTGGAAAACCAAGCCTCTTCGGAAAACGCCTTAACATGGCACATCCGGAAATCATCTCCTGGGATGAATTCAACAAGGAACAGGTGCAGGGACTCCAACCCGTATACAGCACCACCGAAAAACTTAAGAACCGCCATTTGGATAGCCGGGGCATTCAAAAACTGATCTATACCCTGGTTACCGATCCGGATTTCCAGGTCAAAGAAATATTTCCTGCAAAGCTAATGGAAGTGGCACGGCTCATGGGAAGGAAAGAGGCTCTTGCCCGTGTCCATTTTCCCGGTAAAGAAGAAACAGGTCAAAAGGCCCGCTTTCGAATCAAATTCGAAGAGTTCTTCTTTACTCAATTGCGCATGCTCCTGATTAAAGGTCAACGCAACGCCGCGCTCAAAGGCATTCCCTTTGAAGTGGTCGGCAAACATTTTAATGATTTCTATGCCCATCATCTTCCCTTTGAATTAACCGGGGCCCAAAAGCGAGTGATAAAAGAAATTCGCAGTGATATGGGCTCGGGAAAACAGATGAATCGTTTGCTCCAGGGCGATGTGGGAAGTGGAAAGACGATGGTCGCGTTTATGTCCATGCTCATTGCATTGGACAATGGCTACCAATGCGCATTGATGGCCCCTACAGAAATTTTGGCCACACAACATCATGAATCCATCTCTGAATTGGCGGAAGGACTGGGTATTAAAATAGCCCTTCTGACTGGCTCCAGTAATAAAGGGGAGCGAAAGCAAATCCATGCCTTATTGGAGAGTGGGGAACTGGACATACTGATCGGTACCCATGCCCTGATTGAAGATAAGGTACAGTTTAAATGCCTGGGATTGGTTGTTATAGATGAACAACATCGTTTCGGTGTGGAACAAAGGGCCCGGCTTTGGAATAAGGGCCAACAGGTTCCGCATATTTTGGTGATGACCGCCACTCCTATTCCTCGAACGCTTGCCATGACCATTTACGGCGATTTGGATGTATCGGTGATCGATGAGATGCCATTGGGCCGCAAACCCATTGAAACAGCCCTTCGTTTTGAATCCGGCCGCCTACGGGTGATCGGATTTATGCGGGAGGAGATAAAAAAAGGGAGACAGGTCTATGTGGTTTATCCCTTGATTGAAGAATCTGAAAAATTGGATTACCAAAATCTGATGGATGGCTATGAACATATTCTGCAGGAATTTCCTCGTCCCGACTTTGAAGTGAGCATAGTTCACGGCAGGATGCGTGCCGACGACAAAGAAGCAGAGATGCAACGTTTCAAGCAGGGCATTACCCAAATAATGGTAGCAACCTCGGTTATTGAAGTAGGTGTGAATGTGCCCAATGCCTCTGTGATGGTAATTGAAAGTGCCGAAAAATTCGGATTGAGTCAGCTGCACCAGCTACGTGGGCGTGTGGGCCGTGGTTCTGAACAGAGCTACTGTATTCTTTTGGCGGGACATAAGCTGAGCCGGGAAGCACGCATGCGGCTGGAGGCTATGGTCGCTACTAACAATGGTTTTGAAATTGCCGACCTGGATTTAAAGCTTCGCGGCCCGGGAGAAATTGATGGCTTAAGACAAAGTGGACTGACCTCACTCAAGCTGGCAGATTTAAGCAAGGATGGTGAGATACTTCATCTGAGCAGGCACTATTGCGAACGTCTCCTGGAGGAAGATCCTTCATTGCAAAAACCCGAAAATTTGGGACTGAGACACCATCTTCAAAAAACATATAAAGGCACTGACTGGAGTCGGATTTCTTAAATCAGGGTTGCATTTTTTTCATAGGAATGGACTGGCTTCGTAACTGACCATCCACCATTCCCGAAATCACGGCTTCCATGGAATCCCCATCGAAGCGCGTATAACGAATCTGCTGAGGAAAATCGTGTTTCGAATTCATAAAAACCCAATCGTGCTCACTTTTATCGCGCAGCATGAATGCAACTTCCTTTCCTTTGTTTTGATTGCTCACTGCCGGCACATAATACACTTTACCATTACGCAGAACCAGTCCCAATTGCTCGCTTGCTACCGTATCTCCATTTCGCACAAAATAGCCAATACCCGCCATGCTGCTATCGTTGACCGACATCCAGGTTTCGCCAAAAACGGAAGAGTCTCCCGGGCTTGTCCAGGAACCCAACATCCATTCAAACTCATTCAAATCATTTCTTTGCCTAGTATTCTTCAGTCCCTCGTCGGCACAGGCCGCCAATACCACAATCAGCCCGGTTAAAAGAAATTTTCTCATAAGGATTTCAGGCTTTCAAGGTACGCATCGATGGATATTTTTGAGATCGATTCCAGAATCATTTGTAAGGTCATTAAGATGAGAATGGAATAAGCCATGCCATGCCAGTAGGAAGATGGACCGAGCAAACGCAAAAGCACCGCAGCAATCAGAATCGCTCCAAAGACCCATTGATAAATGGGAAATTCCTTCTCCACCTTTGCCATTCGTACTACTTCCTCGGACTTAAAACGCGTTGCATCTTCCTGAAGAAGCTGTGTTTGCTTTTCCTGTAGTCGAATGCAGTAACTATGATAAAAAGCGCCGCCCAGTACCATGAGCAAGCCAATGATTAATGCGGTAATTTTCATTCCGTCATACAGACGTCCATCTTCTACAAAATGAAGGTATACAGCAAAGGTCATCAATCCGCAACCGAGTAACATCATTCGGGTACCAAAGAGTTTTTGCGCTTCGCAATAAGTATCCAGGGCTTGTTCAAGGTTCATTGTACTAAAATAGAATAAATAACCGAGAGAAAATAAGCCAACTTCAGACAGTTTAAAGTGTGGCGTCAAATTTCATTTGCTTCAGCAAATAGCCTACACCATATTCTCAGATTTACAAGTGTTTGGACGAAATAGCCCTGCAGTACCAGCGTGTTCGGGCATAGTTCATGACTTATTTGGCCGTCTCCGAAATTCTTTTTACCGTTAAAGACCTATAAAATGATTCGTGTGTATCCGTTTATTTCCTACAAAACCTTTTTGTTGACGGATTCATAATCCATTTATTCTTCTTGCTATTTCCTTTTTTTAGAAAAAAGGAAGAAAAAAAAATCGCGCTTGCTTCTTCAATTACCCGCCACGCCTTCCTCCGCTATCCCGCGCGTTGGCGTGATGTTTTTTTTAGGGAGGCCAGATGCAATGACCGACCGTTAAGAAAAAACAGAGAGCGGGGAAGTTAATTCCAAATAGATTTTTTCGCGGTCTATCAACCCCAATAAACATTGCTCACGCCCAAATGGTTCTTGTCGAGCCATTCATTCAGCGCCTCTTCAAGTCTCAGCTTCTTGTCATCGCTGGTTTCCAGCGTAACCGTGTACCATTCAGGCCCCGTCTCACCACTTGCGTACGAATGACCAGATTCTTCGGTGGAAGAACTGACAAGCGGGTGCTCTCTGAAGGCCGTGTCAATACGGGAACATGTTCCTTCTTCGGCGGTAATAATCATCCGGCAAATACTATGTATTTCCGGTTCTGAAACCACTCCATCAGTGCCAGCTATTGCAGGCAGCACCCCGTCGTCCTCGTCCTTTCGGTTGCGAACGTAATACCAGACAATCAATAAGATAATAGTACCACCAGCGAAAAACTCCCGCATTCCAGCCCAGGTACTGTGGCCACCTCCTACCCCCAGCTTCACAATCTCAACCATCGCGTATGCCATAAAGAGTATGATGGAGATGCCAAGTAAAAAGTTAAATAGCTTCTTCATAGCCTCTACAAGTTAGGAAAAAATCGGTCTTTTTCCTAGCAGAATTTTCGCGCTATGCACCTTATAGTGGGCAAAAAAGCAATTTACTGACGTTTAAAACCGATACCTCCACTGTTCTTTTTCGCAGCTTCTTCGATTTTCAATTCTTCGACATCCTTGATGGTGATAGTTTGAATCATCCTTGGGGTGCGTTTCTCCTGCTCTGTCTGAGCAAGGCGCAAGTGCTGTCGTTTCATAGTGGCTTCAACAATCTTTCTCACCGCACGTCCATTTCCAAAATACTTATCCCGCGAATTATAGATAAATTCAATGTATGCAGCGAGGTGACTCTTTGCTTTTTTATCGAGGTGAACATTGTTTTCTGCGAACATGGTTTCTGCAATCTCCACCATCTCCTCAACACTGTAATCATCAAACTGGAAAACACGATCGAAACGGGACTTGAGCCCCGGGTTGCTTTCCAGGAAGCGTTCCATATTTTGGGTATAGCCAGCGGCAATCACGATGAACTCACCTCTCCGGTCTTCCATTCTTTTCAGTAAGACTTCAATAGCCTCTTTGCCATAATCTCCGTGTCCTCCTTCTGTCAGAGAATAGGCTTCGTCGATAAAGAGTACTCCACCCATGGCCCGATCAATCATCTCGCCGGTTTTAATGGCCGTCTGACCAACATATCCTCCTACCAGACTCTGGCGATCGCATTCCACAAGCTGTCCGCGTTCCAGGATTCCCAGTGCCTTAAAAATCTGAGCCAGCACACGGGCAACCGAAGTTTTGCCTGTTCCGGGATTTCCGGTGAATACTGAGTGAAGCGAAAAGGATTTGCGTAGATCTTTACCAGTCTCCCGGTAAAAACGAACCAGCTTGACCAGCTCGTCAATTTCGTGCTTCACCTTCTCCAGACCAATCATGGCGTGCAGGTTCTTCAGGCTGTCGCGCAGCAAATCCTCGTCGATGGGTATATCGGCAATGCCCCTTATCTTCTCCTCATAAATCCGTACGATATCCTCCTCTTTAATAGTAGATAGCTCCTTCTTGGTCAATTTATTGGTATCCTTGGCCTGCATGATACGCAGTCCAAGGTTCATCTTGGCCTCATCGATTAGAGAATTGACAAAGCGCGCATTACCGAAGCTTCCCGTGCGGTTCCGGTATCCTTCCACCAACTTCTTATAGAGAAAATCTTTCGCGCCGGAATCCAGTTCAACAGATTTCTTGTTCGCTGTGTATTCTGCAATTTCCATCAATTCTTGTGGGAGGTAATCAGGGAAATCAAAGATGACAGTAAAGCGCGATTTCAATCCCGGGTTGGAATTCAAAAAGTTCTCCATTTGATCCGGATAACCAGCCACCACTACAGCCAAATCGCCGGGGCCATCGGACATTTCTTTGAGGATGACTTCAATCGCTTCGCGACCAAAATCTTTGCTGTCATCATCTTTTCTGGCCAGGGCATACGCCTCATCTATAAACAACACTCCTCCCCTTGCTTTTTTAATGGCTTCCTTGGTCTTGGGAGCTGTTTGTCCAATATATTCTGCCACCAGGTCACCGCGGTCCACTTCGTATACATGGCCTTTACTCAGCAGCCCCATTTGTTTATAAATCTTTCCCAGCATCCGCGCAACGGTGGTTTTGCCGGTTCCCGGGTTTCCTTTGAAAACGGCATGCAGGTACACTTTATCTGTATCCTTCAGTCCTCTTTCTCTTCTTAGCTTGATGAATTTCAGGTAATTGGTGTATTCGCGTACTTTCCGTTTGATAGTTTCGAGTCCAATCAGCTTATTGAACTCTTCCATCACTTCCTCCAGATTTTCCGCCTCTTCCTCTTCTTTGGGCTCATTCGGCATAAGCTCGTCTAAGATCTGGTAGTCCTGGTGACTTTCCGGGAAGAAAGTCATGAAGTCATCGTCAGTGGCTTCTTCATAATCATAACTTACCTTAAATGGGATGACAGCCACCAATTGATTCATAAAGATGACATGGATGAGGTAGTCGTCGTTGGCCCAGGTTCCTTTATTTTCCGATCCCCAGCCAACGGTACAAAGTATTTTATCGTCCTGAGGATAGACAAACAACAACTTGTCTATCTTTCCAATCAGCTGTCCTGTTTTTGTTTTAAAGTGAAAGATGAGTTCACAGGCCCAATAATCGTAATTTTTGATCAGGTTTTCGGCCACAAATTCCGCCCAGATATAGCGGCTATCCTGACCGTTAAATACTTTGAAATACTTTCGGTCGCGGGGCTTTGTATTGCTATCAGGTCCTTCATACAGCTTGATGGCTTCAAGATCAAAGTAAGGATTAAATCCTTTTAGCACGGTGCCTTCTTTCTCAATATAGAAATAGCGTTCAGCCAGGAATTTTCCATCTACATGAGCTTCCCATCGATAGGCCCCACGTTTCCAATATGTGCCCGGGTCCTTCACTCCCCAACCCTCCCTAACGAAGATGATGTTTTCTTCTTTCCGGATGGTGCGGTCGCAGTTGAGCGAGCAGACTTCCTTGTTATCGGAGCTAAAGCATTTGAGTTCCAACTTCAATTCCCAGTCTTTCTCGTCAAAAAGCTTATTAAAGAACGATACTTCGCAGTAGACGTAGGATATTTCCGACTCGTCATAAACCTGACGGTAATTCTTTTCATTATTGGCCAACCACTCGGTGGAGCCAAAAACCTTTATATCGCGGTATTTAAAGTGCGTATTGTCTGGCATAGTTGTAAAACGGGTTCAATTTAGGATTATTGATGAAAAGACCGTTCCAGAGCGGCAGAAATTTCTTTTATAAAAATAAAAATTACGAAGGAATTGCGGAGAATCGAAAACTTCCTATTTTTGCAGTCCCTCGAAAGAGAGGAGAGTTGCCTGAGTGGTTAAAGGAGCGGTTTGCTAAACCGTGAACGTGTGAGCGTTCCGTGGGTTCGAATCCCACACTCTCCGCAATGAAGCAGAATCAGAAACCCGCAAAAGCGGGTTTTTTTGTTTATAACGCGCAGCGTTGAAAGGCAAAGCCTGGATCAAGTACGAAACCTGTGGGGTTGATTAATAAAAGGTGATTTTTGCAGGGATAAATTCTATGCACGAGTCATTACACATATTACTGGATCTGGTATTACCTGAGGGATTAAAGAAGTATTTCGAGTTAGTTGATCAT
>WGMZ01000017.1 GCA_016124735.1 Bacteroidota bacterium
AGCTCGAACTGACTTAAAACTTAACACTTAAAACCAATTCTGGGGTTCAGGGTACAAGCTCGAAAGTCTAACATCGAATCTCGAACATCTTCAACCAGTTCTCGACGGGCTCGAACTGACTTAAAACTTAACACTTAAAACTTAAAACGATTTCTGGCGTCTGCTGTCTGAAATCTGTCGTTTTTTGAAACCTAAAACTACTTCTGGGGTTCAGAGTACAAGCTCGAAAGTCTAACATCGAATCTCGAACATCTTCAACCAGTTCTCGACAAGCTCGAACTGACTTAAAACTTAACACTTAAAACTTAAAACTAACTCTACCTTTGAATTACAATCTTAATAGTCTCTGCCGCATTCAATCGGATGAAATAAAGTCCAGGTGTGAGATTTAAATTTAACTCATTGGTGCCTTCATACAATCGCATCCACCAGTAAAGCCTGTTTTAACGTCATGAGTGCCCATGCCTATTGTTGCCCATGTAGTGCTTGGAGGGACGTTAAAATCAAAAATGGCATATTGGATATTTTGAATAGTATTGGGCATCCAGAGGCTTCTTACATTGCCGTATGTGTAGATGACACTGCTTCCAATGGAACTTCCCAGTGTGCCCGCAATATATTTAGGTCCTAGCGGATTAAGAGCTAAATCAGCGCCGTCAAACCATTGACGATAATTAATTGGGCAGCCTGAATTATTAATAATTGTCCAAAATGTTTCCTCATCAGTATGCGCAGGGAAATCGTAGGGAGGATTGCCAACATTCCCATCTGTGTACATGTTAATTGGTACATTGACGGTTTTTGGTTTAACAAGATTAGATTGGTCACTTCTCTTAGAAATTACTGCCCCAGTACCTAGTACAAATACTGCAGAAAATAAACATGTGTATCCGTTTATTTCCCACAAAACCTTTTATTGACGGATACAACAATCCAATTTCCCTTTTTATATTTCCTTTTTTTTTAGAAAAAAAGGAAGTAAAAAATCGCGCTTGCTTCCTCAATGACCCGCTATGCCTTCCTTCGCTATTTTCTTCAAACTCGCTTCACTTCGTTCGCTCAAACAGGGAAGAAACCAGACGCTCCGTCAGGCAGCGGGTACCCCATCTCCGGAAGCCAGGCGCCTATTGCTGACGCCAGCTTAAGATTACATCACAGTCTATAAGAAATTGATAAGCTTCTTTCGGGTGGGCTGGCCAAAATGCGGGCCGCGCGTCGGCGTGATGTTTTTTTTTAGGGAGGCCAGATGTAATGGCCGACCGTTAAGAAAAAAACAGAGAGCGGGGAAGCATATTTTGGCCTTGATTTTTTGGTTCAAGACAAATTGAACATGCAATAAGCAAGAAATAGGATGATTCTCTTCAATCACAAGTGGTATTGAAACGGAGACTCATGAAAATAAAATTAAGTATTTCATGTTATAATGTTACAACTATTTATACTTTAAATAGTATCATTTAAATCTAAATGCATAATTTTTAAAAATATTACAATGTAAACTATACACATTAGTTATATATAACTATATTGTAATTTTTATTACATTGATGTATGGTAACAGAATTGGGTGTATGACTTCAGCCTTCATAAAATATTGTATTTAAACTTATTATGTTGTCTGTAAACTGACGTTTTCATCCAATAATTATCGGGCTCGAGCTGATTTACGACCGATTCTAGTATCTGTCATCTGTAATCTGCTGTCTCTTAAAACTTAACTCTTAACACTTAAAACTATCCGATTTTTTAGGCACAATTATTGGCAACTAATACTTCGATGTCTATACAATCAAATACAGAAATCTTGTATTTCTACGATGCACTCTGTGGGTGGTGCTATGGCTTTTCTCCGGTAATCCGTGAGTTTGCTGAAAAATACGGTAACAGTATTCGCTTTAGGGTTATATCAGGCGGGATGATGATGGGAAACCGGAAAGGTCCCTGGAACGAAGTGGCACCTTATGTAAAGGAAGGAGCCTGGAAAACGGTAGAACAACGCACGGGCATTCGCTTTGGAGAAAAGTTCCTGAATGAAATTCTGGAACCGGGAACTTCCACTGCTTCTTCGCTGGAACCGGCCATTGCAATGTCAGTTTTTAAAAGTTTTGAAACGGATAAGGAAGTGCAATTTGCCTCTGCTTTGCAGCGTGCAGTATATTATGATGGAGTCGAATCAACGGATCTGAATGCCTATATCCCGTATGCGGTGGAATTGGGTGTAGATGAAACAGAATTTCGCATACGTTTGAATGATCCCGTTTACCACGACCGTGCCTTCGACGATTTCCGAATCTGTCAGCGTTTTGGTGTACAAGGTTTCCCTACAACAGTTTTATTGCACGAAGACCAATATTATCTGATTGGCAGTGGTTATTCCACTTTGGAAATACTCGAAGCAAGAATGAAAGAATTGCTGGGGCAGGTAGTGTATTAACAACTTCCTTATTCAAAGTCTGACACTAAAGCTCTCTTAAACTCAATAGAGTATTGGCATTGTTTTGCAATTGATCGGATATTTGTTTTCATGGTTAATCACTGTTAAGCATGGTCAACCTATATCAGGGACGTACATCCAACCTCTCCCCATTTTCTATTCTAAATTCCCATTTTCAATTCAAGGGCATTCGCCTATTTTTGCAGCCTCATGGAGCAAATCCGGAATTTTTGCATTATTGCCCACATCGACCATGGTAAAAGCACCCTGGCCGACCGATTATTAGAGCAAACGCGCACAGTGGATGCCCGTCAGCTAAAGGCCCAAACCCTTGACGACATGGATCTGGAACGCGAACGCGGTATTACGATTAAAAGCCACGCCATTCAGATGAAATACCATCACGAAGGCAAGGACTATATTTTAAACCTGATTGACACACCTGGTCACGTTGACTTTTCCTACGAAGTATCCCGATCCATTGCAGCCTGCGAGGGGGCTCTGCTGATTGTGGATGCAGCTCAGGGAATACAGGCGCAAACCATTTCAAACTTGTATCTGGCCATCGATCAGGGACTGGAAATTATTCCGGTTTTGAATAAGATGGATCTACCCGGCGCTATGCCTGAGGAGGTAAAGGATCAGATTGTTGACCTGATTGGCTGTGACCGGGACGAAATCATTCCGGCAAGTGGAAAAACCGGATTGGGAGTTGATGCAATTCTGGATGCCATCATCCATAAAGTACCAGCGCCCAAGGGCAATCCAGACAAACCGCTGAAAGCCCTGATTTTCGATTCGGTTTTTAACTCCTACCGTGGAATCATCGCTTATTTCAAGGTCGTAGATGGAGAAATTCATAATAACGACAATGTGAAATTTATGGCTACGGGTCGCAAATACGAGGCAGAAGAAATTGGCACACTTTACCTGGAAAGAGCACCGAAAAAATTGATTAAAACAGGAGATGTGGGCTATATCATCTCTGGAATTAAAGAAGCAAGGGAAGTCAAGGTGGGTGATACGCTGACCCTGGCAGATAACCCAACCTCGGAACCCATCAAAGGTTTCGAGGATGTTAAGCCCATGGTTTTCGCGGGAATCTATCCGGTAGATACGGAAGATTTTGAAGAATTGCGCGAAGCCATGTTCAAGCTTCAGTTGAATGACGCCTCGCTGGTATTCGAGCCGGAATCTTCTGCTGCCCTGGGATTTGGATTTCGTTGTGGTTTCCTTGGAATGCTGCACATGGAGATCATCCAGGAACGATTGGAAAGGGAGTTCGACATGACCGTAATTACCACCGTTCCGAACGTGTCGTATCATGCATATACCACCAAGGACGACATGATCATTGTGAATAACCCGAGTGATTTGCCCGATCCTTCCAAGACAAATTTTATCGAGGAACCTTTTATCAATGCGTCCATCATTACTTCCACTGAATTTGTTGGAAATGTGATGTCCTTGTGCATGGGCCGACGTGGTATCCTGAAAAATCAGCATTACCTCACGCAGACCCGGGTGGAATTGCAGTTCGAAATGCCCATGGCAGAAGTCGTATTCGATTTCTACGACAAATTGAAGTCCTATTCCAAAGGATACGCCTCGTTCGACTATTCACCGGCAGGATACCGTCAGTCTACCCTGGTTAAACTGGATATTTATATCAACAAACAACCCGTCGATGCGCTGTCCGCCGTGATTCACCGCGACCGTGCTTACGAATGGGGCAAAAAGATTTGCGAAAAGTTGAAGGAGCTTATTCCAAGGCAACAATTCGAGATTGCGATCCAGGCTGGTATTGGGGCGAAAATTATCGCGCGTGAAACCATTTCCGCATTGCGAAAAGATGTAACAGCTAAATGTTATGGTGGCGACATCTCCCGGAAAAGAAAACTGCTCGAAAAGCAGAAAAAGGGAAAGAAACGCATGCGTCAGGTCGGAAATGTGGAGATACCACAATCTGCATTTATGGCGGTATTGAAAATTGAAGATTAATTTAGCCTTCAATTTCAGGGATTAGATCGGGCAGATTAAAGTCTTTGCTTCGGGATATTTGGTAGGAGAGTCCTAAGTTTGATTCACAATTCGAATCAAACATGGGGAATCAATATAAAACCATTGCGGAGTCAGAGGTGACCATTGTGGAGCTGATGCTCCCTTCTCACTCAAATTTCAGAGGAAAAATTCATGGGGGATATCTGCTGTCCTTGATGGATTCCGTGGCTTTTGCTTGTGCTGCAAAGCATAGTGGACATTATTGCGTGACAGCTTCCGTAGAAACCGTAGACTTTCTGAATCCGGTAGAAGTGGGGGATATGGTCAGTATGAAAGCATCCATCAATTACGTGGGTAAAAGTTCAATGGTTATTGGTATTCGGGTCGAATCAGAAGACATCCAAACCGGCAAGCTAAAACATTGCAATTCCTCTTATTTCACAATGGTAGCCCGCGATGAGGAAGGAAATAGCATTGAAGTTCCCGGCTTACATTTGCAAAACCCGGACGAAGTCCGCCGCTTCTTGCGCTCTGTGCAGAGGGCGGAAGAAAAGAAACGCCGCAGAAAGAAATTCAATGAACTGGAGTTTATCCTGGAAGATGCTGTGAAAGAAATTGCTCCTTATCGGGTGCAACTTCATTTGTAGTCAGGAAACCGGATTCTTGACTCTGCAAAAAAAAATCCCGACTTCTCATGGGAGGCCGGGACTTAAAAATATTTGAACAGAAATTACTTCACCACCACTTTTTGATTGTAGGATGATGAACCGTCGCTGACATGTACGAGGTAAATGCCTGCCTGAAGTCCGTCAACCTGCAATACATTTTGGCTCATACTCAACTGGCGGATTTCTTTTCCACTCATGTCGCAGATAAATACTTGCAATCCCTGATGCTCGAAGTTCGCGTCGAATTGGATCTGGAAGCTTCCATTGTTCGGGTTTGGATAAACCTTAACCAATTCATTCAGGGTAACTTGTTGAATACCCAATGGATCTACTTGAATATAACCGGATTTAGACATCACATCGGATCCATTATTATTGGTTGCTTTCAACACTACTGTATAGCTTCCAGTTCCGGTAAATTTCACAGAAGGATTTTGAGATGTTTTGGATGTGGAATTCACGAACTGGAAAGAGTTGGGTAAAATTGCCCAATCCCATTGATTGGGTGAATTCAGGGATAAATCGGTGAAGGTCACCACATCATTGACCACAATATTACTGTCGCTCGCTACGAAATTAGCCACAGGAGGATCAGTGGTATTGATGTTCGAGATATTGAGATAGTTGTTTCGGGTTGTATCCTGAGTACCCCAGGGATTCGTTACGGTAAGTTTTACTGTGTAGGTATTGGCCACGCTGAATTTCAGCTCCGGGTTTTGTGAATTAAGAGTGGTGCCATTCAGCATGGTATAACCTGAATTGGGAGTAATCTCCCAGGTCCAGGAAGTTGGGTTTCCCATGGAATGATCAGTGATTAGAATCGGCACTCCGGTATTGGTTGTGGTAGGGGTGGCAGAAAAACGTGGAATCGGTTTTAAATCGATGGCACGAATTACATTGTTTCCTAAATCACACACATACAGGATGCTTTTATCGTGACTGAATGCCATGTGTGTGGGTTGATAGAAACGGGCATCCGTTCCCGGTCCGTCAAGATATTTCGTGGCATCCTGATAAGCACCGGCAATAGTGGATACCGTTCCTGTGCTACTGATCATACGAATGGTATTGGCTTGGGAAGATCCTCCTTCGGCAACATATACGTTTCCGTATGCATCGACTGCCAAACCGGAAGGAGCATTGAATTTCGCTGTTGCCGCAGGACCGTCCTGATGACCCGTGGTTCCGCTACCCGCAAAGGTGCTCACTTCGCCGGTATTCACATTCACTTTTCTAATTTTATCGTTGTAGGAGTCGGCAACCAGCAGGAAGTTGTTATCCAACATCTCTACAGCGAGAATATTATTGAAACGTGCATTGGTCCCTGTACTATCCACATCTCCGTTTTGTCCTGCTTTACCGGCAAGGGTTGTAACCACACCGGAAGGGGTGATTTTACGAATGCATTCGTTCCAGTTATCCGCTACATAAAAATTTCCGTTTCCATCCACGGCTATATCAATAGGTCCATCGAAACGCGCATTGGTTCCTGTTCCATCCTGATATCCGCCTGTAGGGTTTTGCGTTTGATCTTCTCCCGCAAAGGTACTGGGTGTTAAAGCTTGACTTACACTTCCTGTTATGGATACTTTTCGGATTGCGTTGTTGTTATAATCACAAATATAAAGTTCGTTGTTTTGATTTATTACCATTCCGGATGGCGCATTAAATCGGGCATTGGAGCCATTTAGATTGATATAATCCGCTCCGCCGAGACTTGGATCACCTATGTATCCACATTTGTTGTAAATCGCAGCCCCTGCAAAGTCGATGATGCTAATCCGATGATTCAAATTATCGGAAAAATACACATAGCCTCCAGTATCAACTGCAATTCCGTAAGGCCCGGCAATAGGCACGGAAGTTAAGGAACCGTTGTATGGCATATAGCCTGCATTTCCATTGATTCCAGCGGCTGTTGATACCGATTGAGCCTGAGCTGCCGTAATGAGTAAAATAGTAAAAATTGAAAGGATGGGTTTTTTCATAAGCAGTAATATGGTTAAGTAATTGATTATAAAGCACCTGATTCCAGGTACTGATTCACGTTGTTTTCAATTTGTCCCAAAATATCTTCATAACTCCGTTTTACAAAATTTTCACCGGTTACTTTTTCGTACAATTCGACGTAACGGGCCGTAACGCTATCGACAAATTCTTCTGTCATCTCGGGAATCTTCTGATCTTTCTGACCACTGAAGTCATTCTCTATCAACCATTGACGTACAAATTCCTTCGAAAGCTGTTTTTGTGCCTTGCCCGACTTTTGATTTGCTTCGTATTCATTCTGATAGAAGTAACGCGAGGAATCGGGGGTATGGACTTCATCCATTAAAATGATTTTCCCCTCCAGATTGTGTCCGAATTCATATTTGGTATCCACCAGAATCAGGCCTCTTTCATCTGCAATTCGTGTTCCTTCGGCGTAAAGCTTTCGGGTATATGATTCCATCTGTTCCAAATCCTTTTTGCGGATGAGCTTTTGCTCCAGTATTTCGGCCATGGAGATATCGGTATCATGTCCGCTGCTCGCTTTAATTGTAGGAGTGATGATGGGCTCTTCAAAACGGTCATTTTCCTTCATGCCATTGGGAAGTTTCACCCCGCAGACCTCTCTCTTGCCATCGCGGTATTCTCGCCAGGCATGGCCTGCCAGGTATCCGCGAATAACCATCTCAATCATAATGGGTTTGCATTTGTGACCAATAGTAACGTTTGGATCAGGGGTGGCAATCTTCCAGTTTGGTACCACATGGGCGGTATCATCGAGCATTTTTGCTGCGATTTGATTCAGAATTTGACCTTTGTATGGAATGGGTTTGGGCATCACATGGTCGAAAGCTGAAATACGGTCACAGGCTACGATGACAAGGTATTTGTCGTCGATATTATAGACGTCGCGGACCTTTCCCCTATGAAAGTCCTTCTGGTTCTTAAAGAAGAAATTGGTTGCTATTAATGAGTTGTTCATGTTTACTCGGCAATTTGGTCTTTTTCGTAAGCTTGGATTATTTCTTTTACTAATTTATGTCTTACAACATCATTTACATTCAATTCAGCGATTTTTATCCCCTTTATCTTTTTCAGGATTCGAACTGCACGCAGCAAGCCGGACTGTTGTTTTTTAGGAAGATCAATCTGAGTAAGGTCACCGGTAATAATCACCTTGGCGCTTGGTCCCATGCGGGTTAAAAACATTTTTAACTGCATGTCAGTGGCGTTCTGGGCTTCATCCAATATTACAAAACAATTGTCCAGGGTACGTCCACGCATAAAGGCCATTGGTGCAATCTCTATGATTCGATTTTCCAGCAAAGCCTTGAGCTTGTCGGCCTGGATCATATCGTCCAGAGCATCGTAGAGTGGCCGAAGATAAGGATCCACTTTTTCTTTCAAATCTCCCGGGAGGAATCCAAGATTTTCGCCGGCTTCTACCGCCGGACGTGCCAGAATAATACGTTTTATCTCCTTGTTTTTTAAGGCACGCACCGCCAGCGCTACGGCAGTATACGTCTTCCCGGTACCGGCGGGTCCCAGCGCAAAGACAATATCATTCTTCTCGACATATTCAACGAGCATTTTTTGGTTATCGGTCCGGGCGCGCACCACCCGTCCATTCGGACCGTGTACAATAACCGGATCATCCCCAATTTTTCTTTTTGGTAGATACCCACTTTCTTTTTTGTCCTGTTTTTCCTGGAATTCCTGGTCTGTAAAGATGGAGGAGACGTGCACGGTATTCAATAACTCGTGAAATTTCTGTTCACTGAGCCGGCCGGTTTGGCGTACGTATTCAACCAGTAGTGCCAGGTCTTCACTGAATTTATCCAGGTCCTTTTCATCTCCCTGAGCTTTTACGATATTGCCCCTGCTTACGATTTTCAGGTTGGGAAAGCGCTGTTGAAGTAGTTTTTGATGATGGTTATTTGTCCCCCACAAATCTACCGGACTTACTTCATCTAAAATGATGCTTTTTTCCTTCAATGATTTCTGTGCAATTTTGTGCTCCAAAAATAGACGAATTATCTAAACAAATTGGCTACACTCACCCTCATATCCGATCTAGGTGTCGATAACTACGATCTCGCTCGTTTTCGGCACCGTTTGAAGCAGGAATTAAGTGGATCGGATTTCGAGATGATAAGTGCTTCTGTGTCGCGCCACGACGTGAGCGAGGCGGCCTATGTGCTCGATGCGGTATTGATGGATTTTGAAGCCGACAGCATCCATATTGTCGATGTGGAATCGGATATGAAAAAGTTCGGACCGGCACTGGTGGCTCGAATTCAGGATCAATGGGTCATTACAGCCAATAATGGCTTATTAAGCTTACTGCGCCACGGCCTTGATGCCGTATTCCAGGCAGATGAAGCCTTGTCGGCAGCAGGAGGAACCTTTACCCTCCTCAATACCTATTTGCCCCTGGCGCAACATTTGGCCATGAAGGGGACCGCAGGATTGAAAAAAGCCGTTGAGATTCATGAAAAATCCGGACTCTTACCGACAATTACCGAAAATGCCATTCGTGGCACCATCATTTATGTGGATCATTTTGGCAATGCAGTCACCAATATTGCCCGGGAAGATTTGGAAAGGGCTGCGGCAGGACGAAAGATGAACATTCGCTTGAACCGCTTTAACCAATTGAAAAAAATCAGCGACCATTATGCCAGCGTAGAGGTGGGAGAAGCCACCTGTGTCTGGACCAGTCATGATTACCTTCAGGTAAGTATTTACCACGGCGATGCTTCGCGCTTGCTGGGGCTGGAAAAGGGAAAATTAATTACCATTGAATTCAAATGATTACACGTATCGTGAAAATGAGCTTCCGGGAGGAAGAGATAGACGCTTTCAAAGAAATTTTTGAACGTTCCAAAGATAATATCAGGGCATTTCCGGGAAACCGGCATGTTGAAATGCTGCAGGATGTGCATCATCCCGGAATCTGCTTCACCTATAGCTGGTGGGATTCGGAAGAGAGCCTTAATGCTTACAGGAACAGCGAGCTGTTCGAAACAACTTGGGCAGCAACCAAAGTTTTGTTCAATGCCAAGCCGGAAGCTTGGAGTACTCTGAAACAGGGAGAAGGTCAGTTGTAAATTCTTTCGCCGAAAATGGCACTTCCCACACGAATCAAATTGCTGCCCTGATCAATGGCAATGGTATAGTCGCCGCTCATTCCCATCGAAAGGGTATCTATCTGAATGTTGCTGGAATCAGGATAATGGGATTGTAATTCATCGTAGCGTTTTTTTAACTCTCCGAACTCCCGAGCTATTTGTGCAGTGTTTTGAGTAAAAG
Source organism: Bacteroidota bacterium (assembly GCA_016124735.1). Classification (GTDB taxonomy): domain Bacteria; phylum Bacteroidota; class Bacteroidia; order UBA8524; family UBA8524; genus UBA8524. Next base: position 10,405 of record WGMZ01000017.1, read on the forward strand.
TGGCCATGCCCATCAATCCCCGGATGCGAATATGGGTCATGTTTGCCAATTCCGGAGAAGTTAATAAATTCTCCAGTTCACTTCGGTCCAGACCAAATTTCGTTTCTTCTTCTGCAATATGCATTTGAAGCAATACATCGATGGTCCGCTCATTTTTTTCGGCCTCTTTTTGGACTTCTTTTAAAAGTTTGAGACTATCGATACTATGAATGAGATGGACATAGGAAGCCAGGTATTTAACTTTATTTCTTTGAAGGGTTCCTATTTGGTGCCAATGAATGTCGGAGGGAAGTAAAGTCGATTTATCGGTCATCTCCTGCACTTTATTCTCTCCGAAATCCAATTGTCCGGCCTGGTAAAGCTCCTGAATCATTTCAACAGGCTTAGTCTTCGATACCGCACAGAGGCGAACATGACCGGGAATTTCGTTAAGAATCTTTTCAAGGTTTTTAACAAGTGACATGGAGCTTTTGGTTAAGTTTGTCGGGAATGAAAAAATTGCTTCAACTCGCAATATTAGGCTTTTGCCTGGCATCCTGCCAATCGCATGACGACATTCCGAAAGAGATCATCCAACCGGGTGAAATGGAAGACATCATCTTGGAAGCGAATTTAATTGAAGGAGCCCTGAAAGCCAATTTGATTTTAGGCGATTCTGCGAAAAAAGTCGCACCCTCTTTGTATAAAGAAGTGTATGATAGTCACCATATTACAGATTCCGCCTTCCAGGCGAGTGTCGATTGGTATTTTGAACATCCTGAAATCATGGAAGAAATTCAAAAGCAGGTGATAGCCCGTCTGCTTGAAATGGAAAAATAGAATCTCATAGCTAAAATTGCAGATGAAACTGGACATACTTGCTTTTGCTGCCCATCCTGATGATGTAGAACTGGCCTGCTCAGGAACCTTGATGCGGCAAAAAGATCTCGGACAACGTATCGGTGTGGTGGATCTGACCCGGGGACAATTGGGAACCAGAGGAACAGTAGAAACCCGCGAGCAGGAGGCCAAAGAAGCCAGCAGATTGATGCATCTGGATGTTCGCGAGAACCTGGGGATGGAAGATGGATTTTTTCAAAATGATCCGGCCCATCAGTTGAAGGTCATCGAGGCCATTCGTGCCTACCGCCCGAAAGTAGTGTTATGCAACGCCGTAAGCGATCGCCATATTGATCATGGGAAAGCTTCAGCTTTGGTGAGCGATGCCTGTTTTTTGTCGGGTTTGAGAAAGATTGAAACCAGCAGGGATGGAAAGTCCCAGGAGGCATGGAGGCCGAAAGCAGTGTACCACTATATACAGGACCGCTTCATACAGCCGGATTTGGTGGTGGACATAACCGCCTATTTTGATAGAAAGATGGAGGTGATACAAGCCTATAAGACGCAGTTTTATCAAGGAGATAAGATGGATAAAATGCCGGAAACACCCATTAGTTCCAAAGACTTTTTTGATTTCTTGGAGGCCCGTTGCCGCGAATTTGGAAGACCAATAGGGGCAACCTACGGAGAAGGATTTACAGTGGAAAGGGTACCTGGAGTCGACGATTTGTTGCAGCTCAGCTAATCAGTTTTCGGAGGCAAACAAAAACTTTTTGTGCAGTTCCATCACCTGAGGAATCAGAGGATGTTCTTCGTCGTTTCGGATAATGAAATCGGCGGCAGCTTTGCGCATATTCTCTGTCCATTGATTTTTCATGCGATCCTCTACCTGTTTTCTCGTGGATCCGTCTCTTTCCATGCTTCGTCGGAGACGCAATGCCCGTGGCGCAGAAACATTTATGACATAATCCAGGTCGCGAAAGGATCCCGATTCAAACATCAGTGCAGCTTCTTTAATAACATACGGTGAATTTTGGCGTTCGGCCCAGTCATGGAAATCCTGAAATACGGCCGGGTGTACTGCCTGGTTCAGTTTTTCCAGTAATGTTTTATCCTGAAAGGCACAGGATGCAATGTATGGACGATTGAGTTGTCCGTTAGGTAGGTAAGCGGATTTTCCAAAGAGCTCACAAATACGCTCCACCAAAGGGCCGCTTTCGACCATCAGTCTTTTGGCCGCATCATCTGCCGAGTAAACAGGAATACCCAATTCCTGAAATATCTTGCAGACAGTGGTTTTTCCACTGCCAATTCCGCCAGTAACTCCAATTTTTAACATAAAAAGAAACCCCGCGGAAGCGGGGCTTAGTGTTCTTTATTTTTTCTCAGCTTCTTTGGGATAAACCGCTCTGGTTGATTCCATGGAGATTGCTGCTTTGTCAATCTTTAATTTTCCCTGACCTTCGGTTTCAATGATATAAGTATTATCATCTTCTCCAATGATTTTCGCATGGATACCTGCGGTCAATACTACTTTATCTCCTTTCGCCAGGCTGCTGCGGAATTTCTTATTCTCTCTGTTTCTTCTGATCTGCGGGAGAATCATAAAAACAAAAACCACCACGAGGATTAGCACCATTTGAATGGCACCACCAGCTCCGCCTTGCTGAGACATTAATAAAACTGTATTCATCTAATTATTGTGCTTGTTTTGGGTTGACATTCACCACAATTCTCAATTCGGTAACTTTAGGAATGGCATTAGAAGTTACCCGAACGGATTTTTCCATGCGACCACCACCTTTTCCCGTGCTGTTGAATTCTACGTCGATTTTACCTTCTCCCCCTGGAGGAATTGGTTCTTTTGAATAAGAAGGTATGGTGCATCCGCAAGGAGCAGAAGCATCACTAATAATTAAATCGCTTTTACCGGTATTGGTGAATTTAAAGCTATGACGCACTCTTTCTCCTTCTTCAATGGTGCCAGGGAACTCGTACATGTCCTTCTCGAATGAGAGCACAGGAAGAGTTGGATCGTTTGGATCGGCTTCCGGCTGATCGGAGGTCATGGGGTTGTTTACCATTCCTGGATCTACGCTTGGTTGTTCCGTGCTGGAAGGAGTGTTTTCGTGTTCTCCATTGTTTTCGGTTCCTGAATTACAGGCAACAAATAAACAGGTTGCCATTGTAAGGGTACTTAAGATTTTCATGTTTATTTTCTACTTTTATAATTGATAGATTCCTTATTCAACTAATCCGCGGCCGGACTTTTTAATTTTTCCGTTCAACTTCATTTCATTCATCAATTTGTCCAGAATTCCATTCAAAAATACCGAACTCTTTGGAGTTGAGTAAATTTTTGAAATATCCAGGTATTCGTTGATGCTTACCTTGATTGGAATATTGGGGAAATATAGCAATTCTGAAACCGACATACGCATTAGAATCATATCGACATCGGCAATTCGTTCGCTGTCCCACTTTTTTGTTTTCTCTGAAATCATCTCAGTGAGCTCTGCTTCATTGCTCAGAACATTACTGAGCAGCGTTTTGCAGAAGTTCCAGTCTTCCTCATAATCATCGCTCAAATCCTTTAATTCCACTTCCTCTTCAGCAGAAGCAAGCGGATCAATGGTTTTGACCAAGGAATTGAATACGGCCTTTTTATCGTCGTTCCAATGGATGAAGAGCTCTTCCATTAAAGCATGCAGTTCTTCCTGTTTGGGAAGGTAATCTTTGTAAAAGTGAAGGAACAGCTCCTTTTGGCTTTCAAAATCCTTTTTGGTAGTAGTCAGGTATTTTTGGAAGAAGTTGGAAGTCTTGAAGCCATTGAATAAAATGCGCATTTCCTCCTTGTGGTTGTGCCAGTTCAAGCCTGATTTTTTCAGCTTACTTTTCAGTAATCCGCTGCGGTCCAGGCTGCTAATTAATCGATTGTAGATGAATGTACGCCCTGTATCGATATCCTTTTTGGTGGGCACGTACAAAATCTCCTCCGGGTTTTGTTCATTTTCCACATAGTATCTTAATTCAATCGGGAGGGAGAGCAGAAAGATGTATTCATCTTCTACACTTTTTACACTCTTTTCAAGAAAAGAAAGTACGGCTTTCTTGTCGCGGCTCTCATCTTGTTGGTAGCCATATAAGGCTTGAAACACTTTGATCCGCAGTAAACGTCTGTTCAGCATGTCTTAAAAACGGGGAGCAAAGTTAATGGAATCCCCTTCAAATCAAAGGATGAGAAAATAAAAAAAGGCAGGAATGACCTGCCTTTTCTGGAATTTATATGCAATTATTTGCTGCTGTCGGCAGGCATGTCCTGATGCTTGCTCGTGCTGTCGTGCATTTTATCGTGATGACAACCTTCCATGGTGGTGCTGTCATGGCCTTCGCCCATTTTACAGCAGTCCATCATCATTTTGTCACCATGATGTTTGCAATCTTTTTGATCCATTTGGCAACCTTTTCCGCCTTTATGGTGACAATCTTTGTCATTCATTTTACATTCTTTGCCGGCGCCGCATTCTTTGTCGCCAATGTGATGACATTCTTTGTTTCCCATGTGATGACATTCTTTGTCTCCCATGTGATGGCATTCTTTGTCTCCCATGTGCTCGCAATCTGCCGGACAACCTTTTGCTCCATGTTCAATGCAAACGGTATGTTCTTTTTCCATGCAGCAGTCTCCGCTGCCATAGCCGCCATGTCCATCTCCTTCACTGATATGAGGAGCGATAATCAGGGCTACAATCGACATCAATTTGATCAGGATATTCATTGAAGGGCCGGAGGTGTCTTTGAAAGGATCACCTACCGTATCACCAGTTACAGAAGCTTTGTGAGGCTCTGATTTTTTGTAGTGGATATCTCCATCGATTTCAACTCCTTTTTCAAAGGATTTTTTCGCGTTGTCCCATGCACCACCGGCATTGTTTTGGAAAATACCCATCAACACACCACTTACGGTAACACCGGCAAGCAATCCGCCCAATACCTCCGGACCGAATCCGAAACCAACCAACACAGGAACGATCAATGCAATGGCACCAGGTGCAATCATCTCACGAAGTGAAGCTTTGGTGGAAATCTCCACGCATTTATCGTATTCTGGCTTGGCTTTGTATTCCATTATTCCAGGAATATCACGGAACTGGCGACGAACTTCGTTTACCATATCCATGGCTGCACGTCCAACGGCAGCAATCGCCAGAGAAGAGAAGATAAAAGGAATCATTCCTCCTACGAAAAGTCCTGCCAATACTTTTGCCTTATAGATATCAATGCTATCAATTCCAGCTACACCAACAAAGGCTGCAAAAAGCGCCAAGGAAGTCAGAGCTGCAGAAGCAATTGCAAATCCTTTTCCAGTAGCAGCAGTGGTGTTACCCACAGCATCCAGAATATCGGTACGGCCACGAACTTCTTCAGGAAGTTGGCTCATCTCTGCAATGCCACCGGCGTTATCGGCAATTGGACCGAAGGCATCGATAGCCAATTGCATAGCGGTTGTAGCCATCATACCGGCAGCAGCTATTGCCACGCCATACAATCCGGCAAATTCATAAGATCCATAGATTCCGGCTGCAAGCACAAGAATTGGAATAACGGTCGATTCCATCCCAACGGAAAGTCCGCCGATAATATTGGTTGCATGTCCTGTTCCTGATTGTTTAACAATAGAAAGAACCGGACGTTTACCCATTGCAGTATAGAATTCAGTCACGATACTCATCAAAGCACCTACAACCAAACCAAGCACAATAGCGAAGAAGGTATCCATGCGGGTAAATTCCACACCGCGGATTTCCATGGTTTCAGGCAGCATCCATTGGACCAGGAAGAAGGATACAATACCGGTAAACAGGATAGAAGACCAGTTACCAAGGTTTAATGCTTTTTGAACATTGCCGTTATCGTTTTTGATACGAACGAAGGCCATACCAAAAATGGAGAACAAAATTCCCAGTCCGGCAATCATCATTGGCAGGAGGATAGGGGCAATGCCTCCGAAATTATCTTCTGAAACAATCTCACGTCCCAATACCATGGTAGCAAGAATAGTGGCTACATAGGAGCCAAAAAGGTCAGCACCCATACCAGCTACGTCGCCTACGTTATCGCCTACGTTATCAGCAATGGTCGCAGGGTTTCTAACATCATCTTCAGGAATTCCGGCTTCAACCTTACCTACAAGGTCGGCACCAACGTCAGCAGCTTTGGTATAAATACCGCCGCCTACACGGGCAAACAAAGCGATAGATTCTGCTCCAAGAGAGAATCCGGCCAGCACTTCCAGCGCTTTTTCCATCATTGGGCCATTTACGTTCTCTCCGCTGCTAACTACATAAATATTATAGAATACAATAAATAGAGAACCCAATCCGAATACTGCCAATCCTGCAACACCGAGTCCCATTACCGAACCTCCGGTAAAGGAAACCTTCAATGCCTGCATCAGGCTCGTACGTGCAGCTTGTGTGGTCCGCACATTCGATTTGGTGGCGATGTTCATTCCGATATATCCTGCCAAGGCAGAGAAAAATGCGCCAATCACAAAAGAAATAGCAATTACTGGAGAAGAGGTCTCAACGGTGGTTCCGGAGATAGCAAGTAAAATACCTGCAATAACTACGAAGTAAGCCAGGATTTTCCATTCTGCACGCAGAAAGGCCATTGCGCCTTTAGCAATGTAACCGGCTAATTCGTTCATTTTTTCATCACCGGTCTCTTGTTTCGATACCCAGGCTGATTTTATAGCCATGACAATCAGGCCAATAATACCCAGGGCAGGGATAAGATAAATTAGATTTTGCATTCTGTTCGTTTTATCGGTCGGCAAAAATACGATTTCCAATCATTAATAAAAGCCCCTCCACCGGAGTATATTCTTCACAGTTTCGTCAAGATTCTGTCTGTGTTCGGTCAAACCAATCCTCTGGTGTTGAAAGGGTTAAAAGCTCTGGGTAAATTTCAACATGAACCGTTGGACTATCCTTTTGATCAAGTTGCTTTATTACTTTTCCTCCTGCCAGGCCCAGGATTATTCGATGAATATCCTGTCAAATAGCTACCTGGACCTAAGCCAGCAATACCTTCTAAATCAGAAACCTGAAAACAGTACAAGCCTTAAAATGTTGAGTGTACCCTTTCTGAGTCAGGCTCACTGGTTACAATTCCGGCAAACTGTTAGAATCCCCAAAAGCAGGCTGCATCTTCAAAGTACGGTGCAATATCAGACGTTGGGTAAGTGGAGGCGTTACGATGCGGACCTGGGCTTTGGGAGGTGGTTTGGACATCAGGTTTCCGTTAGATTGAACTGGGGATTCCGGCGCACAGGCCTTCCAATATACGGTTATCAGAATCGGGGACAGGCTTCCTTTCAGATCATATATCAAAGCAAATCCTGGGTGGTGGGCGGACAAGTAGGACTGGATGGATATGAAAAATGGAAGCACCCCTATTTCTTGGCGCATCTGCTATACCATTTAAACAGACACTATTCCATGGAGGTCATTTGGCTGCAATCTCAGGCAGCTTCTGCAATAAGAACTTTTTCGATTCGATACTCGGAAAATGGCAGTAGCTACAGGCTTGAATTGCGCGACGGGCCGGGCATGGCGCTTTATTGGCAGGGTCATTACAAAAAGCTGCAATGGCAACTGGGCTTCCATTTTCATCCGCTGTATCAATTGTATCCAAGCAATACCTGGTATGTGGCGTATTAGAATTATTTTTTTGCTTGGCATATTCTGCAGCACAGCCGAATTGCACGCTCAAAGCGCTCTTTCTGGGATGATGGAAATATTTACGGATTTATATCCCGACCAAATACCAGATCCTGAATCCTGGCAGCAATGGCAGATGATGTTGGATAACCCAATCCCCCTGAATCGCTGTGAAAAGTCGGACCTAACCCGGATACCTGGCATCGATGGGGAATTGGCTAAAGAGATCATTCGGCATAGATCCCTGTCAGGTCTTTATCTATCAACCCTTGAATTACAGAGTCTGGATGGAATGAATCCTCCACTATACCGCTGGCTACTGCTATTTATTGTGCTCGAAGAGCCCAAAGGAAGCAGAGGCGCCGCAAAATGGGAACTGATTTCGTTATGGCAACCCACCATGCAGAAAAGGGCCGGAACCCTGAACGGCGATTTTATCGGAGTGCCACTGAAGCAATATCACCGGCTTCGCTTGAACAGAGCCCGTGGATTCATCGCCTCGCTTGCTTTGGATCAGGATGCAGGGGAAGCATTTAGGTGGAATTCGCAGCAAAAGGGTTTTGACTTTTATTCTGGGTACCTCGGATACCGAAGCAATCATCTGCAGCTTATACTTGGTGATTACCGTGCACAGCTGGGACAAGGACTATTAATAGGCAATTATTCAGGATTCGGCTCTGCACTTTGGGTTGCCGGGTCCTTTAAAAGCTCGCGCTTCATGCCCTATTCCGGAAAAGACGAACAGTATTTCTTTCGGGGTGTGGCTGCGCAGTGGAATACAGGAAATTGGAAGCATCAGGCCATGATTTCGCATCGAAAAGTCGATGGAAATGCCCAGCAGGAGGCCTATTCTGTAACCGGCTTGCATCGAACCATGGCGGAAAGAGAGAAACGGGGCAGAGCCACCCAACAAATTGCAGCATATAGTATTCACTATTCGGGTGATGAAATCAATCTGGGCATCAATCTTATGATGCATGATCAGGGAGCCCCGAGGGCATCGGTCGACTATCAGTTTCGAAAGCACAACGCTTTTTACTTCGGAGAAATTGCGACAGACATAAGCCATTGGTCTATGCTGCATTCGGGGGTTTTTAACCTGAGCAATCAAATGGAATTGTCATTTCTTTACCGGCGCTATTCTGTTCAGGCTTTGAGCCCCTATAGCTCTGCAAGTGGCACATTTAGTCGGAATGAAAACGAGCAGGGAATTACCTTTAAAACCACCATCCGGTTGAAGCATTGGATTTTGAATGCTTATAATGATTTAGCATACCGGGCTCATCCTTCTTATCTTCATCAACAAGCCTATTGGCGACAACAAAGTTTTATTCAGGCCAGCCGCAATCTTGGAGGGGTAGACGTTCACCTGCGTTGGGTCGAAACACGTGGTGTAAAGGAAGTTGTTCAAGAGGCGGCGAAAACAAAAACAGCTGCAACGGAACAATTGCAGAAATGGCGATTGGATATTCAAAAAGGAATAGATGACTGGAAGCTGCATTTTCGCTTTGAGCAGTGCCAATACCATTGTCAGCAAAGCTGCCGGGGTTCTCTGGGATTTATGGATATCCGATGGAAACCGGAAAAGCTGCCTTTTTCAATCCATCTCAGATATACACAGTTTAAGATTGATAATTATGCGGCACGCATTTACACCTATGAGCCGGATGTGCTTTATGCGTATTCCGTTCCGGCTTTTCAGGGAGTCGGACAAAAAGCATTGCTGGTTCTGAAATACAGGGGAGGACGGTTGGGCGATGTCTATTTGAAGTCATCCTGGTTGATTCGCTCCGACCAGAAAACATACGGTAGTGGCTATGATTTGCTCTCCGCCAATTATCTCTGGGAATTTAAATTCATGTACCGCAAGACTTTTTAATGCTGAACCTGAAAACGAATGCTTGAAAGGTTTGCGTCTTGTTGCAGCTGCAAAAGATAGATTCCGTTGGCTATGGAAGAGGTATTGATTTCGGAACCAAATCGATCCGGGAAATATTCTTTTCCCTGTAAGTCAAAGACCCGAATGGATTCAATTCCTTCAGGAATGCGAAGTATCTGATTGCATGGATTGGGATAGACCTGAATTTTAGCATCAATACTGGCAATACCTGATGGCATTTGCCGCCAACGATTGATATGTTCCCAAAGTAACTGATCAAATGAACTTGGACCTAAAACGCCGGTTCCCGGGTCATCTCCCATTCGAACAATTACCAGTTTTTGAGACGGAACGACATAGATCTTTTGGTCGTTTTTACCTAGTGCTGCGTACATGTCAGAAGGTGCTGCTGCGTTTAGTGGCAATGCTAATCTAACGGTTGATTGTGGAAGCATAATGGTATCTTTCCCATTGAGCCAGGTGAGGAGTCCATAGGCCGGATTCATCACTTGTGACGAAGTAGTCATACTGTCCAGATAAACCCGGTCATGAACAATGGTGTCGCCATTCCAGATGCCCTTATTCAGCATCAGCATTCCAAAACGGGCTGCCGATCGGGGTTTGCTTATGAACAGGGTATTTGCCCACAGGCCTGTAATACCGGTTTTGATACTTAAATTTTGGGTCATGAAATTCTGAAGGCTCATGCCGCTGGCTGAATCCAACACATGGTGAGTCAGGTAATAGGCAGCATTATGATAATACCACAGGGTTCCCGGTTCTCCTTTATATACGAGACATGCGGGATCTGTGCAGTCCGGGTCGGGAACTTGTCCGTCGAGGCCAGAGCTCATCGTTAATAAATGCCAAACTTTTATTTGAGCCTCCTGCTGGGGGGTGCACGATGACCATCCAACTCCCAAATAGGAGGATATGGGCAAACCGACCTCCACCAGTCCCTTATCTCTGGCGACACCATAAAGAAAGGATACCAGCGTTTTACCTGCAGACGCCCAGTACCAGAATGAATCCTGGGTGAAATTGCCAAAATACTTTTCTTTTACAATGCGTCCATCATAAACTACCAGAAAGGCCTTGGTTTTATTGTTTTCAAGGTAGGAATAAAGACTGTCGGTAAAGCTGCTATCGTAGGGGAAATCCTGAAAGCTGGCTTGATCCCACTGATTGCCGACCAAAGGTGGGAAATAGCTCAACTGTGCCTGGGAAGGCAGCAGGAACAAAATATAAAGTGATGAGAATAGGAAGCATTTGAATCGGTGCATAGTCTGTGTTTTTGTACTAAGAGGAAAAAACCTATTTAGGGTTTAAACGTTTTCATTTGGACCGTACCTCAGGCAGGTGTTAATTTGTGGCGATTACAATTATGGACATCGAATTTAATAAGAACGAAGATCAAATGAAGCAGTTGATTGATCAGATGGATCATCGGCTTAAAAAAATTCATTTGGGTGGAGGAGAAGCTTCCGCAGCAAAGCAAAAGGCCAAAGGAAAAATGCTTGCCCGGGAACGAGTGAAATACTTGTTGGATAAGGATAGCGATTTTTTCGAGATTGGCGCTTTTGCTGCAGATGGAATGTACGAGGAATATGGTGGATGTCCGGCAGCCGGAGTTGTTGCGGGGGTGGGCCGTGTGAGTGGCCGTTTGTGTATGATTGTTTCCAACGATGCCACAGTGAAGGCCGGTGCCTGGTTTCCGATGGCCGGGAAAAAGAACCTGCGAGCGCAAGAAATCGCCATGGAAAACCGACTTCCAATCATCTATTTGGTGGATAGTGCAGGGGTCTTTCTTCCCATGCAGGATGAGATTTTTCCGGACAAAGAACATTTCGGACGCATTTTTCGCAACAATGCAGTGATGTCGAGCATGGGAATTACACAAATTGCAGCAATCATGGGCAGTTGTGTGGCAGGTGGGGCGTATTTACCCATCATGAGCGACGAAGCGATGATAGTCGATAAAACGGGTTCGATATTTCTTGCGGGTTCATATCTGGTAAAAGCAGCCATTGGAGAAGACATTGACAATGAAACCCTCGGAGGCGCCACCACCCAATGCGAAATCAGTGGGGTAACCGATTATAAATTCCCGAACGATCAGGCCTGTCTGGATCGCATTCGGGGGATCATGGATAAAATAGGACATTTCGAACAAGCCGGATTTGACCGTAAAGAGGCCCGGCCTCCGGTGAAGGATTCCAAAGAGATTCTGGGCATCATGCCCGTTGATCGCTCCAAACCCTATGCAACCACAGAAATCATAGAAAGACTGGTAGATGAAGGAAGCTTTGATCAATACAAGGAACTCTATGGAAAAACCATTCTGTGTGGTTATGCTCGAATCGACGGCTGGGCGGTAGGTATTGTTGCCAACAACCGCCTGATGGTGAAAAGCAAAAAGGGCGAAATGCAATTCGGTGGTGTCATCTATTCTGATTCTGCCGACAAAGCCGCCCGGTTCATCATGAATTGCAACCAGAAAAAGATTCCATTGGTGTTCTTGCAAGACGTTACTGGCTTTATGGTGGGTTCTCGCAGTGAACATGGAGGAATCATCAAAGACGGCGCGAAAATGGTGAATGCGGTAGCCAACTCTGTGGTGCCGAAGTTTACGATTATCACCGGAAACTCCTATGGTGCAGGAAATTATGCTATGTGCGGAAAGGCCTACGATCCGAGGTTTATTGTAAGTTGGCCAACCGGTAAGATTGCAGTAATGGGAGGTTCTCAGGCGGCAAAAACATTGCTGCAAATTCAAACGGCCAACCAGAAAGCCAAAGGGCAAAGCCTAAGCGAGGAAGAGGAGTCAAAACTGTTGGATGAAATTACCGCCCGTTACGACGCGCAAACAACTCCTTATTATGCAGCCAGCCGTCTTTGGGTCGACGCAATTATTAATCCTTTAGATACCAGGAAATGGATATCCATGGGAATCGAAGCAGCCAATCATTCGCCTATCACACGTCCTTATAATCCGGGAGTGATTCAAACCTGATGGAGACAAACAAGGGCTGGTTTATCGCCATTGAAGGAAATATTGGCTCCGGAAAATCGACGCTGGCGAATAGCTTGTCGAAGGATTGGGGGGCAGCTCTTGTTTTGGAACAATTTGAGGACAATTCCTTCCTTCCTAAATTTTATCAGGATCCGGAACGTTATGCCTTTCCGTTGGAGATGAGTTTTTTGGCAGGTCGATTCAATCAGTTAATAGAAAAATTGCCCCAGGGCGATTTGTTTTATCCAAGTCATGTGGCGGATTATTCCATCCTGAAAAGTTTGATATTTGCCCGCATTACATTGAATGATGACGAATACCGTTTGCATCTGCGCATGTTTGAGATTATCGATGCTCAGATCCGAAAACCGGATTTGATTGTCTACCTGCATCGTCCGGTTGAAGTGCTTTTGGAAAATATTCGGAAACGGGGAAGGAGCTATGAATTGGAAATAGATGATGATTATCTGAACCGAATTCAGGAAGGGTACCTGGAGTATTTTAAAAGTATCCCTGATCAGCCTGTTCTCATTTTAGAAATGGGCTCCATCGATTTTGAAAATAACGCCTTGCAGTATGGCGCAGTTAAAGAATTGATATCCAGAGGATATGGTCCTGGTATTTATAAAATTCGCTTATGATTCGGGTACAAAGTCAGTACATGGGATCTTTGGCTTATTGGCAAATGCTTGCCAGATCCGAATCGGTTAGTATTGAACAGCACGATCATTTTGTAAAACAGACCTACCGGAACCGGTGCCGAATCCTTGGACCCAATGGAATACAGGATCTGATCGTACCGATTCAGGGGAGAAACAAGCGGCAAGCCATGAATCAGGTGAAAATCAGTTATCAGGAATCCTGGGTCCGGGTGCATTTGAATGGATTACTAACAGCATACCGGTCGGCGCCGTATTTTGATTATCTCTTTCCGGAGCTGGAGACAATCCTGCTTGCTCAGCCGGTTTATTTGCTGGAGATGAACGAATCAATTCGTCGCTTTTTTATGAAGAGGATTGGATTGGAGGCTTCATTTCACCTCAGTAAATCGTATGACCTGGACCAGGGCGAAGTGGATTACCGGGAGGCGAATCATCCAAAAACAGAAAAACCTGAAGGAATGACTTATCCTCAGGTTTTTCAGGAAAAATTCGGATTTCTATCCGGGGCAGGAGTTATCGATCTACTGATGAACGACCTTCCGGGCGCTTTTGCTTTACTTAAGCAGTAGCTTCTTCGTTGAATACGCCCATATTGGAGAACTTGTCGATGCGCTGCATCATCAAATCATGTGGTTCCAATGTGCGCAGTTCTTTGGTGGCTTTTTTAATTTCCTTTTTCACATTCGCGAAAATCTCTTCCGGATTGTTATGTGCTCCTCCCAAGGGTTCTTTCACAATACCGTCTACCAAACCGTTTTTCAGCATATCATCGGCCGTAAGGTTCAATGCGTCTGCAGCTTTTTCTTTATAATCCCAGCTTCTCCATAAGATGGAAGAGCAAGACTCTGGGGAAATTACAGAATACCAGGTGTATTCGAGCATATAAACACGGTCGCCAACACCAATGCCAAGGGCACCTCCAGAAGCTCCTTCACCAATGATAAAGCAGATCACGGGTACTTTTAATTTGGACATTTCCAATAAATTCCGGGCAATGGCTTCTCCTTGTCCGCGTTCCTCTGCTTCCAATCCTGGAGAAGCTCCCGGTGTATCAATAAAGGTTACAATGGGCTTATTGAATTTCTCAGCCAGCTTGAAAAGGCGAAGAGCCTTGCGGTATCCTTCTGGATTTGCCATGCCGAAATTTCGCATTTGACGTTGCTTGGTATTTCTGCCTTTTTGTTGTCCGACAATAAAATATGTTTTTCCTTCAATGGAACCGATGCCGCCAACCATGGCTAAATCATCTTTTACATTTCGGTCGCCATGCAATTCAACGAAGTCATCAAATATTCCTTTGATATAATCGAGGGTATAAGGCCGATCAGGATGGCGGGAGATTTGAACCTTTTGCCAGCCGGTCAGGTTTTTGTAAACTTCCTTTTTGGTTTTTAAAATATTGTCTTCCAATTCCTTGATGGAAGCACTCATATCCACTTTTCCTTTTTCGGCGATTTGCTGGGCTTTTTCCAGTTGCTCTTCCAACTCAGCAATAGGCTTTTCAAAGTCGAATGTGCTCATAAGTTTTTGCTAATTCTAAGCCTGCAAAGTAAAGGGAAAAAAATAAATGCTCGTTTTTTTTAGTTAAGTTGGTAGTATTCACCTTAACCACCTGAATGGTATCCACTCGCAAATTCCAGTCTTATGATTGAAAAATTTAAACAACATATATCCGAAGTACATGCTCATTATCAATCGGGTGATAATGATTTGGGATTACGTCGACTGCTCGACAGTGTGATTGAAACGCAAGATCCGGAAGTATTTAAAATATCCCTTGAATTTTGTGATTGGCTCGAAAAGCAAAAACCGGATCAGGAGATGTTGATTTCACATGCTGGAGAAATGCTGGAAACAATTAAACGTGTGGGTATTAAAAAGGCTTATCAGGGACCGGAGACTGTATTGGAGATGGAAGGTTTATCCAAAAGCTATCACGGCAGTGGCTTTCGTATTCACAACATCAGTTTCTCAATGATGCTTGGTCAGATTACGGGTCTGGTAGGAGAGAATGGCAACGGTAAAACAACTTTATTGAGATTACTGGCTTCTGAGTTAAGAGCGGATAACGGAACCTTGAAGTATCATCTGGAAAAAAAGAATCCGGATGCCTACGACATAAAAACCCAACTCATCTATATCGAGCAAAGAATACCACGCTGGTTTGGCAAGCTGACTGATAACCTTCAGTTTACCGTTGCGCATTACCACGATAATCCAAAAGCAAATCACCTGTGGACCGAAGTCATGATTGCACGAATGGGCCTGCGTGCTTTTCGAAATCATACCTGGAGTCGCATTTCATCTGGTTACCGCACCCGTTTTGAATTGGCGAGGACCTTGTTGCGGCGCCCGAGAATATTGTTATTGGATGAGCCATTGGCCAATTTGGATATCGTTGCACAGCAAACAATCCTGCAGGATCTGAAATACATGTCCAATTCCTTGTCTTCACCATTTAGCATGATACTTAGTTCTCAGCATATTTATGAAGTGGAGAAAGTTTCGGACGCCATAGTTTTCATCCAAAACGGAGAAGCCCGTTACGAGAGTATTAAGGAGCAGTCAAAAACGGATGGAGATACAGGTCTCATCCTTGAAATGGAAATCAATGCCGAACGATCTCAGTTGCAGGAAGCATTGATAGGAGTGGGACTTACCCACCTTCAATACAATGGAGGAGTATACATGCTCCATTTTGAACAAGGCACACATAGCAGCGAAGTTTTGAGAGCCTTGAGCGAAAAGGGCCTGGAAACTTTGTATTTCCGAAACATTAGCCGCTCATCCCGACGTTATTTTATTCAGTAAAATCCCATGAAGAAACTCAATCAATACCTTCTGACCCATTTTCCTTTGATTTGGAATCTACGGCTCATCTATGTGCTGCCTGCTGTTCTGATTATTCATTCCGGGTTTTACCTGGCAGGCTATCTGAAACCTGTATTGCTGGTGGATTTAAAGATGGACAGAGTATTTGAAATTTATCCGCAAATAATGTTTTCGGTATTGGTAACCTCCGTATTGCTCATTCTTTGGCTGTTGTTCTTCCTGCGGAATAACCCTTTCAAATCCTTTTATCCAATAAAGAAGGGAAGAACATTTATGGAGTTTATTCTGTGTACTCTGGTCTTTTTTTCCAGTTCCACCTTCTTTCTGACTTACCAACAGGGATTGTATGACAATGTGAAGAGGATGACCCGTGAAGTTGATTTGGAACAGGAGGTTAATAAAGCCAACCAGGCAATGATGTTTATCCCGACAGAGAATTACTCCTACAGAATTGAGAACTGTTGCGATTCGATTGAAGCCAGAAAAGCCCATATGGATTCAGTTCGCAGGGCAGGAGGAATATTTGAGAGCGAAAACAGTTCAGACGGAGTGATAGAAGAGGTGGCTGAATACCCCGGATCTCAAAATACTGTCAGTTCGATTCCATTGAGCTTCCTTTATTACTGCGGCACTGAGTTTCACAATGGAAATGAAAAGCAAATACTTACGGCCAGACAGATTTCCGACCGTGGAAAATCCTGGATACTGAATGGGCAACGCGACTCCCTGATGCGTTGTTTTCAGGAATTCGATCAATTGTTGAAAACCTACGATATTGAGCGCAATATTGACTACCAGGATCAGGTAAACCGGGTATTTAAGGAAGGAGCTGAAGTTGATACATTTTTTGATAAATACGATGAATACTATTATGTAGGTGGGGAAAATATCAAGCAGGCTTATCTTCAGGTTTTTGCCTTGCATACCGCACTGGATCGAATAACAGAGGTAAGAATTGGATTTTGGCACTACGGTTATCTGATGGTCATGTTGTATTATTCGCTGTCAATGGCTGTGCTGCTCTTGAGCTTTAGGCTTGTGAAATTACGGCTTTGGTTTACCGCTCTGGTATCATTTGGAGTGATGTGCATAGTTTATATCCTGCTTGTGTCGACAGCCAGGATGAAGGATGCTGGAAATTATATTCTTTATTTCAGCCTCTTTGCCTTGATAGCAGGTCTGACGATCTATTGGATACTAAATTCAAAGAACAAGCGACTTTCCGCCGTGGGTTTATTGTGGTTCATTTGGAATCTCCCATCACTGGTACCTTTGATTTATGGATTTCTTATGGAGCTATACAACTACAATTCATACGACGACATTCATTATGAACAATCCATGCAATACTGGTTAAGAGAACATCAAACTCAAATGGGTTGGTGGAACATGATTTGGATTCTTTTAGCCTTGTATTTGATCCTGATTCCACTGGCCAGAAAATGGCATTCCAATCCGGAAGAGTAGTGATAGCGGGGGATGACGGGTTTTGTATGGAAAATATAGAATTTGATTTTCAGTAGTTTAGAAAATTCATTCGGCTTTTTTTCAAATTCGATTTGCAAATACAAGTTTAGTTCTATCTTTGCAGTCCCATCGCGGAACGGTCTGGTAGTTCAGCTGGTTAGAATGCCGCCCTGTCACGGCGGAGGTCGCGGGTTCGAGTCCCGTCCAGACCGCGAAAAGCCTTCAAATTCTTGAAGGCTTTTTTTATTGCTAAAAACCGAGAAGTTCCTACACAGAATTAAAGGATCAAATTCAAAAGCTGTGGGCTATGCATATAATTTAGTTAGGGATCAAGTCAAAAAGTTGTGGGCTAGGCGTATAATTTCGCCAATCTGAAGAGGAAGAAGTTGACATTTCTTACTCCTCTGTGTTGCGCTCTGAAGGCTTTGATTTTGGCATTGAAGGATTCAGCCGATGCATTGGTGC
>WGMZ01000042.1 GCA_016124735.1 Bacteroidota bacterium
AAGTTGTAGATAATACATATCCATGGAGGGTGTCAGCCATTTGAATTCTGTGGGGAAATTCAGTGTTATTGTAAAACAAAACGTCAGAAAGGAAGGAAGTGTCAGAAGTACTTTGTATGAGTTTTTCATATTGTGCCCAACTTGTTTCTATGCTGAGTAAAATTACCCCATTTATTCCGATTACAAAGGAAAATGTGTTAAATGTAACGGATTCATTCGAGTGAAAATTCGGAATAAAGAAGCAAGACAGCTGATGCGTAGTAAACGGTTCGGTCTCATCCTCTCAATATCCCAACGTCTCGTCGTCCTTTCTCCTTCGTCTCATTCTCTGAACATCGCAACGTCTCACTGTCTTCCTTCACTCCATCTCATCAAAGGGATTGCGGAAACTGTCAGATCGAAACTGACTCACATGGGTATAAATCTCGGTGGTCTTGCTGCTCTTATGCCCCAGCAAAGTTTGGATAATCCTCAGATTGGTGCCGCCCTCCATCAAATGAGTGGCGAAACTGTGACGAAAAGTATGGGCCGTAACTTTCTTCAAGATTTGTAGCTTCAAACAGGTCGATCGGATGATCTGGTTGACACTGCTCGAACTGTACTGACCTCCATACTGGCCTTCGAAGATATATTCAGGCGGACGGTATCGGTGGTAATAGTTTTCTAATAATGCCATCATCTTCTTGCTCAATGGAACACTCCGATCCTTGGCTCCTTTGCCTCTGCGCACCCAGAGCAAACCGCGGTCGCGATCGATGTCTTTCCAACGTAGATTTAAGGCTTCGCTCACACGCAAACCGCAACTGTATAGCAAGCTGAGCAGGCATTCGGCTTTGAGGTTGGGCGTTGATTTGATGATAAGGGCTACTTCCTCCCGACTCAAAACGATTGGCAATACACGTTCCTTTCTCGGATAAACAACTTCATCCGTATCCCAGGGACTTCGAAAAACTTTTTTGTAAATTAACCGCAGGGCACAAGCCAATAAGCGCTGATAGTCTTTGCTGTATTGGCCGGGTATCAGATAGTGTTCGCAGAATCGCAGGTAATCGTTCGAATCCAGACTCTTTGGGTCTGTATCGCCGTAATAACCAAAGTAGACCTTCAATGCAGCAGAATAATTGGAAATGGTATGCCTGGAATAATTTCGTGCATGCATAAAGGTTTGAAGCTGACCCAAAGCTAGCTTCGCCGTATCACTCAAGTCATCTTGCAGTTTCTCTTTATGAAGACGATCCCTGATTCGCTGGGTTGCCCGCGCATTATACGATTGCCTCAGTGCACTGTCATCTATTGTAAAGCGTGAGCCCAGCATCTGGTAAACTTTGCTGAAGTTGGATGGCGTATTCGGAAGGTACCATCGCTTCAAGCGGGAACTCCACTTCATGCCAATCGACTTACAGTCATCAACCAAATCTCGCTGAAAATGAAATCGCAATGCAATCACATAATCGCCGCGATGGTAATGTTCTTCAATCCAAACAGGTGTTTTCACCCTTCAAAACTGCAAAGGGAAAAGGGCTAATTCAAATGAAACAGGGGTATTTGACGCAATGCCGACACCTATTTTACATCCCTTTAATAAATACCAAATGCTGTCCCCTCAACTTTGAACCAACTCTGTACTCCATAATCTTGTACTTCATACTCTTGTACTTGGTACTCTTGTACTTGATACTCTTGTACTTAGTACTCTTGTACTTAGTACTCTTATGCTTTAACCCCGACTTTCTCCCCAATCTTCACCAATACCTCATAACCCTTCGATGTGTTCTCCATAATGTCGGCATCCATCTGCACGACGCCTTTCCTAAAGAGCTGAACAATGGTGGAACCACCGAATTCGAAATAACCTTTTTCTTCTCCACGTTTAAAAGCATAAGCCCCATTATGGCTTTGGATGATTTTTCCCACCATCATTGCGCCAACTTCGAGATGAAGGACTTTACCAAAATTCCGGGTCTTTAATAGTGTAAGCTCCCGGTAATTTTTTGCAATCAATGCCGGGGTTTCCGACAAGGCTATAGGGTTAACAGAATGCAATACGCCCGGGATGCGAATCACCGAATCTTGTGTTCCATCATCGATATACCCGTAGCGATGGTAATCGGCCGGGGCCAGACGGTATACCAGGCATAATCCATCTGAATATTCCGCAGCCAGTGCATCTTCCCGTAGTAAGTCGTTTAAATTGTACCAATATCCTTTGATTGGAAGGCGGTCTTTTTCTGCCAGATCGAAAACCATCAAACGCGAATCGGCAGGGGAGATGAGGTGTTCCGGAGTTCGGTCCACCGGACGCGCTCCTTCCTTTAGTTCCCGAATAAAAAAATCATTGAAACTGGTGAAAGAATCCATCGGACGCTTGATTTCTTCTGTGTCAATGCCGTAATGCCGGATGAATTCAGGAATCTGACTCAGGCTGTTCTTACTCTTCATCTTCCGCGCATACAGCTTGGAAATAAAGTGCTTGTTGAAAACTGTATAGGTAATCCATTTTCCCAGAACACTTTTATAAAGAACGGCCAGCCCGCCTACTTTATACGTGTTTTCCGTCTCAATCGATTTTGTTTTCCTGTTGTACAGCTGAGGTAGATTCATCTCTTGATTTTAGGAGCTTCTTAAGCTGCAAATATCTACCGAATCAAGAGCATTACCATGGGGAATGTTGGGTTTCGGGTATCCGCATTCAATCTAAATACTCTTGTTCTTATTACTCTTGTACTTAGTACTCTTATACTTTAGTACTATTGATGAACATGCACGTCCATCTGAGGATAAGGAATATTCAGACCTTCCTGCGCGAAGACCTCGTACACTCTCTTATTCATATCAAAAAAGACTCCCCAGTAATCTCCCGAATTAACCCAGGCACGCACCACGAAATTAACAGAGCTGTCGCCCAATTCTGCCAAAGCAATAAAGACTTCCGGATCTTTTAAAATGCGCTCATCTTCATCACAAAGTCGCCGTAGCACAGCCATGGCTTTATTGGCATCATCTCCATAGCCAATACCAAATTTCCAGTCGACCCTGCGAGTGGCTTCCCGCGAATAATTGGTCATGGATGAAGTAGAAATGCCTCCATTGGGGATGATGATGATTTTATTGTCGCCGGTTTTCAATACGGTATTGAAAATTTGAATCTCCTTAACCGTGCCGCTGTAACCCTGAGCGTCAATGAAGTCTCCTACCTTGAAGGGCTTGAAGATGAGTAACATCACTCCCCCTGCAAAGTTCTGCAGAGTACCGGAAAGAGCCATGCCCACAGCGAGTCCTGCCGCACCCAAAATGGCTATAAAGGAAGTCATCTCGATTCCAATCATCCCTAAAACACTGATTACAAGCATCGCCTGAAGCAGCGTCTTTATAATTCCTTTGAGAAAAGGGCGCAGGGAAACATCTGTATTGCCTTTCTCGAGCATCCGGCCAAAACCTCTGACCAATAGCCGGATGATCCAATTTCCTAGGACAAGGACGAGGATCGCTCCTACCAGTTTAGGACCGTATGCAATAAGTTTCTCAATGCTTTCGCTGATAATCTGTTCGGTGTTCATATTTATAAGATTGATATTTTAAGGTAAATATTCAGAAACATCGCGCTTTTGCAAACTCAATCTATAGAAAACAATTGAAATCCCACAGTGTTTAAGGCAATTCCGGGATATCCTTCTTCATAAACCAAACAGATAAGTTGGCATATGGGTGAGCGATTTTCTGATAAATTGAAAAACCCAATTTTTCATACAAAATGGCATAGCGCTCATTGGTCGTTTCCAGATAGATGGAGAGTCCGGATTCCAACTGAATCTGATTCATCTTTCGCTTGATTTCCAATTGGGTTTTCCACAAATTTTCGTGAGGAAGAATGGCTAATGCCATCCCGTATAATCCGGTTTTGGGTCGTTGAACTGCCTGAATTTGTTGTGTTTTTATCAGTTGTACACTTTTTTTCGGTCCCAGATAGAAAAGCACCAGCATGAGTTTCCTGAGCAGCAAACAGGGATGAAAAATGCTTTTGCCCTGCGGATAAAGAAGCAAGACGCCCTTCCTATCCTCACTGAGATAAGCGCCTTTTTTTAACATAGCCTCCTGCAGTACCATAGAGAAAAAGAAGCACGCCTTTTTTCTATTTTTTTCCATAAACCAGGTGATATTGGGTGCATGGAGATAACAATCCGCCAAAATAGCTTCTGCAAGTCGAATGTCTTCCCGCTTGGTTATCAATTTCATTTAAATGAGATTGGGACTTTCGGAATTTAGATGATGTTTAGGTATTTCGCTTTCCTATTCTTCTGTCGATGAACCGCCATCATTATTCTCTTCATGGAGTTCAGCAACAGCGTCACCCGATTTATGTTTTTTCCACATGACCCGACTCAGATACAGAAGGAATACGGAAAAGAGAAGGCTAAGTATATGAAGCAAAGTGGAATCCAGCCAGGCACTGTGCCATGCGCCATAGGTCAGATAGGAGGCAAGGAGCAGAAAAAGAATTGCTGCACTCAGCACGGCTGCTCGCATTACTCCGCTGGTACGACGCAATAGAAACAACATCAAAGAAATGCAGCAAGACCAAACCGCCAATATCAGCGTGAAAATAAAAAAGCTTTGTTCGGGCCGATACAGGATATAGCAAGCAGCTAAAATATCAATCAAAACTACCGCCAAACCTCCGGTTAATGCAGACTGCCAGCCACGTTTCCGAAATCGGAATCGAATAATTCCTGCCTGAATCAAAGCAGCAGCGAGAAAAAATAGTGCGAGATAACTGAGCGATGTTGAACTCTGGTCCTGCCTTTGCACGAGATAAAGGGTGGAACTGGAGAGAAAAATGACCGCATGAATGAGAACGAAACTCCACAAACGATAAATCCACTGCATGGCGAAAGTTAAGGAAAAAATAAGTGTCTTAATGCGAGTCGACGCTCGGAATCCTGTATATTCCATCCAACATTTATAAACGTGAGTAAAAAGAAAAAATTTCAGGGAACAAACCCGGAACTGGAAAATGAAATACTGGCCATCTTCAAGGCAAAACAAACAGCATTGTTTAATCATAAACAATTAGCTGCCCGCATCAATTATCAGGGAGATCGAAACGATATCATCGCTGCCTTGAATAACCTCGTAAAAGCCGAAAAAATCGGTGAAATTGAAAGAGGAAAATACCATTATATTCAACAAATGTCGCAAGTAGAAGGCCGGATGGATATTACAGCCAGAGGAAGTGGCTTTCTGGTCACAGATGAAGAGGGAGAAGAAGATATTTACATCGCCCCGGGCGATTTGAATGGTGCATTTCATGGTGATAAGGTTCTTGTACATCTATATGCCCGTCGTCGCAATAAGCGACTCGAAGGCGAAGTGGTGGAAATTCTGCAAAGGGCAAGAACGCAGTTTGTCGGAATGCTCGAAAGGCAAAAGGATTTCTCATTTGTCATTCCCGACGACCGGCGCATGTACACGGATATCTTCATCCCGAACGAGAATCTGAATAGTGCCAAAGACGGCGATAAGGTAGTGGTGACGATTACGGATTGGCCAAAAAAGGCCAAGAACCCTTTTGGAAAAATCACACTTATTCTCGGTCAGCCGGGAGAGAACAATGCTGAAATGCACGCCATTGTGGCTGAATTTGGTTTTCCCCTACAATTTCCAGAAAATGTGCTGGCTGAAGCGGAGGCGATTCCAACCGAGGTAAGCAAAGAAGAAATTGCCAAACGCAAAGACTTGAGAGAGGTGCTTACCTTCACAATCGACCCCGCAGACGCCAAAGATTTTGATGATGCGCTATCCTACCGTAAAAAGAAAAATGGACATGTGGAGGTGGGCATTCACATTGCCGATGTGTCGCATTATGTGAGACCTGGAACAGCCCTGGATGCCGATGCCTACGACAGAGGAACTTCGGTGTATCTCGTAGACCGAACCATTCCGATGTTGCCGGAGAAACTGAGCAACGGCGTTTGTTCATTGCGCCCGCAGGAAGAAAAACTGACCTTCTCCGCCATATTTGAATTGGATGAAACAGGCAAGGTTTACAAAGAATGGTTCGGCAAAACGGTCATCTTCTCCGATCGTCGCTTTGCTTACGAAGAGGCCCAGGAAATTATTGAAAATGGCAAGGGAGAATATTCCGAAGAACTGAAAACACTGAACGACATTGCGAAAAATCTGAGAGAAGCCCGATTTAAAAATGGAGCCATTAGCTTTGAGTCGGAAGAAGTGAAATTTCGTTTGGATGAAGAGGGACGTCCTATCGAACTCTACAAGAAAATTCGAAAAGATGCACATAAACTGATTGAAGAATTCATGCTGTTGGCCAATCGTAAAGTAGCTGAATTCTGCACCCCAAAGAAAAGCGGAGAGGGTGTTCCAAAAGATGGGAAATCAGACAAGCCTTTTGTTTATAGGGTACACGATGCGCCTAACCAGGAAAAACTTTTGGAATTTTCTCAGTTCGCAAAACGTTTTGGCTATAAAATAAAATTTGATTCTGATGATCAGATTGCCCATAGCTTCAATGACCTTTTGGAAGAAGTAGAAGGCAAACCTGAACAAAATATCCTGCAATCCATGGCCATCCGCACCATGGCAAAGGCTTTCTATACAACTAAAAAATCCGGCCATTACGGACTGGCCTTCGAGCATTATTCGCATTTTACCTCTCCCATCCGCCGCTACCCCGACTTGATGGCGCACCGGCTCCTGGAAATCTATCTCAACAATCAGAAGCTTCCCAAAGGAATGGACAGAGACACACTTGAGAAGCAATGCAAACATGCTTCAGAGATGGAAAGTAAAGCAGCAGAGGCAGAAAGAGCATCGGTGAAATATAAACAGGCAGAATACCTCAAACAGTTTGTGGGCCGTGTATTCGATGGCATCATCTCCGGTGTAACCGACTGGGGAATTTACGTGGAACTCATTGAGAACAAATGCGAAGGAATGATTCGATTGAATTCTCTTTTCGACGATTTCTACGAATTCGATGAAAAACAAAGAGCTGTCATTGGGAAACGATACAAGAAAAGATACATGATTGGAGACTCCATACAGGTCATTGTGAAAAAAACAGACCCAATAAAAAGAACGATTGACTTTAATATTGTTGCCAACGCAAAACGTTTTAGAGATTGATGGAAGAACTAAGTCGCTACCAGCAGCTGATAGAGAATATGCTGGAACGTCACCGCTTTGAAGGAAAACCAGCGAATTTATATGATCCCCTGAATTACCTCATGGGTTTGGGAGGAAAGCGATTGCGCCCGATGCTCACGCTTATTGCCTGCGACATGATGCATGGCGATATCGGAAAGGCTGTGATGCCTGCCATCGGACTCGAGGTTTTCCACAATTTTACTTTGATGCACGACGACATTATGGATGAAGCGCCTTTGCGCCGTGGCAGCGAAACGGTGCATATGAAATGGAACATGCCAACCGCAATTCTGTCGGGAGATCTGATGCTTGTTAAAGCTTACGAGTGGATGATGATGTCGGAAGGCCTTACCCGAATCAAGATACTGGAGACTTTTAACAAAACAGCTACAGAAGTCTGCGAAGGGCAGCAGTTCGACATGGACTTTGAAAGCCGGGATGATGTAACTGTTCCGGAATATTTAAAGATGATAGAGCTGAAAACAGCAGTTTTGTTGGGCTGCGCATTGAAAGTGGGCGCGTTGGTGGCAGAAGCGGATGAAAGCGATGCAGACCTTTTATATGATTTTGGCATCTC
This sequence comes from Bacteroidota bacterium, assembly GCA_016124735.1. Classification (GTDB taxonomy): domain Bacteria; phylum Bacteroidota; class Bacteroidia; order UBA8524; family UBA8524; genus UBA8524. The sequence goes on from WGMZ01000042.1 coordinate 7,742, forward strand.
AACAGGGATAGGATTTCAATTAATGGATGATATTCTCGACGTTTTTGGCGATGCTTCAAAAGTAGGGAAGCAGGATGCGGGAGATATTTTGGCCGATAAAAAGACCTTTTTACTTTTGGAAGCCTATGCCCGGGCAGATGAAAGTCAAAAGAGAGAATTAAACCGCTGGATCGGACACAAAGCCCACGACCCAAAAACAAAAATAGATGCAGTGAAGGCTGTTTATAAGGTACTGAATATTGAAGAAATTGCCCGCCAAAAAGCCAATGAGTACTTTATGAAAGCGGAACATTTGTTGGACGCAGTCAAGGTGGAATCGAGCCGGAAACAAAAATTGAGAAACTACGCTGAATACTTAAAAAATAGAATCTCATGAAAACATTCGCATTTCTGCTTTCTCTTTTCTTTTGTACTTCACTCTTGGCTCAAACGGCCGTGCAGGCTGGTGATAAAGTCACGTATTTGGATGAGGACGGAACCGTTTTGAACTCCAATATGTTCAAACGAGGCACCTCTTTTTCAGAAGGGCTGGCCGCAGTGGATGTTTCACATGCTGGTGAAAAGCCGCTCTGGTTTTTTATCGGCACGGACTATTCCGTAAAAATTCCTTATGGGTACGATTCAGTCGGCAATTTTCACCACGGACTTTGTCCGGTGAAAAAAGAGGGAATCTGGTTTTATATAGGTAAAGATGGACTGGCAGTCATTAATGAAGATTATTCCGAAGCAGGAAATTTCCATAATGGAATGGCCGTTGTCACCGGTAGAAATGGAACGTTTATCATCGATACACTTGGGCACCCTGCTTGTTTTGGCTTTTATGAAAAAATATCTCAAATCGGCGATTCCTGTTTTGGAGCCTTACCAAAAGGAGAACAATTTTGGAGTCTATTCAATCTGAATGGTGACACCTTACTCAATGACAGTTTTTATTACGTGGCTCCCAGCATCGGTGGACAAGTCCTGGTAAATCGTCTGGGAGGGTATCGCTTCCTGAATAAAAAAGGAGATTTACTTTTTGGAAGAGCATTTCTCGAAGCGACACCCTTCTCCAATGGATGGGCATGTATACGCCAGGAAGACGATTGGTTTCTGATGGATGAACAAGGGAAAGTCAAAAAGGATACCCGGCTTAAATCACCCGTTCGCATGCAATATCCCTTAACCCCCGCTCAAAATTACAATGGGAAATACGGCGTCCTCAATCTTGAGGGTAATTGGGTTTATTGATTTGGATGATGAATGATTGCTTAAAGGTTTCTGGAATAGGTAACTGGTTTGCCTTCTCTAAGTTTATTTCCCCTCATTGTAAGGGAACTCCTTCGTTTCTTTCCCCTCTCCGAGGGGGCAAGGGGGAGGAAGAGTCACTTTCTTCCAACCAGCACTTCACTCCCCGAGCCTGCGAGTGGCAATAAAAAACCCTGACACGTTTCCGTATCAGGGTATCTTTAAAGATTTAAAAACTCTTTAGTTCACTTCTTCCGCCTGCACAGCGACAAAGGAACGATCGTTTCTGCCTTTTTTAAAGACAACGGTTCCGTCAACCAGAGCGAACAGGGTGTGGTCTTTACCAATACCTACGTTCTCACCCGGGTGATGCTTGGTACCTCTTTGTCTAACTATGATATTGCCGGCTTTAGCGAACTGGCCTCCGAAGATTTTCACTCCGAGACGTTTGCTTTCTGATTCTCTTCCGTTCTTGGAACTACCGACGCCTTTCTTGTGTGCCATTTCTTATTATCCTTTAATGTCTTCGATTTGAATTTTAGTAAAATACTGTCTGTGTCCTTTCAGACGACGGTATCCTTTTCTTCTTTTCTTTTTGAAAACGATCACCTTGTCGTCTTTCAGGTGAGACAAAACTTTTCCGGTAACAGAAGCGCCTTTTACTACAGGAGCGCCTACTTTTACTTTTCCGTCGTTGTCTACCAACAAAACCTTTTCAAAGGTTACACTAGCTCCTTCAGCGTCAGCAAGGCGGTGTACATACACCATTTGATCCTTCTGAACTTTCATTTGCTGACCGGCTATTTCTACGATAGCGTACATATTTCTGTCAAAATTTAAGGGCTGCAAAGATATGCGGCAGTTCTCATATAAAAAAGGGACGGAAAGAAATATTCTCTCTCTCGATTGAATCAATAAAAAAAGAGCTCCACGAATGGAGCCCTGTTAGCGTATGAAAAGGATTGACCTTTCGGCCGATCTTTTATGCAAAATAAGGGAAAAATGTCAAACCTTGGAGATATTTACGACGGGCGACACTTCTAAAATTTTTTTTGTCTCGAAAAAGGGTTCAGAATACCACGTAGTCAAGGAGATGGCTTTCACCTGCCACTGGGGATACCGCTCTAAAAATTGATTGATTTCATCTTCGAGATCGCCGCCTTTTAGCAAAATATACCTGCCTGGATGTCCGCCTTTGCCTTCCTTTTTCAGAATGCGATGGGTCCAGTCGGCTAATTCGGACAAGGGTGCTACCGCCCGGCTGACAATACAATCGTAGGGTTGTCGGAGTTGTTCAACACGTCTTTGTTCTGCCAGAACATTCTCTAAGCCAATACCCGCAGCTACTTCTTTTACCACGGTAATCTTCTTTGCGATAGAATCGACCAGATGGAAAGAGGCCTCTGGCTGAGCTATGGCTAATGGTATTCCCGGAAATCCTCCACCAGTGCCTATATCCAAAATGCTGCTTCCGGCTACAAACGATGTATGCTTGAGGATTGCCAGGGAATGCAAGACATGCTTCTCGTACAATCCATCCATGTCTTTTCTGGAAATCACATTGATGCGTTGATTCCATTCCCGGTACAAGTTATCCAGTTGTTCAAACTGATTTTTTTGGGTCTCATCCTGAAGTAATTCAGGAAAATACTTTTCAATCAATTCCATTTAAAAAGGATAGAGCAATTGAACATTGGTGAATTCATGGATACCAAACAGGCTCAATTCCCTGCCAATTCCCGAGTTTTTCGTACCACCAAAAGGCAATTCCGGGGTCGATTTGACCATGCTGTTCCAATAAACCATTCCGCTCTCAATCTCAGCAGCCATTCGTCTGAATCGTTCCTCATCCGAAGTCCATACAGAAGCGCCCAGGCCAAAATTGGTCGCATTGGCTAAATGAAGGGCTTCTTCTTCTGTAGAAAAGGAATAAAAACCAGCAACCGGTCCGAAGAGTTCCTCGCGATAGGCCACTGAATCATCTGCAATATGGTCCAGAATTCCTGGAACAAAGCCATTATCGCTTTCCCGGCTTCCTCCACTTAAACGGGCACCCTGGTTGATCGAATCATGAATTTGCTGTTCCAGCTTATCACTCAAATCCTTCCTGGCCAATACGCCCAAGGTCGTTTCTGGATTCAGTGGATCTCCCGGTTTGAGTTGACTCAATTCTACTTCGAATAAGGTTCTGAATTCATCTTTTACCGCTTCATGCACCACAAATCGCTTGGCCGCAATGCAGCTTTGTCCGGTATTCTGATAACGGGCCATCACGCCAATCCTGGCCGCCTTCTTTAAATCAGCATCCGGGAATACGATAAACGGATCGCTGCCTCCCAATTCCAGAACGACCTTTTTCAAATGTTTGCCTGCGAGGCTAGCCACCGAGCGGCCGGCACGTTCGCTGCCGGTTAATGTGGCGGCATGAATATGTGGATGAGCAATGATTGTCTCTACTTGTTCTATGGAAGCAAACAGATGCGATAATGCGCCGTCGGGGAAGCCGGCTTCCCGCATCAATCTGACAATGGCCAGCGCACATTGCGGGGTGTTTTCCGCATGCTTAAAAACGGCGGTATTCCCGGCCATCAGAGTTGGGATTGCAAAACGCAATACCTGCCACAAGGGATAGTTCCAGGGAAAGATGCCGAAGACTACGCCAATCGGGCGAAAATGCACTTCGGCTTTAGCGCCTGCTTCAAGATGAACCGCCTTCAACATGGATGCAGCATGCTCTGCATAATAGGCGGCCGTTAAAGCACATTTCTCTACTTCGGGATTGCTTTCCCGAATGGGCTTGCCCATTTCCAGACTAATCAGGCGGCCAAGCTCCTCTTTTTGCTCAGACAATAAAGCGGAGAGCCTCTTAAAATAAACGGCTCGTTCTGCGTATGTTTTTTTTCTCCAGGATTGAAAGGCAGTTTCGGCCAGGTCAATCTGTGCATGAAGTTCCACATCCGACTGGTAATCGTAGTTGGCAACCAGCTCAGATGTAAAAGGATTAAGGGTTTGAAAAGGCATTTTATTCGTTGTCTGCGTCTACATGATCGGCGCCATTGTATTCCATTTCTGGATGACGAATTTCTCCTCCAAGGTGAGCGGTACGAAGTGCCGCAACACTGGTAACCAAAAGCAAAATACTATATACAAAAAGGAGTGTTCGCTGGCGCGCATTCTCCACTTTAACCCGCAAAGCCAATACCAAAGCAGCAATGAATCCGGAGATACAGAATAACCAAAAGGTAAATTCTGCAGCCTCTTCGTGTTCATGGATGACTTTGTGTGGGATCTTGGTCGTTTCTTTTAAAATATCTTCAGCACCTTCACCCGTATTGAAAACGATGATGGATACAAGGGTAAGGCCAACAAGTACTACACTAAACAGTTGAATCCAGCTTTGCTTTTTCTTCCAAACGGCAAAGAGGAACAGGGGAGAGAACAGGACAAATCCGATGATCGGAAAATGGGTCAGGCTAAGATGAAGAAATGCTGCGTTCATGGGAGCAAGTTACATGAAAATCCCCAATAGCTCCTGTTAAGAATACCGATGATTAGGGATTCAATTTGAGCATCTATACGGATATTCCATTTTGCCGAGACTATGCAATTTTGAAGTGAACCTATAAGCTTTAAAATGAAACGAATAGCATTGATTATCGGACTTCTGTTTTCTACAGGGGTCATTGCACAACAAGTCAATTACAAAATATTAAGTGATGACCCGAAAAATGTAAAAGCCTTTTCCCTGTCGCTGGAACCTTTTTATTGCGATCTATCCACAATAGATATCCATATGGGATGGCAGGTAAGGGCAGATTTATTGATCCTGAAGCGGATGGAAGTTCGGGGTGATTTCAGAAAAGCGTACCTGGATATTAACGGAAACAACACCGGTCCCAGCACAGATCCTACACCTGTGAATGGCGTAAAACCAGCCTGGTACGGAGAAGCCGGAGTTTCTTTATTTCTCTTTGATAAAGTAAGAAAGACCCAAACCAAACTGGTGCTTTCTCAAAGAACCTCAGGAAACTACACCTACACCAAGTACATCATGATACCAGCAATGAAACGGAAGATGTTTGGTATTCGGGGAGGGATATATAATTATCGGGTGGCGATGGAACTGGATAGTAAAAACAGTGCTTTTTTTACCATGAAAAGTGAAAACGGAACCATCGTTAAAAACACGGCGGATGCCAACACGGTCAGCATGTATTTTACATCCAGCATTTATGGCGGTCTGCATTGGAAATCCATTATCGACGTGGTAGCACAAACAGACTACGGTAAAAAGAAAGTGGGTGCCATGAGTGATTTTTATATTGATGTGCTGTTTTCTCCCGTGGTTCAATTTGGTAATGTTACACAAAGTAATACGACCTACTCACTCGACCCGAATAACGATAAGCTGAAACGAATTGGCTGGCGTGCAGGTTGGCAGGTTCGTCACCCGAACAAAGTATGGTTATCGTGTAAAGCGGAGTTTGGCGCCCGACCAGGATTTAAGTCAACGGATAAAATAGGATTTGACAGCGAGCGGATTTACATGATGTTTTCTGTGGGAATCAATATCCCAGCTGGGAAGAAGAAGGAGAAGTAAGCGTAATAAGTGAAGTAAACGTATTAAGCGAAGTAAGTGAAGTAAGTGTAATAAGGGAAGTAAGCGAAGAGGATGATTTCGAATGTTCAACAATACATCGAAACTATGTTTTCGCTTCTTTCGTTTTGAAGCGAAGCTTCTCGCTTAAAGGCGAAGCCTTTCGCTTACTTCATTTTAGCAGCGTAGCTGCTTCATTTTGTTGTTCAACTATACATCGAAAATTTGTAAATGCTTATTTCGTTTTGAAGCGAAGCTTCTCGCTTAGAGG
>WGMZ01000028.1 GCA_016124735.1 Bacteroidota bacterium
CACGAATCGCATCCAATGCGACCTTGGTCTTGAATTCTGCCGAAAATTTCCGACGCGTTCTTTTTGTTGTCATGGTTAGTCAAATTTAATTTCGATTTCTTAACTAACCCGATGGTCTTAAATTAGGGGAGTGTTACAAAACAGCTAACAAAACATATTGATGTTATTCTTAGCGCGAAAAATTTGTTAAATCAGAGCTATACTTTGCTTCAGGACTATAATAGAGACATGAAGTATCAACGGAAGGTCGACTCCAAATTGATGGATTACAAACCAGGACGCTATTTCAATGTCATGTTCCGGTTAAGTTTGTAGGGGATTGATTAGTCACCCAAATAATTCTCGTTTGCGGGCAAATTCAGAGCGTAACCTTAATTCCATGCAGAATGGTTCGTTTTGGATTTAGATTATAGCAATTCATAGCTTCCTGCGCACCAGTAGTGGTAAATAGAAAATGAAGTGCTGAGTCCGGGCCTAAGCCATTTTGAAGGTGCCTATGCGGATGGATAAGGTTGATTTCAGGCGTTGAATGTTAAATTAATTCAAAGCCAATCCAACAAAATGCCTGAAACAGATAACGATTAAATAATAAAACCGTCACCTTTTATAAATACTAGAACTGTCCTTTTGTGGGGAATAAAAAAGGAAAAAATGAACAAACTTAATTTGAGAAGGGGCGCTCGAATTGCTTCACTTCTAATGGTTTCTGGGATTACTCTGTTTTCTTGTAAGAAAGAAAGTACTCCCGCCGACACAAATCAACCTTCATCAAGTGGAAACGTAATCACTGTGCAAGATAGTCTTACTGGTGACGTTCATTGGACGGCAGACAACGTTTATTTTCTTAAAGGATGGGTTTATGCTGTTGATGGCACAACCTTGACGATTGACCCAGGTACAATCATCAAAGGAGATAAAGACACAAAAGCAGCACTTATTATCGAACCCGGTGCTAAAATCATGGCACAAGGTACTGAGATGAAACCGATCGTGTTCACCTCTAACCAGCCTGTTGGCGGAAGAAGCTACGGTGACTGGGGCGGAGTAATCCTTTGTGGTAAAGCACCAGTAAACAGTGTGGTAAATGGTGTTTATCCAATCGTTGAAGGTGGACCAAGAACGCGTTATGGAGGTACTGATCCTGCTGACAACACGGGAGTATTCTCTTATGTACGTATTGAATATGGTGGTATTGCATTTTCACCAGACAACGAAGTAAACGGCTTAACGCTTGCCGGTGTTGGTAATGGTACAAAACTCGATCACGTGATGGTTTCTTTCTCAGGTGATGACTCTTACGAATTTTTTGGCGGAACAGTAAATGCGGATCACCTTGTTGCACTTGCTGGATGGGACGATGACTTTGATACAGATAATGGTTATTCTGGAAATGTTCAGTTTATCGTTGGTTTGAGAGATCCTTATGCAGCAGATGCTTCAGGGTCAAAAGGATTCGAATCAGACAATGACGGAGCTGGTTCTTCTAATCTTCCTCAAACTTCAGCTGTGTTCTCTAACGCTACCATCATCGGTGGATTGGTTGACCCTAACTCCACTGCGTATAGCTCTAACTTTGTTTCTGGTGCGCATATCAGAAGAAATTCTTCTATCAGCATCTTTAACACAGTAATTATGGGATGGCCTGCAGGTGTTCTTATCGACGACAAACCAGCAGGTAGCACAAGTGGTAATGTGAACAGCGATAAATGTAAATTCATTAACAACATCGTAAGCGGTATCCCAACCGGCCCAATTACCGGAAGCGATCAGAAAAATGTTGTTTACGTAATTAATGGAGCTGGTAGCTTGACTTCTACTGCTAAAATGGACGACTCTACTGGCTATTGGGCAAAATATATGGGTCCAATTACCTGGTTCAATACAGCATCATTTAACAATAAGATTTATGCTACACCAGGCGAAGTTCGTTTGCAAAATCCATTTAACTTGACGAATCCAAACTTCATTCCTACTACTACTTCACCTATTATTGATAGTAAAGTGAATGGTTCTTGGTCAGGAAAACCAGTTATTGCCGCTGATTTCTCTGATTCTAAACTTAGCAATGCATTTTTCCAAAAAGTGGGATACATCGGTGCATTTGCAGGAACACAAAGTACCTCTGATAATTGGCTGGCTAACTGGACGAATTTCGATCCATTACACACTGCATACTAGTTTAATATTGTTCATTATACGAACGACGGTCCTAATGGCCGTCGTTTTTTTTTGCTCTTTTTTGAAATAGATGACTCCTTGTTTTCACTGTCCATGGAGCACATCCTCTGATGGGAATAAACAGATTAACAAATCATTCAGTATTGAATTTAGCAATGGCTACGGCAGGATTTTAATGCTTGTGGCTTATAATTGTGGTCAATGGCAAAGCTGAATTGGATAAAAATCTACGACTTTAATATGCATGGATCGGAGCCTCAGCAATTGGGAAGTGTTCGGGTAATCAATGTAGATGATAAGCGCTTTTGCCTGGCTTATACAGACAAAGGATATTTTGCTGTCAACAATCGTTGCCCGCATGCGGGATCCTGGCTAGGAGAGGGCTGGTGCGAAGAAAACCATGTGGTATGCCCGGTGCATCGCTGGAAATACGATTTGGAAACAGGAAGAGGTGGCCCTGGTCAGGGTGATTATGTAGAGACCTACCCGGTAAGGCAAACAGAGGAAGGCGTTTTTATCGGATTAAGAATCGACCCTTGGTGGAAGATCTGGTGAAAAAAGTAGTAACCTTTTTAAAAGAAGAACTTTTTATGCCGGAGATAACAAACTGATTCTATTTGAAAATACCGACAATTTGAACCCAATTGGCCTAAGAGAAAAAGACCGGCATGCCAGGATGGGAAAATACTTTGAGACACATACAAGGATATATGGTATTTTCATCTTTAGTATAGAAGTGCTGGAATGATTCTGAGGTTCTTCGTGCATCTGGCAATATTTTTATGAATTGCATTCCGGCAGCACCCGTTCTTAAGTTACCGAATGAAGGCAATATCCGGGCGGTCTGAAGGCAAAGATAAAATCGTGGACAGAAAAATGCATCGCTGTAGTACACCGCAAAATAAACAACAATAAGAGTTTCTCCTTGGACGTTTTAGTTAAATTTCTGATTTACCGCGCGTTTCCTGCCACCATTCATTAAACGATTGATCAGCAGTCTTTGGGAATTCGCGCTGATTGCCCCATGGTTTTTTGTAAAAACTGCGGAAAGTGAAGTTTTTCATGGAGCCGCCTTTGTTCAGCCACTTTCGGCTCATCATGGCGGTCTTCCAGGCTTTCCAGGCAAGCGCATCCGAACGGGAATCAAGTTTGGAATCAACGGCTAATTTACGGTTTTCCAGAACCAATCCTTTCAAATCGATATTTACCGGACAGGCCTCTGTAGCTCGTCCGCTAAGTGGAAACATGAAGTTGTCATTGAAATGCGTCGGACCAATTGTAAAAGGATATTGCAATGCATCAATTACCGAGAGAGGTGCCGACTGTTGTTTGTCGAAATTGCTGAATTTTGAACAGGCTCCGCAATGGATACAATACAGCGCCTGCCGCTGAGGAATTGCTGCCAGAAGTTCACTGCGTCCATTGTCAAGCATCAGAACATAAGTTTCCTTGGGGCCGATTTTTTCTTTAATGTTTCGATTTCCAAAGGAGAATTGAATTGCGGGAAAATCGTTGGGAAAACCGTTTTGAAGGGCCAGGAGATGAATCAGGTTTTCTGCTTCATTCATGGTCGGACATACCTGCTCGATTCCGCAAACAAAGATGATTTTGTCCGCATCAGCCATCCATTTTTCTGTAAGTGAATTCGAATGATGCAGCGCCAGCGAGCCATTTTCACTGATGTAGAAATCGGGAAATACAATCAGACATCTGGGGGTTTTCGCAGATGTATCCGGTTCAGAATAGTGCCAGTCTTTGTGCCCGCTCAGCCCCATCTCATCCAACAAACCATGTTCCATGGAAAAGGTAGTAAATCCCTGGCTTTGGCTGATTAATTCTGACTTTCCTGCCTCTGCATTTGGAGCCCAGATGATTTTCCCCTGATTGCGGGTAAAATGTGTTTCGAAATCAATCAGGTGTTTGTCCAGATTTTCAATGGCCTTGCTTCGGGTAGAAAAGGCCCTTTTTCTCGCCAGATTCCAGTCGATACTCTGCTTAAAAGCTTCTAAAAGGGGTTTGTATTCCGGGGTGCTGCTCACTGGATCACATTGTTTCGGGCTAAAATACATTATTTCAGCAGGAGATTGTCGATCAGGCGCACATCCCCTGCATAAATTGCGGCAAGAACCACCGGTTCCGACTGAGTAGAATTTTCCCGAAAGGGTTTCAGGGTGCGGCTTTCTGCTATTTCCAGGTAATCGATTTGCAGATGATTATGTTGTTCGATGCTGGCTCGCGCTTCCTCCAGAATCAATCCCATCGGTTTTTTACCAAAAGAAGCCTTCACCTGGGATAATGCCTTGTAAATGGCCGATGCTTCTTCTCGTTCTTCCTTGTTCAGACGCAGGTTTCGGGAGCTCATTGCCAGGCCATCGGGTTCCCGGAGTGTGGGCACGAAGTGAAGAGCTACCGGAAGATGGAGTTGATCCACCAGGGCTTGAATGACCATGCATTGTTGGAAATCTTTTAATCCAAAAAAGGCATCATCTGGTCCGATCGCATCAAAGAGAAGTTTCACTACCCGGCAAACTCCTTGAAAATGACCTGGTCGGGAAGCCCCTTCATACCTGGATGCCAGGTCGTTAATGTCAATCTGAAAGGGTTTTTCCAAAGCATATAAGTCGTTTACTTCGGGCATAAAGACAATATCGCAACCCGCCTTTTCCAATATGCCGAGGTCCTTCTCCGGTGTCCTGGGATAGTTCATCAAATCATCTGGATTGTTAAACTGGGTAGGGTTCACGAAAATGCTGCAGGCGTGAATATCACAGGTTTTTTTGGACTCTTCAAGAAGGGAAAGGTGTCCTTCATGTAGCGCTCCCATTGTGGGGAAAAAGCCAATTCTTTTTCCGTTATTTCTAAGGCGCTTAATTTCTTCGGAAATCGCGCTGGGCTGCTTGATGATCAACATAGGTGAATAGCGAAATCTTGGCAAAGTTGATTATTTTCCGTAACTTTGAATACCCAAATTATTCGCTTATGAGTAGAAAAAAGGTTCTTTTCATTTCTTCCGAAATGAACCCTTTCTTAGAAGGTTCTACAGTTGCAGAGATTGCGCGCCAGCTTCCGCAGGCTATCCAGGAAAAAGATAACGAAATCAGGATTTTAGTTCCTCGTTTCGGGGTGATCAATGAACGCAGAAACCGACTTCACGAAGTGGTACGTTTGTCTGGCATCAACATTACCATTGATGACAATGACAATCCTTTGATTATCAAAGTAGCCTCCTTACCAGAGGCAAAAATGCAGGTATATTTCCTGGATAATGAAGATTACTTCCACCGGAAGTTTGTGTACACCGACGAAAACAATGCCTTTTTCCCGGACAACGATGAACGCACAATATTCTTCTGTAAAGGTGCGCTCGAAACAGTGAAAAAATTAGGATGGGCCCCGGATATCATACATTGCCAGGGCTGGATGACCAGTTTGATTCCTTTGTATCTCAGAAGTATTTACAAAGATGAACCGGTATTCCGTAACTCGAAGGTGGTTTATTCCGTCTTTGAAAATCAGTTTGAAGAAAGTCTTGGAAAAGATTTTGCTCGCAAGGCAAGCTTGAATAATATCGATCAGGAGCAACTGGCAGTTTACAACAGCGGCGATTGTGTGAATCTCTACAAAGGAGCAATTCAGCATGCAGACGCGGTGGTTATGGCCAGTGATCAGATTGATCCCGATGTAGATCAGTTTATCGCAAATTTGGCCACCGAAAAACCGGTGCTCCAATACATGGTTGAAGGACATGCTGACGTATACTCTGAATTCTACGACAGTTTGTTAACGAGTTAAATAGAGTCCATTGAACAAAACAATTTTTGCAGCGTGGGTAATGGCGTTAATGACCGTTACCCACGTTTCCTGTAAAAAGGAAACCGGTTCGGTAGGTTTGGATAGCGGAAATGCAGCACTTCAGGCTTTCGAGATCGATACCTTTACCCTGATTACGCGCACCGTCCGGGAAGATTCTCTGGTTGGTTATACACCAACGAGTCCATTAACTTACCAGTTGTTGGGTGCGACAAAAACCAGTGATTTTGGCTTAAATAAATCATCTTTTGCAGTTAGTTTTAGCCTGCCCACCTCATCTTTCAAATTTCCGGACAATGTGGTTATTGACTCGGTGGTTTTTCAGGCCGTTTATACCGGTCCTGATCAATACGTGGGAAACCTGACTACCCCCATGAACTATACTGTGGGGGAAATTACAGAACAACTTTTTCAGGATTCGACCTACTATACGAATCGCAAGTTTAGCACCTTTGCAGACGAAAATCTGAATAATATCATTCACGATTTAAAAGATTCCATAGGAGTGGTAGAAAATGGAGTGCTGCAAATGTATCCTCCGCATTTGCGGGTAAAAATGGGGCCGAAAGTGGTCAATAAATTTATCAATGCAACCAATGCAGATCTCGGATCAAATGCGGCCTTCCAATCCTATTTTCATGGGCTTTTATTTGAAACGGTAGCATCCGGACTGAATGATGGCGATGGAAATGTGGTGTACCTTAACTTCAATACCGGAATTTCCGGACTCGCGGTCTATTTCAATGATACGGGTAAATACGTGTTCCCCGTGGCGGGAAATGGAACAAAACTTAACCTCTACGAAAATGATTTTACAGGAGCTACCGCTGTGCTGAACCAATTGAATGATACCACAGGAAATTTTGATGAGACTTATATTCAAAGCATGTGTGGGTTAAAAACCTATGTTGAGGTTCCCGGATTGCTTGATTTGTTGAATCAGGGAGTTTATGGGGTCATAGATGCCAAGTTTGTATTCAATTTTGACAAGAACAATACGTCCACGGAATTTCCTTCTTTTTCCAGGACATTATTACTCAAACGGGATTCTACCGGAAGAAATAATTTTGTGTTGGACCTCCTTTTGAATTCCGGATTTTATGGGGGCGATGTAACTAGTGATGCATCGTATGAGTTCCATATATACAGGGAGATTCAGGATATATTGAACAATTATCGTCTGAATGGGTTAAACTTGAATACAGGTTTCTTTTTAATTGCTCCATCCGATAAACCTATATCCGGTTCTCACATGAAAATGGACATGCGGAAAAATGTGGATCGGGGCGTTAAATTTGTTTTGACAGTCGTAAAAACGAAATAGTGATTCTCGCATTTGCATCGGTTTTAGGAAATCAGGAGGCTAAAGCAATAGCCGATTTTCTTCATGCTCAAGGAATTGAGTTTAAAAGCGCAATAAACCAGGGACGATCGGTTTTTATCACGCGTAAAAATCTGGATCCAATTCAGAAAAATTCGGTGAGCAGCTTATTGTCGGATATTCAGTTTATTGATACCCAAACACCTTATCAACTGGCTTCTTCCAAGTGGAAAAAGGACAAAACCATCTTTTCTGTTAAAGGGGCCCAGATAGGAGGAGATGAAGTGACTATGATTGCCGGACCCTGCGCGGTCGAATCGGAAGAACAAATGTTTGCGATTGGCGACTACCTTCAGAGTCGTGGTATTCGCTTCATGAGAGGCGGTGCATACAAACCAAGAACAAGTCCCTATGCTTTTCAGGGAATGAAACTGGAGGGTTTGAAACTCCTGAAAAATGTGGCAGACAATCATCAACTGAGAATCGTCACAGAATTAATGGATCTAAGCTATCTGGAAGAGGTCTATGATTATGCAGATGTAATTCAGATAGGAACGCGTAATATGTTTAATTACACCTTGTTACGAGAACTAGGAAAAATTGATAAACCCGTAATGTTAAAACGGGGTTTTAGTGCTAAAGTAGAAGAGTGGTTGCAGGCAGCCGAATACATTTTACTTGGCGGAAATGAAAAAGTTATTCTCTGTGAACGCGGAGTTCGCAGTTTTGAAACGGAAACAAGAAATACACTTGACCTGGCTTCATTGGCTCTTGTAAAAGAGCTTTCACATTTGCCTGTTATGGTGGACCCCAGTCAGGGTACTGGTATACGAAGCTTGGTAACTCCCATGAGTCTGGCAGCAATTGCTGCAGGATCAGATGGATTGATGATAGAGGTACATGGACACCCGGAAGAAGCCCTTTCGGATGGTCAGCAATCTTTAAATTTTCGTGAATTTGATACCCTCTTAAAGTCTTGCAGGAACCTATTTGACGTAAAGTCGCGCTCTTTTGATTTCGAGAAGAATTCAATTAATTTTACAACGTAACAACTCCCCAGAACAAGTATGTGTGGTATAGTAGGGTATATCGGGACTAAAGATGCTTTTCCGATACTAATTAAAGGTCTCAAAAGGCTTGAGTACAGAGGGTATGATAGTGCCGGTGTTGCTCTGTTAGGTGATAAACTGGAAGTATTCAAAAAAGCAGGTAAGGTTTCCGCTTTAGAAGCATTTGTTGCGGAAAAAGGACGCTCTTCAAGCAAGGTGGGTATTGGACATACCCGCTGGGCCACGCACGGCGAACCTAACGATGTGAATGCACACCCACACCTTTCTCAAAATGGAGAAATCGCAATTATTCACAATGGAATTATAGAAAACTACAATTCACTCAAGGTGGAATTGCAGCAACGCGGTCATAAGTTTTCCAGTGATACGGATACGGAAGTGCTGGTTCATTTGATTGAAGACATTTATGTAAATAATAAGTCCCTCGGATTTGAAGAGTCCGTACGTATGGCATTGAGCCAGGTTATTGGTGCCTATGCAGTAGTTGTGTTGCATAAAAATATGCCGGATCTCTTGATTGGAGCGCGGAAAGGAAGCCCGATGGTAATCGGGATCGGGGAAAATGAGCATTTTATTGCCTCCGATGCGGCACCCCTGGTCGAGTACACTAGGAATGTGGTATATCTGAATGATGGTGAAGTTGCGGTTATTGATAAAAACGAGCTCATTATTAAGACCATTGAAAACGACATTAAAACCCCCTACATACAGGAACTCGAAATTCATCTGGAAAACATTGAAAAAAGTGGCTATGAACACTTTATGTTGAAGGAAATTTTTGAACAACCTAAATCGGTACACGACAGTATTCGTGGTCGAATTAGCTTGAATGAAGAGCTGATTGAAATGGCCGGAATCAAGCAATATGAACATAAATGGATGAACCTGAAGCGCCTCATTATTGTAGGTTGCGGTACGTCCTGGCATGCGGGTTTGGTTGGAGAATACTTATTCGAAGATTTGGCAAGAATCCCGGTTGAGGTGGAATATGCCTCGGAATTTCGCTACCGAAATCCTGTTCTTTTTGAGGACGACATGGTAGTAGCCATTTCTCAATCCGGAGAAACAGCAGACACGCTCGCGGCAATCGAACTCGCCAAAAGCAAAGGGGCCACCATTTTTGGAATCTGCAACGTGGTCGGGGCATCGATTCCAAGAGCATCAGATGCCGGAGCTTACACACACGCCGGACCAGAGATTGGGGTGGCTTCAACCAAAGCTTTCACGGCACAGGTTACCGCATTGATATTAATAGCAACGGCTGTTGGACAGCGCAAAGGAACACTGACCAAAGAGCGTGTGCGGACCCTTTTAAATGAATTGGAGACCATTCCTTCAAAAATCGAAAAGACGCTGGAATCCAATGAATTGATCAAATACATCGCGGAAGAATTTAAGGATGTCAGCAACTTCTTATACCTGGGACGTGGATATGGTTTCCCGGTAGCCCTCGAAGGGGCATTGAAACTGAAGGAGATTTCCTATATCCACGCGGAAGGATATCCTGCTGCGGAAATGAAACACGGGCCTATTGCCTTGATAGATGAGGAAATGCCAGTAGTATTCATCGCAACCAATCACAGCAATTACGATAAAGTTGTGAGCAATATTCAGGAGGTAAAAGCCAGAAAAGGAAAAGTAATAGCAGTTGTTTCAGAGGGTGATACCATGATCCGGAAAATGGCTGATTATGTGATCGAAATACCAGACTGCGACGAAGTACTCCTGCCTCTGCTTGCAACCATTCCTTTACAGCTGCTTTCATATCATATTGCGGTAATGAGAGGCTGTAATGTGGATCAACCGAGAAACCTCGCCAAATCAGTGACGGTGGAATAATGTCTTCTCACCACGTCATCCGCGACAAACAGGAACCTGCACTTATCATTGCAAACGGAGAGGCCTGTTCCATGGATATTCTTGGACAATTGCTCGAATGGAGCCCAACAGTCATTGTATTAGACGGGGCTGCCCGCCGCGTGCATGAGCTGGGAATTAAAATTGATGCCATTCTGGGAGATTTTGACAGCGAAAAAAGCCCGGATGACATTGCAGCAAGCCAGCAGCCAGTTCAGTTGATTCATGCACCCGATCAGAATAAAACGGATTTGGAAAAAGCCATTGAATGGTTAATTAAAGAAGGATATCCCGCAGCCAATATTCTGTGGGCAACCGGACTCCGAGCAGATCATACCATCAATAACATGATGAGCCTGGTCAAATTCAGAGATCAGATTGATCTGGTTATGCTCGACGATCATTCGCGAATCTTTACTTTGCCCTTCGAATTCAAAAAAAAATATCCGGTAGGCAGCAATATCTCGCTGATCCCGATAGGAGTCGTAG
This sequence comes from Bacteroidota bacterium, assembly GCA_016124735.1. Classification (GTDB taxonomy): domain Bacteria; phylum Bacteroidota; class Bacteroidia; order UBA8524; family UBA8524; genus UBA8524. The sequence continues at coordinate 10,726 of WGMZ01000028.1, forward strand.
AAGGAATATTTTCAAAAGGACTGAAATACGAGTTGGATAATGGAACACTGGAATCCGGTGTTCGTTCGGGAAGCAGTAACCAGGTGACTGAAGTAGGCTGGGTGGAAATTTCGTATCTGAAAGGAAATTTGCTGATGATGGAATGCTGGGATTAGCGATAAAACTGAATCGCTCCTGAGTTCTTCATATCTGACTTCAATCTTACTACCTGCGTCTCATCTCCCATATTAATTTGAATCACGCAGGTGTTGGGTGGAATTTTCCCCTCATTCAGAGCATGAACAATCAGGGTATTACTAGCATCAGGACTTAATACCAGGTTGAAGCAATAAGCTTGCCTTTCAATCATAATATTTCTGTGAATGAGGCGCTGATTGAATTCTACAGCAATGCTGTCTCCGTCAACAGTTTGATCATCAAATACGCAGATTTGTACACTGTCACTTTTAACCTGGACCTTTACCGGATCCTTGACATTTCGATAGGCCAACAGATCGTATTCATCAAACTCTACTGTGACGCGTTTTAGATTGATGGGATCAATCTTTTCTTTCAACAGGTATTTGACTGTAAACGTGAAGGCAGATCCGTTGCTGTATATAGGAATTGGGGTAAAATAGTCCACGCCGAGGTATTGTTGTTTGATCATATTTACAAAACCCTGAGCATAGCCGATTTCGAAACTGAAAGGAGCGGAAAAGGAGTTGTGAATCATCTCTAAACCAAAATAAATCTGAGGAGAGAAAACATGTTTTTGTTCCACATTGATGTTTCTCGGAATATGTTCCGGAATGGCAGATGACAACAGAAATTGAGCTCCTATATTTTGTCGGAACGACCAGAATCTGCCAGGCCATGGACAAAAAGAAATATAAGCTGGTACAGTATAGGTGCGGTAACTAACCAAAAGATCATTGCTAAAATCGGATTTGATAATATACCCGCGCGCACCCAATACAGCCCCCGTAACAAAGGAAACTTTTTGGTTAAAAAAGCGTTCGTACTGAAAACCCATGTGTAACTTTCTGCCGAGATTTTCCATGCCTGAGTATTGCGGATTAGGATATCCCCAAAGCGGACTGAACATGGGTAGAATGTGGTGGGCACCAGTAATATCAGGAGCGGAAACACTGGTTGCTCCTCCGACAAAGGCATTGCCCACTGTGACCGACGGTCCGAATACAAAATGCCATCTGCTCCCGGATTGACCTGCAACAGAAGTGACCCAACCGACGAACAGTAGGATGCCAATTAGCCTGTACATGAGCACATAACGTAAATTGGTGCATGGAGGGTTCAAATCAAGGGGCGCTTTTAAGACAATTTACGTCGATAAATTCATAAAGCATATCCTGAATATTCGTCCGAACATTCATTTTACTGATTTTGGAATTCGAAGCGTCAGGGTGAACCCTGTTACTTAGGAAGATATAAATCAACTGATAATCCGGATCCACCCAAATATAGGTCCCGGTAAATCCACTGTGTCCGAATGACATGGGCGAACAGCAACGAGAGCATGGAGTCCCTTTGTTTGGGTCCGTTTCGGGTTTGTCAAAACCATAGCCTCGTCTGCAAATTTTAGTGTCGCAATACCCGGTAAACAATTGAACTGTTTCAGGTTTTAAAATTCGAACATCACCATAACTTCCTCCATTGAGAAGCATTTGTAAAATGACTGCCAGATCCTGGCTGTTGCTAAAAAGTCCGGCATGGCCTGCAACACCACCGAGCATAGCAGAAGCAGGATCATGGACATAACCACGTACCACCTGTTTCCGAAAAACAGTGTCATTCTCTGTCGGCGCAATGCGGTTCAAAGCGAAATGTTCCAATGGCCGAAACGAGGTATTGCCTAAATTTAGCGGGCCATAAATGTGTTCATCCACGTATTCATCGAGTGATTCATGACTGATTTCCTCCACTATTTTCTGAAGCATCATAAAGCCGAGATCGGAATACTTATAGTGGTTCGGCTTGTCGACAGGACTTTCCAATATCCAGTGCCAAATAGAATCAGGAAGATATTCCGCCCCGAAGATATCATGCGCGACTTCCACCGGAAAGGACTCACTTCTGCATGATGAGTAATAAGTGGGATATTCAAGGCTGTCAATGGTTCTCATGTAAAAGGGAATCCAGCTTTGAAGCCCCGCGGTGTGACTAAGCAATTGCTTGATGGTAATATCTGCTTTATTCGTTTTTCTTAATTCCTTGAGATAGTAGGATGCTTTTTTCTGAATGTCCAGTTTCCCGCGATCAACCAAGTGCATAACGGCCAGGGTAGTGGCAGCTACCTTCGTCACTGAAGCAATGTCATAGACCGTATTTGACTGGATGCTTTGCTTATGCGAATAATCAAAGTAGCCGAAATTTTTAGCATATACGACTTGTCCCCCTTTTGCCACCAAAACCTGACAGCCCGGAAAAACGTCTTCTTTTAATGCATAATCAATGGCAGAATCAATCCGCACAAAATCTTCGGTTTTCATGCCTGCCGATTCTGGAAGGGTATAGCGCAGCAGGCTGCTGTCTCCGGGCATTGAGATACCCGTTCGGTATGGGATTTTATCGCTAACGGTTACACTTAGTTTTCCCTCCAAAGGAAGGACGCCATGCAGCGCTTGCGCCGCCTTTGCCATATTGAGATTGATATCTTGATAGGAGACAAGTATAGTTTCAATCTTTTCAAAATACTGCAGGTTGTAGGGAATCCCGAAACTGACTAAAATAACATCGCTAAATTCGTTCAAATCATTCACCAATTGAATCCCGGCTTCAGAAAGTCCGTAGTTGCGGGTTTTTAAACGGTTGGTGTTGTGGAGGCTCACAATAATTTGATCGTAGTCTTCCTGCTTCAAATAAGCTTTTAATTGTTCAAAAGCCAATGGCTTGGCATCTCTTAAGATTCCGTAGTAATCATATTGGCCATAAGCATTCATGGATTGATGGAAAGCATTCCATGACTCGGTTCCAATGGCGACGCAGGCAATTTTTTTATTTCTGGCCAAGGGAATAGCTCTTTTCTTTTTGCGAACCAAGGTAAGCTGGCGCGCACTCGCTTCATCTAAAATGGATAATGCATGGCCGTTATTCAGGTCGAGGTAGAGGTGATTGATTTCGGGCGCCTGGTAATGATTTAGTCCTACTTTATATTTAGCAGCCAGGACTTTTTTCACAGAATATTCAAATTCGATGCTGTCAATCTCGCAGCTGTCTAAAGCCAGTTTAATTTGTTGAATAGCCGCAGGCACATCTTCAGGAAACAAGAGAATATCGTTACCCGCCTGAAGCGCTTTTACTTCGAGCTTCCCTGATTCAATGTATTTACTCACCCCTTTCATGTTCAAGGCATCCGTTATTATAAGCCCATCAAAACCCATAGAATCAATGAGTTTTCCTCTTACAATTCGGTACGATAAGGAGCTGGCTTGTTGCGGCTTCGGATCAAGTGTGGTCACGTAAAGATGAGCTGTCATAATGCTCATGGCTCCCGAGTCAATCAGGTAGCGAAAGGGGTAAAGTTCAAGCGTATCCAGTCGTTTGTAAGGAAAACGAATGACCGGAAGATCGAGATGAGAATCTGTTTCCGTATCACCATGTCCGGGATAATGTTTGACACAAGCGATGATACCTTCATCCTGAAGGCCTTTCATATACATCAATGCCTTGCGTGAAACGACATACTTATTTTCGCCAAAGCTCCGGTCGTTGATTACCGGGTTATTGGGATTGTTATTGATGTCGGCCACAGGAGCGAAATTGATATGAATACCCAGCCGCTTACACTGACGACCTATTTCTCTACCCATTTCATAAATCAGACTGTCGTCGTCAAAAGCCGCCAATGCCATTTGTCGAGGATATTTAATGGTACTGTCCAGGCGCATATTCAGTCCCCATTCGGCATCAATTCCTACCAGCAATGGAACAGGAGAAATGTCCTGAAGCCGGTTTAACATTTCCAGTTGACGTTCAGGACTTCCTTTGAAAAAGATGACGCCTCCAATTTGATACTGGGAAATCAATTCATTGAGTTCGCCTTCATTGTCTTGATTTGGGTTGGAATAAGCGGCAGCCATGATAAGCTGAGCAATTCTTTGCTCGGGAGTCAGGGCATTATAAACAGAATCCACCCAGGAATTCGTTTGAAAATGATACCGTTGACCAAAACTTGATAATAGAAGGCCGAAACTAAAAATAATGAAGCAAAGCGTGCGGGCCAAAGAGGTCATATAGCGACGAAAATACAATAAGAATGCCCTATCTTTGAATTTCTTTCCCGATCATTTATCATGTTTCGTTTCATCAAGACACCATCACATAGAAAATTTGATCATACACCGATTTATTACAATCCTGAAAAGGAGGATTTAAAAAGGACTGTTGCTGAGGCGGAAGGAAAACAAAATCCGCTTTCTCAGGGGGTATTAAAGGAACGTTGGGCTCGGAATCATGACCGCTTATCTGTTCAGAACAGAGCTTCGAATGTTCGGATTATTCTTATTGCAGCCATCCTGGCAGTCCTAGTTTGGTGGATTTTCTTTGCCGGCTAGAAGATTATGGGAAATATCATTTCAGTATTACCAGATGCCATTGCCAACCAAATTGCAGCGGGAGAGGTCATTCAAAGGCCTGCCTCGGTTGTAAAGGAATTGGTTGAAAACGCCATCGATGCGGGTGCCGATCAGGTAGATTTAATAGTGAAAGATGCCGGCAGAACCCTCATTCAGGTTATCGATAACGGAAAAGGAATGAGTCCGCTGGATGCAAGAATTTGCTGGGAGAGACATGCAACTTCCAAAATTCGAAAAGCCGAGGATCTGTTTCAAATTCGTTCTTTTGGCTTTCGGGGAGAAGCCCTCGCTTCCATCGCCTCCGTGGCGCAGGTAGAGATGAAAACCTGCCTGGAATCGGATGAACTTGGCACCTTGATTTATATTGAGGGCAGCGAAGTAAAAAAACAGGAGAATTGTGTCCAATCCAGGGGAACGAGTATCGCCGTTAAAAACCTGTTTTATAATATTCCGGCGAGGCGTAATTTTCTAAAGTCGAATGCCGTTGAATTCAAGCATATTGTCGATGAATTTGTTCGGGTGGCCATGCCCAACGAGGAGGTGGGTTTTCGTCTCTATCACAATGAACATTGTCTCTACGACCTGAAAGCCGGGAGCAGAAAACAAAGGCTGGCAGAATTGCTGGGTGTGAAAGAAGAAGATTTCTTTTTCGGTGAAGAGCATTCGCCGGCAGCCAATTATCAGCTTTATCTGGGCAATCCATCGATCAGTAAACGAACCCGTGGCAACCAATACTTTATTGTGAACGGTCGTTTTATTAAAGACCCTTATCTGAATCACGCGATCCAGCAGGAATTTAAAAACTACCTGCCGGAGGAGCATCACGCCACCTATGTGGCTTTTTTGGATCTGGATCCTTCACATGTCGATATCAATGTTCACCCAACCAAAACGGAAATTAAGTTTGATGATGAACGTACCTTGTATTCATTATTGAGGTCAGTGGTTAAGAAGATTTTGGCGGAAAATCATCTGGGAAATACAGAAGAAAGTCTTTTCGATGATCATAGCTTCCATCATCTTCTCAATGCACAGGGAGACAAACCAGATTTCCCGACCGAACCAAAATTAAAATTTAATCCATCGTACAATCCGTTTCAGGGAGAGTCCACACAGCAAAAGAGGAATTTGGGTCAATGGCAGGATTTATATGCCGGTATTGAAAATATTCCGGAAACGTATAAAACAGTATCCCCTTCCATGAAGCTCAACCTTGAAAAGAGAGATCCGGGAATCCAGGTACTGGGATCTTTTCAGTTGATGCATTCCTATGTGTTGATTCAGGGAGCAGACGAGCTTCTTATAGTGGATCAGGAACAGGCACATCAACGTGTATTGTATGAGAAATTCATGCATCATATTCAGGAGCAAAAGAGTATATCGCAACAATTATTATTTCCCAGGGTCGTTGAATTTTCTGCCAATGATGCGGCTCTGGTAGAAGATATTTTGGATGAAATACGCCATCTTGGCTTTGATATCAGTTCCTTCGGGAATACCAGCTTTATTATCAATGGATTGCCTCCGGAAGCAGATAAGGCAGATGCCAGAGGGCTTTTGGAGGGTTTGCTCGAGGAATATAAAAATTCTTCGCAGGTCGATACACGCGACAAACAAATGCATGTGGCACGAGCTTTGGCGAAGAAAAGTGGTATTCGTAAAGGACAAAAACTGGGTTCTGTGGAAATACAGCATTTGGTCAAAGACCTTTTGGCCTGTCAGGAGCCTGGAATATCGCCATTTGGTAAGGCCGTTTTTGTCAGGATGGATGAAAATACATTGAATAAATTATTTCAGTAGATGAATCAAGCGTATGGATTTGGAAGATTTAACATTCTTCCTCCGGTTGTAAAGAATTTGTTAATAATCAACGGCCTGGCCTTTTTGGCTTCTGTGGTAATAACGGAACGTTTTGGCTTGAATGTTTTTAATTTGTTGGGCCTGCATTATTGGACATCAGAGGCATTTAGTCCGTATCAAATTTTTACGCATCTGTTTATCCACGCGAACTTTGAACATATTTTCTTCAATATGTTTTCGCTTTGGATGTTCGGAGCAGTCATCGAAAATTATTGGGGTGGAAAGCGCTTTCTGACTTATTATCTGATTACAGGACTGGGCGCCGCAATCGTATACAATTTTTCGAAATCCATTGATATTCATATGATTTCGACGCACCTGAATCCGGATCAAATTGCATTGGTAAAGAGCGAGGGCTATTCAATTTGGCAGAAGCAGATGAACTATACAGATCACTACATGGCGGCCCTCAACGAAGCAATCAACGAGCCTTCGGTTGGAGCGTCCGGAGCAGTCTATGGAATTCTATTGGCATTTGGGATGATATTTCCGAATTCCCTCATCTATTTGTATTTCTTGGTTCCGATCAAAGCAAAATACCTCATCATTGGATTTATCGTGCTTGAGCTATCGCTCGGCTTAATGAACAAACCAACGGATCATATTGCCCATTTCGCACATTTGGGTGGGATGATTTTCGGATATTTGCTGATTAAATACTGGAACAAAACAAACCGACAATCGTTATTCTGAGATGGCTGGTTTACTGAGCGACATACGGCAGTCTTTTCACAAGGGAAACAACATGGTGAGAAAGCTGATGTTCATCAATATTGGTGTTTTCATCTTTCTTAACCTGTTGATCGTGGTTTCGTACCTCACAACCGGTTCGAAAGAAGGGGGGAGGGAATTGGCGGAATGGATAATGCTGCCTGCTAATCCGATTGATTTTCTTTACCGTCCCTGGACGCTTTTCACCTATATGTTCGCCCATATTGAAATCTGGCATATCTTCTTTAATATGCTTTGGCTCTATTTCATGGGAAATCTGTTCATGGAATTTCTGGGGAACCAAAAGCTACTTAGAATTTACATTTACGGCGGACTGGCTGGAGGTATCCTTTACTTATTAGGGATGAATGTTTTTCCGGTATTTCGGGAGTCAGCCTTCAGTTCCGGGTCACTTTTAGGAGCTTCGGCCGGAGTGATGGCTGTGATTGTAGGCATCGCTGTCCTTATTCCCAACTATGCGATTCGAATCATCTTTTTTGATGTCAAATTAAAATACATTGCTTTTTTTGAAGTAGTTATCTCCATTATCAGCATGTATGGCAGCAATCCCGGAGGGAATCTTGCCCATATTGGTGGTGCTCTGGTTGGCTATTTTTATATTCGCTACCTGAGGGAGCATACGTGGTTCGACCGCTTTGAAAATACCGTAGGTCAATTTTGGAGAAAGAGATTTCGCTCCAGAAGGAGTAAAAAGAAGATATACCATACGGTTGTCACGCATATGAAAGTGGAGAACACGCAAAGACCCGATCAGTCGGAGGTAGATGCAATTCTCGACAAAATCAATATGTCGGGGTATGAAAGCCTTTCGCAGAAAGAAAGAGAAACCTTATTCAAAGCAAGTAAGCAAGATTGATGGTCATCGTAAACAGGATACTTTGGATAGTAAATATCCTTATTGGCATTGCACTCCTGCTTTCCTATTTGTCCCCTTATATCAATCCAATGATTTGGTGGATTGGAGCCTTTTTCGGATTGGCATTTCCGCTTTTATTCTTATTGAATTTAATCTTCGCTGTTTACTGGCTTATCATGGGCAAGCTCAAGCTGTTATTCTCAGTGGCCTGCATGGTATTGGGTTATTCGCACTATGCCAAGATTTATAAATTAAGTGGCAGAGAGGCCAATAAAGAGGCGGGCGATATCCGGTTGGTAAGTATGAATGTGCGGTATTTCGGACAAGGAACAGATAAGATATATCTGGATAGTATCGTGGATTATCTGAAAGAGGTGAAGCCTGATATTATTTGTTTTCAGGAATATGCGGAATACCCCGTGTATAAGGGGGCAGCCACTTCGAATAGTATCAGGAGAAAATTGGGCTTAAAGTATGCTGTCAAAAAGAATTCGAAATATGGCGCAAAAGACAAAGGCACCATCATCTATTCCCGTTTTAAACCAATTCATTCTGGCTATGTAAGTTTTGGCGAAGGAGTGATAAATGGTGCAATCTGGGCTGATTTTGTCTTGGAAGGAAACGATACCGTGCGTATCTATAGCTGCCATCTGCAGTCCAATAAGCTGAGTTCGGAATATGAGTTTCATCAGGAGGATGTGCAGAATCAGGAACTGGCCATGAAGAAATCCAAGAGCATCATCAAAAGATTGAAAATGGGTTTTGAGAAACGCTCGGAACAGGTGAGCCTGGTTTGTGACCATATGAATAAGTCGCCATATCCGGTTGTCTTGGCTGGCGATATGAACGACACACAGCTTTCTTATACCTACCGTAAAATGAAAGGAAATAAGAATGATGCCTTTGTAGAGTCTGGCTCAGGGGCAGGAAATACTTACGTGGGTCCGTTTCCCTCGTATCGAATTGATTATATCTTTCTTGACCCTTCCTTGAATTCCTACAATTACAAAACAGGAGGAAATTTTGGCTCTGATCACAAGCTCATTCAAGCTTTAATCAAACATTAAAAACTATATTTGAGGCTTAAGCTCGCTTCAAATTATGGTACAAAAGCTCATACAGCGCATCTGGAAGCAACTTGTTTGCATTCTGGCTTTTCTGGTTATTTCTGCCGCATATTTTTCACCTTTAATCAGTGGGAAAAAAGTCATGTTCCAACATGACATCAAACAGGCTCAGGGAATGGCACACGAAACTGAGCTTTACAAAGAAGCAACCGGAGAGCAAAGCCTTTGGACGAACAGTATGTTTGGGGGGATGCCCACTTATCAGATTCGGGCAGAATACAAGAATAACTGGTCGGCTTATATCTTTTCCGCTATTACGTATATGTTTGGGTACGACCGCTACCCGATGACCTCTTTGTGGTTGTTGATGACCTGTTTCTTTCTGATGCTATTGGCCTTTCGTGTCAATGTTTGGATAGCTGCTGCCATTTCATTGGGTTATGGTTTCACTACCTTTAACCTGATTGGGCTCGAAGCGGGCCATGCGAATAAGGTATGGACCCTTATGTATGCGCCCATTATTTTGGCAGGTATTCAATTGGCATTTGATAAAAAGTATATAACAGCTGCTGTGGTCACGGCCCTCGGACTGGCCATTAACGTATACGCCAACCACCTTCAAATTACCTACTACCTCTTTATCGCCATTTTGATTTGGATGCTGGTGAAATTGGTGTTTGCAATCCGGGAAAAGACCTTGTCTGATTTCTTTAAAGCCGCTGTGATTCTGTTAGTTGCTGCATTAGTTGGAATCTCAACGAATGCAGGGACCCTGATGACCAATTATGAATATGGAAAAGAATCGACACGGGGCGGGTCTGACCTGACCCTGAACAAAGAAGCAAGCAATAGCGGACTGGATTACAACTATATTTTCGACGATTACAGCTACGGGAATATTGAAGTGCTCACCTTTTTGGTCCCTAATTTTAGCGGCGGTGCTTCAACCATGGATATTGATAAAAAATCGGACCTGGCCAAAGCAATCAACAGAAGCAATGACCTGCCGACATATTGGGGTGGACAGCGTTACGTGGCGGGGCCTTATTATTTGGGCGCTATTCTAATCTTTTTAATGGCCCTCGGGATCATTCTGAGCAAACGGAAACAGATGAAAATTTGGATGCTGATTGTGGGTGTTCTGGCCTTGCTGCTCAGTATGGGTAAATACAGCTTCCTCTCGGACATGTTCTATTATTATGTACCGCTCTACAATAAGTTTAGAACGCCAACAATGATTACGGCTATTACCCAGATGGCAATAGCCGTTCTGGCTGCTTTGGGATTGCAGGCGTTGTGGGAAAGGAAGTTTGAACCAGGGATAGTGAAAAAATTGAACCTGGCATTTTATATTGTCGGAGGACTTACCCTTGTCATTGCCTTGATTGGAGGAAGCCTGTTCAGTTTTACAAACTCAATGGACGAGTCGATCGGAATCAAGGGAGACGTGCTCCAGTTATTCCGCGACTATAGAATGGGGATGATGCGTTCTGACGCAATTCGCTCCCTCGTTTTTATTGCCCTGGCCTGGGCAGCCTTGTGGGCCTGGGTGACAGACAAATTAAAACCGGAAGTAGCTGTTATCCTGGTGGGCCTGCTGATGTTGAGTGATCAATGGATGGTGAACAAGCGTTACATGTCGGATGATACGTATAGAAAGAAAGCTAAAACGGAAAACCTGTATACCAAGTCTCAATCGGATGAAATCATCTTACAGGATAAAGGACTTGATTTCCGTGTGTTAAACATGGCAGTGAGTCCGTTCAATGATGCCACCACCAGTTATTATCATAAATCGATTGGTGGATACCATGGTGCGAAATTACGCAGATACCAGGAAGTAATTGAATACGGCATTACACCCGAGATGCAGAAGTTTCAAACAATAATGCAACAACAAAACGTGTACTTGCTCGATTCTGCCCTTCGTAACATGTCTGTGATGAACATGTTGAACACCCGCTATTTTATCGTGAACCCGGATGGCGCACCTCTTAAGAACAACTATGCCAATGGAAACGCCTGGTTTATAAAAACAGTGAAGAGAGTGGCAGATGCCAATCAGGAAATTTTAGGATTGAACACCTTCGATTCAAAATCGGAAGCTTTGGTGGATGTTTCGCGTTGGAGCGATCAATTGGGCGATTTCAATGGTGGAAGCGGAGAAGGAAGCATTCAGCTCAGCACTTACGAACCAAATCATTTGATCTACGAAACGAATACCAATGGCGAACAATTGGCGGTATTCTCGGAAATTTATTATCCATATGGATGGAAGGCATTCATTGACGGCAATGAGGCCGACTATTTCCGATGCGATTATATACTGCGCTGCATGAAAATTCCTGCAGGAACACATACCGTCGAATTTAAATTTGAACCGAAGAGCTATGCACAGGGAGAGAAAATATCACTTGCAGGGTCTTTACTTCTGCTTGTTGGAGCTATTGGAGGTGCAGGATTGGGACTTTTCAGAATGAGTAAGAATATCAAAGAAGAGGAGTAAGCCTGCCTGCATCAAGACGATATTCCATACCCATAATTATTGTTCGATTCAAAGGCTCATGACCGGCAGGTATGTCAAAGACAAGGGGTGAATTCAATCCTTCATGTGCTTCCCGTATGATTTGTCGCGCATCCTTTCCAAAGGGGATGGTATTATTGCGCATATCGCTCATTCCTCCGATGAGCCAGGCCGCCGAGCCCGGGCCAATGCCAGATCGGTTTATGGCCTGCATCATGCGGTCAATATGATAGAGATACTCGTCCAAATCTTCTAAAAAGAGCAATTTCTTATTACTTATTGTCTGCAGATCGGAGCCTAATAAACTGTATATCACGGAAAGGTTTCCTCCGCAAAGTTCTCCTTGAACCTTTGTTTCTGTGTCTGGAACAATCAGGGTTTCGGGATTTCCTAAAAGCGCATTCACCAGGGATTGCTTGCTTTGTATTCTTTCCATTCCAGCCTGCAGCATATTGACAGGCATGGTTCCGTGCATGCTCATCCATCCCAGTTTTTGGTTCACCCAATGATGCAAAACAGTAATATCGCTGTATCCGATAATCCATTTGGGTGTGGGGTAAGATTTCCGCAAATAGGGAAGTAGCCTCACGGACCCGTAACCTCCTCGGAAGGCGAGAATAGCTTTGATACTCTCATCCATCAAAAGGGAGTCGAGATCCGCCGCGCGTTCCGCATCTGTTCCCGAAAATTGATTGTCTTCTTTTAAAAGGTTGGGTGCAAATACTGCTTCAAAACCCTTCTCGGAAAGCAGCTTGGCTGCCAACAAGGCTTCGTTTTCTGTCAGTTTTCTGGCGGGTGCAAACAAGCCAATTCGGTCGCCGGCTTGAAGAAATGGAGGCTGTATCATGCTATGCAAAACTCGTTATTTCTGTAGAAAAGGAGAATAGAAGGAAGGAAACTATCTTTGTCGCCGAATGAAACGAAATTTGATTACCGCGGCCTTGCCCTATGCCAACGGGCCCATTCATATTGGTCATATAGCCGGTTGTTATTTGCCGGCAGATATCTATGTACGTCATCTCAGAAAAAAAGGAGAAGAAGTGCTGTTTGTCTGTGGAACAGATGAGCATGGTGTGGCGATTACGATGCGGGCAAAGAAGGAAGGAATAACTCCGCATCAGGTGGTAGATAAATACTATGAGCAAATAAGCAGCTCCTTTGAAAAATTTGGGATTCGTTTCGACCATTTTTCAAGAACAAGCCGTCAAATACACCACGAAACGGCGCAGGGTTTTTTTAAGACACTTTACAACAAAGGTCTGTTTGAAGAGATAGAAACGGATCAGTATTTTGATGAAGAGGCAAATCAATTCCTCGCCGATCGGTATATCGTAGGAACATGTCCGGTATGCGGTAACGACCATGCTTATGGCGACCAATGCGAAAAATGTGGTTCGGCATTAAGCCCGACGGATTTGAAAAACCCGAAATCGGCATTGAGCGGTTCAAAACCGATACTCAGGAAGGCAACCAATTGGTTTTTGCCAATGGATAAAATTTCGGAAACTCCGGAATTTAAAGAATACTCCAAGCGAGTGGAACATTGGCGGGGCACCGTGCGAGGCCAGTTCAAATCCTGGTTGGCTGAGGGCTTGCAGCCCAGAGCAATGACCCGTGATTTGGATTGGGGCATCCCCGTTCCGGTAGATGGGGCAGATGGAAAGGTGCTTTATGTGTGGTTCGATGCGCCGATCGGTTACATTTCTGCCACCAAAGAATATTTCCGGGAAAAAGGAAAAGAAGAGGAATGGAAAAAATGGTGGCAGGATGAGGAAAGCCGGCTGGTACATTTTATCGGAAAAGACAATATTGTATTTCATACGATCATTTTCCCCATGATGCTTATGGAGCATGGGTCTTATATTTTGCCTGCAGAGGTGCCGGCAAATGAGTTTTTGAATTTGGAAGGACAAAAACTTTCCACTTCAAGAAATTGGGCGGTTTGGTTGCATGAATACCTGGAAGATTTTCCGGGAAGAAACGATGAATTGCGGTACACCCTCACCTCGATTGCACCAGAGTCGAAGGACAGTGATTTTACATGGAAGGATTATCAACTAAAGGTAAATTCGGAATTGGTGGCAATCCTGGGGAACTTTGTGAACCGGGTAATGGTGCTTTGTTCCAAATATTTTGAAGGTACGGTTCCCACGGGATTTGCACATGGCACGTACCCTGAACTGTCTGCAAAAGCAGAAGAAATGAAGCAAAGGGTTATGGGGCTTGGCGCGAATGCAGGGGCACTGATGGACGCTTTTAAATTCAGGGAAGCGCAGGCAGAATGGATGAATATTGCGCGTGAGGGAAATCGCTTTTTGCAGGAGACAGAGCCCTGGAAACTTTGGAAGACGGATCCAAAAGCCGTGGAAGGAATACTTCACGAGAGTTTGAACCTCTGCGCTTATTTGGCAGTTTCAGGTTCTGCTTTTCTGCCCGAGACCAGCGCGAAAATTCTGGAGCAATTGAATCTGGAAGAATACGATCTGGTTTCGAATGCCTGGAATCAGCTGGAAGATGGAGCCAATTTGGGTAAGCCATTTCTTTTATTTACTCAGATTGAAGACAAGGAGATTGAACAACAGACGGAAAAACTGAAAAAAACCATAGAAGCAAGTCAGCAAAACGACAGAATACCGGAACCTCAAAAGGAAACCATTCAATACGATGATTTTGCCAAGATGGACATTCGGGTGGGAACCATACTCGAGGCTGTGAAAGTTCCGAAAGCAGATAAGCTGCTGCAGCTGACAGTGGATACAGGTCTAGACAAGAGAACTATCGTTTCTGGAATTGCCGAGCATTTTTCACCTGAAGAAATTGTAGGAAAGCAAGTGAGTGTGCTTGTCAATCTGGCTCCCAGGAAGTTAAGAGGGATCGAATCTCAAGGCATGATATTAATGGCGGAGAGTGAAGGCAGGCTTATGTTTGTGAAGCCTGAAGCGATTGCAGAAAACGGCTCGGGAATTTCCTAAACTTTTCGAATACAAAGTAAGGTGCGGTCGTCGTCGGCAAATTCGTAGCCTGAATTTTTGAGCGAAATATCAATCTGAAGGGCAGTGTCTTGCGAAACATAGCGGAGCAATTCCTGCCCAAATTTTTCGAGTTTGTTTTGTTCTTCAGATGGATGATTGTCGTCTAAGTAGCCATCGGTGAATAGGAAGAGCGCGTCTCCCGGTTTGATATCAATCTCAATATTCTTGTATTTCTCTTTTTCAGCAAGTCCAAGCAGGAACCCTTCTGCGCGAACGGGAATGATTTCATTTGCGTTCTTTTTAATAAGTACTGCAGGCAGGGCCCCGGCTGAAGCGAAACGAACTCTTGAACCTTGGCGGTCGAGCAACACAACACTGAGGGTGGTAAATACTTCCGAAATTTTAAAATCACGAAAGATGGCTTCGTTCAAGGTCTCGAGAAGATGTGCCGGGTCGTTGAAATTCTGATAGGCAAGGTTTCGGACGGTACTTCTGATATATCCGAGGTAGGCCAGAGAGAAGAACCAGGCATCCCATTTTTTACCCATAACATCGCCAATCAACAGAATGCGTTGTTTGTCGTTAATGGTAATCATCTCGTAAAAGTCGCCACCGGGTATTGCATCATGATACAAGTGAACGGCGCTTATGTCCCACACGCCATAATTTAATTGCATGGTTTTTTCGGAACGAATAGGAAGCTTCGAAGCTGCAGTTGTCAGCGCATTGATGTATTTTTCTTTGAAATACATTTCCCGGTCGATGCGACTATTTATTTGTCGACTCAGGATAAATGCAGGTTTATTCAGGGAGGTGATATCATCGCCTCCCTGATTAAAAAAGTCTACCACAACATTGTCAAGGGTCTGATTGCTACGCAGCAAGATCACCTGAATACTGTAGGCCTCGTCATTTTTAATTTTGCCGACCAATGGCAACGCCCATTTGGCATGCGTTCCGATAAATACAATCCAGACATTTTGTGAATACAGGGTTTTGAAAAGATCTGATTCATTGGTAACAACGACAGTGTCTGTTTCAATGGATTTAGCCGGAATTTCCAGTAAATCTTTGCTTGCTGAACACAATACCACAATGCCCTTTTCGGTGTTCAGGTCCTTTTTCAGGTATTCTCCCTGATGAAACCGGCGGTATATTAAGCGCCTGAGGTATAAATTCAAATGGGAATAGATTTGATCTTCATCAAAGGGTTTATTGATGAATCCATCTGCACCTTTATCAAGATAGGAAGCTCCATGTGTGGACTGATTCTCCGGAACAAGGATGAGAAGTGGCGTCCTTTCATAACCACGAATGGCCCGAACATTTCCCAGGAATTTTTCCATACCACTTGCGCTTTGTTCGGGATTGAGCAGGATGATCTGAAAAAAGAGATTGTGCAATTTTTTCATTGCGGTCTCTTCATCCGAGCAAAAAGTACAGGTAAATCCCAGGGTTTCGCCAGCTCTTTGGATGAACTGGCAATACATCTCGTTTTTTTCTACACAAAGAATCCGGGATTTTCCGGATGAAGAAAAGAGACGGTCGTTCATTTTAGCAAGTGATATGCAGGTAGTTGAACGAGTTTGGAACGAAATGGTAATGCAGGTCTTGAGCTGCTTTGAGGATACTAATTAAACCACGGTGGTTTTCTTTCAGGTCGGCTTCCTGGTTTGCTTTTTCAATCTCAAGACTAAAATGCAGGGTATTGGCATCACTTACTTCGGCGATAAGTCGCGTTTCGCGATCCTGAACCAGGTTCCACCTAAAACCAATGGCGGCCTTGTCAAAACTGCCCAGGTCCTCAGGCAGGGAAAAACCTTTTCCCGGATCAGCTACAGTAATTTCCAGATGATCCAATTGCCGAATCATTACTACAATGTTGGATTCAGGAGTTGCGGAATATTTGCAGGCATTGACAAAGGCTTCGTGAACAACAAATCGCAACCGATGATAAGGGATATTTTCCAAGGCAACACTCACTTCCTCCAACCACTTTGCGAGAAGTTCTGTTTGCGCCAGTTTCGAAGAGAAACTTCTGATAAAAAGCATACTGATTATTTTATGAGATGGGCAACCTCTTGCAGGGAAGAACAGGTTTCAAATACGTTTAGGAGTTGCATGAGGTCCATTAATTCTCTGACCTCATTAGAAATGCCACATAAAATCAAGCGGCCATTTCGGGCTTTCATTTCTTTTAAAATG
This sequence comes from Bacteroidota bacterium, assembly GCA_016124735.1. GTDB lineage: Bacteria > Bacteroidota > Bacteroidia > UBA8524 > UBA8524 > UBA8524. Next base: position 27,519 of record WGMZ01000028.1, read on the forward strand.
GAAATCAAAGTGCCAAAACCCGTGCTGTCGATAAAATGAACTTGACTTAAATCAATAGCCAGATTTTGAATATTTGAATCAATCAATCCTTTGATCTCAGCTTTTACTCTTTGAGCGTTGTTGACATCGAGGGATTTTATTCCATCAAAATGGATGGAGCTGTAGCCAGCTTCATTTTGGATTTTAACTAATTGAGTCATAGATGTTCTTTTCAAAGATTCGATTTAAACGGTACTAATCCAAGTTAAAAAATCGATACCACGTTTGTTTGTGAATTACACCGATATTTTTGGAACCGCTCTGCAACCGGTTTACCGGTTCAATTTTTGTATACTTGCAGGCACAAAAAATGGTAAATAAAGAAACCTTATTGCAGGTATATAAGTTGATGTGCTCCGCTAGAGCAATGGCTGATATATATGATGCTAATAGACAGATAACCAAATACGTACATTCGACCTCTAAAGGACATGAAGCCATTCAAATGGCCACCGGTCTCTTACTAAAAGGGTGTGATTTTGCCGCTCCATATTATCGGGATGAAGGCATGTTGCTGGCGATGGGGATGAGCCCCTATGAACTCATGCTTCAGCTACTGGCCAAAAAAGATGATCCTTTCAGCGGTGGCAGGACGTATTATGCGCATCCTTCACTTCGTAGAACGGGACTGCCGGTTATGCCGCACCAGAGCAGCGCAACTGGCATGCAGGCAATTCCTGCAACAGGAATGGCACATGGGGTGGCATATCTGGAAAGTCAAAAATTATTGGAGGGAGTCGATAAACCTGTCGTGCTCTGTTCCTTGGGTGATGGCTCGGTTACGGAAGGCGAAGTGGCAGAGGCACTTCAAATGGCGGTATTGCATAATTTGCCGGTTATTTATCTGATTCAGGACAACGATTGGGGGATTTCTGCTAAGGGAGGTGAGATGCGTGCCATGGATGCCTACGAGTATGCGGCAGGTTTTAAAGGACTCAAGCGTGTACGTGTGGATGGCACAGACTTTATCTCTTCCTACGAGGAAATGGAGAAGGCGATTGAATATGTAAGGAATAAGAGAAAGCCCATCTTAGTTCATGCCGCAGTTCCTTTATTAGGGCACCATACAAGCGGTGTGCGTAAAGAGTTTTATCGTACAGAAGAAGATCTCGCGCAGCATGCCGCCACGGATCCTTTTCCGGCATTAAGGAAAGTGCTGCTGGATTTAGGTGTCGAAGAAGCGGAACTCGACAAATTGGTGGAAGATTCGAACACCAGCATTGCAGAGGACTTTGAGCGGGCAAAGCAGGCAGAAGAGCCAAGTGCAGCTTCCTTGTACGATCACGAATTTGCCCCTACTACAGTCACAGAGGAAAAAGGAGAAAGAGCTCCTATAGATAAAGAACCAATCATCATGGTAGATGCCGCATTGTATGCCATGGATGAAATACTGAAGAACAACCCCGAGGCACTCTTGTACGGACAAGACGTAGGAAGTCGATTGGGAGGTGTTTTCAGGGAGGCAGCCACTCTTGGAAAGAAATATGGAGACGACCGGGTTTTTAACACCCCGATTCAGGAGGCATATATTATCGGCTCAACAGCAGGATTCTCGGCTGTTGGTTGCAAACCAATCGTAGAGATTCAATTTGCAGATTATATCTGGCCAGGGGTAAACCAATTGGTGACAGAGCTTTCCAAAAGCTGCTATCTATCCAATGGAAAATATCCTGTTCAAGCCTTGATAAGAGTTCCAACAGGAGCTTATGGTGGGGGTGGACCATACCATTCGGGAACGGTTGAAAGCAGTATTCTGCAGATCAAAGGAATCAAAGTGGCGTATCCTTCGAATGCAGCTGATATGAAAGGTTTGATGAAGGCCGCTTTCCATGATCCGAACCCGGTGGTTATGTTTGAGCATAAAGGTCTCTATTGGAGTAAAGTTCCGGGAACGGAATCCACTAAAACTATCGAGCCTTCAGAAGATTATATCATTCCCCTGGGCAAGGCCAGAGTGGCTCTTGAGGCAGATCAGGAAAACGTAGAAAATGGTGAATCGGTTGGAGTAATCACATATGGAATGGGTGTTTATTGGGCATTGGCGGCTGCGAAGAAACTGCCAGGTAAGGTAGAGATACTCGACCTGAGGTCTTTGAACCCTTGCGATGAAGAAGCAATCTATGCACAGGCTGAAAAACACGGTAAATTGCTCATTCTAACAGAGGAGACCTTGAAGAATTCATTTGCTGAGGCCATTGCCGGGCGCGTTGCCAGAGATTGTTTTCAGTATTTGGATGCCCCGGTTCAAACCATGGGCTCGGCAAATGTGCCTGCGGTTCCGCTTAATATGGGACTGGAACACGAGATGTTGCCCAATGGAGATAAGGTGGCTGAGAAACTGGAATGGCTGCTCAATTACTAATTAAGCATGAAGAAAATCAGTACTTATAATGTAAACGGGATCCGGGCAGCTTTGAAAAAAGGGCTGGTTCAATGGATGCAACAAGAAAGTCCGGATATCCTGTGTGTTCAGGAAACAAAGGCATACAAAGAACAGGTTGAAACGGCTGTTTTTGAGCATCTTGGTTACCATCATTATTGGTATTCCGCAGAAAAGGCGGGTTATAGCGGGGTGGCAATTTTTAGCAAGGAAGAACCCATCCATGTAGAATATGGTACCGGAAACGATGTATACGACCGGGAGGGAAGGGTCATTCGTGCCGATTATGATGGCTACTCTGTGATGAGCATTTATCATCCCAGCGGATCCAGCGGAGATTTGCGTCAGGAGTTTAAAATGGGTTGGTTGGATTTCTTTCTGGATTATGTCAATAATCTAAGAAAAGAAATTCCAAACCTTATTCTGTGTGGTGATTACAATATATGCCATAAACCCATTGATATCCACGATCCTGTTGGAAACAAGAATTCATCTGGTTTCCTGCCCGAAGAAAGAGAGTGGTTCGATAAATTTGTGGAAGAAGGCTATGTCGATAGCTTTAGGGAGTTACATCCGGAGCCCCATCAATATACCTGGTGGAGCTATCGGTCAAATGCCAGGGCCAATAATAAAGGCTGGCGTATCGATTACATCATGCTGACTGAATCCCTGAAGTATAAATTAACAGATTCCCTGATTTTACCTGATGCTATGCAATCTGATCATTGCCCTATGTATAGTGTGCTTGACCTGTAGGCATAAAAAAACCCGCCGAAGCGGGTTTCTCATTGAAATTTTTTCTTAGTATTTGATATAAAACTTGCCACTGGTCACATTGATCTTTGCGCTATTCAGGTTCTGAGCCGAAAAGCTAAAAGTGCCCTCTGCAATTCGGTTGGTTCTGTCGTTGGTGGAAAGATTAACGTTTCCGTCTACTGCCTCATACAGGCCATCTGTATTAGAGGATGTCTGAACATTTCCGAAAGCAGTTGAACCAAATGCCAAGGTGTTTCCTTGATCCAATTGCATCGTGAGGGCAAGCGTAGTTACCTGGTCTTTATCGTATACGGTGGCAGTAAGAATACCCTTGTCGGCTTCATATGAAATTGTAGGCAGACCGGAAGGGTCAACTATCTTTGTTCCAATAATGGCGGTCAGGCTATTGTCTTTAGCTGGGGTATTCGAGTTACTTCCGTTATTGTCATCATTTTTTTTGCATGAACTCAACATGGCGGATGAACCCAGCAGAGCAAAAGCAAGCAGTAAAGTAGAAATTTTCATTTTCATCTGGTTTAGTATTTATACAATTATAGTCAGACTCCATGAAATTTTTCCGGAAAATCGTTTGAAATCATCTCAAGGTCAGACAGAAGTATAAATTTACACCAAATGAATAATAATTTAGACAAACGGGATATCTGATATTCATAAACACGCGTTATTATTACAGGGGGAGAATAACATGAATGATTTAATCAATCGGATACTGCGGCATATCCGTGAAAAAGGAAAAAATAGATCGACGGAAGTGTTGTTGCGTTTCTTTAAAATTTACTACCACATTTCTATGAGCAGCGAAGTCCTGGAAAAAAGATTGACGCAGCTACAATAAATGTAGCTACTGGCATCTTTTTCGCTTGTAATGGCCACGTATATGGAAAGGTTTTCTTACAGAAAAAACCATCCGGGCTAAAAAGCGTATTAATTTGCGGCGTGTTATCATTTACATGAGATTAGGACTTATCATTTTAACAATGGCTCTTGCCGCCTGTGGGGGCGAAGAAGCGAATAAAGGTGCAGCAACTGGTTCAAAGGGACTCAATGCCGACATATATGTCGTCCATCCCGAGAAACTCGATGAGACCATTAATGTAACAGGCTCTGTTATTCCAAACGAGCAGGTCGAGTTGAAGTCGGAAGAATCGGGCCGATTAATGAAAATTTCTTTTAAGGAAGGGAGTCATGTGTCCAAAGGCGAGCTATTATTTCAAATAGATGATCGCGACTTTCAGGCACAGGCTAAGAATATTCAAGTGCAACTGAACCTTGCGAAATCTGAGCTTAAGAGGAACAGGGAGTTACTGGAGGCCCAGGCTATTAGTCAGGAGACTTATGATGTCAGCTATAACAAGGTGGAGTCTCTGGATGCACAATTGGAGTTGCTGAAAGTTCGCATTGATCGATGCCAGATTCGCGCACCATTTTCCGGACGTATTGGTTTGCGAATGGTCAGCGAAGGGGCTTTTATCAGTGTGGGACAAACGCTGGTTTCGCTGGTACAGGAAAATCCATTGAAGATAGAGTTCGAAGTGCCGGAAATTTATTCTACCCGGGTTCACACCGGGATGCAATTGACTGCAATGCGCGCTGGGAGCGACGATAGCCTGAATGCCTCAATATATGCATACGATGCTCAAATTAATTCGGGAAACAGAAACCTAAAGGTACGTGCCCTGGACGAGGCCAATAAATCCCATTGGCTACCGGGTTCTTTTGTTAAAATCAGGTTAGCTCTGGAAGAAATGGATGAAGCGATCCTCATTCCTACTCAATCGCTTGTTCCTGAATTAAATGGGCAAAAGGTGTTTGCTGTGAAAAATGGGGTGATAGAAAGCATTCAGGTTAAAACAGGAATTCGGCTTTCGGATAAGATACAGATTACAGAAGGATTGCAGGAAGGCGACAGCATCCTGACCACCGGAATTTTACAAGCAAGAAACGGCATGCTCGTTCAGGTAAATCCAGCCAATAACTAAGATGAATATATCGGGAGTTAGCATACACAGACCGGTATTGGCCACGGTAATCAATGTTTTTATCGTGCTCTTTGGTATCATTGGGTTTACCTACCTTGGAATTCGAGAGTTTCCTAGCGTCGACCCGCCGGTAGTCACAGTTACAACGAATTATTCCGGAGCCAATGCTGACGTGATTGAATCACAGATTACAGAACCTCTGGAAGAATCCATTAACGGTATCGCAGGGATTAGAAACCTGACATCCATCTCCAGCGAAGGACGCAGTAACATAACCGTAGAGTTTGAGTTGGGTGTGGATCTCGAAGCTGCAGCCAATGATGTGCGCGATAAAGTTTCCCGTGCGGTAAGAAACCTTCCTTCCGATGCTGACCCTCCTGTCGTCGTGAAATCTGATGCAGATGCGGAAACCATTTTATCCATCACAGTTCAGAGCGACAAACGCGATTTACTGGAGTTGTCGGCTGTTGGGAACAATATCTTTAAGGAACGAATGCAGACCATCCCCGGAGTAAGTGAAATACGTATCTGGGGCGAGAAGAAATACTCCATGAAACTGGAGATTGATCCGAATAAACTGGCCGGATACGAACTCACCCCACTGGATATTCGCAATGCCCTGGACAAGGAGAACGTGGAGCTCCCATCTGGCAGGGTAGAAGGGAATGAAACAGAATTGACCATCCGCACTTTCGGACGACTCACAACAGTAGAAGATTTTAATAACCTGATCGTTTCTGAGAATAATGGGGTGCTGGTCCGCTTTAAAGATGTGGGAAAAGCGCGTCTGCTCCCCGAAAATGAACGTACTCTTTTACGGGGAGATGGCGGAATTCCAATGATTGGTATTGCAATCACTCCTCAGCCTGGCACCAATTATATTGAAATTGCTGATCGGGCGTATGAACGCGTCGAGCAGATTAAAAAAGAATTGCCCGAAGATTATAAAATTGGTGTGGCTCTCGATACGACCCGCTCGATACGCACCGCCATTACAGAAGTACAGGAAACCATCATCATTGCCTTCCTTTTGGTGGTGCTGGTTATTTCCATCTTCTTAAGAAATTGGCGAACTACTCTGATTCCGGTAATTGCCATCCCTATTTCCCTGATTGGTGGATTCTTCATCATGTACCTCCTGGACTACTCAATAAACCTGCTGACTTTGCTTGGCCTTGTCCTAGCCACGGGTCTGGTAGTAGATGATGCCATCGTTGTGATGGAGAATATTTATTCCAAAGTTGAAAAGGGAGTACCTCCCATGGAGGCAGGAATCCAGGGTTCGAAAGAGATTTTCTTTGCGGTTATATCAACCACGATCACGCTAACAGCGGTTTTCCTACCTATCATCTTCCTCGAAGGATTGACAGGAAGGTTGTTTCGCGAATTTGGGATGGTTGTAGCGGGAACGGTTATCATCTCAACCATTGTTTCATTGACACTTACGCCAATGATGAGTTCCCGGATACTTCGCAAATCCACCTGGCAATCGCCATTCCTGAAAAAGACAGATGCTTTTTTTGATGGCTTGAATAATGTCTATAAAAAAAGCCTTCATGTATTTATGCATTGGCCCAAGATTGCCTGGTTGGTGGTGGTGGTTTCCGGAGTTGCGATCTTCTGGCTGGGAAATATTCTGCCTTCGGAACTGGCCCCTATGGAGGATAAAAGCCGCCTCCGCATCGTGGCAACAGCGCCGGAAGGGGTGTCCTATGAATTAATGGACCGCTACGTGCAGGAGCTCGTCAGTTTAACCGATACCTTGCCGGAAAAAGAATCTTTGTTGAGTGTAACCTCGCCGGGTTTTGGATCATCTATCAATATCAATTCCGGATTTGTCCGACTCACCCTGGTGGATCCGAAGGATCGCAGGAAGTCACAACAGCAACTCGCCGGAGAGCTGACAAAGATTCTAAGTAATTACAGTTTTGCCAGAACCTATGTGGTGCAGGATCAGACGATAGGCGGAGGCAGATTGAGTGGATTGCCTGTTCAATTTGTATTGCAGGCACCCAATTTCGGCGAATTGAAGGAAGCATTGCCCAGATTTATGGATAGCGCCATGGCAACCGGACAGTTTGAAGTGATGGATGTGAACCTCAAATTCAATAAACCAGAGTTGAAGGTTACCATCAACCGGGAGAAAGCACAGTCGATGGGAGTGTCGGTAAGGGATATTGCCCAAACCATGCAGTTATTGTTCAGTCAGCAGCGCTTTGGCTATTTTATCAAAGATGGCAAACAGTATCAGGTGATTGGCCAGGCTTCCCGTAATAACCGGAATGAACCGTCTGACTTATCCTCGGTCTACGTGCGAAATAAAAATGGAGATCAGGTGCAGCTGGCCGACTTGGTGGATATGGAAGCAGAAAGCAGTCCGCCGCAATTGCACCGATACAACCGCTTCGTTTCAGCCACTGTTTCAGCGCGTCCAATAGAAGGAAAAACCTTGGGAGATGGCATTGAGACCATGGAATCGGTAGCTAAAAAAGTTTTGAACGATCGTTTCAGTACTGATTTGTCGGGAACATCAAAAGAATACCGAGACAGTTCCGGCAATCTGATGTTTGCTTTTTTGTTGGCTTTGGTATTGATCTATCTGGTTCTGGCAGCGCAATTTGAGAGCTTCCGCGACCCATTGACGATCATGATCACCGTCCCCTTGGCCTTGGCAGGAGCGTTGTTGTCGCTTTGGTTGTTCGGACAAACCCTGAATATTTTTAGTGAGATTGGAATCATCGTTTTGGTGGGAATTGTAACGAAAAACGGTATCCTGATTGTAGAGTTTGCGAATCAGAAGAAGCAGGATGGCCTGAATACTAAAGAAGCAGTGATGGAAGCGGCAGTTCAGCGATTCCGCCCAATCCTTATGACCAGTCTGGCCACGATCCTGGGAGCTCTTCCTATTGCATTGGCATTGGGTGATGCTGCCACAAGTCGCATACCGATGGGTATCGCCATTATTGGAGGATTGATCTTCTCATTGGGATTGACTTTGTACGTCATCCCTGCAGTTTATTTGTTTATTACTTCAAAACGCGCTCGTTTGTCGGAGATGCAAAAATTGACATATGAGGAATAGTAGGATTTTTGGAATGTTGGGAGGAGTCTTCCTGTTGGGATTTGCGTTTGGTCAGCAGCCATTGAGTCTGAAACAAATGACGGATTCCGTTCTCGAGCGCAATTATGCCATTCGGCTTGTCCGAATTACCGAAGAGTCGGCTGCTATAAACAATACCCCGGGCGCAGCAGGAATGTCGCCAAGTGTTGGGTTTGTTGGATCACTTCAGGGAAGCTCGAATAATACCCGTCAGGAATATTTTAGCGGAGATGTACGCCAGGCCAATAATGCGCAAAACCGCTCGAAAAATGCAGCCGTGCAGGTTAACTGGACGCTTTTCAACGGATTTTATGTGCAGCATACCCGCGACATGCTCAAAATGCAAGAGCAATTGGCACATGCCAATACCGTGGTGCAGATGGAAAATGAGTTGTTTTCGGCGGCCTCTTTATACTATGAAATCATCGCTCGCAAAGAGCTGCTGGCAAATTTGGATAGCACCTTGCGTTATAGCCGCCTGCGATTTGAGTTGGCAGAAAAGCAACTGCAGGTGGGTAAAGGCAACCGATTGGAATTTTTGCAAAGCCAGCTTGACTTGCAGGCCGACAGTGCCCAGTGGTTGCAACAAAAGACACAACTTAAAAATTTGTACCTGCAACTGGCCCGGCAAATGGGTGCAAACCCGGATTTAAGTTATCAACTTGATGGGAGCTTCTCCTTACCCCCCATAATGGTGCTGGAAGACATCAAGAAACTTGCTCAGAAACAAAACAGTCAGGTGCGTCTTTTAAAATTACAGGAAAGGTTGAGCAATTCTCAATTGCAACGCACGAAAAGTGCACGCTACCCGCGATTGGATATCTTCACCAATTACAGTTTTGTGAATTCGCAAAATGCGGTGGGAGTGCTCAAGCAATTGCAGAGTTTGGGGCCTTCTGCCGGATTAAATGTTTCCTATAATATTTTCAATGGAAATCTGGTAAATCGTCAGATTGAGCAAGCCAGACTTGATGTGCACCGTGTCAATCTGCAGCAGGAGCAAAATGAATACAATCTGGACATTGATGTGCGTCAGGCATTTGAAAACTATCTCTTGCACCGGAATCTGGCTGAATTCGAGCAAAAAAATCAGGAGTTGGCAATGGAAAACCTTCACCTTGCCAGAATTCAACTGTCGGTAGGGGCTATCACTCCGTTTCAGTTCAGAGATGTGCAATTGGTCCAACTGGCAGTAGAAAGCCGGTATGCTCAGGCTCTCTTTGATTTAAAAGTGGCTGAACTTGAACTGATGCGGTTAAGTGGTGGCTTGTTGCAGTTCCTTCAGAGCGAGGCTTCAAACTAGGTCCGGAATAATTTTGCCAATTCACCAATATCTTCCCGCTTAAAATAAAACTCCGCGGATTGTTTTTTTTGTGCCGCCAGTGGCATCATAGCGTACTCGGCTTGTTCGGGATGAATACAGAGGCTCACTCCTCCTTCTTCACGAATTTCTCTCAGTCCGGCAGCTCCGTCTTCATTGGCGCCAGAAAGCAAAATTGCACCACAATTTTCTTTGTATTGATTTGCCATACTGCTAAGTAGCATGTCAATAGCGGGTTTGCAATACCATACAGGCTCTGTATCGAGAAGCTGCCAGCGGTTATTAGGTCCTACGGTAAGATGAAATCCGGCCGGGGCTATATAAATAGTACCCTTTTGAATGGATTCATCATCTTCTGCCTCTTTTACTTGCGCTTTGGTAAAGTATTCCATGAGTCCGACCAAATTGCTTTTGTGCTGATTGTTTCTATGAATCACAATAACCAGCGTGAGGTTGGTTAACTGCTTTACCCATTCGATCATATCGTTAAAGGAACCGGCAGATCCGGCAATTGCGAGGAGACTGCAATTTTGAGCGCGTGATCTATTCAACGTCATCATCTATCCTTTTTTGAAATATTTTATTCACTGGATCCAGTTCTTCGAAGCGATTTGCGAAGGATGTAAACCGAATACTTTCCTTTTCTCCAAGACAGAGGAAACCGCCAGGTTTAAGGTTTTCATAAAACACTTTCACCACTTCATCCTGAAGCGCCAGATCAAAATAGATGAGAGTATTGCGGCAAAGAATCATGTCAAAGTCTTCCGGATTTTTCATGTTCAGAATATTCCCTGCTTCGAAACAACAAGATTGGATTATTTCTGGGTGAAGGAAACTCACTCCGGAGCGGGTGGTAAAGTAGTCTTGAAGATGGGACTGACCATTGGCCAGAAAATAGGCATCGAGAAAAGCATTGAGTTGCCGCTCGCTGATACTGCCTCGCTGGGCTTTTGCAATCATCTCCGGATTCAGATCCCAGCCAGTCAGTTTGCTTTTTTTCAAAAGGCCATGCTCTTGCAATAGAATAGCCAAGCTATATACCTCCTCACCGGAAGAGCAGCCTGCATGCCAGCAGGAAATAGATTCTGCTTTTTGAAAATGAGGAAATACTTCCTTTTGCATTGCCGCGAAAAATTCGGGGTTACGAAACATTTCCGTGACATTTACCGTAATGGCATTGACTACCTGTTGCGCGTAATCGCTGCTTTTTTTTATTTCTTTGATGAGGGAATCCGGCTTCCTGTTTTTGAGATTGATGAATCGTTCAATTCTTCGTTTCAGGGATGCGCGTGCATAATGATGAAATCGAATTCCTAGTCTGGATTCCAAGGCATCGCATATTTCATTGAGTTCATTGTGTGTGACTTCCAGCAAGACTTCTTGCACTGTATTCGGGCTATTGCGTGAAAATAGGTCTGCGACACGAAATAAAAAAATAACATGCGTCTCCGCTTTAGTTAAACCTCAGATTCATGAGAGTAATCCTGTTTCTTTTTTATTGTATGTTCATTTTGTCTTGATACAAAACGAACCAAAAGATCAAGGCCAAAATAAGCTTCCCCGCTCTCTGTTTTTTTCTTAACGGTCGGCCATTGCGTCTGGCCTCCCTAAAAAAAACATCACGCCAACGCGCGACCCGCATTTTGGCCAGCCCACCCGCAAGAAGCTTATCAATTTCTTTCATACAGTGATGTTAGCATAAGCTGGCGTCAGCAATAGGCGCCTGGCTTCCGTAGATGGGGTACCCGCTGCCTGACGGAGCGTCTATTTTCTTCCCTGTTTGAGCGAACAGAGTGAAGCGAGTTTGAAGAAAATAGCGGAGGAAGGCTTAGCGGGTCATTTAGGAAGCAAGCGCGATTTTTTTCTTCCTTTTTTTCTAAAAAAAAGGAAATAGAAAGAAGGAAAAATGGATTATGAATTCATTAACTAAAAGGTTTGTTTGGAAATAAACGGATACAAATAAAAAAATAAAGGAGCATCGAACGATGCCCCTTTATACTCTCCACTGCAGGGTTTTACCTTGGATAAACTCTTCCGCTACCGCTAATTCGGGTACTTAACCTTGGATTTCCATCGTAGATGATGCTTCCGCTTCCTGATATATTGGCTTCGAGGTATTCTGAAGTCGCAACTTCCACTTTTCCGCTTCCGGATATTTGGGTATAAGCGTTTTTTGTTTGTAATCCGAATACTGCTATTTTTCCGCTTCCAGAGATGGAAGCATCTAAATTATCAGCCTCTCCGCTCATTTCCATTTTTCCCGACCCGCTTATTTTTATATTCAAAGTCTGGTCGGATTTGATCCCACTGCCGTTGATTTCTCCCGACCCGCTGATTTCTGCCCGGGTAAGATGATCGAAAGGTCCATTGATTCGAATAGTACCGCTGCCAAACACCCGCGTTTCCCAAAGATCTGGCATATGAATAACCACACGGGTTTTGGAATGGGTCATATGAACGAAACGATCTACATCAATAACCAGGATATCTCCCGTTACATCCGAATTGATGTACGATACCAGATTGGCATAATCAAAAACCTCCACATAGAAAATGGAGTCGGAATAGATTTGAACCTCGGCAGGATGCTTGAGATGCACGGACTTAAAAGAACTTACCTGACGAATCTGACTGGTTTCCTGACCTCTACCTCGCAGAAATTCACGGCGGCTACAGGAGCTTATCAGCACGAGCAAAGCGACCTGTAAGATAAGAATCATTTTTGTTTTCATAATTCTCAGACAGCTTAAAGAGCACTTACCCTACCGGAGTGAAAATTTTCTTTTCGACCAGCGACTTTTACAAACGGATTGAGGGCCTGGTGTTTGCTCTTTTTGCCGGATCCAGACCTCCCACCATGAAAAGAGTACTTATTGTTTTCATCTTATTAGGCCTTTTGCTATTTCAAACTCAGGTAAGCGCTGCTTCGGGCGAGCGTGAAATTTTATACAAGGCACTTGAAAAATGCAGTCCGAAAGAGAATCAGTTGTTCCACTATCAAAGGAAGAAACAGAGCCTGGGTCATTTCTCTGAACCCTGGCAAACCATGAGTCGTGATTATTCTGGCGCATTTTCCCTGGGGTTGGGAGGAGCTGAGCTAAGTATTTGTGACACGCTTGACCGTCGCGGGAAGCAATATTATTCGCAGACATATTATACGCCTGGACTTTTGTATCGTGTGTATTTTGGGCGCGACACGTATGCGGAAATTGATTCCGAAGAGGTAAAAGAATTTCTGTTTGAGGCGGCACTCTATTCTCCATTCTTCCTTTTGAAAGATTGTAATCAGGTTCTGGAATCATCTGAAGAGGATGTTCATCTAATTGCGGGTGCAATGAATACTTTTTCCTATTCGAAGGAGCATGGGACAAAGGTTGAATTGGATTTGGACCCACGGAATAACCAACTTGTCGAAGCACGAATCATCTATGCAGATCCATTGTACGGAGATGTAACAAAGCGAATTCTGTATTCCGGCTACCAGACGATGGAAGGTTCAGAAACGAGTTATCCAACCCGGGTGCAAGAAGAAGAGCTGGATATCGTGAAAAATGCCTTAAGCGTGGAATGGCTTCCAGCGGGTTCTTCGCTCGATTGGGTTAAAATGGAAATTCCTTCAGATTATCGTATTGGTGCACACGTCACCCCAAAGTCTTCAATCCGGTTTGAGCATTATGACAAACATGTGCATCTCTTGCATTTGCCGCATGCAGATGAGCAAGTTTTGTTGGTAGAATTCAATGACTTTTTACTCGTCGGGGAGGCACCATTCAGTGCAGACAATGGGCAGATGATTTTAGATGAGGTAAAAAAACTATTTCCTAATAAGCCGGTTAGATATTTTGTTTTCGGGCACCATCATCCCCATTATATTGGGGGAATCAGAGCATTTGTAGCCAATGGCGCGCATATCATTTCCTATACGGAAGACAGTACCTATGTGCAGCAACTGGTGTTGTTCCTTCACGAGATTCACCCCGACACGTTGTAAATGTCACCGAAGGAATTAATGCTGGAAACACTGGATAGTATTCGGGTCATCAAGGAAGGGGACTTTGAAATGCAAATCATTCATATTGGAAAACTGTCTGATCATACCGAGGATTACCTCATCTACTATTTTCCCAGCCTTAAGCTAATCTATGAAGATGATTTGTGCTGGATTCTAAAAAACAAGGAATTGAAAGCGGCCTCATCCCGACAGAAAGGGCTCTACGATGCAATTCAGCTTCATGGGCTCGAGGTAGAACGAATTATTCAAAACTGGCCGGTAGACGAGTACGATGTAAAAACAATTTTCAGCTTTGATGAACTCAAGCGCAGTGTAGAAATGATTCCAGAGGAGAAATAGCGATTGTTTTTATATGTCTATTGAATTGCGCTCTCTGCCAACGTTTTGGCACACGACGACACCCTGACTATTTTGGCAACGAAATTAATTTCTTGGATTTACCTACATGTCCTTTCAGTATAACTTGAGGATACAGAATTAATCCTAGTGAATCAGAATTTAATCGTTCATTTGCTGAAGTAAAGTAAATTAGTCGTTCCTTATGAACCGCAATTCAAGCTCATTTGAACCGGAGATTGGAGTACTTCGGTAATTTTTTCGAGTATTTTTTGAAGCCAAAAAAGGGCAAAAGAGCGGATTTTCCGTATCCAACTCTTCATATTCAA
>WGMZ01000038.1 GCA_016124735.1 Bacteroidota bacterium
AACATCATACAACCAAACAAAAACCAGATATCCGATTCTTTGAATCATTCAATAAAAAAGTAGCCTGAAATTATGAATATCTCTCTCTAATATTAACTTAGCTTTGCTATCCCAGTGGTTTAATATTGGGGAGTGTTACAAAATACCTTCAATTCAGATAGAAATATTTCAATTAAAAGCACCGTACCTTGCGGTGCTTTTTTTATGCCCACCCTCCATCTCATACCTTCCCCAATCAGCAAACTGATTGAATTGCCTGCGTTTGTCGAAGAGCTCCGCTGGATCATTGTCGAAAACCTGAGAGAAGCAAGACGCTTTCTTCGTGCTAATTTTTCGAGCTTCCCTATCGATGAATGCCATTTTCTTGAGATCAATAAGAATACTCTCAACCTAAATGATATTTCTCGTTTTCTGAAAAAGGCTCAGGAGAAAAATCAGGATATCGGACTTCTATCTGATGCCGGTGTTCCATGTGTGGCAGATCCTGGCTCTGAAGTAGTTCGGATCGCTCACCAATTGGGCTTTAAAGTGCATCCCCTCATTGGCCCTTCCTCCATCCTTTTAGCACTTATGGCATCTGGTTTCAACGGACAACAGTTCGCTTTTCACGGGTACTTACCCATTCCTGAAAACGAACAAATAAACAGAATCATGCATCTCGAAGCTGAATCATCCAAACGTACTATGACGCAAATTTTTATTGAAACCCCCTATCGAAATAATGCGTTACTGGAGCGTCTTCTTAAAACCTTAAATCCCTCAACCCGATTATGCGTCGCCGCCGATATCCAGTCGGCAACAGAAGAAATTGTGAGCAAAACAGTTCGGGATTGGCAGCATGTCAAATACAACTTCCATAAACGCCCGGCCGTTTTTCTGCTCTATGCCGGATGATTTGCTTTTTTAATTCGCATATTCTACCTTTGACTAACATCTGTTAGTCATGCCAACACGTTTTACCAACAGGAAAGATCAGATTGTTCAGATAGCCGCGGAACTTTTCAGCAAGAAAGGTTACAGTGCCACTTCCATGCGCGACATCGCCGAACACATGAAAATGGAAGCGGCCAGCCTCTATAACCACATCTCTTCCAAAGAAGATATCCTGCATACCATCTGTTTTACGACAGCAGATCGCTTCATCAATGCAATTGACGAGGTAAACGACATCTATTTTAACGGGGAAGAGAAATTGAGAATGGCCGTTAAGAATCATATTCAAATTCTGACAGACAACATGGCCGAAGCACAGGTCTTTCTGCGCGAATGGCGTCATCTCAACGAAGAGAATATTCAGGCTTTTATTCAGTTGAGGGACCGATACGAAAAGGGCATTCAATCTATCCTTCAAACCGGAATCGATGAAAACGTATTCCAGGAAGTCGATAAGAAATTCGCTACATTGAATATCCTGTCATCCGTAAATTGGATCGTGGAATGGTACCGTCCAGACGGGAACATGAGTCCGGAAGAAATTGCCGACAAAATCAGCGACTTCCTCCTGACAGGCTTACACAAAAAACAACCTTTTTAATTAATAAATCATGTACGGAAACGCCTATATCGATCCGGATGCGAAACCTGAAACGCAGGACGTCGACGATCCAAAGAAACTCGAAGAGTTTGAGGCACGCATTGCTGCCGGCGAAAAAATTGAGCCGAAAGACTGGATGCCCGCCGAATACCGCAAGCAGTTGATTCGAATGATTGAGCAACATGCTCATTCCGAAATTATCGGAGCATTACCGGAAGGCACCTGGATTACCCGGGCTCCCGGATTCCGTCGAAAATTGGCGCTCATGGCCAAAGTTCAGGATGAAATTGGCCACGCCCAATTGTTGTACAGTGCCGCCGAAACCCTTGGAAAATCACGTGAGGACATGATCAATGATCTCATCAGCGGTAAATCCAAATACTCCAATGTTTTTAATTACCCGGCATACACCTGGGGTGATACCGCTGTGATTGCCTGGTTGATAGACGCCGGCGCCATCGTGAATCAGGTGGCAAATTCAAAAGGTTCGTACGGCCCCTATTGCCGCGCACTAGAACGAATTTGCGCAGAGGAGTCATTCCACCTGAAATATGGTCACGACAACGTGGTATACCTTGCCACGGGGACAAAAACACAACGTCAATTGGTGCAGGAAGCACTCACTCGCTGGTGGCCTCCCATCATGCATTTCTTTGGACCGCCCGATAAGATGTCAGTCCATACAGAAAAACTGATGAAGTGGAAAGTAAAAATGGCGACCAACGACGACATGCGCCAGCAGTTCCTGAATATGTACGTTCCGAAAATTTGGGACCTTGGACTCGAACTCCCTGATCCCAAACTCAGAAAGAACGAACAAACCGGACTTTGGGAATATACCGAACCTGATTGGGATGAATTCAAAAGGGTAATCAATGGAGATGGTCCTTTGAACAAAGAACGTCTTGCTGTTCGCAAAATGGCAGAAGAGCGCGGACGTTGGGTTCGGAAAGCATTAATGAATAAAAATGCACAGTATGTAACACCTTTGGCTTAATGTTTTCAAAAAAGAAAATAATCGTGTTTCTAATCATATTGATTGTAAACATCATAGTCATACTGAGCTTTATCTTCCTCACGAAAAAGATCAGGGAAGATGATCATCTGAAATTAAACTACCTTGAAATCCCTGCCTCCGGCGGGGATTTTTTATTTTAGTGCATGGTGCAACCATTTTCCCGACCATTTTCGTTGGTAAGGAAATGAACCGAACCGGTTACTATATTGGTATGACTGAAAAAGAGCTAATCCAGGGATGCAAAGAAAATAAGAGGTTGCATCAGGAAGCCCTCTACCGCAAGTATTCCAGAAAGCTTTTTGGAATATGCCTGCGTTATGCCAATTCAGAAATGGAAGCCGAAGACACCATGCAGGAGGTTTTCATCCGCATCTTCACAAAAATCGGACAGTACAAAGAAGGAGGCTCCTTTGAAGGGTGGCTCAACCGAGTATGTGTGAACCATGCAATTGAAGTCTACCGAAGAAATAAAAGACTCGTATTCATTGAATCTTATGAAGGTGACTACGAGGAAAGTTATGACACCCGCCTACTTGAAAAATTAGGAGCAGATGAGATTACTCAATTAATTAATACCATGCCCGAAGGCTATCGAATGGTGTTCAACCTGTATGCTATTGAAGGGTATACACATAAAGATATTGGCGAGATAATGGGAATCTCCGAAGGAACGAGTAAATCTCAGTTCTCCCGGGCCAAAGGTCATCTCGTAAAACTATTAGCAAAACAACTGAATATTAGAAAGGAGGATTCCAATGCAGGAGCGTGATATGGAAGATATTTTCCGCGATAAATTGAAAGGATTTGAGGCGGAACACGGAGATCGATGGGATCAAATTTCCGCAGCGCTTCCACCCGAAGAAAAGAAACGGAGATTTCTCTGGATCTGGTTTAGCGGAGCCGGACTGGCAATTGCAGGATTTGTTTTGCTTTCACTTTATTTCTTAAATCCATCTAAGCCAATAAATCTTAGCTCATCTGAAAATAATACTTCAAAGAGTCAGACATTAAATAGTAACAGCGGTCCATCACCAGCAAATGCCCAGGAGGATGAATCCAGCGAATTGACTAATCAAGCCCCTTTAAAAAGAAGTGAGCCTGTTGAAACGAATCATCAGACCAGTCAGCCATCTGAGAAGAAGGCAAGTAAATTAAAGCAAGCTGCAAAATCTTATACTCCTCCGACTAAGGATAAAGATTTACCAAAACAGAATTCCTCTGATAATAATGGAATGGAAGAAAATCGCAATCCAGTTCCAAATGATAAGCCAATACCCTTCGATCTTAAACCGCTCGAACCAAGTGTGGAATTTCTGGCAATGGCCCATCCAAGCTTTAAAGAAGATACAGCAGATGCACGTCTTCCCAAGCAAGTCAATAGAACGTCACATCCTACCGTTAAGAAGCTAAAGTCGGATGAGGAAGATTTAGGAAAGTGGAGCATTGGAATTGGTGGAGGAGTGTATCAAACCAAATTCAAGCAACAAATGCCAGGGAATAAAGGCAGCAGCCAAATTGCTCAGGATGGTTACATTGAAAAGAATAAATCCCTCAGAGAGCAAATATTTACCCCTGGCATAACTACCACCGAGAATATCTGGCTTAGATACCAGGCAAACTCCTGGTTGAGTTTTCAAACCGGAATCTCCATGATGCAAAGCACGCAAAATCTATCTTTTAACGTGATTGGACCCTCTTACGATAAATGGAAAGCGCCTCAGGATTTTAATGAAGGGGCTGTATTTAGCGGTAGTAATTCCTATCTGTTCCCAAGTGATTCTATTGTTGCCGGAAATCAGTACACAGCCAAAAGCCAATATTTTATGCGGGAAGTTCCCTTCAGCATTTTTCTGAACCAAAAGCTTGGGAAAAAATGGGGACTTAATTTTGAATTGGGCGCAAGTTATCGCTGGGTTACTTCAGCCAGTGTTTATATGCCGGACATCGATAATGTCGGAATGCTGTATCTTCAGGGAGCAGACAGTTACCCCGGTATTCGCTCTACATGGAACCTCCATAGCAGTTTTGGATTCTATTGTCAACTAAACAATTACTTCCGCCTGGATGTGGCCCCAAGAATGAGTTATTCGCTTCAATCCAATATTCGGTATTCGCGCTTCGTACAGCAATACCAAAGAAATTGGGGAGTTGAACTACGCATAAGCAGAAAGCTAGGTTTCTGATAAATAAATGATAGCCCTCAAGTAGCACTAATACCGGCAGGATTCTTATTTTTGCGGAAACTTTTTATCCATGGCTTTAGAAATAAAAGTACCTGCTGTAGGTGAATCTATCACCGAAGTAACCGTTTCCCAGTGGCTTAAAAATGATGGCGACTATGTGGAAATGGATGAAGTAATCTGCGAACTCGAATCCGACAAAGCAACATTTGAGTTGAATGCAGAGGCTTCAGGTGTTCTTAAAACCATGGCCGGAGAAGGCGATACCATCGAGGTTGGTGCTGTCATCTGTAGCATCGATACTGACGCCTCAGCTCCTGCATCCACTGCTCCGGAAAAATCAGAAGAAAAAGCGGCAGTAATAGAAGAGAAAGCAGCTCCTGCCAAAGAATCTACCCCGGCAAACAGCAATTATGCAAGTGGCACTCCTTCGCCTGCTGCAGGTAAAATACTCACAGAAAAAGGAATCGATCCTGCCTCTGTTAACGGAACCGGTAAAGATGGCCGTATCACCAAAGAAGATGCGCTAAATGCCAGTTCTCCAGCTAAATCTTCTAAAACAGAGACTCCTGCCGTTGCTCCTTCCGTCTTTGGTCGCGAAGTGCGGGAAGAGAAGATGTCTAACCTTCGTAAAACAGTTGCCAAGCGCTTGGTGTCTGCGAAGAATGAGACGGCGATGCTGACCACTTTCAATGAAGTAGACATGAAACCTATCATGGATATCCGGAAGAAATACAAAGAAGCTTTCAAAGAGAAACATGAAATCGGTCTTGGATTCATGTCGTTCTTTACCAAAGCAATTTGTGAAGCTTTGAAAGAATACCCTTCAGTAAATGCCTACATCAATGGAGAGAATATTGAGTTCCATGATTATTGTGATATTTCCATTGCCGTTTCAGCTCCAAAAGGATTGGTGGTGCCGGTTATCCGTAATGCGGAAAGCCTGAGTTTGGCGGAGATTGAAAAAGAAGTTTCCCGACTGGCAGGAAAAGCCCGCGATAATAAGTTGAGTATTGAGGAGATGACTGGTGGAACCTTTACAATTACCAATGGGGGTGTATTTGGGTCCATGATGTCCACTCCAATCATCAATCCTCCACAAAGTGCCATTCTGGGTATGCACAACATTGTTGAGCGACCCATGGCAATCAATGGAGAGGTGGTTATTCGCCCAATGATGTATGTGGCTCTCTCTTACGACCACCGGATTATCGATGGGCGTGAAAGTGTAAGTTTCCTTGTGAAGGTGAAACAACTCCTCGAAGATCCTGTTCGTCTAATGCTGGGTGTCTAATTATTCCACTGATTTCTAGGAATATAATTCGCAATTTGTATCTTGCTAAATTAGCTACATATTAATCTAATGTCGCTACATTAACTACATTTGCATATGCTTAGCATTGGAGAAGAAATCAAACAATCGAAATTTCGTAATGCACAGCACAAGACCGTGCTGAACATTCTGTTGACTGCCAATACCATCTACGCAATCAATAACCGATATTTCAAACAATTCGGACTTTCCGGTGAACAGTACAATGTGCTTCGCATTCTTCGTGGGAACCACCCGGAAGCTTGCACGGTGTTGAGTATTCAGGAAAGAATGTTGGATAAAATGTCCAATGCAAGTCGTTTGGTAGACAAACTGGAAACCAAAGGTTTGCTCACCCGAAAACAGTCGAAAGACGATCGTCGTCAGGTGGATGTGTGCATTACGAAAAAAGGTCTTCAGCTATTGGATGATATCTCCATTCCATTTGAAAAGATGGACCAGGCATTAAAATGTGTAAGTGAGGAAGAACTCAACCGGGTAAGTGATATTCTGGATGTGATTCGCGGCACTTACCGCCAACTCAGTGATAATCAATAGAGCTGATTTTCTTCGATATATGCCTTAACAGACTCTGGAACGAGATAGCGAACAGATTTTTTTGCCTGCAAGACTTCCCGAATAAATGTGGCCGAAATATTCAATACCGGCGCATCAAAGACCCGTACGTTTTTTCTGGCCTTCAAACTCTGATTGTCGCGCCCTTCCCGGTGATACACGAATAATTCGTAGCCTGTAATGATTTCCTCAAAGCCCTTCCACTTATGTAGACCGGCCAAATTATCCGATCCCATGATGAGTATGAATTCCCTGTCGGGGTAGGTCTCTTTGAGATGATGCAAGGTATGTATGGTAAATGAAGGCTTACTCAATCCAAACTCCACATCACTGGCCTTCAGCTTTTCATTGTCTTCCACAGCCAATCGAGCCATGGCAAGGCGGTGTTTCTCATCTGCCAGGGTATCGTGAATTTTAAAAGGATTTTGCGGCGATACCACGAACCATACTTCTTCCACTTCAGTAAACTGAAGCATATAATTCGCAATAATCAAATGCCCGACATGAATCGGGTTAAATGAACCGAAAAATAAGCCTGTCTTCATCCGTCAATAAATTTTCGGCATAATTCCATGGCGTCTTCCAAGGTCTTTTCCAGCTGGTCGTTCAGCAACACCTTGTCAAAATCTTTTTCAAAACGCATCTCCATGCCTGCTTTTTCAATTCGCTCGTTGAGCTTGTCCTCTGATTCAGTTGCACGCGCCCTTAATCTCGTTTCCAAAACTTTTAATGACGGTGGCTTTACAAATATTGAAAGAGCCTGATCGCCATAAATTTTCTTCAGATTGACTCCTCCCGCCACATCCACGTCAAAGAGCACCACTTTCCCCGCCTTCCACAAACGCTCAACTTCGCTTTTAAGCGTTCCATAGTAAAGACCATTGTATACCTGCTCCCACTCCACAAATCCATCTTCTTTGATTCTCTTCTGAAATTCTTCAGTTGTAAGAAAGTAATAGTCGCTTCCATCATTTTCTCCCTGCCGCGGCAGGCGAGTTGTGGCAGAAACGGAGAAAGCAAGATCATCCCGATTTTTTAACAGGTGACGAACAACGGTAGTCTTTCCCGCACCGGAAGGGGCACTGAATATTATTACTTTATTCATCAAAGAATATTGAGAACCTGCTCTTTAATCTTCTCCAACTCCTCTTTCATGGATACAACCGCCTGTTGGATTCCAACATGATATGCCTTGGCTCCCATGGTGTTAATTTCTCTTCCCATCTCCTGAGCGATGAAACCCAGTTTTTTTCCTCCCGAGTCGCGGTATAAATTGTCCAGAAAGAAACGACAATGCTGGGTCAATCGTGTTTTCTCCTCGGCTATATCCATCTTCTCAAGAAAATAAATCAGCTCTTGCTCAAATCGGTTCCGATCGATGTTCTCAACTCCGATAAATTCTTCCAAATTGGATTCGATGCGCTCGCGTATACTTTCTACCCGCTCGGGTTCAAAGCTTATTACCTTATCAATCATGGATTGAATTATAACAACCGATTCTTCCATGGCCTTACCCAATGCCTGTCCTTCCTGAACACGAAATTGATCCAGATTGCTCAGGGCCTGTTCGGCAGCCTTGCTTATGGTGTTCCAGTTGGCATCCAGTTGTTCATCCTCTTCCTTCACCGACAACACGTCCGGAAAATCCATGATTTTAACCAGCAAATCCTGTGTATTGGCACCTATTTCAAATCCCAATTCACTGATTTCATCATAGTAGTATTTTGCCAATTCTTTGTTGACAGAATACTGACCCGGGTTAATCTTCTTTACCTCGATATTGAAAAAGGCCTGAACGGTACCTCTTTCCATTTTGGATTGGAACAGTTTGCGTAGATGCAGTTCCTTAGATTGATAAGATTTCGGCAGTCGCAGGTTCAACTCCAGGTACTTGCCATTCAAAGCTTTGAGTTCAACCTGTACAGAAATATTCTCATTTTCAGCTGCTCCGCTTCCGAAGCCCGTCATACTTTTAATTGCCATTCCTTGATTTTTTTAGGCTCACCAAATATACCCCTGCAAATATGGTAAGGATATAGATAACTTTCAGGTAATTCAATGAATCTTGTTTAAGCATAATGGCTAAAATAGCCGCAACTACCGGCTGCAGATAGATATAAGAGCCAACCAATGTGGCACTTGCATGCCCCAGCGCATACGCATTCAACAAATAAGTGAGAAACGTGGTTCCCAGTAAGATAAAGGCTACAATTCCCCAGGCAGCAGGACCAAACATGGACCAATCGACCGCATACAATTCCTGACAACCGAATGGGAACACGATAAGTAATCCAAATATAAAGTTCCACTTACTGACCGTAATAGGATTATACTTCTTCATCAATCGCTTTACATATACCAGGTAAATCGCATAACTCAAAGCATTCAGCATTACCAGAACATCGCCTATAACTTTGTCGGCATCAAAACTAAGTTTCCACCCACCAATCAAAAAGAGAGCTCCACCACCGGCAAGAAATACTCCTAAACTCTTTCTCCAATGCATGGATTCTTTGTAGATGACAGAAGAAAGAATCAAAACGAAAACCGGGGTTACCAGCATCAAAACAGCTCCATTAATGGGCGTTGTAATGGAAAGTCCTTTGAAAAACATCAACATGTTTGCTGCAACACCAAACAAGGCACTCACTGCCAATGGGAATAAATCTTTCTTTTCCACCTTTTCTCTCACAAAAAGAGAATGCACCATAAAAAACAGCAGACACCCACTTAAAATTCGAAGTAAAATGAAACCATAGGGCGCTATCAGCGAAGGCATGATGACCTTCGCCATTGAAAATGTTGCGCCGTAAATAAGGCTGACA
This sequence comes from Bacteroidota bacterium, assembly GCA_016124735.1. Classification (GTDB taxonomy): domain Bacteria; phylum Bacteroidota; class Bacteroidia; order UBA8524; family UBA8524; genus UBA8524. The sequence continues at coordinate 9,446 of WGMZ01000038.1, forward strand.
ACCAAAAGGGACAAGTGAACTTTAAGATTCGTGCTCAAGAAGGGCAAAGTTAATCCAGTGACCATGAAAAAAGGCCACCGAAGTGGCCTCTGTCTGTTATGGGAATTTTGGGAATTTGCTAAAATCCGGTTTCCGCTTTTCCAGGAAGGAATTCTTTCCTTCTTTCGCCTCATCACTGAGATAGTAGAGTAATGTAGAGTTACCAGCCAACTCCTGAATACCTGCTTGTCCATCCAATTCAGCATTGAAGGAGGCTTTCAGCATGCGCAAGGCAATTGGGCTTTTCTCAAGCATTTTAGCACACCATTCCATGGTTGTTTCCTCCAGTTTATCGAGCGGCACCACTTTGTTTACCAATCCCATATCCAAAGCTTCTTCCGCATTGTATTGGTCGCAGAGGAACCAAATTTCTCTGGCTTTCTTCTGGCCTACAATTCGAGCTAAATAAGAAGCTCCAAAGCCGCCATCAAAACTTCCAACCTTCGGTCCGGTTTGACCGAAACGTGCATTATCTGCAGCAATCGTTAAGTCGCATACGACATGTAGCACATGCCCTCCTCCAATAGCCCAACCGGCTACCATCGCTACCACCGGCTTAGGAATGCGGCGGATCTGCATTTGAAGGTCCAGTACATTTAAACGAGGAACTCCATCATTTCCAACATATCCGCCATGTCCGCGAACCGATTGATCTCCTCCGGAACAAAAAGCTTTACCACCTTCACCGGTTAAGATAACAACCCCAACACGTCCATCCTGACGGGCCAATTCCATGGCTTCCGACATTTCCATCACGGTTAGTGGGGTGAATGCATTATGTACCTGCGGACGATTGATACTAATTTTCGCTACACCGTTGTAATAGCTATACTTGATCTCCTGAAACTCTTTAATGGTTTCCCAGGCGTATTTAGATTCCATGAAAAATAGATTTATACTGATTAAAAAACTGTTGATTCAATTCTCTGTCGGTGAATACTTCCAAAACAGCAGGACCAGAAGAAAGGTTCAGTTCCGCCATCGATTGGAGCAATTCATCCTGATTTTCGGCACGAAAGTAACTCACTCCGAGGTTCTCACATAATTTCTCCGCATTTCTATGATGGGCCGTTTCGAAATATTCTAATCTTTCCGGCTGATCTACCGGTCCATCAATTAAGTTGAATATTCCGCCACCCCCGTTGTTGATTAAAATGACCTTCAACGGCAAAGTTCCCAACCCATTCCAAAAGGCATTGCTGTCATAAAAAAAGGCCACATCGCCTACAAAGAGGTAATTTGGCTTATCACTCCCTGAAAGGAATCCAAGCGCTGTAGATACACAGCCATCGATTCCACTGGTTCCCCGGTTGCCATATACTTTGTAACCTTTGCGACCTGGTTCTTCGTAGGCCAGATAACGAACTGCCATGCTGTTAGCTGCATGAAGCACACTCCCTCGAGGGATATTATTCAGGCTATTACGAATGGCAGTGAAGTCATTCCACGCATTGGTATTTAAAAAGTTCACATGTTTCTCTCTGACTATTTCAGAGCGAGAAATAATATACCGGCTATACTCAGAAACCAATTCCGGTTCTCGGTTTTGAAGAAACACATCTAAATGACTACGAACCAATTGAGGCTTGCTTTCAAAAGGGTCTGCAATCTCTCCAGCTACCGAAAAATGATAATGTTCTGCCGGACCAAATTTTCTTAAGAACTGCTTGAAGGGCTTCGACAAAATTGCAGTCCCATCACTCAATAAAACATCGGGCTGGAATTTTTTCAATTCTTCCAGGTCCTTGTTGAGAAAAAGCAATTCTGACAATGTAGATGAGGAAGAGCCGCCGCTTACAATATCTTCATACAGGGCTAACTCTTTATGTGGATGATACTTCGGAAATGATGCAAACCCCCGGATAACCATCACTTTCTTTCCAGCTAATGAAGGGACATCATCTTGAAATGCCTGGATAGATTCCTTCTTTATTCGCAACTCCCAATGGGCATTGTACTGATGTTGTACGGAAGGATAAAAGGGCTCTCTAATCGGCACATTCATATGAACAGGTCCTTTTAATCCCGATTGACTTAGCTGAACGGCATTTTCTGAAATTGCTGCAAATTCATCCGCTTCAATATATTCATCCGGTGTCTCAAAAAATCCTTTTACATGTGAACCAAAAAGATTCTTCTGCCGAATGGTTTGTCCGTCCCACTGATCTATTCGCTCCGGCGGACGATCGGCTGTAAGCACCACCAATGGAACCTTTTGATAATACGCCTCCAACACCGCCGGATAGAAATTAGCTCCCGCTGATCCTGAAGTACAAATTAAAGCCACGGATTTACCGGTTGCCAGGGCCTTTCCCAATGCAATAAAACCTGCCGAACGCTCATCGGCAACAGATACACAACGAAACAATCCTGAACGAACGAAGGCAACAATGAGAGGAGCATTTCGTGAACCAGGACATAGCACAGCTTCCTGAATTCCGGAAGCATGACAAGCAGCAGCTATATGATCGAAGGCATTTTGCAAGCGATGCAAAGGTATGCGAGTCGGTGAAAAAATTTTGGCATGCGCATTGAATAGTTTATGTGAATCATGACCTTATGAAAAAAATCCATACGCTATTATTATTTCTCTTCCTTGGCAGTTTTGTAAATGCCCAACCCTATCTGGGGATGCATTTTGTTGGGTCATCGGCCCTGAATAATTTCTGTGATAGTGGCTATAAAAACGGATATGGATTTGGGATGGAGTTTTTTTCAAAGAATCTGCTACAAAGCACCAAAACCAAAGCCGTGGATTTTCGTTTCGGGATTGGTTTTGACATTCAGGGAGCTGGTCGGCATAGTCAGTCGGTAATTTTCAATACATCCAATAGCGCCCCCGGCAAAGAAGTATACAGCAATTCACATGTAGGTTTAACGGGTAGCGCCCGCCTCATGTTCTTTCCGGAAAAAAGACTGAACCCCTATATCGATGGAAATATTGGCTTGCGTGGATTCTACACGCAGCAAACACTTACGCTGGACAAGCCAGATCCAAATTATCAAAGTAGCACCGACAACAGCATACTTCATGCTGGCACACAGCGCTATGGAGGATCCCTGGGATTAATGTACCGCCTGACACATACGATTTATCTGGATACCCGCGTTACTTATTCTGCAGGGACTACTGGAAACTGGATTAACCTGGATCACATAAAATACGAAAACGGAATTGCGAATTATCAGAATACCCGGACCACGACAGACTTATTCATCTACTATGTGGGCTTTAGCTTTCGGTTCCATAAATCCAATCACAACGGGGAAGGCACAAGCAATCCACCTAAGAAAACAACGAGTCCAAGTGCCCCGAAAAAGAAGAAAGTTATTACAACAACACCAAGTCCATCTCCAACGCCTAAAAAGCCTTTGGAGGTGAAACCGACTCCTCCGGCACCAAAGCCGAAGCCACAATATTAAAGAGCTCGATAAGCACGCGTAAAGCGAAAAGCTCCCAACCGAAAGGAAGGGAGCTTTTTTTATATCATGATGGCTGAATTAAAAAGCCAGTGTTGCCTGAATCAGGAAGTTGGTTCCTGCCTGGGGGAACAAATAGTTAAAATCGTAACGCTGACCTCCATAGCCATAAGCATAGGAATACCCATTCGGCGAATACTTTTGATTCAACACGTTATTGGCGAGTACAGAAACTCTCAGTTCCTTGCTCAGGGAGAATTTACGTGTCAGGAAGTTCAAACGCAGATTGTTCACCCAAAATGGATCAAGGCTGCGCGTTTTATTCTGGGTATTATCCAAATATTGACGGCTCACATATTTCGAAATCCAATCAATGCTTAATTGCTTGTTGATGATAAAGCGGAACATTGAACTCGCTACAACATTCGGAGAGAACGACAAGCTGGTGTTTTTGTATTGATTCTGTTTTTGTCCCAGATAATTCCAGCTTGAGTCGTATTCATCTACATATTCTGTGAATGCTTTTACTTTATTTCTGCTCAACGCCAGCGTTGCATTCCATTGCAGCCAGGAGGACAAGTTTCTTGCGTATTCCACTTCAATTCCCTGACGGAAACTATTTGGAACATTGACATGCGTATAGGCTCCAACATTATTGATCTTACCCGTCAATATCAACTGATCCTTGTATTGCATATGATAGGCCACCACCTGAATACGGTTCTTTCTATTCTGGAAATTCCAACCAATTTCTATATCGTTGAGTGTTTCCGGACGAGGACGTGTTTCAGGCGTGCTGTTTGTGAAATCCGCGCGGATTGGCTCCCGGTGTGCCCGACTAAAAGTGGCGTAAATCTTTTGGAATCGGTTGATTAAAAACTGCCCTCCAAATTTCGGATTGAAGAAATTGTAATTAACATCCTCTGTTACATTGCTTCCATTGTTATTGTAGCCTAAAAACGAGTAGTAGATGTGTCGGTATTGCAAATCGACAAACCCACTGAGTCTAGTTGTGAATTGATACGCTGCTTTTGCATAGACATTTGCATCTGATTTATATGCATCGTTATCGTAGTAATGCTGACGGATTTCGCTGTTCGAAGCGAATCTTGCCCAGATGATTTCTCCATAATGCTTGCCCATGTATACATTGTACGCTCCACCGAAGATGAGGTTCAATTTCTTTTTCGAATAATTGGCAGAATACACCAATCCGGTAAAGGTGTTATCCAACCATCTTCTGCGGATGAGATCCGTGGTAGTTTGTGTATCGCTTCCTAAAATGACTGGGTTCAAACCATAATCTACCAGGTTTTGATCTTTCTTGTATTGCTCATAATAGCCCTTTCCAAGAGTGGAGTGGAAGGAAATATTCGCGTTCCAGTATTTGTTGAATTGATAGGAATAATGGACTTGGACATGATTCTGTTGGTAATGATCAATCTCATTATTATAGGTATAGGCATTGTAGGTTCGGTTACCTGAGTTAGCCAATAATGTTGAGTCATCCGCGCCCAACTCATAATAGTGTTTCAATCCCTGTGCGTCGCCTTCAACCTTGGGTTTTGGAATACCATTCCAAGCCTGGTAGGTAATTTCTTTTCCTCCGAAAACATTGACTTTGAACACACTCTTTTTCCCGTAATGCGCAGCCGACATGAAATACGACTGCAGATTGGAGCTGGACCGATCAATGAAACCATTGCTTTTGATTTGCGACACACGGCCTTCGAACGCCCAACCATTTTTCATCAAGCCCGTTCCAAATACCAGGTTTCTTTTTTGCGTATTCAGGTTCCAGGAATTCGGTTTATTTGGATTGGTCCAGTTGTTTTGCAAGAATCCCAGCGAATAAGTCACCTCACTGTAGGGGTCTTTTCTAACCGTATTGGTTTGGAGATTGATGGTCGCGCCAAATGCCGCAGCGCCATTGGTAGAAGTACCCACCCCTCTTTGTACCTGAATACTCTGGACACTGGTAGCCAAATCGGGCATGTCTACCCAATAGGTCCCCTGAGACTCTGCATCATTCACGGGAATACCATTAATGGTTACGTTGATCCGGGTGGCATCCACTCCCCGAATGCGCATGCCGGTATACCCTACACCAGCTCCCGCATCCGAATTGACCACTGTCCCAGGAACCTGGTTCAATAAATAAGGCATGTCCTGCCCCAGGTTACTTTGCTGGATTTCCTTTTTGGAAATGTCCGTGTGGGTACCCGGAAGGTCCTTGCCCATTCGGGTCGCCTTCACCACTGCTTCATCGTTGATTGCCACAATGGGTGTCAGCGAGAAATTAAGTCCTTTCAAGGTGTCGGATGAAAGGTGGCGACTGGTGTTTTGAAATGCCACATGAGAGATGAACAAAGTCAGGTTCACCTTGCTGCTGGCTTCAATCTGAAAGTAACCCAGTTTGTTGGAAGTTCCCTGGCCAATTAAGGAATCGCCAGAAAATAGAGTGAGGTAAGCATCTTCGATTCCCTCCTGATTTTGCTCATTGAGCAGCCGACCCGAGACGGTGAATTGAGACCAGGCCGAAATGGTGGTGAATAAACTCACAACCAAAATTAAATAACGCATAAATGTTTGATAATAAGGTATAACAAACGCACTTCAGGGGTTGAAGCCCGCCAAAATTGTTAACCCATCCTTTCCCTTCGCGGGCATTATCCCGATCAGGTATCGACAACCGAAATTGTCAAGGGTATTATCTCAGCCAGATTTAAAATCCAGCACCCCTAAGATGGCGCGAAGTTATAGCTTTCAATCTTGAATTAGCAAATGGCTAACGATTTCTGCCGATGCCATAACCAATGGAATTCCACCACCCGGGTGAACCGAGCCACCGCAGAAATACAAGTTTTTATACTTCTTGTGAAAATTCGGATGACGTAGAAATGCGGCAAAACGACTATTGCTCGAAGGCCCATATAAGGAGCCTCTGAAGCTGGCAGTTTTTCGCTCAATATCTTCCGGGCTCGTCCAGGATTCATTTACTATCAATGGCGCCAAATCCTTATTCAGAACAGACCCCACTTTACGAAGAATGGTTTTGCGCAATTGTTCCTTAATCTTTATCCAATCCTGTCCGCGATGCTGAGGCGCATTCACCATGACAAACCAATTTTCTTTTCCTGGCGGCGCATGTTCCGGACAAACTTTGGAAGAAATATGGATATAGACTGTGGGGTCCTCATCCATCTTTAAATCTTCAAAAAGCGAATTGAATTCCTGCTGGTAATTCCGGCTAAAAAAGATGTTATGAACGTCCAATGTATCGAATACAGCGTCCATTCCCCAATAAAAGATAAATGCCGACGAAGATTGCTCCTGTTTCCTGTTTGCTTTCGGCATCTGAACATCCGGAAGCAGTTTTGGATAAGCTGTGTGAATGTCGGCATTGCAAACTACATAATCAGCTGAGATACTTTGCCCATTGACGCGAAGTCCTGAAACATTCGATTTTCTTGTTTCGATTCGCTCGACTTCCGAATTAAAATGGAAGATGACACCCAAATCCCTGCATAATGCATACAATGCTTCCGGAATGGCACGTATTCCCTTCTCAGGCATATAGGCGCCCAGTCCAAATTCAAGATGCGGAATCACATTGAGCGTTCCCGGAGCTTTGTACGGATTGGAACCATTGTAGGTGGCATAGCGCATAAACAGCTGTATTATATGCGGATCTTTAAAGTACTTCCGGATGGCTTTCTCCATGCTGATTCCCGTGTCCAATTCCTGAAAGTGCAGCAGGCCGTTCAAAGTTTCACGACCCAGATAATTTGTGACTTTATGCAAAGATTTACGGATAAACACCTTTTCCGTTAGTTCATGGATTCTTTTTGAATGAGAAAGAAATTTTTTTACTGCGTCCGCAGAGTCAGCGCCAGACGCCTCAACTCTTTTCGCAAATAATTGGATGTCTGATGGCGCCTGGAGGTGATAGCCATCCTCCCAGAAATAATGCGTGAGCGTAGAAAGACGGGTGTAGGAGAAATAGTCTCTCGGATTTTTTCCGCAATAGCGAAAAACCTCATCTACATAATCGGGCAGTGTAAAAAGGCTGGGGCCGGTATCGAAGATGAAACCACCCTGATTGAGTATACCTGCTTTTCCACCAAAATCAGCCGACTTCTCGAAAACATCCACTTGAATACCGAGGGAAGAAAGCCTTGCCGCCACGGCTAAACCCGACAAACCAGCCCCTATTACCAGAGCTTTTTTATTTCCGGATTCGGACATAGTTTGCAACAGGTATCAGGAGCATTCCCATATTGTAAAAAAAGTCATCTACTGGGATATTTAACAGGCGAATGCCCATGTTTTCTGCATCATTGTACTTAACCACAGGAAGATTAGTTAGTGCTCCGTTGAAGATGAAGAAAGGGATTATCAGAATCAGGTAACAGAGGAAAAACCTTCCAAGAAACTCACCTCTTCCCGAAAGCAAAACTATCAATAAGGCAAAGGACAGATACAAGCAATTCACGGCAGTATAGAGTTTTCCGGGATGCGTCAAATAAATGAGCAGGCAAATAAAGATAATCGCCCAGGCAATAGGAGCGCGCCAGCGAAACAGATAATCTTTCGGAAAATAGACCTCGAGGCATCGATAGATAAAAAGGGCGGCATAAGGAACCACCAAAAAAAAGAAGTATTCCTCCAAGGGAAGATGGATCCAGTGCAAACCCAACAGATATTTTCCCTCAAAGGACCAAACACCCAGTTTACTGAAAGCAGCATCCCAAGGGATGAAAACCAACATATTCAAAAGTATCCCCTGCCAGATATAGCGCCATTGCTGGTAAAAGGCAACCTTCTTATCGAATGACAGTGCCAGCGGAAAGGCGATGATAAGTAAATCGATTAACAGGTAAGTAAACATCAGTTGAGCAGGTCTTCCAATTGATTCCGAATTTGGGAGTCAATTTGCGCATTTTTCAGCATATATGCCGCAAGTTCTTTTCTCAACCAGGGTTCAATCTCCTTAGAATGAACAGATAGCTCGTATAAAATTCTTCCCCGGTCCTGTTCGATATGCTTTCGATACGGAAGTATCGCAGGTAAATTAGATTCCACAGAATACCGAAGGTACCTTATTTCCAAATTGTTTGGCGCTTCTCGAACGGCTTCATCCAGGCATTCGGAACCCTGACGAACCAGTTCCAATTGTGAATACGGATTCAATCTGAATTTAGCCAGAACACAGTGCACTGCTCCTTTATACGCATAAATTACAGGAACCTCTTTGGTAATTTGTTTGAGTGATGCATCAAGTGCAACAGCCTTATCTTCCTTCTCAATGGCTTCACTAAAAGCACTTCTCACATTTCCCAATTCAGGTGTTGTCCAAAACAGACAGGCAGTTAGGAAGATGATGGCTACTCTCATAAAAGGTTCATTCTAAATTTAAACCAAGAGGAAAAAAACAAGGCGATTTTTTCTGGATTACTCACGCGAATCCGTTCCTGCATTACTTTTTTCGGTTCCATTTTGTGAATCTTCTGAAGGAGGCGATAAAAATATATATAGGCTATATAAACCCCGAAACGGCTGTCAGATGGTAATTTTCTGATTCCATTCAAGGCCTTCTCGAAATCCTTTTCAATATCCATTTCAATCTGTTTCTTAACCTGAAGGTCAAAGTGTTCGAAAAATTTCACCTGAGGGAAATAGAGCCTTCCCCGATCCTGATAATCGCTTTTCAAGTCACGCAGAAAATTGATTTTTTGAAAAGCTGCACCCAAGGCTCGGGCCGAATCTTTTAGCTCATCATATTTACTTTGATCTCCTTCACAAAAAACTTTCAGGCACATCAAGCCCACAACTTCAGCCGATCCATATACATACTCCTGAAAGCCTTCGTCCTGGTAATTTTTATAATTCAAATCCATCTCCATACTGTGCAGGAACGCATCGATCAATTTGATCTCAATACGATATTGGCGCACCGTCCGTTGAAAAGCATGCATTACCGGATTGAAGCTCACCCCTTCTTCAATAGCCCGGTATGTATCTTCTTTGAATCGTTTCAGTAAAGATTTTTTGTCGTACGAATGAAAAGTGTCGACAATTTCATCTGCAAAACGCACGAAGCCATAGATGTTTCGAATAGCCACCCTCATTTCCGGGGCCAAAGCAAGGATGCCCAATGAAAATGAAGTGCTGTAAGCGCGCGTAATCATGGCACTGCAAGACTCGCAAACATTTTGAAACAGGTGCATGTCTGTTTCATTATTGGTTCTTCTATTCATAACTATAGATTGGATGATGATGGATTATTTCTTTACTAACCACTTCCCCGGATATCAGGGAAGGTGGAACCCCTGGCCCCGGCACAGTCAGTTGACCGGTATAGTACAGGTTGTCTAATTTTTTATTTTTTAGAGAGGGTTTGAGGATGGCCGTTTGACGCAGGGTGTTTGCCAGTCCGTAAGCATTTCCTTTAAACGAATGGTAATCGTTCACAAAATCCTTCATGGCATAACTTCTTTTCAGAATGACATGATCTCGAAGCGACTGTTTCAATTGACTTTCCAGCCTTTTCATCACCACCCGATAGAACTTCTCTCTCATTTCCTCACTGTCTTCGAGACCCGGCGCCAAAGGAATAAGTACAAAGAGATTTTCCATGCCTTCAGGAGCCACCGTTGAATCCGATTTGGAAGTACAAGACACATAGAATAATGGGTCTTCTGGCCATTTCGCCGTATCGTATATATCAGAGGCGTGCTGGTCGAAATCGGCATCGAAAAAGAGGTTGTGATGAAGCAAGCCGTCTACCTTTTTATTCAATCCCAGATAGAAAAGCAGGGAAGAAGGAGCCATCGTTCGGCTCTCCCAATACTTTTCGGAATAATTTCTTTTAGAAGGCTCCAGAATTTTTGATTCCATATGATGGTAGTCCGCCCCACTTATAACAATATCTGCATCCATCATCCCCTGATTGGTTTGTACTTTTTTAATCTGTTTACCTTCTGAATGAACTTTCTGTACCTCTGTACCGAATCGAAAAGCAACCCCAAGATCCTGAGCAAGTGCATACATCCCTTCAACTATTCGGAACATGCCTCCTTCAGGATACCAGGTGCCCAATTCGATGTCAGCATAATTCATCAAACTGTACAGTGCCGGCGTTTCGCTTGGCTTGGCCCCTAGAAATAAAACGGGAAATTCAAGCAATTGAATAATCTTGGGATGATGAAAATATTTCCGGATATGTTGAGACATGGATTTGAGTAAATCGAGCCGGAATAGCCCTTTTACTACATCAAGGTCTATGAATTCTGAGAGATGAAGACCAGGCTTGTATACCAGATTCTTCATTCCAGTTTCGTATTTATACTTTGCTTCCTTCAGGAATAGATTGAGTTTCTCTGCAGCCCCTCTTTCATACTTTTCAAGCAATTGTCCCAGTGCTTCAGTTCCTGCCGGAATGTCCCAGGTTTCCTGATCGAAAAAAACGCGGTAAGATGGATCCAGGCGTTTAAGCGTAAAATAATCGCCGGGCTTTTTTCCAAACTGCTGAAAAAAGCGCTCAAATACATCCGGCATCCAATACCAACTTGGACCCATGTCGAAACGAAAGCCTTCCGACTCCCAAACTCTGCAGCGACCTCCGGGCCCTTCGTTTTTCTCGAGCACCTCAACCTTATACCCCGCCTTGGCTAGAAAACAGGCTGTACTCAATCCCGAGAATCCAGATCCGATAATTAAGGCTTTTCTCATTTCTGTTTATTGATTTTCAAATTCGGCACTGTACGCATGGAGGTATTTGCGCAATTGTCTTCTGGCGACAAAAATTCTCGTTTTCACAGTGCCAATTGGAATACCGAGATCCTCTGCAATTTCATGGTATTTGAAACCCATCAGGTTCAATTTGAAGGTTCTTTTTAAGTCCTCCGGTAATTTGTCTATGGCCCGGTGAATATCCCGATTAATAAAGTAGCGTTCTCCTGCATTTTCTTCTTTACCGGGAGATTGATCCAGGTAAAACGAATTGTCGCTGGTATCGATGAATGTGTTTCGTTTCACCATGCGTCGGTAGTTATTGATAAAACTATTCTTCATGATGGTATAGAGCCAACCTTTCAGGTTTGTTCCATCTTCAAATCGATTCCTGTATGTCAGCGCTTTCAGCATGGTTTCCTGCACCAAATCATTCGCGTCTTCAGGATTTCTGGTAAGCTGCAAGGCAAAATGGCGAAGGGGATATGATTCACTTTCTACCACTTTACTAAATTCCATCTGCGTCATTGTTTTACTTTTTAAATAATTTGTTAAACAAAGTAAAGGATAAATTGGGAATCTACCGTCTGTTTTGTTTAATTATTTTTTGTTTTTGTTAAACATTATTGAAAAAACTTGATTATCATGCTGATTTTCAGATGTCTAATCAAACTACTGCTGGATATGGCTTTTATCCATAGGCATATACGAGATAAAGATTGCTGCGGTTTTAATACCTTTGCAGTCAGTAAATTCGTCGAGCAAATCCAACAGCGATTAAATTTGAAGGATGAACAGCATGTTTAACAAAATGATAAAAACCTTAAGCAAGGATTCGCTGTTAAGTTGATAATGAGAACACGTATTGGAAGGAAGTCGCACTTTAATGCGGCACATCGCTTGCACAATCCAAATTGGTCTGATGAACAAAATCACTCCTTTTACGGTTTATGTAACTCACCGAACTATCATGGACATAATTATGAGCTTCATGTAAAGGTGAAAGGAGAAGTAGACGAAGAGTCTGGCTATCTGATGGATTTAAAGGACCTGAAAAAAATTATCAGGGAGGAAGTGGAAGAACCTTTCGACCATAAAAATTTAAATCTGGATGTTCCGGATTTTCAGACGCTGATACCGACAGCAGAGAATATTGCGGCAGTTATTTGGAGAAGAATAAAAAAGAAACTGCCGACAGAAAAAAATTTAGAACTGACAGTATTACTTTATGAAACTGAACGAAACTACGTTGAATATACCGGTGAATAACGATGACGCCGTTGGAGATGATCATGTTAGCTTCTCGAGTGAAACACCACTGCGCGAGGATGCCTTCGAGATGGATAATCAATTGAAAATCGAACTGATTGCCAAGCATTTCCGCGAAATCATGCACGTGCTTGGCTTGGATCTTACCGACGACAGCCTGAAAGGTACCCCTCAAAGAGTTGCAAAAATGTATGTGGAGGAAGTCTTCGCAGGTCTGAATCCCTCAAATAAACCCGAGGTGACCCTGTTCGAGAATAAATTCAACTACAAGCAAATGCTGGTAGAAAAGGATATTCAGTTCTACAGCAATTGCGAACACCATTTTGTACCCATTATTGGCAAAGTTCATGTGGCCTATATCAGCAGTGGCAAGGTGGTAGGGCTGTCAAAAATTAATCGGGTGGTGCAGTACTTTGCTAAGAGACCCCAGGTACAGGAAAGAATGACAATGCAAATTGCCAGTGAATTAAAAGAAGTGTTGCAAACAGAAGATGTAGCTGTGGTAATTGACGCCGTGCACATGTGCGTCGCTTCCAGAGGAGTGAAAGATACCAGCTCGTCTACCCTCACCGCCGAATATTCAGGAGCTTTTTTAAATGCCACCACCAGAGAAGAATTTCTGAAGTATTTGAAAATGAAGTAACTGATTTTTAGTTCTCTCCCCATTCGGTATATTTGTTTTTTATGCTTAGGGGTGATTATGAAACAAATGCCGGTCTTGGTAGTGAGTTAGATGCGCTTCCGATACCAGGTTTTATCGTTGATTCAGGCGGTGAATTACTGTCGTATAACCACTATTTCCAAGAGATTTGTAACGAGAAAAAACAAGAACCAAAATCTCTGGTAAATATTCTCACCCTTGCTACTGTTCAATTTCTGGACCTTGGCAAAAAAGTTTTTCGGTTTCAATTTCATGATTTCGAATCGGAAGGAGAAACCAGACGCAGTTATGTGTTATGGCCAATTCATGACGACCCCAAAATAGCCCGGGAAATCCGCACAGGCTCCAGGCAGAGAATGCAGCAAATGGAAGACATTCTTGCAGCTGTCCCGGATTTGATTTATGTAGTCAATGAGGAAGGAATTTACCTCGATTGCCGTGCCTTTGATGAAAAAGATTTACCCCGCCCCCTGGATCAAATCGTTGGCTCTTCCTTCTGGGACATGCCGGAATCGGATGAGTTGAAGAAAAAAATCTGGCAATTGATTCTTGTGGCATTGCGCACCGGTCGAACTCAAACCATCGAGTACGAAAGGAAAAACCGATTTGGACATCTGCATTTTTATGAAGCACGTATCAGTAAATCCAGCCAGGATACAGCAGTCTATATTGTTCGAAATATCACGGAGCGAATCGTTGCTCAAAAAGAACTCGCTTCAAGTGAGTTAAAGTGGAAAAGTATCGTAGAAAACGGATACGATAGCATTATCCTGTTGAATCGCGACGGCCGAATTCGTTACGCTTCCTCTCATTCTGCCTCATTCTTTGGAAAAACCCCAGGTGAGTTGATGGAAATGCAAGCCATCCGTTTATTGCCTCAATACAGCACCCGCCTAATTCGCTTGTACTACAAATTACTGGAAGGCAAGGAAAAAAGAGCCACCCTTCATGTAAGTATTCCCGACCCAAATGGCCATTTAATTCATCTGGAATCGGCCTGGATCTCAAGATTGGATGATTCAGAAATAAATGCCATCATCATCAACTTCAGAGATATCACCAAACAGGTAGAATTCGAGAAAAACCTGAAAAGCAATCAGGAAACCATCCAGACCATACTGCGCACGACATCGGCAGGAATTGTTATCCTTGAAGGGACAAAAATCATCTTTACGAATAACCAATTTGCTCAACTGCTTGAATATAAATCTCATCAGTTGTTAGGGAAAGATATCAGTACTCTTGCCCACTCCAACGACCGACTGGATGTAGTGCAGCGTGCGGCCAGAAGAAAACAGGGAGACACTTCTCAACTTCACTATAAAATCAGGGCATTGACTCAAAATGGCGAAACCAAATGGCTGGATTGTCATTCCGGAAGTATCCAGTACAAGGGGAAAAATGCAGTAATCGTAACAGTGAATGATATCACTGAACAACAAAATTTCGAACAAAAGTTAATAGAAGCAAAAGAGGGTGCCGAAGAATTGGCGAAACTCAAATCATCTTTCCTTGCCAACATGAGTCACGAAATCCGAACCCCCCTGAACGGTGTATTGGGCCTGGCTGAATTAATCTCCATGAGCGAAGATTTGGATGAAATCAAAGAATATGTCGATCTGCAGAAAGATTCAGGAATGCGCCTTCTGAACACCCTGACCTCTATTTTAGATTTGTCGCGACTGGAAGCAGAAAACGCCACTCTTGAACTGATTCCCGTCGACATGAATAAGCTCGTCAGCGACACTTACAAAATTTTTAAGCTCCCCTTTGCCAAAAAAGAATTGGAACTCATTTGCGAATTACCTATCAACCAACTTGTTTGCATGGGAGATGAAACTATGCTGCAGCAGGTGATGACTAATTTGGTTGGAAACGCATTAAAATTCACAGAAGAAGGTTCTTGCACGCTACGTCTGTTCGAAGAGCACTCAAAAAAAGGACAAGATTGTATAATTGAAATTGAAGATTCCGGGGTTGGCATTTCTGAAGAGTTTCTCCCCTATGTTTTTGATACCTTCCGCCAGGAATTAAATGGAAGCAGCAGAAAATATGAGGGAAGCGGTTTGGGATTAGCTATTACACAAAAATATTTAACCTTACTAAAAGGAAGCATTTCAGTAAAAAGTGCTAAAAATACCGGAAGCTGTTTTACTTTGCGGATTCCTTTGAAGGAAAATAGCCAGCCAAAAAAGAAAAAATCTGCATGAAAACAATACTCTATGTAGAGGATGACAAGATCAATGCATTGGTCATCTCCAAATTTCTGGAGAACGAATACCATGTACTTTTGGCTCGCAACCAGGAAGAAGCTTTGCAGACCATTCATTCCAATACAATCGATTTGTATATTCTCGATATTTCCTTGGGAAATGAAGACGAAGACGGTGTGGATTTAATGAACAAAATCAAGGTTTTGCCACAGGAAAAGGGAAAAAACTTCATCGCCTTAACGGCGCATGCTCTGAAAGAAGATCAGGAAAAATACCTTCAGTCGGGTTTTGACGCTTATCTGTCCAAACCCATTAACCGCAACCTGCTGCTCGATACGGTGGCGCGGTTTTTATAATCCGGCCTCTTTCCGGGTTTTCTTTGGCACTGAACCCAATACCAAATCATAGGAATCGTCCAACCATTCTTTTAATTGATCCAGGGAAATACTCCCATCCAAATGCACTGTATTCCAATGGGTCTTATTCATGTGAAAACCCGGTTGAACTGCAGGAAACTCTTCCCTTAACTGAATAGCTTTTTCGGGATGGCATTTCAAATTGATGCTGGAGAAATCCCGCACGTCAGTTAGGGCAAATATTTTTCCCAAAACCTTAAATACCAAGATATGCTGATCGAACGGGAAGGTCTCCTCTACCCCTTCTTTGCTCAAGCAGTAAGATAGTAACCATTCGGGGTCCATCAAACAAAGCTAATTGATTTTTATCAGAGGGATTTTAAGCAAGACCATAATTATTTAGCTTTGCCCCTTTATACCCTTATGATTCAGATTGCTTTTATACGCGACAACAAAGAAGAAGTAATTAGCCGTTTGGCAAAGAGAGGATTGAATGTTCAAAATGAAGTGGACCAAATTCTCCGTGCAGATGAGAACCGTCGTAAAACTCAACTTCAGCTTGACAATCTTTTGGCCGAAAGCAATCAATGGTCGAAGCAGGTTGGGGAGCTTTTTAAGCAGGGAAAAAAAGAAGAAGCAGAAGTTCTGCGCGTTAAAAGTTCCGCTGCCAAAGATCAAATCAAAACATTGGAATCTGCACTTGATGAGGCCGGAAAAAACCTCGATTCTTTATTGGTTCAGCTTCCCAATATGCCGCATGCATCGGTTCCAACCGGCAAATCATCAGAAGATAATGAAGTAGTTTTGGAATGGGGCGAAAAGCCTACACTTTATGCTGGTGCTGTACCCCATTGGGATATTGCAGAAAAGTACAATCTCATCGACTTTGAATTGGGTGTAAAAATTACCGGGGCCGGATTCCCTGTCTATCTGGGAAAAGGCGCAAGACTTCAAAGGGCCCTTATCAATTTCTTTTTGGATGAAGCACTGAAAGCCGGTTATCGTGAGGTACAACCCCCTATTGTGGTGAATGAGGACTCTGGGTTTGGAACCGGACAACTTCCCGACAAAGAAGGTCAGATGTATTATGTGAATGAGGACCAGATTTATCTGATTCCAACAGCGGAAGTTCCAATAACGAATATCTACCGCAATGTAATCCTCAAAGAAAATGAACTGCCTTTGAGAAACGTTGGCTATACCCCTTGTTTTAGAAGAGAAGCGGGGAGTTATGGAAAGGATGTTCGCGGATTAAATCGTTTGCACCAATTCGACAAAGTGGAGATTGTCCATATTGCTCATCCGGAAAATTCATACGACGAATTGGAAAAAATGAGCCAATATGTACAAGGCCTGCTTCAAAAGCTGGAGCTACCTTACCGAGCGCTCCGTTTATGCGGGGGCGACATGGGGTTTGCTTCTGCTTTGACATACGATATGGAAGTATGGAGTGCTGCACAACAACGCTGGTTGGAAGTCAGCTCCGTTTCTAATTTTGAAAGCTTTCAGAGCAATCGCCTGAAATGCCGGTTTAAACCCAATGAAGGAAAAAATGAACTGGTTCATACTTTAAATGGATCTGCCCTGGCACTACCGCGAATTGTTGCTTCCCTGCTCGAAAATCATCAGGACGAGAACGGAGTTCGTATTCCAAAAGCTTTGCAGGCTTATACCGGATTCGATCGGATTTAAACAGTATAAAAATCACTGAATAGTCACTATCTTCATTAAAAAATGACGACCTATGGGACTATTAAAAGAATTCAAAACATTTGCCGTTAAAGGCAATGTGGTAGATTTGGCTGTTGCCTTAATCATTGGAGCTGAGTTTGGAAAAATCATTTCCAGTCTGGTAAAGGATGTAATTATGCCGCCAATCGGGCAGCTTTTAAATGGTATCAACTTCACCAGTCTCTATGTCGCGCTGGATGGTAAATCTTATGAATCCCTAAGTGCAGCGCAGGAAGCAGGCGCCCCACTACTGCTCTATGGAAATTTTATTCAGGCCATCGTGAACTTTACGGTCATTGCATTTTCCGTCTTCCTGATCATCAGAAGTATCAATTCAATGAAGAAAAAAGAGGAAGAAAAACCAGCAGCGCCCGCTGTTACTCCCGAAGACATACAACTCTTGAGGGAAATTCGGGATAGTTTGAAAAAATAGAGAAAAAAATATAGCGCCAATGCTTTGATAGCTTCTTTTTTATATTTGTCGCATGACAAAAAATGCATTGATTGAGGAGCTGAAATGGAGGAATTTGCTTCATGACCAAACGCCGGGACTGGAAGAACAATTAAATAAAGAAATGACTTCCGGTTATGTAGGCTTTGACCCCACAGCCGATTCCCTTCATATTGGTAATTTGGTACCCATCATGCTCCTGGTGCATTTACAAAGAGCCGGGCATAAGCCGGTAGCTCTGGTTGGCGGCGCTACAGGTATGGTGGGCGACCCTTCCGGGAAAACACAGGAAAGGCAATTGCTTTCCATCGATGATATCAACCATAATCTGGAATGCCAGAAGGCCCAGCTTCAAAAGTTCCTTGACTTCAGCGACAAGCCCAATGGTGCCGAGCTGGTCAATAACTATGAATGGTTCAAAGAGCTTGGCTTTCTGAATTTCATCCGCGATGTGGGCAAGCACATCTCGGTGAATTATATGATGGCAAAGGACTCTGTAAAAAACCGGCTGGAAAACGGCATGTCTTTTACCGAGTTTAGCTACCAGTTAATTCAGGGCTACGACTTCGTCCATCTGTACAGAGAATTTGGAGTGCGCCTTCAGATGGGTGGCTCAGATCAGTGGGGCAATATCACTACCGGGACGGAGTTAATTCGCCGGATGACCGGCGGAGAGGCCTACGCACTAACCGCTCCACTTGTAAAGAAAGCAGATGGCACCAAATTCGGTAAATCCGAAGGGGGCAATGTTTGGCTTGACCGCAATAAAACAAGTCCTTATAAGTTCTACCAATTCTGGCTGAATGTATCAGATGAGGATGCCTTGAACTGGTTTCGCATCTTCTCCCTGCGCGGCAAGGATGAAATTGAACGCATAGAAAATGAGTTGCGCGAAGCACCCCATTCTCGGGCGGTTCAGCATGCCTTGGCAGAAGAATTAACAACCCGTATCCATTCAGCAGATGATTTGGAACAAGCGAAAAATGCCAGCTCCGTCCTGTTTGGAAAAAATACATCGGAGCAGTTGAAAACCTTAGACGAAAGCCTCCTCCTTGATATTTTTGAAGGAGTTCCTCAGGCAGAGATTTCCCGTTCCCTCCTCGAGGCGGGTTGTCCGATTGCCGAGCTCTACTCCGACCACACGAATTTCTTCCCTTCCAGGGGTGAAGTCAGAAAAATGGTAAAAGGCGGGGGTGTCTCGCTGAACAAAGCCAAAGTTGACGATACGGAATTGGTAGTAAACACCGCCGATTTACTCCAAAATAAGTACCTTTTAGCACAACGTGGCAAGAAAGACTATTGCCTGATAATCGTTAAATAATCTAAATAAAAGTCAAGCGGTTACTTAAAGGAAAAATTCGTATATTTACTTAACAAAATATGAAATATATGAAAAAATTAACTCTATTAATTTTCACCATGATTATGGGGCAACTTATGCTTTCTGCGCAAACTTCTTGTCCTACCCCCCCCCCTCCTGGTTCTGATTGTTCGAACTGTCCGCGAATAAACGTGCTAGTTGACCCAGATTGTTTCGGTTGTGACACCTTTAAATTTATTTGGGGCTATCAATATCCACATTGTAATGGGACTTTTGGGGCAGGCTTTGTTATTCCAGGATATACCCCAGTTCCTTCAAACCCTTGGGTAGCTCCATGTTTACAATTTTGTGACGATCCTTGTAAGTGCCCAGTAAGCTTTCAACTATTGGACCCAAATACAGGAACCCTAGTAGAGCCATGGGGACCTGTTACCACTTGGAGTACTACACATATAACGTATTACAACATCACCGTTTGCGGATCAAATAATGCACAGGTAGATATAACATATTCTGGAGGAATATGGACCTTTCATTTTAGTTGTCCTTGACTACAAATTCAATATGTGTTAACATGTCTCGAATCCCAATCCTATTCGTTTTAATGCTTCTATTCCCTCATTTAGGAAATGGTCAGAAAGAATTCGAAAAATGGTATTTTGGAAATGGTCAGGGTATTGATTTTCACAATAATCAACCTTTGACCATTTCCGATTCGAGTACTTTTAATTCACCTTCATACATACCAGCAACTATTTGCGATTCACTTGGTAATGAAATATTGTACTCGAATGGGTTTTCGATTCATAACAGAAAGAGAAGAAATCAAAGATTAGACGGAGTTTTCCTACCTACCCAATATACATCCATCTTAAATAATTATGTCATCCCATTCCCTTCAGGTACAAATGATTATTTCGTGTTCTCCTCAGGCACATATCCCGTCACTGACTCAATTGGTAACACTCTATACGAAAAAGGCACCAGCCGTTACCAGCATTTGGCGTTTACAGGTAATTCAAATGACTCGCTTGTCCGAGTAGGAGTAACTCAAGAGATTATTGACAAAGAAAGCCTAATTGCATCGTATAAAAACTTGACCAGTAACTTCATCTGGGTGACATTTTATACCCCCCAAGCTGGGCACTTAATTATCTATAAGCTTTCACAAAATGGCTTAAGCAATATTATTCGGGAATACTGGATTGATACAACTGGAATTAACCCTAATATACCGACCGCCACGTATAATTGGAACGCAATAACTTTTTCCAGTGATGGTAAAATATTGGCATTTACTAATGCCCTTAATCAATCTATCGCTATTTGTGATTTCAATTCGTCAAATGGAACTGTTTCAAATGTTCGGAAAATTAAAAATGTGGATTTTCCATTTTTAGAGTTTTCGTATTCAGGAAAGTATATCTATGCGATTGAAAAAGGGAGTTATGGTAGTATTTATCAAATAGCGACATCATTTGCTAATACAATTGACATTTCGGATTCAACCTATTCGACATTGATTGTAAAAAGCGCAGGTTACGGTACCGCATTAATTGGACCTGATAAAAAAATTTATCTGGGTTCTGGTCCACCTAAAAAAGGAATAAGCGTAATTAATAATCCTGATAAATTGGGTATTTCCTGCAATATTGACACTTCTGGACCTATTAGCTCACGTGGTGGATTACCTCGCTATATGTTAAGTACAACATTTAGCCCCAAAATATGGTCAAAAGGATTCTGTCTTGGGGATTCAACCCAAATTGATTTATTTAATCTGGAAGCTGATTCAGCCATACTTGATTGGGGTGATGGCATTTTCGAGCTGGCCTTTAATAATGACAAGTATAAACACTATTACACCAATTCTGGAAACTATACAATTCGGTATGTGTATTACAGATCTGGTGTTCCCGACACATTTCTCCAACCCGTTTCCATATATAATATAGATCCATTTGATATTGGAGCTGATACACTTCTGTGTGTAAATAGTAGCATAATTCTGGATGCATCTAAATCAAATGCGACAGGGTATTTATGGAATACAGGAGACACTACGTCAACCTTGGAAGTAGTAAAGTCAGGGAAATACTCAGTAACAGTCGAAAATGGCAAGTGTAAGCAGCTTGATTCTATTGAAGTGCTTACCATTGAATGTGAAATAGAATTTAAAAATTTATGCTTTGGCGACAGCACGGAATTTAAATTAAATAATTTCTCAGGTGATTCTATCCTTTGGCAATTTCAGGATGACACTTTAACAACGAAGAATGAACTTTCCATTAAGTATCAATTCGCGGACTCGGGTCAATTTGAAGTCTACGTATCTTTATTCAAGGAAGGAATTCAACATCCCAAATTAATCCCTGTCAATATTATCAGACTTCCAAAACCAGATTTAGGACCGGACACTCTGATTTGTTCAAAAGAAAAGTATCTAATTGATGTCAATAACAAGGCTTTCACTCGTTACAAATGGAGCAATGGGGACACTACAACTTCCCTTTCAATTGCTAAAACAGATACAATTATTCTGAAGGCAGAAGGGTTTGGTTGCTCTGTCTCGGATACTGTCTCCGTATATTTTATAAATTGCGAAATTGGTATGGACGGTTTGTGCCTTCATGATACTACGGTATTTGAGGTCTATGATCCAAAAATGGACTCAGTACTTTGGGAGTTGGGAGATGGGAGCACCCAGAGAGGGAATCAAATAAAACATAAATATCTACATGAGAGCAACTATTCTGTTGTTGCTAACTTTTATGCATTTTCACATCATACAACCAAGCAAATCACAGCAAGTATCATCAAACTAAGCAATCCAATAGACAGTTCAAAAATAAATCAGTGTGCAGGCGTAATATTTAAAATAGACGACTACAATCCTGACTATTCATATACATGGAATACCGGAATAAAAGGCCCTGAAATTCAATTTGATTCAAGTGGAATTTATATTATCCAAATAAAATCAAAAACCTGCGAGTTGTTAGATAGTGTTCGTGTAGAATTAATAGATTGTTCCTGTAGTATTTTAATTCCTAATGCATTCACTCCTGATAAAAACGGTTTGAATGAAACATTTCGACCATTAGTCTACTGTCCTATAAACAAGTATTCAATGCAAATTTTCAATCGCTGGGGGCAACTTATTTATGAAACGACAGACGCATTCGACACATGGGATGGAACTTACAATGGCACTATATGCGAATCCGGCGTATACTTTTACATCATTCAATATTCATCTCAAATTAGCGGGCGGCAATCTCCATTGAAGGGAACCGTTAATTTAATCAGATAATCTAAAGGTGATTTTCAAGATTGTTAATTTCTCAATTAAATTTGTCAGACATGAAACAGGTACTGGCAGAAATAATCACCATTGGCGACGAATTGCTCATCGGACAGGTGGTCGATACCAATTCTGCCTGGCTGGGTCAAAATCTCAATCCTGCCGGAGTCGAGATTAAACAAATCACTTCGGTTTCGGATAACCGGGAGCATATTCTGGAAGCCATCGAAGCCGCGCGGAAAAGAGCAGATATCATCCTCTTAACAGGAGGCCTCGGCCCAACACGAGATGACATTACCAAAGACACTCTGGCAGATTATTTTGGCGTAGGCCTAAAAGTAGATGAAACGGCCTTGGCCCACGTGCGTCAATTGTTTACCCGACTCAATCGACCGATGCTCGATATCAACGAACAACAGGCTCTGATTCCGGAAAATTGCACGCCAATATACAACGACCGTGGTACTGCGCCGGGAATGTGGTTTGAAGACAAAGGACAAATAATCGTCTCACTTCCTGGTGTTCCCTACGAGATGAAGAACATGGTAAGCACTTTTGTTATCCCACGACTGAAGGAGCATTTCCAAATGCCCGTCATTCGGCATCGTACCCTCTTAACTTCTGGTATTGGAGAATCTTATCTGAGTAAAAAAATCGAAACAATTGAACTCGGACTCCCTGCTCATATCCGACTGGCCTACCTGCCGAATTTTAGCACGGTTCGCTTACGCTTTACCGGCAGAGGAAGCAATTCAGACCAGCTGGACAAAGAGCTGGAAGACATAGTGGAACTGGTTAAAAAGGAAATCGGAATATTTCTGGCTGCCGACAGCGATGGTAGTTTACAAGAGATTATCGGCAAACGATTGATAGAATTGAATGCCAGCGTTTCCACAGCAGAAAGCTGCACCGGTGGATACATTGCGCATCTGATTACATCCATCTCAGGAAGCAGCCGTTATTTCCAGGGAAGTATTGTATCCTATGCCAATGAAGTCAAAGAATCCACACTTGGCGTATCTGCTCATCATCTTGAAAAGTTCGGCGCAGTGAGCGAAGAAGTGGTCACAGAAATGGCGGAAGGAGTCCGAAATAAGATCGGAACGACCTATTCCATGGCTACTTCCGGAATTGCCGGGCCTGATGGAGGTACCGAAGAAAAACCCGTGGGAACTGTATGGATTGCAGTTTCAGGTCCAAATGGAACCCTGGCAAAATGCCATCATTTGCATGGAGGAAGAGAACAAATAATTGAAAGATCAGCTTTCCTTGCTTTGGATATGTTGCGGAGATATTTGCCGGAAGCCGAATAGCTTTCCCGCATAGATATTTTCAAATGACCCAATAAAATTGCATTTTTGCAGCCCCGTTTAATACGAAAAAATTAAGGAATGGCTGAGTTTCAATTGATCATGCCCAAAATGGGCGAAAGTATTGCCGAAGCAACTGTAATTCGCTGGCTGAAGGAAGAAGGTGAGACCATCGAAGCAGATGAGTCCGTATTGGAAATTGCCACTGATAAAGTGGATTCTGAAGTTCCTTCTCCAAAAGGCGGTGTCTTAAAGAAAAAGTTGTACGGCGAAAACGATGTGGTAAAAGTTGGTGAACCCGTAGCCATCATTGAACTGGAGGGTTCAGAAGCTGCGAGTGCCCCTGCTGCCCCCGAGCCTGTTGAAAACAAAGCTCCGGCTGTTGTTGCTGAAAAAATGGTAAGCGACGCACAGGAAACTGCGGCTCCAGCAGCGGCTAACCTTAGCGGTGGAAGTCGTTTCTATTCCCCATTGGTATTGAATATTGCCCGAACTGAAGGCATCAGCATGACTGAACTAGAAGGAATCACTGGTTCTGGAAATGAAGGTCGTGTAACCAAAAAAGATATTCTGGCTTATGTGAATAACAGAGGTGCTGCTCCAATTGCACCAGCTGTTCCAGCTCAGGAAGTAAAATCTACCCCAGCTGCTCCGGCCAAAGAAATCAAAGCTCCTGCAGTATCTGTAAATGCAGGCGACGAAATCATCGAAATGGATCGTATGCGCAAACTCATCTCCGAACACATGGTGATGTCCAAGCATACTTCTCCGCACGTCACTTCTTTTGTAGAAGCGGACGTGACGAATATTGTGATGTGGCGTGATAAAGTGAAGGATGCATTCCTGAAAAAAGAGGGCGAAAAACTGACTTTCACCCCCATCTTTATTGAAGCGCTTACGAAAGCCATCAAGGATTTTCCAATGATTAATATTTCCGTAGATGGAGATAAAATCATCAAAAGAAAAGACATCAATATTGGAATGGCTGCCGCACTCCCAAGCGGAAATCTCATCGTTCCCGTTATTAAAAATGCAGACCGTAAAAACCTGCTGGGAATAACCAAAGAGGTAAATGATTTAGCCAATCGCGCTCGTGCGGGTAAGTTGAATCCAGATGAAATTCAGGGTGGCACGTATACCCTGACCAATGTCGGAAGCTTTGGCAACGTGATGGGAACCCCTATCATCAACCAGCCACAAGTAGCCATTATGGCTGTTGGCGCTATCAAGAAGAAACCAGCAGTGATTGAAACTCCTCAAGGCGACTTGATTGGTATCCGTCATTTCATGTACCTGTCGCATTCCTACGACCACCGTGTAGTTGATGGTGCAATGGGCGGCATGTTCGTTCGTCGCGTTGCCGACTACCTGGAACAATGGGATCTGAATCGAGAGATTTAATAGTAGAATTTGATGATACCCAAAGACCGGCATTTGTCGGTCTTTTTTTGTTTAGGTCATCTTCCATTTGTCTTTGATTCGCCAAGTCCCAAATATCCGATAAAATGGATTCTCATATTTACACACTAACTTAGTGGCAGTTACGTTACGCTGTCATGAAACAAAAAATTCTATTCTCTCTTATTTTCCTATCCATCGTCATTGTAACCAACGGGCAATCCTATTTGGGAAATCCACATGATTTTAACCGCAGTCTGATTAATTGGGTGAATCAGGATAAAGACAGGGCTATGAAAGCTGGGATTGCCAGTCGTAGCCTGGTAATTCATGAAAATAAAAAGGATGGACAACTGAATTCATCTCGAATAAAAGCCCGTTACTTCTATAACGAATACGGTCAAATTATTCGAGAAGAATATTTTTCAAAAAACGGGAAAATTGACAGCAGATTGGAATACGACTACAACGAGCTGCATCAGGTAATTGCCAAACGTCATTATTCCGGATTATCAACCCTACCCTCTTATTCTTGGAAGATAGCCTATCATAATGATACACTCATTTCTTCCATCTCCAGTTTGAGCTCAAAAGGGAAACAGTATTGGGGCTATCACTACTTCTATAATAACAACAACCAAATTATTGAACAGAGGGAGTATAAAAAAGCAAAGTTAAAAGGTCGAATTGAGTACGATTATTATGGTGACATGACCAAAAAGGAAGTGCGTTATTATACTGACAGTTTGAAGCTAAAAAAAACCTTTCGTTATGATTGCGGTATTGGAAATTCATTATTAAAAGAGAAGCAGAAAGATACCCTCACTCAGTGTACGCGAAAGGAAGAATTAGCAGACAGTACATTTCGGGAAATTCGGGAAATCAGAGATAGCAAGGGCCGCATCCTGCGTTCAGTGTACGATTACAATCCCAAATTCCATTGGACAGAATCCCGCCATTACGATGCGCATAACAATTTAAAATATGTTATCCGGAGGGAAATGCAGGATGACGGGAAAGAAAAAGTTACCTATACCCGCTTTTGGAGAAAAAATAATAAGCGAACTTATGTAACACGCTTATCGAAAGACAATTTTGGATTTGAAATTTATGAAATTGAAAAAAAAGGAAAAGTAAGACGCAGCTATTCCAACGCTTTTACTCTCTTTACAAAAAAATAATTTCCTCCTATCCAACCATGGGTCAGGTTTTTGCGTTTGATACAACGAAAATGCATTGACAAGCGTCTTAGGATAAAAGGGAACGACCAAAACCAGTCCGCATGCGTGACGAAATCTCATTGATAAAAGCCTGCATCAAGCAGAATCGGGCAGCTCAGCAAAAATTGTATGAGTTGTACGCCCCAAAAATGTTAGGGGTTTGTTTCCGGTATGCCTCATCAAGAGAAGAAGCAGAAGACATGCTTCAGGAAGGTTTTATTCGGGTCTTCTCTAAACTGGATTCATTTCGATTCCAGGGATCCTTCGAAGGATGGTTACGGCGTATTATCGTCAACACTGCCATCAACATCATCCGCAAATACCAGAATCTGAAATACGAATGCGATATAGATGATGCAGAATATACTCCCGCAGCTTCGGGGGATGTGATTGCGTCCATGTACAGTAGAGAGGTAATTGACATGGTAAGAGATTTACCAAATGGTTACCGAACCGTTTTAAATCTATACGCAATCGAAGGCTACTCGCACAAGGAGATTGCGGAAATGTTAGGAATTAATGAAAGCAGTTCTCGATCTCAGTACACCCGCGCTAAAGCCTTGTTGGCTAAACGATTGGAGAAGATCGAGTCGTTTGGTTTAACAAATAATGTCAAAGTTTCGCATCCATAGATCTTTTGAGGAAGAGTTGGCTAAGAAAGCCAATGAATTTTCCATGCAGCCAAGCGCAGGAAGCTGGTCTCGCATTGATCAGGGTGTGCAAGAAACTATCTTCACCAAACGCTTATGGAAGTTTACCGGATTGGGAAGTGGTTTGGCTCTGGTCATTGCATTCTTCGTTTACAGCACTTATTTCAACAGTGAAGAATCATTACGGGCAGAAGACGATCAAGAGATTACTTCTCTCTTTACAAATCCGGTTCCGGCATCTGTCGCTACGCCTGTAAATCCGGTTCCGGCAGAATTAGATAAATCTCAAAACCGGGAAGAACGGTTGAACATTTCTTCAGATAAGAACATTAGCCAGTATACAAGGAGCCTGCCCTCTTTTAACAGACCCGAAAAAGTCGTGGAAGAGCATTTGGATCAAGCTAAAACCATTGGAATAGCTCCGAAGAATTTGAGAATCAATCTTGATAAAAAAGAAGAAAACCTGATTCTGAAAAAACGGGTAAAAACTCCATTGCTTCCAAAAGATGGATGGAACATTCAGGCTTCGTTTACTCCAGTTTATGCCTACCGTAGTTTAAATGCCAAGATTGATGAAGCCAAGCCACTTGAAAACAAGAAAAACGAACTGGATAAGGGCATTACGTCTTTCAATGCCAGTGTAATGGCCCGATACCATTTTACAAACAAATTCTCTGTGGCCTTTGGAGTAACTTATAGCCAATTTGGTGAAGTGATTGGCATAGGTCCTAAGCGTCAGAATCCGGTTTACGATGCCATGGCTCTTGAATACGGTTATAACCCGAACAACATGCGCACACCCGGAAACGCCAACAGCTATACCAATCGCTACCACTATTTGCAGGTTCCTGTCATGGTTTATATGAAAAATCCTTTGGGAAACTCCCGGTTTAGTTTAAGCAGCGGGCTCGGTATTTCTCTCGGATATTTATTGTCTCAAAAAAGCATGGTATACGACTACCGTGTAGAGCATTATGTGGAAAACAAGAATTTCCTGAGGAACTACAATGCAATGGCTCATGCTCAGGCTCTGCTGGAATATAGTGTCAATACTCGTTGGACTGTCCAAGCCGGTCCTCAGTTAAATTATAGCTTAGTCTCTACCTATCAGAACTATTACACCATCAGTCAACATCAATACAGCGTCGGGATGAGTTTCGGCCTTCAATGGAAGGTATTCCGCTTCGATAAAAGAAGAGGCGTGAAGCTCTGAAACTTTTTATTTTTAATTATACACAAGTCCCGACAGGACCCAATTAATCCCTACCTTTGCGTCCCGTAGGCGAACAAAGGTCATCATGTCAAAAACCAAGTATGTTTTCGTTACGGGAGGGGTTACTTCTTCCCTCGGAAAAGGAATTATTTCAGCTTCACTGGCAAAGCTTCTTCAAGCCAGAGGATATCGTGTCACTATTCAGAAATTCGATCCCTATATCAATGTGGATCCAGGCACAATGAATCCATACGAGCACGGAGAATGTTACGTAACCGACGATGGAGCCGAAACAGATCTTGACCTCGGTCACTACGAGCGTTTTCTGGGCATCCGTACCTCGCAGGCGAACAATGTAACAACGGGTAGAATATATCAAACTGTTATTGACCTCGAGCGCCAGGGACATTATCTGGGAAAAACGGTTCAGGTGGTTCCTCACATCACAGATGAGATAAAAAGGAGAATATTATTGCTTGGAGATACCGGCGATTACGATATCGTAATTACCGAGTTAGGCGGAACAGTTGGCGACATAGAATCTCTGCCTTTCATTGAGGCCGTTCGTCAAATCATTTGGGAAAAAGAAGAACAAGAATGTGCGGTAATTCACCTGACGCTGGTGCCCTACCTCAATGCGGCCAAAGAATTAAAAACTAAGCCTACCCAACACTCTGTTAAAACGATGTTGGAATATGGTGTGCAGCCGGATGTACTGGTTTGTCGCACCGAACATGCATTGGGGACTGAATTGCGTAAAAAAATTGCTCTTTTCTGTAATATCAAGTCTACTGCGGTGATTGAATCCATTGACGTAGAAACGATTTATGATGTGCCATTGAAAATGCAAAAGGAAAAGCTCGATAAAGTGGTACTGGCCCATTTGAAGCTTTCTTCGAAAGTAGATCCGGATCTCGAAAGTTGGAAAGAATTCCTATGGCGATTGAAAAATCCAAAACAGGAAGTCAATATTGGAATCGTAGGAAAATATGTGGAATTGCCCGATGCATATAAGTCCATTGCTGAAGCATTCATTCATGCCGGCTCCGAAAATGAAACCAAGGTAAAAGTGCATTATATCCATTCCGAAATGTTGAATGAGGACAATGTAGAAGCCAAAATTAAGGGCATGGATGGCATTTTGGTTGCGCCAGGTTTTGGAGAACGAGGGATTGAAGGGAAAATTGCTACCATTAAATATGTTCGTGAAAACAATATTCCTTTCTTCGGAATTTGTCTGGGGATGCAATGCGCCGTGGTAGAGTTCGCCAGGAATATGGTGAATTTACCCGATGCTGCTTCGACTGAAATGAATCCGGAGACAAGCAACCCCGTTATTGACATGATGGAAGAACAAAAATCCATCACAAAAAAAGGAGGAACCATGCGTCTGGGTGCCTATCCATGTCAACTGAGCAAAGGCAGCAAAGCCTATCAGGCCTATGGGAAAACTAAAATCGATGAGCGCCATCGCCATCGTTACGAGTTCAATAACCATTACAAAGAGGCATTTGAAAATGCAGGGATGAATTGTACGGGTATCAACCCTGAATCGCATTTGGTTGAGATTGTCGAGATTCCTTCACATCCATGGTTCGTTGGAGTTCAATTCCATCCGGAATACCGTTCTACTGTTGATAACCCTCATCCATTGTTCGTTCGTTTCGTGAAAGCTTCTGCCGAATACGCTGCGAAAAACAATTAATTAATCATTCAGACTCTGCATTTCATTTACCCTGTTGGAATCCAGCTTCAACAGGGTAAATAGAAGTATGGTGAATCCTAACAGGCTCGACCCGCCATAACTGAAAAATGGCAATGGAATGCCTATCACTGGCATTAAGCCTATGGTCATGCCTATATTGATGGTAAAATGAATAAATAAGATGCAAGCGACGCTATAGGCATAAATCCGACTGAACTTATTCTTCTGTCGCTCGGCAATGCGCACCAGGCGAATCATCAGAATCACAAACATCAATACCACGCCTCCTGCCCCGATAAAACCATATTCCTCCCCAACAGTGCAGTAGATAAAATCTGTAGATTGTTCCGGAACATAGTCGTAACGTGTCTGGGTTCCGTTCAGAAAACCTTGTCCGAATAAGCCCCCGGATCCAATAGCAATTTTCGACTGCCGAACATTGTAATCATCTCCGCCCTTTCCAAAAAGTACATTTATCCTGGCCCTTTGATGATCCTGCAGCACTTCATTGAACACATAGTCGACCGATACAACAACGAGGATAGAAAAAATCAAAGCTCCGATAATAACGATCAAAAACTGACGGTTCTTCCAGGTAAAAATGCTCAACAATGCCGCAATACCGCACAAGATATAGATGATTAATATTTTGTCTACCAGAAGTGCCAGAATAAACAAGATGGCCACATGAAATCCCAATGCTATGATCCAACTTGGCAATCCCTCCCTGTACAATACCAGAAAAAATGCCAGAAACACCAAAGCCGAGCCTGTATCGTTTTGAAGGAGAACCAACAACATGGGTAATCCAATGATTCCAAAGGATATTAGTTTGACGCGCAGTTCCTTAAAATTGACGCCGTATCTGCTCAGGTATTTTGCCAGGGTTAATGCAGTGGCATACTTTGCCAACTCTACCGGTTGAAATTTAAAACCACCGATAGCAAACCAGGATTTTGCACCTTTTGTTTCTGCCCCGATAAATATTACGACAATGCAAAGGAAAATTGCCATTCCATAGAAACCATAAGCGAATGCTGAATAAAACTTGGCATCAATAATCAGTATGGCAATTCCTATCACCAGGCTGAGTCCAATAAACATCATCTGACGTCCATAGCTCTGGCTTAAATCAAACATACTAGCATTGCTTGGGTTGAATACCGCAGAATAAATGGCCATCCAGCCAAATAGTACCATGGCCAGGTATTGCAGAATGGTTAACCAGTCCAATCCGCCAGTTTCAAAGGATTCCTTAGTGCGATACCGGCTCATTTGTCGTTTTCTGGTGTACTAAATCTGCATTAAGCATTCGGTCTTCCAAATACTTTCTTTTGATCTGCTCTCTTTCCGGGAACAGATACCTTTCTATCATTAAACTGGCAATAGGGGCTGCCCATTGAGAGCCATAGCCTGAATTTTCTACTACCACGGCAATGGCGATTTTGGGGTTCTCTTTGGGGGCAAAGGCAAAGAAAATAGAATGGTCTTTTCCATGAGGGTTCTGAGCCGTACCGGTTTTACCACATACTTCAACGCTGTCTATTTGAGCCACCCGCGCCGTTCCACTTTTCACTACATCTGCCATACCTTCAATCACAATTGGAAAATATTTCGGATCTACTGAACAATTATGGCTTTCAAAACGAGGGCCTGTCTTTCCCAAAGAGTCAACATATTTCAATACATGAGGCGTGATATAATATCCTCTGTTGGCTATGATTGCCATTACATTGGCCATTTGAAGTGGTGTTACACCCAATTCTCCCTGACCAATAGCCAGAGAGATGATGGTTGAGCCTTTCCATCCTCCCTTTCCATAAATCCTGTTGTAGTAATCCGATTTTTTCAGAATCCCTTTGGCTTCGCCGTACAGATCGATTCCTAACTTAGTTCCAATGCCAAATGATTGCAGGTGTTTGTACCAGTTGTTATAACTCTCTTCGAACGTGCTGAACTTTCTTTGATCCACTATGCTGCGAAAAACATAGCAGAAATATGGGTTACAGGAATGCATCAAGGCTCCCCGCAATTCCAAGGGTGACGGATGTCCGTGGCTGCATTTCACAGTATGTCCTCCTACCCGGTAGCCACCTCCGCAAGGATATCTGGTGCCGGGATGCAACACCCCTTCTTGCTGAGCTATTAATGAACTTATCGCTTTGAAAATAGAACCAGGAGGATAGGGTGCATTCAAGGGCCTGTTGAACATGGGCTTCAGCGGATCATGCATCAATTCAACAAAATTATTTCCGCGCTCCCTGCCAATAAGCAGGTTTGGATCATAAGATGGTGAAGAAATCAGAGCGAGTATTTCTCCCGTGGCCGGCTCGATAGCCACCACACTTCCAATTTTTCCACCCATTAGTGCCTCACCGTAATGCTGCAAATCAGCGTCCAGAGTCGTATAGATGCTGGAACCGGTAATGGCGGCCGTGTCATATGCTCCATCGAAATATGGACCCACTGTTCGGTTTCTTACATCGACTATGATGTTTTTCACTCCTTTGGTGCCTCGCAACAATTCTTCGTAGCTTCTTTCAATCCCGGAAATCCCCGTGTATTCACCTTGCCGGTAATACCCATTTGAGTTGGCGATGATTTGGTCGTTTACCTCTCCAATGCTTCCAAGAATATGTGCTGCACTTTTCGTCTTATACCTTCGGTCCGTTCGAACCTCCACATAAAAGCCAGAAAATTCAAACAGATGTTCCTGAAATCGCGAATAAGTCAGGGCCGAGATTTGTTTTTCGAATACGGAGCTTCTGTAAGGATTGACCTTACAGGCTTCCATCTTCCGGTTAAAGGATTCTTTGTCAATCTTTAAAAGACGACAGAACTCAGCAGTATCCAGGTCTTTTACCTGCCGGGGTACAACCATTAAATCGAAGGTGGCATCGTTGTATACCAGCAATTTCCCGCTCCGGTCGTATATCAATCCCCGGGGAGGAAACTGAACAACCTTTTTCAGAAAGTTATCCTTAGACAGGCTTTTGTATCGATCGTCCAATACCTGTATCGAAAACAGCCTTCCGATAAAGGCCACTCCGACCAACGAAAAAAGTATATAATAAAACCACTGTCTCTTTCTGTTTCCCATTATTCCCCCTTCCTCGTCCGGTAAAACAAAAGTTGGAACAACAAAATTAAGCTAAGTGAGACAGCTCCGCTCAAAACAGCAGATAAGATATTTTGAATTATGTAGCGAAAACTGAAACTTTCAATGAATGCATAAAGCAAATGATAACTCAGGCACATAATGGCTGCATAGAGAATAAACCATCGATATCCCATGGTAATAAGTCCCGGCTCTACCCCTGATTCAATCACGTCTATATGAGCAAAAGCCCGGATATAATAAATCCGCACAAAAGACATTGTCAATAATGCGGTGCTATTAAAGCCCGCTGAATTATTAAACATGTCGAGCATCAATCCTCCCAAAAACGCTATCAGCATTGTTGGGAACGGCTTCATGTTGATTGGCAGGGTTATGAAAAACAGAATCAGAATATTTGGCTGAATCAAAGTGTCAATATTCAATTTGCCAATCACGAATACCTGAAGCAACAAGAGGAATAAGAATCGAAAGATATACCTGATAATACTAAGGAGCATTTTCATCCTCCTTTCTTGTATCCTCTTCCAATCCTAATATTTCATCTTTCATGAGATTTTGGACGATATAAACAGACCTCAATTGAGTAAAATCTGTCGCCAGTGAAAGTTCAATATCATAGAAATTATTGCCGGGTTCCAGATGGATACTCTCAATGGTTCCGATAGGAATATTTTCGGGGTAATATTCGGTATATCCGGAAGTGTATACTTTCTGACCCACATTCACGGGAACAAACTGGTTCACCGTAGTCAGTTGGGCCCGTTTAAAGGATTCACCATTCCACATCACCGTTCCAAAATAGATTGAGGTATCAATCTTTGGAGATATTTTGGTATTTCTGTTCAAGAGGCTCATTACTGTACAGAAATGATCCGAAACTTCTACTACCACTCCTACCACCCCTGAATCGCAAATTACTCCCTGATCCTTTCGCACACCATGCCGCGAGCCGCGATTGAGCGTAATATAATTGTATTTTTTATCGACCGAATTGTTTATTACCTGCGCATCAATGTACTGGTATTGTTGCTTGTAAATGGAATCATCCACCTGTACGGCAGAAATCGTATCCACATAATACGAATCGCGCATCCGGTTTTTAAGCATGGCATTTTCGGCGAGCAAGGCTTCATTTTCATCTTTTAGATGGAAATAATCTCTGATTCCGCTCACAAGGGTGAAAAGTTCCCCGGAAATATTGTTCGCCGAATTAATGAATGCAGAACGCTGATAGCGGTTATTGCTTATGAGAATAAAAACCGAGAAAGCAAAAAATAACAGGAATACAAAAAAGACATAGTAACGCTGAATGAAAATAATTAGGTTACGCATGTGCTTCTAAATCATGTCATGAGGAATTTGAAATTATGGATGTTTTTCAACGCAATACCTGTACCACGCACTACTGCTCTAAGGGGATCATCGGCCACATAAACCGGCAACTTTGTTTTGGCTGAAATTCGTTTATCCAATCCTCTCAGCAAAGCTCCACCCCCAGTCAGATACAGACCTGTTTGATAAATATCAGCAGATAATTCGGGAGGCGTCAATTCCAATGCACGCAGGATGGCTTCTTCTATTTTAGAGATGGATTTATCCAGAGCCAATGCAATTTCTGAATAGGAAACTGTAATTTGTTTCGGAATTCCTGTCATGAGATCGCGACCGTTTACTGCATAATCTTCCGGAG
The DNA here is from genome assembly GCA_016124735.1 of Bacteroidota bacterium. Classification (GTDB taxonomy): domain Bacteria; phylum Bacteroidota; class Bacteroidia; order UBA8524; family UBA8524; genus UBA8524. Next base: position 44,252 of record WGMZ01000038.1, read on the forward strand.
GATTATCCAAATCAGGCAAGGCCGCTCCCACTTCAATCTTGATTCTTTCAGCCGAACGCTCGCCAATCAACAGGTTGTGTTGACGACGCATGTATTCCAGAATATCCAGGGTAAATTCATCCCCAGCCACACGAATGGATTCATCGCAAACAATACCGCCCAGGGCTATAACTGCAATTTCCGTTGTACCGCCGCCTATGTCGATGATCATGTTACCCATCGGTTCACTTACATCGATACCGATACCGATAGCTGCCGCCATCGGCTCGTGGATAAGGTATACTTCTTTGGAACCTGCACGCTCTGCCGAATCGCGAACGGCACGTTTTTCTACTTCTGTAATTCCGGATGGGATACAAATTACCATCCGAAGCTGCGGGGAAAATAGTCGTTTACCGGGATTGATCATGCGGATCATTCCACGAATCATCTGCTCTGCTGCGTTAAAATCAGCAATTACACCATCTTTAAGCGGACGAATGGTTTTGATGTCTTCATGCACTTTCCCGTGCATTTGCATGGCCTGATGACCAATAGCAATAACCTGATTGGTGGTTCTGTTAATCGCAATGATGGACGGCTGATCCACTACTACTTTGTCTTTATGAATGATTAACGTGTTGGCGGTTCCCAAATCTATCGCCAACTCCTGCACCAAAAAATTGAACATTCCCATTATCCGTTCCCCAGTAAAATGAAGGTCTACCTATATTTCCCGCAAAATACCAATAGTTTACAATCTAATTCCACTGCCCGTGGATTTTTTTTCACGATTTAAAAGGAAATCCCCATGGATGTAAACTACTGGGTAGGCCAAAACCGACCACTGAAAGTTTAGTGGCGGAAATGACGCTGACCAGTCAGCACCATAACCAATTCATTTTTAACACAATAATCGATCGAATCCTGATCGCGAATTGAACCTCCCGGTTGGATGAAGGCAACGATTCCTGCCTCATCTCCGAGTTTCACGCAATCGTCAAAAGGAAAGAATGCATCCGATGCCATCACGGCACCTTTAAGGTCAAATTCAAATTGCTTCGCCTTATCAACCGCATGGCGCAATGCATCGATCCGACTGGTTTGTCCACAGCCTTTTCCCACCAATTGTTTGTTTTTAATCAATGCAATCGCATTTGATTTCAAGTGTTTGCAAACAATATTGGCGAATTCAAGATCGCTTCTTTCTGCCTTCGATGAGGTACGTGCACCCACTTCTTTCCAATCCTGATAATTACCCACATCGCTGCGCTGTATCAGGGTACCATTGAGCATGGAACGGTATTGCATCCCGGGTTCCAGATTCTTTTTCTGAAGAAGAATGATACGGTTTTTTTTGCTTTTCAATAGTTGCAAAGCTTCCTCTTCGTATGATGGAGCAATCAAAACTTCGAAAAAGATTTCGTTGATTGCATTCGCGGTAGCCACATCAACTTTTTCATTGGTTATCAGAACTCCTCCGAATGCAGACTCCGGATCTCCGGCCAATGCCGCATCCCAGCTATCTTTTACCGTAGCTCTTTGTGCTATTCCACAAACATTGGTATGCTTGAAAATAGCAAAAGTGGTGGTAGAAAATTCGGCAATGAGTTGCAGCGCTGCATCCACATCTACCAGGTTGTTATAAGACAATTCTTTGCCGTTTAACTGGTCGAACAACTCGCTGAGATCGCCGAAATAGCCAGAATCCTGATGCGGATTTTCTCCGTAACGCAGACTTCTCTTGTTGCGAAGTGGACGGAACACATCCCCATTAAAATAATTGTTGATGGCGATGTCGTAATTCATCACAACCTCAAACGCTTTGGCAGCAAATTCTTTGCGCTGCTCCAAATACGTCATTCCTTTTTGCTCCTTCAACAAAGCGAGTAGAGCGGGGTAATCATTTTTATCAGCCAACACGAGCAAATCCCGGAAATTCTTCGCCGCAGCGCGAATCATGGATGGACCGCCAATATCAATCTTTTCAATAATCGCAGCCTCTTCAGACGTGTTTGCCAACGTTTCTTCAAAGGGATAGAGGTCCACAATAACCAAATCCAATTCCGGAATTTCGTACTGCTTCATCTCCTGCAAATCACTCTCCACATAACGACGACCTAGAATACCTCCAAATACGGATGGATGAAGTGTTTTAACACGTCCACCCAAAATAGATGGGTAACCCGTCACCGATTCCACCGCAATGCAGGGTATGTTCAAATTCTCCAAATAGGTTTGCGTTCCCCCGGTAGAATAAATGCTTACTCCCTGGGCATGCAGTTCCTTTGCAATTTCATCCAGTCCGTCTTTGTAAAAGACAGATATAAGTGCTGATCCAATCCGTTTTTCGTTCATGATGTAATTATTTTCAGTTGGAGGCAAGCCTTTCTAGCTGCCTCCTGTTCTGCTTTTTTCTTTGAAAATTCCTCGCCCCGGCCCAATTCCTCTCCATCCACCTTCACGCTCATCACATAGGTGCGAGCCCTTCCTTTTTGCTTTTCTTCAACCATCTCAAAGGCTACCTCCTTTTTCATCTTTTGCGACCATTCAATCAGCCGGCTTTTGAAATTGAGCTCAACATTTGCCAGTTCGTCAATATCCAGGTAATTCTTAAGTACCTTCTTTAAAATGTATTTACGGGTAAATCTATAGCCTTTATCCAAATAAATTGCACCGAGTAATGCCTCTAAGGCATTGCCGCTCAGTGATCTCATTACCTGTCGGTTGTTGCCCAACCCTTTGCCGTACTGAATCATCTCGTCGATTCCCATTTTAACAGCCAGTTCTCCGAGCATAGCGCGACTTACGATCTTTGCTCTTGTTTCTGTAAGGAATCCCTCGCCTCTGTTTGGATAGGTTAGGAAAAGTATCTCGGCTACTACGCAATCCAACACAGCATCTCCCAGGTATTCGAGCCGTTCATTGCTAAGCACGCCCTCCTCCTCTGCAAGATGCTGATTAACATACGAATTATGACGAAATGCCTGCTCGTATAGTGCATAATTACCAGGCGTAAAACCCAGTAAATGTTTTAGATTTTTTAATTTGGGGTTTGTTGTTTTATTGCTCTTGCCGAATAGTCGATTCAGGATAGCCGATTTCAAAACAAAGGCTTTTAATCGATTTTACGGAAGATAACAGAAACATTATGTCCTCCGAAACCGAAGGTATTGCTCAATACTGCCCGAACCTCTCTGTGTTGTGCCTTATTGAATGTGAAATTCAATTTCGGATCAAATTCAGGATCATCGGTAAAGTGATTGATCGTTGGAGGGATAACTTGATTTTGAATGGCCAGAATACCCGCCAATGCCTCTACAGCTCCGGCAGCACCCAATAAATGGCCTGTCATGGACTTTGTAGAGCTGATATTCAGTTTGTAAGCCTGTTCGCCAAATACATTTTGAATAGCCTTGGATTCACTAATATCGCCCAAAGGTGTTGAGGTGCCATGTACGTTTACATAGTCAATATCAGAAGCTTCCATTCCTGCATCCTTCAGCGCATTTTGCATTACCATCGTGGCTCCCAATCCATCCGGATGTGGTGCCGTGATATGGTATGCATCAGCAGAGAGTCCGCCACCGGCAAGCTCTGCATAAATCTTTGCTCCACGTGCCTTCGCATGTTCGTATTCTTCCAATACAAGGCAAGCAGCTCCTTCACCCAATACAAAACCATCCCTGTCCAAATCAAATGGCCGGGACGCCGTTTTGAAGTCATCGTTTCTTTCGGATAAGGCTTTCATGGCATTGAAGCCGCCCATGGCTGCTTCATTCACACAAGCTTCAGAGCCTCCGGAAACAATCACATCCGCCATTCCCAGACGGATATAGTTAAAGGCATCTACAATGGCATTATTGGAAGATGCACAAGCAGAAACGGTGGTGAAATTCGGACCGCGGAAACCATATTTAATAGATATATAGCCCCCGGCAATATCAGAAATCATCTTTGGAATAAAGAAAGGATTGAATCGGGGAGTTCCATCCCCCTGAGCAAAATTAATTGCCTCGTCCAGAAAACTTCTTAATCCTCCAATTCCTGATCCCCAAATCACTCCAACACGATTTTGATCCACCCCTTCAGCAATCCCCGCATCTTTTACGGCTTCTTCAGCCACTACCAAAGCATAATGAGTATACGGATCCATCTTCCGGGCTTCTTTCCGGTCGATGTAATCCTGTACATCAAAATCTTTTACCTCGCAGGCGAATTGAGTACGAAATTTACTCGCATCAAACTTGGTAATCAAGTTAGCGCCGCTTACACCATTAGTGAGACCGTTCCAGTATTCTGAAACATTGTTCCCTATTGGTGTAAGGGCACCTAAACCAGTAACAACAACTCTTCTAAGTTGCATACAGGATACCTAATTACTTCGCGTTTTGTTCGATATAGGAAATTGCTTGACCTACCGTGCCGATTTTTTCAGCTTGGTCGTCCGGAATTGCAATATTGAATTCTTTTTCGAATTCCATAATCAATTCAACGGTGTCTAAAGAGTCAGCTCCCAAATCATTCGTGAAGCTTGCCTCCGTTGTTACTTCGCTTTCTTCAACACCGAGTTTATCGATGATGATAGATTTTACTCTAGATGAAATATCAGACATTTGTTCGGTTTTTTTATTGGGTGCAAATAACAACCTTTTAGCGCTAAATCACAAACAAAAAGTTTTCCCGGCTATTCTTGTAACTTGCGCGGGGCATAAGGCCTTCGAGGTGAAAAGGACTACACTGGAAATAGAACCCGACTACAATTTTAAGCTTATTGCCATGGTCAACACATTGCCTGCATATACCCTGGGGTGGTGGCTGGAGCAAAAGTTTAAGATTCCTTTAAAGATGGATAAAGATTTGGAACTTATTTTGAGGAAAGGTAGTGCAGAAAGCAATTTCCCGGTCTATTGCAATACCAATGAAGAGGATATTTACCAGCGTTGGATTCTGGTGGGGAATAAATCTGGAAATGGCTTCTTAATTCCAGAACAAAAAGTGGTAGACTATTATTTGAAACTTGAAGGAGAAATAGAACGAAACTATTACCTTAGTGTTTTAAATACACTTAAAGAAATCCCTGGAATGCAGCATTACTTCGACGTTAAACCGGAAACACTTAAATCAAGAATAAATCTCAGCGAACTGTGAGTTATAAATCGAATTTCAACAAAACAAAAATCGTGGCAACCATTGGACCAGCCACGTCTTCTTACGAAATCCTAAAAGAAATCATTGAAACAGGTGTCGATGTATGCCGGATCAATGGCTCGCATGGGAAGCACGAAGATCATATTCAGGTAATTGAAAACGTACGTAAAATCAATGCAGAGCTTCGCTCAAATGTGTGCATCCTTTTTGACCTGCAGGGTCCAAAACTCCGCATCGGAGAGGTTGAAAACAATGCAATCGAACTGAAACGTGGAAATGAAATCCTGTTGACTTCGGAAAAATGCATTGGCACAGCCGAAAAGATTTTTGTGAGCTATGATAAGCTGGCAAAAGATGTAAAACCTGGAGAAAAAGTCTTGCTGGATGATGGAAAACTGGAATTGGTTTTCGAAGAAATTGTAGATGATCACACCGTAAAAGCACGGGTGATCCATGGTGGAGTTCTTTCCTCAAAAAAAGGTTTTAACCTTCCCAACTCAGATTTATCCATCCCTGCATTGACAGAGAAAGATTACGTCGATTTGGAATTCGCTTTGCAAAATGAAGTGGAATGGGTCGGTCTTTCTTTTGTAAGAAAAGCAGATGACATCAGGCTGCTAAGAAAAATCATGAAAGAGCAGGATGCATACTCCCGCATCATCGCTAAAATCGAAAAACCGGAGGCGGTCAAAAATATAGATGAAATCCTTGACGTAACAGACGGCATCATGGTGGCTCGTGGCGATTTGGGAGTGGAACTACCGATGGAAGAGGTTCCTATAATCCAAAAAGAAATAGTGAAAAAATGCATTATTGCGAGCAAACCCGTCATCATTGCAACCCAGATGATGGAAAGCATGATTCAGAGTCCAACACCTACACGCGCAGAAGCAAATGATGTGGCCAATGCGGTAATGGATGGAGCGGATGCCGTTATGCTAAGTGCCGAAACTTCGGTAGGAGCCTACCCGCTGAAAGTTGTGCAAGCCATGGAGCGCATCGTTCGGAATGTCGAATCGAGAGGAGATGTTTATTACAAAGGTCAAAGACCAAGCGAAAACTCCGAAACCTTCCTCTCGGATGAGGTCTGTTTTACAGCCGTTCGCATGTCATCTCACCTGAAGGCCAGGGCCATTGTCTCCATGACTCGTTCAGGGTACACTGGTTTCAAAATTGCCAGTTTCCGCCCGGAAGCCAACATTTTCATTTTTACTAATAATCTTCCCCTGCTCAACACCCTCAATCTTGTTTGGGGAGTGCGTGGCTTCTTCTACGATAAATATTCCTCCACTGATGAAACCTTTAATGATGTACTGGAAATATTGAGGGAAAATGATTTTGTGTTTAAAGATGATATTGTCATCAACACAGCCAGCATGCCGATTCATAAAAAGTCGCGTACCAATGCGATTAAAGTGAGTAAGGTAGATTGATTTGACAACATACTTGTAAATTATGCTTCTTCATTCCTGGCAATGGAGCCGGAGCTACCATTGATGTTCCTCATTCAAATTTTGTTGCGGAGACACTAAGAAAATAGGCTGACGCGCAACGAAGACGCAGTGGATTTTGCTCGCTTAAATTCTGACTCACAACGCACTCCGCTCCACACTCTCGGCTTGGCCGAACATGAGGGCAATCATGCGGATTCTATTTAGAATCATTCCAGTTTGGCTATCTTTGCACTATGGCTGAAGAAATCATCAACAGAGTTGCAAGTAGTCCTTTAATAACTATTAATCTGGAAGAGTATTATCCGGAAGGTGAACGGGTTCAATTTGATATGAAGAATCAGCTCTTTCAGGGATTGATATTGCGGGAGAAGGATTTTCGTGAGTTTGTTAAAACACACGATTGGTCGAGTTACGAGGGGAAATATGTTTCCGTCATCTGCTCAGCCGATGCCATTGTTCCAACCTGGGCGTACATGCTCGTTGCGCAAAAGCTTGGTAATACAGCGAAAGGCTTTGTATTTGGCGACTTGGAAGACCTGGAGAGTCACCTTTTCGCAGAATCTATGAAGGATTTTCATCCGGAAGAGTTTGAAGGGAAGCCGGTGGTAATTAAAGGGTGCTTCGATAAACCCATTCCGGTAAACGCCTATATGGAGATTACCCGAAGACTCAGTCCCTTTGTGAAAAGTCTGATGTACGGAGAGCCATGTTCTACCGTTCCGATATTTAAAAGAAAAGCCGGCTAATACCGGCTTTTTTTATGCTTTAGATTTTCGCTTCAACTTCCTTCTGAAGCTCCACGACTGTTTTCTCCGTATCCTGATAAATGGTCTCAGCCTCATCCAATATCGATTGTATCGCCGACTTGTCTTTAAGTCCTCCTGCATTCACTTTAACATTCAAATAAGCTCCGGCAACGGCAGTGCGTACACATAAGGCCCCTACTCCGGCATCCGTTACCGAATTCGGATTTCCTTCGCGAATCATAGAAGCCAACATTGGCAATACAGCATGCGCCGTTTTCATCACTTCAAATGGCACACGGCAGGCATTGATTGTTGCCTCTCTAATGGCATTCGAGCGAATGGCCTTTTCTTCATCCGTCCCTTTTGGCAAGGCAAAACTTTCCATGATTGCATTAAATGCCCGGGTATCCTCATCCACCTGAGCCAACATTTTCTTGAGAATATGCTGTCCTTCCGTAGCTTTTTGAGAAAAGAAATCGGTTTTATCCTCCCAACCTCTTTTTCCTGCCGACAAATTTGCAACCATGGTACCGAGTGCGGTTCCCAGGGCACCGGCATAGGCAGATACGGATCCACCACCAGGTGCCGGGCTTTCAGAAGCCGTTTCGTATGCCAGTTGTTTTGCGGTCATTGAAATCAGGTGTTCATCTTCCGAATCTCTCAATTGATATTCTATGATCTTTTTGTTTGGATCAAAGGGCGCCAATTCATCGAGCCCCAAAGATTTCACAGCGATGTGAATCAGTTCATCCTCGCTTACCCCCAAGGAACGGCCCTGTTTTTTCAGAAAATATTCCCCCGCATCGAGCATGGCTTTCAACGGAATTAATCCAACAAGTTCGGATCCGGTTACCCGCAATCCGCGACTTTGAGCAGACTCGCAAACGGCATCAAAGGCCACGTGAACAGGTGTAATAAGGTAATTGGTCAGGTTCATGGAAATCTGAGCCACACCATATTCCTCAATGTACCAGCCGATGGCTTTTGTAGACTTAAGCTTTCCCGGAATACGAATGGGTTCTCCATTTTCATCCAATACAGTCTCTCCCAATACTGGATGACCCGCTCTTTTTACCCGTCCTGCCTCGCGCACATCAAAGGCCACTGAATTTGCCAGGCGGGTGGATTTTGTGTTGAGATTGATATTGTAAGCAATCAGAAATTCGCGGGCACCAATAACAGTTGCTCCCGAACGCGCCGGAAATTCCGATGGACCGAAGTCGGGTTTCCATTTCGGCTCTTTGATTTTCTTAAAGAAGCCTTCGTATTCGCCCGCGCGAATCACTGAAAGATTGCTGCGCTCCATATTGGGTTGTGCCTGTTCATATAAATACACAGGAATTGCTAATTCTTCTCCTACGCGCTTTGCAAGTTTCACTGCATACTCAGCCGTTTCCTCCATGCTGATGCCAGCGACAGGAATCAAAGGACATACATCGGTCGCACCCATGCGCGGATGCTCGCCCTGATGTTTGCTCATATCGATCAGTTCAGAAGCTTTTTTAATTCCCTGAAAAGCCGCCTCAATCACTTGTTTGGGTTCTCCAACCAATGTAACAACCGTGCGATTGGTTGCTTTACCCGGATCCACGTCCAAAAGTTTCACTCCTTCAACCTTCTCAATCTCCGCTGTTATTTGCTTGATTATATTCAGGTCGTTCCCTTCACTGAAATTGGGTACACATTCGATGATTTGTTTCATGCTTCTGAAATTAGTTTGGCAAAAATGGGAGGCCGCGGCAGGAAAAACAAAAAAGCCGGGAAAAATTTCCCGGCTCCTATAATCCAACAATGAAATAATTAGTATTCCCAGAGGTCGTGTTCCATCACAAAGAGGTCATTTTTAATCTCTTCGCTCTTCAATAAAGCAGCCAAACCATTGTCTTCGAATTCCGGATAATATTTCAAGGGAGCATCCATCACGTTCGGTTCCTTGATGATTTGAGAATCGAACATACGTGCCTGAAAATAATGATCCATAGAGATTCGATGCGCCAAATTTTTGTTGAACACTTCTGCATTAACGAAGAAAGGACGGATATCATTGTACTTCATCCAAAATAAAGGCTGCTCATTTAACTCTACCGAGCCTCCTGCCACGACAGGTCTGTATACAATAGCTATGCCTACAATCCTGGGATACATTCGGCTCTGGACATTATCAAAAACCCAGTCTTCCATGATCTGAAGTTTTACGAGAGACTCAAACGGCACGGCCCCTTTGACCGGCACTGTCATAGTACCTCCGTTGATTGTGTCAGGCACGTCAACATATTCAACATAGGTCAAACGATCTTTCATTTCCTGATCGCTCAATTCCTGTTTAAAATCCCGGTCGCTGTACATTTTCGGGCCATCTGATTGCAGAGCCAATTTAAGCATCAAATCAAAGACACTCAATTTGGGATAGCGAAGCACTATATTCATTTTTTGCCTAGTGTCGATAATTCGCTCATAGCGCGTCATCCAGCTCACATCGCCTTCGCGCAGATTAGGATACTCCCACATCACCTGCTTTGGGATATCCGCTTTGGGATATTCGGGCACCGCTTCAAAGTTGATCCGATATGGATCAAATTCATCCAGCCAGGTTTGGACATTTCCTGTCAAGCTGGTAGCGGTGGTTTCAAAAAAGTCATATGGCTCGGTTTGGGCCAGTACTGGGTTCTTCTGGGTCGCGAGAATGACCATGAACAGAACTATGCTTAAATTTTTCATCTTCTTGTATTTAGGGTGAGACTAAAGATTTGATCCGGGAATTTATCCACCATAACATTGTCGAAGTAAACGGTGGAACCAGTGGCCATTGCATTCAATGCTTGTCTGGCCTCCGGGCTTATTCTTTGCCCCGTTAGATGAAAAATCCGGCTCATATTTCCTCTCGGGTCAACAATTCGCATCTCAGAGGAAAGCACTTTATACTGTAAATCCCTGATATATACCCCTCCAAGTCCGGCTACCATTAAGTTTTGAGCCAGAATAGCCTGCTTGCTGTAGGTTTTTGTTCCATCCAATGCTCCAAAGCTGATTTCCGGGTTAGGAACGCGGCGCACCAGGAAAGTTTCAGAGCCCATGGGCTTCCAGTTTCCATAGTCGTCTTTGACCATTACCCTTACAGTAACCTTACCCGTGCCGGTCAATTTTGCGATATATTCACTTTCTCCCCGTTTGGTCAATGTACCACCGGTAATTTCGGCTTTGACATGGGATGGAGCCACACCCGGCACCGTGATAGTTAGTGGGTTGTCGTATTTGGTATACAAAATCTTCGTGTTGTCTGCCGAGATATTCGCCCCACCATTGAAGACATTATACGAAGTGGTAAAGGGATATTTTCTCAGTGAATCCGATTCCCGTACCCAGATTTCACCATTCACCGTGTGTACACCAGGGCCTCCTGCCGGTACATTGTAGGTGAATTTTCCATTTTCCTCAGCCACTTTCTCGCCATTGATATAAATCTCATGTTTCTGTTTGGTGGAAAATGCCGTTAAGTAAATGTCTGCTTTGAATTGATCACCGGCCATCAAATAACTCGAATTCGGTACCACCGCGGCTTCAATCTTATCTATAGGCAGACTGCTTGAACCAACATGCCGGTAAAGATTTCGCAAAACATCGTTCGTTGTCACTTTGCAATCATTTTGAATCTTGGACATCATGGCAACCACGGCCGCTAAAGGACTATGCTCAAAATGGAAGGAAGCCCATGATTGGGTGCCATAATCCTGTGCATTTAAATCGCTGCGAACATTTTTCACATCTTCCTTCGGCAGGAGTGCCAACAGCTGATCATGGGTATTATTGATCTTATCCATCAATTCTTTGCCCTTTCCTTCATTGATCAAATAGTTCGCATGCTTTTCAATATCATCTCTGCCCACAAGCTCTGTTTTAGAACCATCTTCACTCTCTTCCCTTCCACCGGTTTCATCAATCAAAATATTCTTCAGGTTTTCTACATATTGATTGAATTCATTATTTAGTCTTTCAGCCTCCATGGCCTTGTCATAATAAGGACGCGTCAGGTCAGGCTGAGTAATCAGAAGCCGGTCAAATGCAGAAAGGATTTCATCATTTTTTGCTGTCATGTTGACCCCGGTTTGATCCATTGAGGTTTCCATGAGAAAAAATGCTTTTAAGATTTCGGCGGAAACGTTGAGTGCCAACATCGCCGTTAGGATGAGATACATTACGTTGATCATCCTCTGCCTGGGAGTTATTTTAGCTACAGTCATAGAATTTAGGTTAGTGAAAGTAGCTTTAGGGCATAGGCAATTACATAGTGGAGAGCGGAGAACGTCAAGCGAATGTATTAATCACAGTACCCAGATTCTCAGCAGATTAGTTTATAATTAAAAAACGAAAAGCCCATTGAGGATATTGTACGTACACAAAAAAACCCTGACTCTCAAGGAGAATCAGGGCTTTTAGTTTTCTTATCAGGAATGGTTAATATTCCCAAAGATCATGTTCCATGATGAAGAGATTGTTTTCGATTTCATCTGATTTCAGAAGAAGTCCGATCCCATTGTCTTCAAACTCCGGAAAATCTTTTAAACGGTAATCGTATTCATTCGATTCTTTGTAGATATAGCTGGCGAACATCCTCGACTCAAACCAATGATCATAGGATATGCGCGCTGCGTCATTTCTACGGTTGAACAATTCCCAGTTAATCATTACACTCCTCAATTCCGGATAATATATCCAAAATAGTGCCTGCTCAGGTAATTCTACTCCACCTGCAATTGGCTGGTAAGCCGGAGCAATGGCAATAATTCTTGCAAAAAATACTGCATGCTTCTTGTCAAAAATCCAATCTTCCATCAAATAGAACTTCTCAATCTTGAGTGGATCAAATGGAGTAGTAATGACCGTATCTATCAAATCATACGGATCATCCGGATTTTCCGGATTGATGATTTGTTGGTTCTCTCTGTATACACCCAAATCAAGAACTTCCTCAGGAGTATAGATTGAAACCAACGAATCGGAACGATATGGAGTAAGAATACCATCATTTACTGCTTTGTAAATCATGTTACCGAAATGGCTTTTAGGCCATTTCATCACCAGATTTTGCTTTTGGCGGGTATCAATAGTTCTCCAGATACGTTTGCTGTATGCTACATCCGCTTCTCTTAAATATGGATACGGTACAGCTTTGCGCTGTTTCACAGCAGCCTTTTCGTAAGTCCAGTCTTCGTAAACGGTTGCATCGTAATCAGGCTGCGCGTATGCTGCACCAGCCAGCGCAACCAAAGCAAACAATGATGCTATTCTTAATCCTTTCATGATTATCTACATGTAATTACAAGCGGAGAAAGGTTACGTTTTCCATCCGGGCCGGTAGCCTGAATGTTATCGATAATTATCCTGTCGCCACTTCTGATTCTTCCAACAATACTTCTCGCCTGGCCTGGCAATGCGGTACCTTGTCCCTGAACCATGATCGCATCCCCTCTTTTAGGAGAGTATACAAACAGGTAAGAGTTAATGGAATACTTCACACCTTCGTATGCAAAACCTTCGCCCAAGGTTCCATATACGCCCGGTTGAGCTTTGATGGCACCTGCGGAGTGTGTTCCACTTTCCAGGGTTCCTAAGGTAGCCTCTGGTTTTGGGATAGAACGAACACGGAATGGTGATTGGTATGTTTTTGATTTGCCATTTTCGGTTACGCTCACCACGATTTTGCAATCGCCACGTTTGCTCACTCTGGCAATATATTTACCGCCACCCTTGTTAATCAGGGAGCCAGCTCCACTCAATGAAGCCTTCACATCATTTGGATTTTTACCCGGAATCGCAATGGTGATAGGGTTATCCAAACCAATGTACAATACGTTCATTTTATCGGCGGAGATTGAAGCCTCCCCTTTAAATACGGAGTATTCTTTTTCAAAGTCGTATTTCTTCACTCCATCTTTGGAGTTAACTTCGATATACCCTTTGATTTTATAGTCCCCAGGAGTAGATGTTGATTTTTTATATTTAACCACACCATTCTCCATTTGATATTCTTCGCCATTGATAAACACTTTATTGTTTTGCTTGGAATCGTAAGCCGTCAGAATAACATCAGCAGTAAATTCTTCCCCTGCAGAAACTGCAGCTTTGTCTGGAATAAATTTAGCTACCAACATATCGAAAGAAACATCTTCGGCGGTGATACCAGAGAACAGCGCTGTTAACACTTCTGCTTCTGTGTTTTTTGCGTCGTTCTGAATCTTTGTTAACAGTGTGACAACAGCTGCCTGAGGTGAATGTTCGAACAATTCTGATTCCCAGGTTGCTGCCGTTCCTTCTGGATTCTCCGCCCGCAAATCAGTTTGCTGATCAATACGTTTTGCTTCCGATGCCAATGGTTTGAATGGCTTCAACACAGACAACAATGAATTGCGCGTTGCATTTACCTTTTCATGCAATTCCTTACCTTTTTCCGGTCCCTCAGGAGAGATCATAATAAAGGCATGTGTTTCAATATCCGTTCTGTGTACCAATTGACCATCCGGATCACGTATTTCATTTTGATCGGTGATCTTTCCTCCGTCTGTAATGATCTCTTGTTTAAGATCTTCCACATATTTAACAAAATCTGCAGTGATTTTCTCAGCATCCTTTGCTTTATCGTAGAATGGTTTTGTTTTCTCTGGCTGATTTTTCATCTGTTTTGCAAAAGCACGCATGATGTCTTCGTTCTTTGCATCGATGTTTTTACCCGCCTTAACCATGCTTTCTTCCACAAGGTAGAAAGCCTTCAAGATTTCTGCAGAAACGTTCAACGCGAGCATCGCCGTTAATACGAGATACATCATGTTGATCATCTTCTGCCGTGGTGATATTTTACCTCCTCCTGCCATTTTTAATCCTTTCTTCTTTTTAGGTTAAATAATGCAGTGGATTATGCTTTGTTTCCACCCATTGCAGTCAGCATGTTGCCGTACACTGAGTTCAAGCTGGAAATATTGGAAGCCAATTTTTTCATTTCGCTGCTGATTTGCTCAACTTGCGACTGGTATTCTTTTGTACCAGAAGAAATTTCAGCAAGTGAGTTCATTGCGTCCATTGCTTTGTTGTAAGAAGCAGAAACTCCTTCCAAAGACTTGGAAGCTTTTTGAACACTTTCCGTGTATTCGCTGGTAGCTACAGTAGCGCTGGAGATATCAGACATACCTCTTACGTTTTCGCTCAAGCTTTTCAATCCGCTTCCCAAGCTGCTGATCAATTCAGGACCAACTTTTGCTTCTTCCAACATTTTATCAAGCTGTTGTGAAACAGTTCCTTTGTTTTCAGATTTCTTTTCGTTTGGTTCCATTCCTGCCAATTCAGGATAAACCAATGACCAGTCTACCTCCTGGTGAATTGGTTCGAAGGCAGAAATACAGAAAATCACAGCCTCTGTACCCATACCGATAATGAGCATGGTGTTAGCACCTGGCCAGTGCATAATTTTGAACAATGCACCAACAATTACAACTGCCGCACCGAGACCATAGGCCATTCCCATGAGTTTCTTGCCCGTTTTACTTTCAAAAAAGTTTGCCATGTTAAGTTAAATTAAAATTTGGGTTAGTAAATGTGTGAAATATTAATGTGAAATGATTACTAGTTGAGCAAGGATCCACGGCCTAAGGCTCGCGGTCCTTGTTAGATCTACCCATGAAGGACATTACACAACGGAAGCCCACGTAAGATTTTGCTGTATCCTGGTACTCATAAGTACGGGTACCGTTTTGAATATAATAGGCAATATCTTTCCAGGATCCACCACGAATCACTTTGCGGCGAGCCGTGTAAGGTAAGTCAGGGTTTGGACGACTCAAATACTTGTCTTCTGCCGGATAAATATTGGCATCAAATTGATAGTCTGAGTTCAAGTCATCTGTAAATGTATGCGACTCGTCATCGTAAGCTGAACTTGTCCACTCTGCCACGTTTCCAGCCATATTATACAGACCATAATCGTTCGGGAAATAAGAGTATGCACGAACAGGGTAAACACCACCATCGGCCTGGTAATCTCCGCGACCCGGTTTGAAGTTAGCAAGGAAACATCCTTTGGAGTTCCGTGTATACGGACCACCCCATGGATACATATTTCCATCCCGTCCACCACGCGCTGCGTATTCCCATTCGTATTCCGTTGGAAGGCGGAAAGGATTGACGATTGGCTCCTCCATGGACTCATAGTATTCGTTCAGGTGACCTGTTCTCCAGGCGCAGAATGCTTTGGCCTGATCCCAGTCTACTCCTACTACAGGATAGTTGTCATATTTTGGATGCCAGAAGTACATCTGAGTCATGGGCTCATTGAATGAGTAAGCGTAATCGCGAACGAAAGTCAAAGTATCCGGATACACGCGCACATTTTCGCGACGGATAAACTGAGAACGATCTGCATCTTCATCTGCAAAAGCCGCGGCCTTGATATCAATCCACTCATAGTAATATACGAGCTTACGGGTATCGATTGCGCGTTTCTTGTAGTAACGCTCGCTTTCCTTTAACATAATAGGCGCCAGGGCGTCTTCAATGTTTTCTTTCTCATCTTCGTAACCCCAGGGAATTTCCTCATCGTAGTTGATGTGCATGTCGCCATACTCATCTTCCATGATATAGGGTTCGGCCATAAGATAACGGGCCATGGAGTCTATCACGTGGTTCACAAACTGACGGTATTCGTTGTTTGTGATTTCGGTGTCGTCCATGTAAAAGGAAGTAACCGTAATCTGCTTATTCGGTGAGATATGTGTTTGGAATACGTCATTATCCGCCTGGCCGGCATGGTAGGTACCCGTAGGTACATACACCGTTCCAAGAGGCTGTGGATGAAACCAGGGTCTCCGTCCACGTACTCCCACAAGCTCACCGCGATCGTTGTTCAACCCACATCCGAACAACGTCATTACGGAAACTATTAACAGTACACTTTTTATGTTTTTCATATCAAGCAATATGAATTGAATTTACAAGTTTATTCTTTTGACCCAATAATGCAAAGCAATATTGGGCTTTGTTAACTATAACGCAATCTTTTTCCGCATTAGTATATGTAAAGAGGAATCTAATCACGATTAATACAGGGTATAGCCCTCCAGGTAACGGACATTGTAACGAGGCCTTAAAGTCTTTTCTGGCTTAGGGTTAATGTCGAAACAATAACTAGCAAATATCTCGTGAGTTCCTGTATGGGTGTATTGATTGACTTTTGAAAAGGCCGTGAAGTCATAAGAATACCCCACATAGAGGTTCGGTTGAACATAGTAACCGAGCAAAAGACTCAAGGCATCTCTGCTTCGGATATTGATTCCGCCCACTATTTTGTCGTTCAGCATCGCCCGAACTCCGAGGTCAACCTGTGTAGGGGCTCCGAGTGACTTTATCATAATGCTGGGCATGATGGCCAGATTTCCAAAATCATGGCGACTGCCCGCAATCATATATAAGTATCGGCTTGCAGTAAGGTTAAAGGCAGTTGGAATATTTACCGACGGAGCCGTAATATGAGTCATGGATATACCTGCATAAAATCCATCAAACAAACTTTGATGCGTATAATATAATCCGGCACCCATGTCAAACTTCCCTCCACTCACCAAACTACTAGGGATTTTAGGGTCGCCTGACTGTAATGGATTGTATTTTGTACCGTCCAATTGAATTTGAATCATTCCAAAATCCGCTCCTATTGCGAGGGTCTGATCCGTTGAGCCATCGGGAAGTTTGCGTCCCATCCGAAACTTATAGGAAAGTGACCCGCGAAAATATGTGTCTTTGGTATACCCCAGCTTATCGGTAATAACCTGAAAACCCACTCCTACCTGATTATTCAGAATAGGTGCCGTGATGCTAAAGCTGTTGGTTGCCGGGTTTACCGGATCGTTCCACTGACCAACACCAGGTTTGTATATTCCATCCTGCGCTTTCTGCCCCAACCATTGCTGATGGGAAAGTCCGTTGACGCAAATGGCGTCTTTTTCACCAGCCACCGCAGGATTATACGCCAGCTTGTTCAGCATATAGTGCGTATAGTACGGATCCAGCTGTGCAGAAGAGTGTACAGAGAATAATACAGTGCCCAGAACGATTAGTTTCGTAAAGTTTTTTCGCATGCAGCGTGAGTTTTAGAGGTTAGTCATTCGCAAATATTAGGTATTGTTAACAATATTACAACACAAGTTGTCGAAAAGTTAACGACCATTTTCTCCCCAATATTGCGGGACACCCCTTACTTGTTTGCCTGCAGAATGTAATTCTCCAAGGCCATGGTCATGGAGGGAGCGTCAGAAGTTGGCGCCGGAATGTCCAGTTTCAGGTCTGCTTCATCAATTGCGGCGGCCGTGGAAGTACCCCAGGCAGCTATTCTGGTATTGTTCTGCTTAAAATCAGGGAAATTCTCGAACAAGGACTTGATATCTGCAGGACTGTAGAACACAATGATATCATAGAATACTTCTTCCAGATCAGACAAATCAGCGGACACGGTCCGGTATAGAATCGCTTCCTTGAATTTAATTTTATTCTTCGTCAGGAAATCAGGAATGCTGGGCTTACGGATATCACTGCATGGATAGAGATAATTTTCTCCGGAGTGATTTTTAATGATGGTCAGTAATTCGGACTCAGAACCATTACCATAAAATATCTTACGCTTGCGCATCACGATATATTTTTGGAGGTAATAGGCCATTCCCTCATTGATACAGAAGTATTTCATTTCTGGTGGCATCTCAATCTTCAGCTCCTCGCAGGCTCTGAAGAAATGATCCACTGCATTTCGTGAATTAAATATAACTGCCGTATGGTCAAGGAAATTGATTCGTTCTGTTTTCCTGAATTCTTTACCAGGGATTGCATCCACCTGAATAAAAGGCCGAAAATCCACTTTCAGGTTCAACTTTTCTGCCAGGTCGTAAAACGGACTTTTGGCTCCCTCTGGTTGCGGTTGGGATACCAGGATTGTTTTAACTTTCAAGGCTCTCTTCTCTTTTTATCAGGTTAGTATTCCAACAATATATAGACCCATGACCATGGGCCTAATTCCAAGGCGCAAAGATATAAAATTAAATAGAACCTTGAATAGGGGAAACTATCGGCTGCTTGTGAAAGGGAGCGCAGTATTTTCAATAAGGTAATGAAGGCGATGGAAATGAAAACCGTCCACAAGGTCTGATTCAGATCCGGAACCCACTGATTTAACATCAAGGTTAAAAAGGCCGGAATGGATAATGCCGCCAGAAAAAAATTAAGAAAAACACTTGTATAAATGGAGGTAGCCACATAATACCGGGCCTCAAATATTCGACCGACTATACTTGCCAATACAAAACGGGCAACGATGAAAAAGAAGATGAATAGTCCAATCAGCAGGTAATCCGCAAATGGATAATCTGTCATTTCTCTCCCTAAACTCCATTGAATCCACTGAGCGGGAAGCGCATACATCAACGAGGTAATGAGGCTAATCAGTATCGATATACTGCTGATTTCAGAGTTTTGGTCTTCCAACACTTCCTCCAGCAATTTTGGTTTGAGGAAAGAACGGAAATACATGACAATCACCCCCGGGCTGAGCAGACGCACCAAACCAATGAATGTCATCAAACTAAGAATAACACTATAGCGCCATGTGTTAGAAAGATGTTTTCTTATTACCGGCTCCCCCAATCGGTCCAGGTAGGGTTCCATAGGCAGGAAAACCGATTCCTGATGGAAGAAATGCCGCGCTTGAAACGAATCATTGGCCAGAGTATCCCGATAAAATGGCTTCTTTTGCCAGGACGATTTATATGAAATGCCTGTATCTGCCAGTCCGGGCGACAGCAACATGCTGTCCTGCCCCGACACGAGGGTATTCCAGGCCAGCAAGAATACAAGCAAAGTAAATCGGTTCATTCGTTAAATTTGCCCCAAAGATATTGGCTTTGTCAGGAATTTATTTTCATATCCCATTTTGCAGCAAAGCCTGTGCGTATTGCGACTTTCACTTTTCAACATCATTGAAGCTGAAAAGTGAGGTTCTTTCTGCCATGAAGGCTGAGCTGGAGCACCGTTTGGCCCATTGCAATTGGCAATCCATTCAGAGTATCTATTTTGGAGGTGGTACTCCCAGTCTTCTCAATGCTTCAGAGATAGATGATCTTCTAAAACCCATATGGAAGCGTTTCGGAAAGGAAATTCAGGAATTCACGCTCGAAGCCAATCCTGATGATCTCAGTCCGGAAAAACTTCATGCCCTTCGAAAGATTGGTGTAAACCGCTTGAGCATCGGAATTCAATCCTTCTTCCAGGAAGATTTGGAATGGATGAACCGAAGCCACAATGCAGAACAAGCAGAACAATGTTTGAGGGACGCCAAACAGGCCGGGTTTAAGTCATTCAATACAGACCTGATATTCGGTTACCCTTTACTAAGCGACGCGAAACTTCATCAAAATCTGGAGAAGATGATAGCCTTTGGTGTCAATCATCTGTCTACTTATAGCATGACTGTAGAACCGGGTACAGCCCTCGATTTCGCCATTCGGGAAAAAGGACAGGAAGCCATGGAAGAAGGGCAAGCGGAAAATCAATACCGCTATATCATGAAGTTTCTGAAAGAACGCGGATGGAATCATTACGAAGTCAGTAATTTTTGCAAGGTGGGAAATCCATCTTTGCATAACTCCTCGTATTGGAGTGGTCGGCCATACCTGGGAATCGGTCCATCCGCCCATGGTTACGACGGAAAGGAAAGGTATTGGAATGTAGCGAACAATGCGGCGTATGTGAGGCAGATGAACGATAACATTCTTCCCGAAGAAAGGGAATCTTTGCGCCCTTCCGACCAATACAATGAATTTCTGATGACACGTTTGCGCACCTCCGGAGGTATTTCACGAGATGAAATGGGACAATTCTTTCGTCCTCAAATGTTTGATGACCTTAAAAAACAACTGGAGCAAGCGGAGATGGAAAAGTACTTTGTTCTGTCCAAGGATCTGGTTCATATGAACGAAGAAGGATTCCTGATTGCCGATCATCTGATTTCAGAATTGTTCATAGTGCCGGAGGATAAGTTCTAGACTAAGAAATTGTCAAGTGCTTACAGCTTGAAGTCAACAATTCTGTCATTTAGCGATGGTCGTAACCCTGAATTAATAAGCTAAACGCCGGGTTGGCACACCATGCTTTATTTCAGATTAACACACCCTGCAATGTATGCCTATCTGTCTTTAAGCATAAAAAAAGCCGGAACAATGTCCGGCCTATCGTTTTTTCTTAAATGAGCTCTCTGTTTATTCTGCCTCTGCTTCAACGGCTTCCACTTCAGGGACCATTCGTTTCAGGAGGTTTTCAATTCCTGCTTTCAAAGTAATGGTAGATGAAGGACAACCGCTGCAAGCGCCTTTCAACACAACCTTCACAACACCTTCATCAAAGCTTTTAAAGCTGATTGCTCCTCCATCCATTTCTACGGCAGGCTTTACATGCATATCCAGAAGTTCTTTAATCTTCTGTTCCACCTCAGACACTTCTTCGTGACTGAGTTTCTCTTCTCTCGGATTGACGATCGGTGCATTGCTCTCCAGATAAGTTTTTACAAACTCCCGAAGTTCTTGCATGATATCGCTCCAATCGTAAGTGGAAAGCTTCGTTACCGTTACAAAATTATTCATGATGAATACCGCATTCACATAAGGTTTTTCAAAAAGCGCAGTAGCCATTGGAGAGCGCAGTGCAGCTTCTCTGGATTGGAAATCGGCACTGTCATTGGGAAGAATCATGAGGTTCGCCACAAATTTCATGGTCTCCGGATTCGGAGTTGCTTCCGCATATATATTAACAAGTTCTTGTTTTGTAGGCTCCATATTATTTAGAATCGTTCTACAAAGGTAACAAAATTCCTGCCGTAAATCAGGTTTCTATTCCGGCCCTTCTTTTTTATTTCCCTAGCTTTGCGGGCGCAATTTCAAAGAGTGTTATGGCAAAGATTTCCATTAATTTAAAATCCGGAAACCTGCAGAAAGAAGAGCCCATTGTTGGGATAGATTTAGGGACAACCAATTCTTTGGTTGCAATCATTGATCAGGAAACAGGTAAAGCGAAAGCTTTGAAAGGAAAAGCACAGTCGGTGATTGTTCCATCGCTGCTTCATTTTGGGGATGCAGAACAAGTTATTGTTGGGCAGGCCGCCCGGGACTTTTTAGTGGACGCCCCGGAAAGAACTGTGTATTCAGTCAAAAGGCTGATGGGCAAATCGTACAATGATGTAAGCGACAACGAGAATTATTTCAGCTATAAAATTATCGACCAGGATCAGGATGCCTTGGTGAAAATTCGCATGGGAGATCGTTTCTATTCTCCAATTGAACTTTCATCCTTTATCCTCAAAGAATTGAAATACCGTGCCGAGCAGGAATTGGGGACAGAAGTCAGAAAGGCAGTGATTACCGTACCCGCCTATTTCAACGACGCTCAAAGGCAGGCAACCCGAGATGCCGGAAAATTGGCCGGTTTAGAAGTACTTCGTATAGTGAATGAGCCCACTGCGGCAAGTCTGGCTTATGGCATTGGATTGGATAAAGAAGCGACCAAACATGTGGCTGTATATGATTTGGGTGGCGGAACATTCGACGTATCCATTTTACGCATCAGCCAGGGAATTTTTGAAGTGCTTTCGACGCATGGCGACACCTACCTGGGCGGAGACGATTTTGACCGAGCTATTTGTGATTTCTGGAGAGAAAAATACCAATTACCTGCCCTGACCGGCGGACAAATACAGCTTCTGCGGCTCATGGCAGAAGATGCGAAGAAAACTCTGAGTAGTGAATCAAACTATTCAGCTATACTGTCATTCGACGGTAATGATTGGACCCTTGAATTGAGTTTCGATGAATTAAGCTCTTGTGTCGAGCCGGTATTGCATAGAACGAAAGCGGCCTGTGAATTAGCGCTCAAAGACTCGGGCCTCCAATTGGGGGAATTAGATGAGGTGGTTTTGGTTGGAGGGTCTACCCGATCCAAGGTGGTTAAAGATGCCGTCAAAACATATTTCCCCGGAATCCATATCAACGATATGTTGAATCCGGATGAAGTAGTGGCATTGGGTGCAGCCGTAGAAGCAGACATTCTTGCCGGTAACCGTAAAGATTTGTTGTTGCTCGATGTTACGCCCTTGTCACTTGGAATTGAAACCCTCGGAGGATTGATGGATGTGATTATTCCCAGAAATAGCAAGGTACCCAGCAAGGTGGGGAAAAGTTATACTACCTCTGTCGATGGACAAGTCAATCTTAAAATCAGTGTCTACCAGGGTGAACGGGAGCTTGTGGGTGAAAACCGCAAACTGGCTGAATTTATTCTATCGGGCATACCTGCAATGCCTGCAGGCTTCCCGAAAATACAAGTGAATTTCATACTCAATGCAGACGGCATTTTAAAAGTCGAAGCATTAGAAGAGCGTTCCGTTGTTAAAACGGACATTGAAGTGAAACCTCAATATGGATTGACCGATGAGGAAGTGGAGGAAATGCTTTTGTCATCTCTTAAAAATGCGGAAAGCGATGTACAAACACGCATGATTTTAGAGGCAAAAAACGAGGCCAATCAAATCATCTATCTGACGGAAAGATTCCTTGAAAAGAATGCGGCTTTGCTTAGTGACAAGGAGATTCAGCGTAGTTCATTGCTGGTAAATGATTTAAAAAATTCTCTCGAAAGCAACGATAAAGATATAATATTGAGTCTTATTGATGAGTTAAATGCATATACAAGACCATTTGCCGAAAGGCTGATGGACTTGAGCATTTCCCAAGCTCTCAAAGGAAAAAGTCTTGAAACGTAAACTAGTACTTCTCACGTTATTTTGTCTTCTGTTCAGCGGATTGTCTGCACAGCAGTACCGCAGAGACGAAGAAAGCGATCCCGACAAAAGGCCTCAAAAGCTGGGGGTTCGTATTGGCTTTGGCGACTACTGGCTAAAAGCCCCTGAAATGCGCAAAGGACAAGCTCAACTTGGAGTAGAAGGTGCTATTTATTACCGCATGGCCTTTGGCAAACGCTTCGATCTGAATCTGGAACTGGGTGCCTGTTACCGGGGCAGCAAATTCCCCTGGAGTAGTGCAGATACCGGTGAGTATTATACTCGGTTGGGTTTGTTTTACATGGAGATGCCTTTGTTGGGAATGATCTCTCTGGACAAGGCGAAAAAACATATTCTCCTGTTCGGGCCGGATGTATCCTATTTGGTTAAACCTGCACTGTTTATCCGCAACGGTTATTATCCGGATTTTACGCAGATGCCTCTGAAAAAATGGGAATTGAGCGCCTGTATTGGATACATGATCAGTACGGAATACGTTGGGATATACATTGGGTACAAACACGGGATTACCAATATTGCCGGTAACTTTACCGGCACAGATTACCCACGCGATTCCGGCAATGCTGCTCCCCGCAGCCTTCAAGAGGTGAGTCCGCCCATGGCCAACATTAAATCCATCTTTAACCGAACTTTTGAAATAAGCCTGTATTTCTAATGCGCTTATTCAGCGGGCTAATTCTTCTTCTTCCTTTATTAAGTCTTGGCCAGAGTTTTCTGCCCAATACTGATTTTTCGAACCTGAATATTTGTTGCGAATACCGGGTAAGCTGCGCTCCCATGGGCTGGTGGACTACTTCCGGTGGAACCTTTAATTTCAAGCGGCTTCAATACGACAAATACAAACGCCCCATTCCCATGCCTGCTTATATTAAGATGATGGGCAAAAAGGAGTTCAACGAACGCAGCTATATCCAGGGACCATTGCTTTGTCCGTTAGAAGCCGGCAAAGAATACATTCTGAGCATCGAATACAGCTTTCCGGATCAGATTTTTCAAGAACTTGGGGTCTACTTCTCGGATAGTTTTATACACGTTCCCAGAAAAGTCTTTTACCAGGTAGATAGCCTGACGGGAAGTTTTCGAAAATTTGAGATTGACAGCTTATTGGACCGGGAGCCACAAGTGCTCTTCACATTGAATAAAGGCTGGATTCGTTCGGGAATCTACAAGGCAGAGATACATTATCGTGCAAGGGGAAACGAACGTTTCCTGGTGCTTGGGAATTTTTATTCAGATGATCAGAGTTTACCACAAAAGGGCCCATTCAATAAGAACGATGGAAAGCAAGACTTGCTGGCCATTCATTCTATCAATCTGCAGGCAGTATCTGGTGTGAAATGCAATTGTCAGGATCAATTGAAAATTCTGGAAACCTTGAACAGACGCCACAGTTTTTATGGTGCATGTCGCGATAGCCTGCCCAGAAATATGAATCAACTTTTTTCGATGATTCCGCAATGGTTCGCTCGTCAATCTTCTCCTGACACTTCAGAGAAACTCCGGAGTTTGCAACTGAATCAGGCTTACCGTATTCACAATATTTATTTCGATTTCGACCTTAGCATACTGAAACCTACAAGCTTTCCGGCTCTTGATTCACTCGCAACAGTGCTTTTGCCGATGGAAGTATTAATTGAAATAACCGGGCATACCGATTCGCTTGGGGAAGCCGCTTATAACGACAGTCTTTCCCTGCACCGGGCTCAATCCGTAAAAGAATACCTCATCCAAAAAGGCATAGCAGCGAAAAGAATCACCGCGATTGGTATGGGTAGTCGTTTACCCATATCATCCAATAGCAATGAAAATGGGCGGCAGATGAATCGACGGGTGGAATTTATTCTTCGCGAGGTTTCAGCGCATACACACTGAATCCATCTGTATAATAAATCTGATCCTTGAGGTAAGGCTGAACGCCGAGATCCATCAAATCCTGATGCGAATCTGAGGTAATCAAATACTTGCACCCACGGTTTATAGCGTCTTCGATATTGGGCTTACCACTTCCATAAAGTGTATCCATGATCATGGATTTATTGTTGTAGCCCCATCCCTTTTTATGAAGAAAGAAAAGATTGATGGTGATGGATTCGTCAGGTCCCGTCATGATCAATGCATCGTCAGGAACAGCCCGCCGCAGAGCTTCTCTTGATTCTGTATTCCAGAATGCATCCGGAATCATCTTGTCGTCATTGGCAAAACGCGATGGCAGGATGCGGGCGGTCGCGAGAATAATTTGCAGTCCGAGAAATAATCCCAAAAACTTCCACTGATTGCGCGCCAAAAGATCAATTCCTCTGGCAGCTACTGGCACCAGCAAAATCAGGTAAGGTAGCATGTAGTATTGATGGTGTTCCAGCACCTGAATTTCCATGAGATGATAGCCCCAAAAGCCCAGAACGAAAAACAAGAACGGCCAAAACAAAGGATGTCTATGTCCTGCGCCCTTTCTTAAAAAGAGAAATCCAAGAAACAAGAATCCTGCTGTTCCAACATAGCCCAGGAGTAATTCAGGCAGGTCAGACAGCAAATTCTTTTTCAACACATAAAGCAGCTGACTCAGGTTCTCTGCTGGCTTTGTATCCAGTCCGAAGTCGTACAAACCATTCATCTGAATGAGTGTTGCCGAATACCGGTACCATTGAATCGGTATCAAAGCCACCAAGCCTCCAAACAGAATAAGTCGGAGCCAAATTCGCAGATGGAGATTTTTCCAATCCCTGACAATCATGCCCAGGACCAAAAACCCGATGCCCAGATACTGCAGCTTAATGGTGCCGCCAAGGATAAAAAAGAAAGCGGAAGGGATGAGAAGCCGGTCCTTTCTGGTTTCCCACCATCGATCAAAATAATAGAATCCAGTAAGTACCAAAGCGAGCGCCATGGGATCAGGCAGGGCAATCCATCCATCGTAAAACAACTCTGGTGAAAAGAGATAGAAAACAAATGCCAGCAGTGCAGATGCCTGCGATTTCCACCATCGCCTGCTGATCTGCGCAATGGCCCAGGCACCCAAGACCGTCCAGAGAAAGGACCATATCCGATGAACCCACCAGGCTTTACCTGTTACCTGGTAAGTGGCTGCGATCAGCCATTCATACAGCGGAAATTCGGAGCCGGTAATACCGTTTCCTTCGTAGCGCTGGTTCACGCGTGGGAGGAAAATGTTCATGTCTTCCTCGTAAAAATTTTCCGCAACGGTGAGGGTTGTACATTGTCGCCAGGTATGCTGACTGTAGGGTGGTAAATTTAAAAAAGGCAGATGCAGCAGAATGGAAATCGCCACTGCAATTCCCATCCCCCAGGCCACCTGCCTTTTTGTAATCATCTTAACTAGATTAGCGCACTGGAAGCTTCCACTTCAGGTGCAATTTTCTTCACAAGGCCCTGCAATACTTTTCCAGGACCCACTTCAATAAATTCGGTTGCTCCATCTTTCACCATGGCTTGTACAGACTGCGTCCAGCGTACCGGAGCAGTGAGCTGAGTAACCAAATTCGCTTTGATTTCCGACGGATCGGAAACGGCAGAGGCGGTAACGTTCTGATAGACCGGACAAGAAGGCGTGCTAAAATGGGTCGCTTGTATTGCCGCTTCCAATTCCTGACGGGCTGGTTCCATTAACGGAGAATGGAAAGCGCCACCAACGGGAAGTACCAGTGCACGTTTAGCTCCTGCTTCCTTCATTTTTTCGCATGCTTCATTGACTGCGTCGATAGCTCCGGAAATAACCAATTGTCCGGGACAATTATAATTCGCTGCTACCACCACCCCATTGATCGAAGCACATATTTCCTCAACTTTTTGGTCGTCGAGCGCCAAAACCGCTGCCATGGTAGAAGGTTCAATCTCACAGGCTTTTTGCATGGCCATGGCTCTTTTGGAAACAAGAACCAGCGCATCTTCGAACGACAATGTATTGTTGGCTACCAAAGCAGAAAACTCTCCCAATGAATGTCCGGCTACCATGTCGGGGCGAAATGTATCTCCCATCACTTTGGCCATGGCTACTGAATGTAAAAATATAGCGGGTTGGGTAACTTTTGTTTCTTTTAATGACTCGGGTGTGCCTTCGAACATTTCTTTGCTCAAAGAAAATCCCAGAATATCATCTGCCTGATTAAATAGTTTGCGGGCTATCTCATGTTGATCGTAAAGATCCTTGCCCATCCCAACGAATTGGGAACCCTGTCCCGGAAATACGTATGCTTTCATGTTGATCTATTTGAACGCTTGGTTTCTTGGGAGTCATGGATTTCTCCTTCTCTTCTCTTCTTTTGATGATGAGAATTGCCATTAGTACCATGAAGACCATGGAAATGATAAAGATACGCCAAAAGCGTTTCGGGTCTGGTTCGTAAGGGCTAGCCATAATACTCCACGTAATTGCTTTCTGTTTCGTACAATTTTATGCAATGCAGATGACAGTTGTGCAGTTCCGGCTCAATCTGTTTCCAAATCTCTACCGCGAGGTTCTCGATGGAAGCCATCTTTCCCTGCATAAAATCAACATCTTCATTGAGGTTTCTGTGGTCCAGTTTCTCAATCACTTTGTCGCCAATGATTCGTTTTAAAATTTTCAGATCGATGACAAAGCCGGTATCCGGGTTGGGATGCCCTTTTACCGTAACATAAAGATTGAAATTGTGACCGTGCCAGTTTTTGTTGGCACATTTCCCAAATACAGCATCGTTCTCTTCTTCCGTCCAATTCGGGTTGTAGAGCTTGTGCGCCGCGTTAAAATGTTCTTTACGGGTAATGTAAAGCAAGTGAGGTTTCTCAGCCATTCCTGTAGGTTTACCGTTGTTGCAGGCGCAAAGGTAAAGAAAGAGTTTTGATTTAGACGTCAGATAACCTGTGTCTGCTTATCGTGGTTAACAGGCAGGGAAAAGACCAAAAATGCTAAAGACGCCAATCCCACTAAAATCTTTAAACATGCTAATTCCTCTAATTCCTCAAAACACTCCAAAACAAAAAACTACCGTTTCATCCACGCAAAAATTTTTTTCGTCGAACTAAGTAACATTCTCTTCATTCCTTACGTCATCTTTGTACATCACTATTACGAAAATGAAAAGAATATTACTTGCAGCAGGCATCGTTGGATTTGTATCCAATGCTTTTGCCCAAACAAAGGACGTGGAAATTCTTCGTCCAGACATGAGTTACCCAGGTCAAAGTTTTCAGTACAAGACCGATACTTCCTTCACTCCCCCTTCGGGATTTTTGGATGCAGGAAAAGGCCAGCACTGGGACTTACGCAACCTCGATGATAATGGAGGTTACACTACCAAATTTCTGGCTCCTGATGCCAGCAATGGTGGCGATCAATACAGCGATTGCAATCTGGTAATTCAGGATGACGATCAACAACCAACCTATACCCATCTCGACGTATCTGGAGATTACGTCAAAGCAGTGGATATGGGCGGAGACAGTTCAGGTATTGACCCGAATTTCAAACCAAGAATGTTGATTTTCCCTTTGAAATATGGCATGGCATGGTCTGATTCCACAAATTCCGACAAAACCTATCCAGGCTCAGATTTTGGTGCTCCATTCGACAGTGTTCGGGTGAAATTGTTTATTCAAATTTCCAGCTTCGTAGATGGACAAGGAACCATCATGCTCCCAATCGACAGCATTGAGGCACTCCGCCTGAAACAAGACATCTATTATAAAGCGGAAATTTCCGGATACAGCAGTACGCTCAATTCCTGGTTTCCAATTACTACCCAGGAGGATGATCAGGTTTCCTACAATTTCTACAATACCCAAGGGGGTTACTACACTGCCAGAATACGGATGAAATCAGATCAACCCGGTGTGGCAGACGTAGATTACCGCAGCGCAAGTTTGTTGAGTGTACAAAACCCATCCAAAATGGAAACTACGCTCCTTTATCCGAACCCGGCACAAAACCATGTCTACTTCCAAACAGAAAAGGCAGGAAGCATGCAGATATATAATCTTCAGGGCCAAATGGTAGGAGAACCTGTTCCGGTGGTTTCAGGAAGCAATGAGATTAGTATCAATCATCTGGAATTGGGTCGCTATATCATCCGTATTCAATATGCTGATGGAAGCTATTCCACCTCCAAACTTATCAAGCAATAATTTTCCTAATTATACTTAGAATGAAGAAGGGGCCTCGGCCCCTTTTTTTGTTTTGTTTCATTCCGCGTAGCTTTGCCACTGAAGTATCATGATAGTAGTAACAGGAGCCGCAGGATTTATTGGCAGTTGTTTGGTTAAACGACTCAACCAGGATCGTTTCTTCGATTTGGTATTGGTAGATGATTTTTCAAAGACTGAAAAAGATTCCAATCTGGAAGGAAAAATATACAAGGAAAAAGTCGACCGGAAAGAATTCTTTTCCTGGTTGGATGTGAATGAGAATCAGGTGCAATTCATCTTTCATATCGGCGCCCGTACGGATACGACCGAATTCGATGTTTCCATTTTCAACGAGCTCAATCTGAACTATACGAAACAGATGTGGAATAAATGCGTGGAATATGGTCTTCCCCTGGTCTATGCTTCCTCTGCTGCCACCTACGGACTTGGAGAATTGGGTTATAAAGATGATGAATCACTTGTCGGCCAACTCAAGCCTTTAAATCCTTATGGTGATTCCAAAAATGATTTCGATATCTGGGCTTTGAAACAGGAAAGAAAACCCTATTTCTGGGCAGGATTGAAATTCTTCAATGTATACGGCCCGAATGAATACCATAAAGGACGCATGGCTTCTGTGATATTTCACGGTTACAACCAAATTCGTGATACCGGAAAGATGAAACTCTTCCGTTCCCATAACCCGGACTACCCCGACGGCGGACAAAAACGCGACTTTGTCTATGTAAAAGATGTGATCGAAGTCTGCTATTGGCTCATGAATAACCGGAAGCACTCCGGACTTTACAATTTAGGTTCCGGCAAAGCCCGCACCTTCCTCAATCTGGCCAATGCCACTTTTGCCGCATTGGGAAAAGAACCAGTGATTGAGTTCATCGACACGCCGATTGATATCCGCGACAAATACCAATATTTTACCGAAGCCGATATGAGGAAACTGAAAAGCATCGGCTACCCATATGAATTTACTTCCCTGGAAGAGGGAGTGAAAGATTATGTGCAAGGGTATTTGATGGAAGGGAAGAGGTTTTGAAGCACTTGAGTACTGAGTAGAGATTACCAAAGACAATTTTTCAGACACCGAAAGGGTTTAGTGGTTTATCGTTTAGCAATTATCTGGTCCAGATTTTCTAAATAGTCCATCTGGTCCAAAGACTCTAAAATCTCTAAAAACTCTAAAAACTCTAAACCCTCTAAATAATTTTCGTCATCTTTACCTTATTCAATTCAGTAAACGATGGCCACAAACAACAATCCCCCAAAAGTAACCGGTATCGGAGGGATATTTTTCTTCTCTGAAGACCCGGATAAATCAAGAGCCTGGTATGCGAAGCATTTGGGTATGGAACCCAATGATTGGGGAAGTGTCGGTTTCGAAACACGGAATATCGACAACCCGGATACCGTTCAATCTTTGCAATGGACTCCCTTTAAACAGGGAAGCGATTATTTTTCTCCATCCAGGAAAGATTTCATGATCAATTATACGGTACAAAACATTGAAGGGCTGGTCGAGAAGCTTCGCGCAGAAGGTATCACAATCTTAGATGATATTGTGAGCTACGACTTTGGTAAGTTCGTTCACATCCTGGATGCGGAGGGGACCAAAATTGAATTGTGGGAGCCGGCGTGAACAACCTGCTGAAATCTATGCCGCTTGAAAGAGTAATTAGACAACTTAACTGTCAACCTATTCCAGGACAAGACAGCTTAAACTCTCAACCCTACACTCTCCACCCTACACCAATCAATACCCCTCATTCTCTCCCAACGAGAACAAGGCATAATCGTATTTCACCGGATCCATTGGGTCCAATTCCCGTAAGAACCCGGTGAGTTCGAGCGCCGTTTGCCAATCGGCTTGTTTGCGATTTATCATCCCCAATCCCGAAGCTACCCGGTGTACATGGGTATCCAATGGGCAAATCAATTGAGAAACAGGAATATGCTTCCAGATGCCAAAGTCCACTCCATTTTCTGAACTTCGAACCATCCATCTCAGAAACATGTTCAAACGCTTGCAGGCACTTTTTTTGGCCGGGCTAGCCACATGTTTCTGCGTGCGTTGTGGTGCATCTGGCAGGGAGAAAAATCGCTGATGGAAAAGAATCAGAGAGGATTCAATTGATAGAAAAGCGCCCTCATCATCCAGAAAAGCTTCTTCCAGACTTTCATGTTTTCGATAGAATTGCTGTAAGTATTCAAGAAAATACAGGAGATCGGTATCATTGAAGGTTCGATGAACAAATCCCAAAAAGCGGCTTCTCTCTATTTCCTCGTGCTGCAGGATAAACTCATGAGGAGAGTGATCCATCCATTCAGCGAGCTTCAGGCAATTTCGAATGATGGTGGTTCGTTGTCCCCAGGCCAGTGTCGCGGCAAATAAACCCATGATTTCCTGATCTTGTTTTTTCGAAAAACGATGCGGCACCGAAACGGGGTCATTGGTAATAAATTCAGGACGTTCATAATATTCGACCCTCTGATCCAGAAAATTTTTAAGCTTATTCCGGTTCATGAGGATTGAAGGGTGAAACAAGCTGGTTGTAAGCTATTGCTTTGCGGGCATACCGCACACCAATTACCAAAGAAAGAGCCGCTCCGATAGACATGCCCGGAATATTTTGAATAAAAAGAAAGAAATCATACGCCCCATGCATCAATGATGCGGTCAGAAACCCAAGCCCAATGTACATTTTCCTGTATGAATTAAATTTTGCATGGCCGATAAAAAAGCCCATGAGAATAGCAAAAGTGGCATGAGCAGGCACCGCAGTAAACATGCGCATTAGTGCAATCCAGGTGGCTTCCGACGGGTCGCTGTTTACATAGACGTATAATAGATTTTCGGCGGTGGCAAAGCCCATGGCTACGGCCGTGCAATAAACAATTCCATCGAAAGGTTCATTGAATTCTTTTCTAGGGAACAGAAATATCAATACCACCAGCAGTTTGAATATTTCTTCAGTTGCTCCAACAGAAACGAAGGCATAAAAAGCAGTTGCAATTACATTCGTTGGAGACACTCCGAATCCCTGCCTCACCCACCATTCGCTGGCATGCAATACCTGCAGAGCGGATACTGCTCCCGCCAAAAAAGCAAAAAGGAGCAATGATAACGGCTCCTTTTCGTATTTGTCTTTTATGTAAATCCATCCCAGAACAAAAAGCCCGGGACCAAGTGTCAAGGCCAGAAGACCTAAAGTACTCATCCAATCGCTTGTTCCAGGTCAGCAATCAGGTCGTCTACATCTTCAATTCCCACGCTCAAACGAATCAAGGAATCGCGCAAGCCTGCCTTTTCTCTTTCTGCCTTTGGAATTGCTGCATGCGTCATCGATGCAGGATGGCCAAGCAATGATTCTACTCCACCGAGAGATTCTGCACAGGCAAACAAATGAGTAGAGGATGCCAGTTTCATGGCTGCTTCTACGGAATCTTCCTTTAATTCGAAAGAAATCATTCCGCCGAAATCGCGCATTTGTTTTTTCGCCACTTCATGATTTGGATGATCGGTGAACCCTGGCCAGAATACCTGTCCTACTTTTGGATGATCTTTCAAGTACCGAGCGATTTTCGCTCCGTTTTCGCAATGGCGCTGCATGCGGATATGTAGCGTTTTAATGCCCCGAAGCGCCAGGAAGCAATCCATAGGACCAGGCGTGGCACCGGAGGAATTTTGGATGAATTCCAAACGGGTTTTCAATTCGTCGTCATTCACAATCAACGCGCCCATCACCACATCCGAATGGCCTGCAATGTATTTGGTGATGGAATGCATGATGATATCTGCTCCCTGATCCATTGGATTCTGAAGATACGGAGAGGCAAACGTGTTATCTACCGCCAACAGCAGATTGTGCTTTTTGGCTACGGCCGACATAGCAGCAATATCAATTATTTTTAAGGTTGGATTGGTCGGAGTTTCCGCCCAAAGCAATTTCGTTTTATCGGTAATGGCCGCCTCAACCAATTCGGGTTTGGTCATATCCACAAATTTGAATTTGATTCCAAATGGCTGATACATCTTCGTAAAGATTCGGAAAGTGCCACCGTATAAATCATTTGTTGCGATGATCTCGTCTCCGGGAGCAAAAAGTTTACATACCGCATCGATTGCACCTAAACCGGTAGAGAAACACAAACCATATTTGGCATTTTCCAATGCGGCCAACTGATCCTGCAACTGGGTGCGGGTAGGGTTATGCGTGCGACTGTATTCGTAGCCTTTGTGTTGTCCGGGGCCGGACTGCACATAGGTTGACGTCTGATAAATGGGAGTCATGATCGCGCCGGTAGTTGGATCGGGATGCACACCGGCATGCAAGGCTTTTGTTCCAAATTTCATGCAGCGAAGATACATAGGAAGCCCACAATTTCGCAGATTGAAACTGCCCCATTATGCATTTGATTTCAACCATTTTTTGCCATCGGAATATTTTTTTCGGAAAATTTTTCACGACTCTTGCTTTTGTCTGAACCGATATTATCTTTGCACTCCCTTTGAAGAACAGCGTAAGGCTCAGGCCCCGCTATCAAAGAGGAAATTGAAAGATTGGGAGTTTAGCTCAGTTGGTTCAGAGCATCTGCCTTACAAGCAGAGGGTCGGGGGTTCGAATCCCTCAACTCCCACAATAATAGCAAGGGTTTTAAGTCGAAAAGATTTAAGGCCCTTTTTTATTTGCATACAATTTGCATACAAATACACTGTAAAGTTTTTTTTTTCATTTTGAATTAGAGAATTGTAAAGCTAATTTTCAACATGGATAAAGAAACCTATGTTGCTAATAATAGATGGCAGTTTAGTTACCAAGAAGACACTGGTTATTCAATAATTCCATCAGAGCCAGAACTTCAAAAGCTACCCGAAACACTTTTCAAATATTATTCAGTTAGTGATAATTCACTGAGTGCCCTAACTGAATTCTATTTGTATGGTTCACACCCAGAACAATTAAACGACCCTTTAGATTGCAGTTATGAGTTATTAAAATTCGATAACGCCTCCTTCATCTATAACCTTATGAATCATGGCAACTTTAGTAATCCTGATTACCCAATGCATCAAATTGAAATGGAAATTGAATGCCAAAAGAATAATCAATATAGTCACTTTATCAAGTCAGCAAAGAATCTGTTTAAAGACTTGATTTTCGAAAAACTTGGAATACTAAGCCTAACCTCTTCGGTTAAGAATGAGTTAATGTGGTCTTACTATTCAAATCATGCTGGCTTTTGTTTGGAATATGACTATTATCAATTTGGACTTAATGCTCATGGGCCATTTCCTATTAATTATAGTGATGACTTCAGTCCAATTTCAGTTAATAACAATTACACTTCAGTCCTTTACATGACAACATTGAAGACAAAAAGTTGGAAACATGAAAAAGAATGGCGCTTTCTCCTTGAATCTGAACAGTTGATGGAATTGCCGATGGTCAACAGAATGAAACGTTCAAACTCAACGACAAGGAAATTCAGAATAAATCCTCACGCATTAAAGTCAGTTACCTTTGGAGCAAACTTTTTTAACAAGGAATTTGAATGGGAAACGTCTTTAGAGAGACCAAAAGCGGTTACGGTTAAAATGGATTTAAAAAAATTCCCACTCAAACTATCCGAACACCTTGAAAGGATAATTGATTTCAGCTTAAAACTCGGAATCCCAATTTATTTAATGCTCTTGATACCTCAACAGGCACAATTATACAGATGCCCAATTGAGATAGTTAAATTAGCAAGATTCAATTATGAAATTCTCCTAAGTCCAACTTGCTTAAATCATGAAAATGAAGAAATTTAAAGCATTTGCATTCGCATCCTTAGTTGTGTTATCCTTCAACTTCACAATAAATGGAAATGAAAACGACCCTTGCAAAAAGGCTTTTGTCAAACAAAAGAAAAGCAAAGAAAATTCCGAGCTATTTGCCGACACTTCATTTCTTCAAACTAAGTATTGCAATTTCTACAGCGACATGAAGAGAAGCCTTGCGATTTCTTTTGTCCGCACCGATTCGTTGAATTATCTTGAGTTTGCTAGTGTTTACATGGGTAAGGACGGATTTAAACGCAAATTCGTATTGGGGCCGAACGTTGCAATTGGTTTCATATTCAAGGATGGAACAAGCCAGATTATTCGATTCGAAGGATCTGAACAATTATTAACAAATCTTTCAAATGCAACCACAAACCGAATCATATTATCAAAAGAAATGCTTGATAAACTTATGTCTGTGCCAATTTCGAAGTTTGAAATGCAGAACCCTTTTGGGCTTTTGAATCAAAGTAAAGTAATAGCTGAAATACTATCCTCTAAGCAAAGCGAAAGAGTTATTAAAATTGCCCACTGTTTTCATGATAGAGTTGCAGAGTAGAGGTCAAGAATTGTAAATACATTTCATTCTTAAAATAGACCACTGACTCACTGTCACAAAGTAATGTTGCACTTTCTGTGACACCATTTGAAATACACCTATTGAGGCAAACAAACGCAGATTTTCATTCTCTGAAGAGCTTATAAGAAGCCTTTAAAGTACCTATTGAAAAAGCCCTCGCCTCGCGTGCGCCTGCGCGTATTGTTGTTGAAAGACGAAATCTGTCAATGTTTATGGCTATCCTGAGGCATTTCAGTGATATTAAAAAAGAACAAGGAAGTGCATCCGCACATTCCGCGCGCGTGCGCGTATTGGGCTCATTAATATCTCATTTTGATTCTGCGTGCGTGGTGATAGGGAGAAAACCTTCACACGCGTGATGACCTCCGAAAAACCTTCCTTATTTGTGACACTTATTTACCCTTTATCTAAACGGTCAAAAGGTGTCGTTTGAATTCGTCGCTTATTGACCTTTTCAACTTTTCATGGACATTCCCACAATACGCAAATCCCAATTTCCTAAGTCGGTCTTTTTGTAACACTCCCCTAATTTAAGACCATCGGGTTAGTTAAGAAATCGAAATTAAATTTGACTAACCATGACAACAAAAAGAACGCGTCGGAAATTTTCGGCAGAATTCAAGACCAAGGTCGCATTGGATGCGATTCGTG
>WGMZ01000043.1 GCA_016124735.1 Bacteroidota bacterium
AAAAAGAGAAAACCTTGCAAGATATCTGGCGGAATACTGCTATAAAGTTAACAGGAGATATTTTGGCCTTAATATCTTTGAAAGGCTAGTAAACATAAGTGTTTTGCCTAGTTTAGTGGTAAGTTAAAGGACAGTCATGAAAAATTATATTCATCCGCTCCAATGCATCGGATATAATCAAAATCATCAATATGGAATTTTCGAAGCAGCTTTCCACTATGCGCGTTATAGACTGAAATTATATAAACCTCGCCACCAAATAATGAATCGTATTGTTTACGCAGGGCATATAAATAGTTGGAATTCGCTGCGGCATAGTTCACATTATAAAAGTCTTCATCTGTGGTCCACGGATGAACCTGATGCATGGAATCAATTCTCACAATTCCATGTGCTCGCTGTCCTCCGTAGTACTCAAATTCCCCCACGACGTAATAGTCCTTTGTTTTAGATGCTACACAGAGCAATTTCTCTTCTAATACAGGAGAGACACCCACTGTGTCTGGAGATGAATTCAACCCTGAATAATAGAGGTGACTTACAGGTTTCGTATTTTTCAGTTCCGAATTCCCATGGAAGATGAGATGCTGATCCGTTTGACCTATTAGAGATTGTTGATTTCTTACCAGTAAATTTTCATACTCACCATTAGAGTTTCCTGCTGAATCGATATGAACAAAACCATTGTTGCGACTACCGGCATAAGATTGAAAATCCCCAGCAATATAATACCCACCAAAATCATCCGGTAGTGCCTTTTTGGGATATCCGAATTCCAATTGAAAGGGATAAAATAGTGTGGTATCGATTTCTTCTCGAACAAATAAATCGTGCTTTTCTTTACCCCTTTGAAGAAATGAATTACCAAAGATGAAAAGTGTATCTCCAAAGCGTTTTACCTTCACGGGATAAATTCCCTGAGCCCGGTTATCGAATTCAAGTCCTGAAAACAGAGAAGTAACCTTTCCATTTGAATCGATTTGAGCGAGAAAATTTCTAACACTATCCCCTATCCGATTAAAATCTCCTGAGAGTATCCATCCTCCCTGTCCGTCATCAATAATCGATGCTGTTTTCGCAGCCTGAACCGGCCCCTTCTCACTCCAAAACTGGAGATTGAGGGAACGCATTTGTTGCAGTGCCGTGTCAGAAATGTACAAATGGCTAATTGTGCTGTCCCGATGTCGGATTCCATTAAAACTTCCGGCAATGAACATAGTGTCGCCCACTTGCTCCATGTCGAAGATTTCTCCATCAATCTCTGGAATTCTAGCGTTATCCTTTACTTGAGCGTAAGTTGAGAAGCCATACAAAAACAGACCAATAATGAAAGATAATCGGGATAGAAACATTTTTTGAATCATGTTTCAAACATGCCATTAAATTTAAAAAGTGCCTATCATTTTTTCATTATTTCTTCGTAAACACTATCAAGCAAGCTAGCCAATGCTCTATCCTTCTCAGTAACAATATTTCCCGCATCATGCGTCTGCAGCTTAACCTGCACCCTGTTGTAGACATTGGTCCACTCCGGGTGATGATTCATCTGCTCTATATGCATGGCCGCATTCACCATAAAAGCGATTGCCGCTACAAAGGTCTTGAATTCGTATTCTTTGATCAGGGCGTTGTTTTCTTCTTTCCACATGGCACAAAAATAAGGTTCCCGTCCTTTTTGACAGAACCACGACATAGTCGGAAAAATTGCCGATGCAATGCATATAACTTGCACTTACTAAATTCTACAATTATGAAAACTAGACTCAAGATCCAATTACTTCTTATTGTATTTAGCATTGGTTTAACTACTTCATCAAGCGCACAACAGAATGATAAGGATTCAAGCCAAAACTATAATTCCTTCTCCACCCGCTACTTCCAAAATTCAAATGCCCTGGCCATGAAAAAGGGCGATTATTATGTAATGACACATATAGCCGGTCCCGAGATTCAATATGCCGCTACAAAAAATCTGTCTGTGGGACTCATTAGCAGCTGGCTCGCAAGCCCGATGATTGCAACCATTCGATATACCATCCCGACAAAAAATAAGAAGGTCAACTTTGGTATTGGAACCATGTTTGGAACAACTGGCTACCTCAACAATTTCCGGGGTTTTGGCGGTTACCATTATGGAATGATGACCATTGGCGATTATTCTAAAAACCTGACCGTTTCAGCTGGTTACGTTTATTGTGCCCCGGGTAACACATATAGCCGTAAGGTTCCGGGCACCTATACAGGTATTAAAGTTCCTTTGAACCCAACCAGAGATTTTTTCAGTGGAATAACGACAAGCATTTCCGGAATGATGAAAATCGGCGAAAAAACAAGTATTGTTCTTGATGCTACTTTATTGTCGGGAAGATACCAGGAAAACCACACCGATGCCAATTACACATACAGTTCGGACAATACAGAAACGATTGAGGTAAAAGAAATACCTTCTCAAACCACTTTTCTGTATCTGATGCCAGGAATAAGATTTCAAAAATCCGAGAATAAAGCCTTTCAACTGGCCCTGGCCGGACTTTCAGTCTTTCCTAAAAGCCGAAGCACCTATACCATTCCAGTGCCGGTCTGCTCTTGGTTTGTGAAGTTTTAATGGGAAGATAAATTCCATACAAACGAGTATGGCAACAAGACTGTACTTTTGCAGCCATGCTCAATCTGAAGGAATACGTAAACAATGCTTTTACCTATGAAGAATACAGACAGCTGGGAAAGGACCTGGTTGAACAAGGTAAAACGACAGGATATGAACAAAGCGAATCCCGTATCCATTTTACGCGGTTGAATGATAAAAGGATGGATCGGCTTGATAAAACCATTCAATTGGATGCTGCTCAACTAGCCCAATTGAAAGAGTACAAGTCCGACTCCATCTTTTTTGTTATTACTGAAATGTGGTGCGGAGACTCTGCTGCCATTATTCCTCTGCTTCACAAAATCACACAAGCCCATCGCAGGATCAGGCTTCTTATCATTTTGAGAGATGAGAATCCGGAATTGATGGATGAATATGGAACAAATGGAACGAGTTCCATTCCGAAGTTGATCTTATTAAATCGCCAATTCGAAAAGCTTGGAATATGGGGACCTCGTCCGGCACATGCACAGGAAATGATGCTTAACTGGAAAGCTCAACCCGTTGGACCCAAAAGCGAAGTGGATGAAGCCATTCAACGCTGGTACATTGAAGACAAAGGACAATCCATTATCAAAGAAATTTTGGACCTGTTAACGAATCAAAGTTAGGTTACCGGATAAGCTCTCAAAGTCTTTGTCCACACCTTTGTATTCGATATAGTAAATATATACGCCTTGAGGAGCAGGTTCTCCACCCACCGTGCCATCCCATCCCTCGTCCATGTTATGGGTTTCAAATAGCATTTGACCCCAGCGATCGTAAATGGCCATGTAGAAATCAGATATGTACATGCCCTTCGGATAAAAATGGCTGTTCTCCTTCAGTCCGCCTACTGGCCGGAATGCATTGGGCACGTAGATTCTGCTGTGCACCGGCGCACAGGCAATGCTAGAATGAGATGTCTTACCTCCATCCAAAGTTGATCTGGCGGTTATGCGGTAACAATAATCCGCCCGTTGGTTGACATCCGTAATCATGTCGGTATAGGAAGTGGTAAATCCGTCGGTAGTGGCCAGATAAACAAACTGACCCTTGTCGTAAATTTCAATATCATAGAAATCTACTCCCTCTTCCCAATATTCGTATTGGTCCCAGGTGAGCTTGGGCCTATCATTCGTATCAATTTCTGCTTTCAGAATCATAGTCCGTCCATAATTCGAAGGTTCAGATTGGTAACCACAAGAATCCTGAACAATTGTTCTATAATAATAATTTCGCAGTGATGCGCTATCTACTCTGTCGTAGCCATTGTTGGAATATTCATCAAAGCGTTTCGTTTCATGGTAATTGATTCCATCTTTCGACCGCTCCAGAATATAGTAGGCCACTTTTTCCTTACCCCCCTTTGAATAGCTCCACTGAATCAGGTTTTTATTGTTTCCTTCAATGGAGGCCGCATACAATTCATTCGGAGCGACATAAGGAATGTAATGAGGAATGGTACCGCTGGAATCTGAAAAGCTTTCCTGGTATTTTCCCGAGCCTGTTGCCTTGATTTTGTAATAATATCCCTGGTTACATGTGATTGCCGAGTCAAAAGCATAGAGTTGATTTCCCGAAACTTCCATCAATTTTTCAAAGCCTATTCCCGGCTTTAAGCGCCAGATTTCGTAACCATCGGGTTGCCAACCCTCGTATGCGTTCCAGGTCAAATGACTTGAATTATTAGCAGGTGCGGCCGTGAGCTCAATGGTTCTGTGCGGCGTAAGGGCAGAAGTATCGGTATAATATCCACAGAAATTCTTTGTCAAAACACGGTACCGGTAACTTTGATGCAAGGTTGGAACAGCATCCAGGAAAATAGTATCCTGGCTGTTTGTGATTTCCGCAATGGAGTTAAAGCGACCCGAAGCACCCATTCTCTGTACAATATACTTTTCAAAATCCACGCTGTTGTTTGACTGGAACCACGTGGAGGTTCTGTTATCGTCATCTACCGAAGTCCGGAATATTTCAGAAACCACCGGAGCAAAATTATCTCCAACCACCAAACTGTCTCCCGGCAATACGTACCCTTTGCATCCGTATTGATTTACAAAATTCAAATGCGGTTGATAAACCCCCTTGTTTAAATAGACATGCTTAATTACACTGTCTGAAACAGACAGGGAATTTCCATCATCAAAATCCCAATTCACCTGGGTAACCTGTCCAACGCCCAGATTCACCAATTCAATCTGAATACTATCCATTGCACAGCTTCGGGGTGAAGCCAGTTTGACTTTACCCGTTGGATCTGAGACGATCGCAATATCACTCACCGAATCCATGCAACCCTTCACTGAAGTTGCAAAAAGTAATACCGGATAATCTCCTTCATTTGGATACTTATAGTGGGGAGCGCGCTCCTTCACAGAATCCTGCTTTGTAAAATACCAGGTGTAATTGACTGTATCTCCATATTCTTCCGTCAGGTTGAGTGTTTTACTCGAATCACCTTTGCAGCCCGGAATAACCGAAAATGCGGCCACAGGCCTTGGAAAAACTTTGATCGTATCCTTGCTCGCTACAATATACTGACAGCCCGATTGGTCTTTTACAAATGCAGATGGAACATAAGAACCGTGTGTTTTATAAACATAGGTAAAATCGGTCGAGTCTTTGATATTGCTGCCATCCCGCATATTCCAATTGATTTCCGCATTTCCCAGTGCCAGCGAATTGATCTTCAAGGTCAGAGGTTCGCAGCCTGATAATACATCGATGGAATAGGTGATTTTAGTTCCCTGAATATGGATATACGCCGGCTTAATGATCGAGTCAACACATCCAAGGCTGTCGGTTATTTTCAAAGAAATATCATACTTGCCAGGTTCCAAATAAGCTTTGACCGGTTGGCGCGCATTTCCTTTTGCTCCATCTCCAAGCGACCATTCCCAGTCTATGATGCCATTATAAGATGACTTGGAACTATCGTAAAAACTTACCACCATAGGTGGGCAAAGCTTGAAGGTGTCGGATGCCCTGAAATCTGCCTTCAGATTTCTTACATCAATATTCAGATCATTCCTTAGCGTGTCTGCACAGCCTATCGAATCGATAATTATTAATTTCATCGCATAGATGGAATCGTGCATATAGCTGTGGAAGACACTATTGGAATCGTAAGTTTCAACAGTACCATCTCCGAATTCCCATCGGAACTGAAGTGGTTTCGGGGAAGTAGTGTCAAGGATACTCGCTTCAAAATACTGTTTGTCTCCGAGACAGGTTGCTCTTCGTTCATGTATAAACTCTCCTTTTGGCCTGTAGACCAACATCCTGTCTTCTGCATAATTACTGCATCCCGCGGTATCAATGGCAGAATACCTGAAAAAGTATCCACTATCCTGTGGATAGGAAGCTTCTGAGAAATAGTATGGAATGGTATCCGAAGTTATTTTTATGGACTCAATGAAACTTAAGTTTTTGTATACGCTAACACTGGCATTTTTAATCGGCCTCTCCCCGCCTACATGGGTAACCATGTTTACCAGTTTCGGCGCACAAATAGGGTCGTCCGGCGTAAGAAAATCAAAGCCGGGTCCATAAACATGGAGGTAGTTCTTTTTGACATTCGTGTAACGACAACCCTTATATATCGCTGAATATATTACATCGTACCACCCTGGTTTTGGCGGGTAGTATTGACAATTTCTGGTCGTACATGCCAACACCTCTCCAATCGTCCAATACCAACCCTCAGATCCAGGGGTTTGATCAAAAAACCAGGTTGTTTGACGGGTACAAACTGCCGTATCCGATCGCCATTTGAGAATATCAGAGCTGGCTACAACGAAACTGTAACTCGAGGTATCCCAGCAGCCCGTCAAGGTATCGTTGGTAATCAGATTTGCGGTAAAATCACCCGGAGCATATACATGACTTACATTATCCCTTAAGTCGGTTTTAATCGTATCTCCATCTCCAAATATCCACTGAAAATATTGTCCTCCGATCGACCTGTTTTCAAAGAAAAGTGAGTCACCATTGCACCCCCCCGAAATTGCAGTTAAATGTGAGGTGGGATCCAGAACATTAATTAAATTCTTTTTGACCATGCTATCCGGACAACCATGATGATAGGCCACCAACAACACATCGTAATAGGCTGAATTCGAAGTGTAAGTAAAGTCGGCTTCTTCCTTACCTTTGATTCGCAAACCCGTGCCAGGAAACCATTCAAAATAGTCAGCTTTCACATTTCCCTGGTTTGTGAGACTTTTAAAGTGAACCTTCAACTGATTTCTGCAACCCGTTGTATGGTCGACAGTAAAGTTTGCCGCCGGTTGCATTCCCACCCCGATGGTATCATAAAATGCAGAATCTACGCACCCGTCGTCGGTCTTCACCCGGATATAGGGAAGAAAAAGCCCCGTATCATTGTAGGTGTGATTTGGGAATGATTGATTTGAATAAGTCCCATCTCCAAATCGGTAAGAAACAGAAGCCAATGGAGCATAGGAGATAGTATTATTAGAGAAACCTACGGTCAATGGAGCACAGCCCGAAAGAACGGAAGGTGTAAAATCTGCCCGGGGAGGACCGATTTTTATCATATCGCTGGCACGAACCGTATCGATGCACCCATTTGATCCGGTAACTTTCAACCTTACGGTAAATTTTCCCGTGTCAGGGTAATGTTTCTGAGGATTTCTAGCGGTGGAAGTTGTTCCATCTCCAAATTGCCATTCCCAACTGGAACCCACCGTAGTGGTTGAGGTAAATTTGACATCATGTGGTGCAGAACAGGCGGTTGAATCATCTGCATAAAAAGCCGCACTGGGACCTGGGGATACTTGAACCAGATTCGTTTTAGTGATTGAATCTTTGCAGCCATTCGGTGTGGTAACCACTAATTTTACCGAATAATTGCCTGAATTGCGAAATAATACACCTGTATCTTTTGCGGAGCTCCGGGCTATGGAGCCAAAGGACCATTCGTATTGATTCCCCACCAAGTTTGGAAGGGAGGAATTTCCAAAATTTACGAAGAGCGGCGGACAGCCAACATTGGGATTACTGGAAAAATTTGCTTTGGCAATTTCAACATTGATAAAGCTTTTCTTCGTAATCGTATCGCGGCAGCCGTTGGAGTTAACCACAATGAGTCTGACATCGAAGCCTCCGGCCGATTGATACACGTGACTGGGAGTTTTAGTTGTGGATGTGCCACCATCTCCAAAATCCCATTCATACGATACCGCACCCGTGGCCTTTGGATCTGTCGTATTGACAAAACTCACCGAGTGAGGATAGGAGCACCCTACCTGACTGCCCGATGCAAAGTCTGCGACC
Source organism: Bacteroidota bacterium (assembly GCA_016124735.1). GTDB lineage: Bacteria > Bacteroidota > Bacteroidia > UBA8524 > UBA8524 > UBA8524. The sequence goes on from WGMZ01000043.1 coordinate 7,928, forward strand.
GGAATGGGTATAACCGTTATGAGTGCTTTCTTTTCCTTGATGGATTGACAGCCATTGGAATCCGTCACAATTAATTTGACACTGAAGGTTCCAGGAGTCTGATAAACGTAAGAGGTGTTTCTGTTTGTATCAGAAAAGGTATTTCCAAAATCCCAAAAATAATCAGTAATGGGGCCACTCCCCAGCGTGGTTTTATTTGTGAAGCTGACAGGCCAAGGCTGACATCCCGTGGCCGTCGAGTTGATAAAATCTGCACTGGGCTTGTCAAAAATGGAAATGTAGGCGGTTTTGGTGGTTTTTACCACCTGATTGTTGGGAAAAGTCGCCTCAAGAGTGACTGTATAAACACCCGATTTGAAATAAACATTGCTCGGGTCTTTTTGAGTCGATGTGTTTCCATCACCAAAATCCCATTTATAACTGACAGGAGCCGGACTCGACTGGTCCGAAAAATTGATTGTATAGGGTGCGCAGCCCTTCAGCGCATTGGCAACAAAATCGCATGTTTGAGCCCACACGCCTCCCACGGAACATAGCGTTCCCACTAAGCAAAGGATACTAATCCTCCGTACGGATGTCAAGAGCTCTGGCAAAACCTATCAAAGTTACAAAATAAATCCCCGTCAAACCTAATGTCAGACGGGGATTTGTCGATACTTTTTAAATGAATCTTACGGAATTTTGTTCGCCTTGAAATTTGCATATTCTGTATCGTAGGTAGCAGATCCAGAACAATTTAAGCTATTCAACTCATCTTCTATGGCTTTTACCCGATTATCCGGACTTGGATGGGTGCTAAACCACTCCAGGGTTCCTCCCCCCTGTCCGTTATCGATTAATTTTTGGAAAAATGCCGCTGCTCCATCGGCTTTATAATCGGTCGGGCACAGGTATTCTACTGAATACTTATCTGCCTCGGCCTCGTTATTTCTGCTGAATTTCAGCTTTGCCAGGTTGGAGGCAATAGTGGCCAACTGACTGGGGTTATTTCCCAAGGCTACGCTCAATAGAACAGAGATTCCGTAATCTCTGGTCATGGCATCGGTGGAATGCCGCCGGTCGGCATGCGCTATCTCATGTCCCATTACACCTGCTAATTGGTTCTCTGCATCCAGGTATTTAATTAAACCGGTGTAAACGAAAATGTATCCTCCCGGAGTGCAAAATGCATTCAAAACATTATCATCCTGAATGATATATGTCTCCCAGGCAAACTCATCTTTGTAATACACCTTTCCTCCATCCAGTATTTTTTGAACAATGGCCCTAACGTAAGCATATGCCTGAGAATACTGAACAGAATCAAGAATCGGATACTCGGTAGCGTTATTGAAAATTTCATTTTTCACCTGAAGTCCGAGATTTTTATCGTCCTGTAACGTGAAAATATTGATGGACTTGTCATCCGGGTTTTTTTTACACCCTTCCATCAAAAATGGAAGTACGGGCAAAAACAGTACGAGGAAAATTTTAATCTTTTTCATTGGAATGGGCCTCCTCCAAAAGGGTACGAAAAGCTACAAATTTTCCATCAAAATGTTTGCGTGTTTCAGCTTGCAATGCCGGAGCATGATTCTGTTGGTAATCCAGGTAATCATCCATTGATTCCGCAAAATACTGAATCGCATAAGTCATCCCGGTTTCGTCTTCCTGACGATCCAAAATCCGAAACATGGCGTATCGGTCAAATTTACCGGTAGCCATCACCATTGGCAGATGCTCTTCTTTCATCCACTTAAACCACCGATCGTGAACATCGTCTTCCACATTAATTGTTACGTTGTATACTATCATGATAATCAATTCATAAATCTATCAAACATAATCTGATTGTTTTCCTGTTCATCGGGTTTATCACCCCGCAATAAGCGGTACCTTTTCCGGGCCTCGACCACAAATAAACTGGAAGGATATTTCGTCAAAATCAACTCATAATACTCCATGGCTTTTGTCGTATCATTCTTCTGCTTATCATAGATTTGAGCCATCATAAAGAGTGCATTGTCTGCAAGAATATCTTCTGGGTACGTTTTTGCCAATTGCTCCAGAAACACCAGCGCACTGTCTGACAGATTCATTCGGATCATGGCCTTTGCCTTCGCCATCAATATTTCATCTTGTAAACTGTGACCCGGAAAGCTTGTCTCTATTACGTTCAGGATTTTCAAGCCTTCCTGCACCTTGTTTCGGTAAATGAGTAACTCGGCTTTGGCATACATGCGCATCGCATCTTCCGTAGTATCCAGTCCGGTATTATCAAGTATGAGAAGACTGAGGTCGATGGCATTATTACTAATTAATTGAGTGGTTGCTGTTTTCAATACTTCGAGGTAAGCATTTGCCCGCTCGAATTCTCCTTTGAAATAAAATAGCCTGGCCATTCGAAACTTTGCTTCCTGTCCCAGAATATCCTCTTTGAAATCTTTATCCACCTGGCTATAAGTCAATTCAGCATCCCACACTTCGCCCATCATCAGATATGCATCTCCCAATTCCAATTTGACCTCGCCCCGAAACGCAGGTTTGACCCTCGGGTTGCCCGCCACATGCTGTAAAATCTGAATTGCCGTATCGGGTTTATCAAGGTAAAAAATATAGAGATGTGCCAGTTTTCGTTCAGCAAATTCTGTTTCGAAATAGGCACCAAAGTCTTGAATAAAAGCAGTGAACTCTCGTTCAGCATCGAGCAAATCTTGATGATTATACCGGTTATAGACAACAATTCGGTTGTAGCGTACCTCCAGTAATCCGTATTTTGCCTGAAAATAAAAGGGGCCTCTCTGGCCCAGACTAACCACATAATCATACGATTTCACCGCATTATCGAAATCGCCATTGGCCAAAGCAATTCCTGCCAATTCCATCATACGGCGACCACCAAGATTATTCCTTTTATCAATGGCACGAAACTGAATGAATGCGGAGTCGAAGTCACGTTTTTGAACCAAGGCCCACATTAGCAGCTCATTGCCCACTGGGTCTTCCGGCGATTTTTGAAGTCTTTGTCTTAATTGCTTAATCAGTATATTCCAATCCTCACCCTGAAGATTATCCTGAAACAAATTTTGGACAGCCGACAAATAATTAGGATTGGACTGCAGATGATTCAGGCCCTCCCGAACCATATCGTCTTTTCTTCCCATGGTGGCGTAAAGTCCCGCTAAATCGCCAGAAAAAAGATATGTGTCGCCCGATTCAGCTCTACCTTTCAAAAAAGCCGTTTCTGCTGCCAGATAAAATTTGTTCTGAATCAAAGCCAGAGCCAGACCTAAAGCATCGTCTTCATCCCTGACCCGTTTTGCCAGCTCGACCGACGCACTCTTCGCTTTTTCCCCTTCGCCTGCTTGCTGCATCAGCCAAAGTTCATCAACCAGAAAACCCATTTCCCTGGGAAATTTTTTCTGTTGCGCTTTAATTACCGAAGCAGCCTCCTTGTACTTTTTAAGTGCAACCAGTGTATTTAAATAATTTCTATACAGGTAGGTAGATTCCGGCGACTTGCTCCATAATTTTTCATAGATGACGGCAGCTTTATCGAACTCCCCATTGAAATAATATTGAGCAGCAAGCTCTTCATCCCGGCTCTGTCCGAAAAGGAATACCGGAATACAGAATAACAATAAGAGTAAAATCCTTGGCATGATTATCAAAGGTACGCTGCGAGCTGATTCTCTGCAAAAAGAATGCAAAAGGCTCACTAAACGCATTACTTTGCAAAAGAAATGAGCTCCTTAAAGAAACTGGCATCAGAGACCGTAATCTATGGCATGTCTACCATGCTCATGCGGATGCTCAATTATTTGCTTGTTCCATTGTACACCCGTCTCTTTCATCCGGAGGCTTATGGAGTGGTTACGATTCTTTATGCTGTCATGGCGTTCATGAACATATTTCTGACCTATGGCATGGAGACTACTTATTTCCGTTATGCCAGCGACAAGGGAGAGAAAGTCTATTCCACCGCGTTAAATTCTATCATTCTGAGTTCCTTAATATTTTTGGGTATTGCATGGCCACAAACCCATTCCATTGCAGGACTTCTGCGATTGGAAGGAAATGAAAAGCTGATCGAATACAGCTTATTTATTCTGATTCTGGATGCCATTTCTGCCCTCCCTTTTGCCCGACTGAGAAAAGAAGGAAAAGCAAAGCGATTTGCCATTCTGCGCTCACTCAATATTTTGCTCAACGTTCTCTTCAATCTGCTTTTTATCCTCTGGATACCGGAATGGGTGCAGGGAGGCTGGAACCCTTTAGGCCTGTTTTCTGCCGAACCACAAATTGCATATATTTTTGTCTCCAACCTTCTGGCATCGGCATTAACCTGTATATTTCTGATTCCCGAGATACGAGGTCTGGAAGCCGGTTTTGATTTTTCCTTGTGGCAAACCATGATGCGTTATGCCTTACCGTTGGTTCTGGTTGGTTTTGCAGGAATGATTAATGAAACCTTTGACCGCGTCATCCTCCAATATTTATTACCGGAAGACATTGCCAAAGAACAGATCGGAATTTATGGCGCCTGCTATAAGTTAAGTATTCTCATTACCTTGTTTATACAGGCCTACCGTTTTGCAGCAGAACCCTTCTTTTTTGCCCAAAAGGATCGGGGAGACCGAAGTATTTATGCACGTGCCACCCATTATTTCACGCTATTTTGCTTTGTCATCTTCCTGATGGTGACGCTCTATCTCGATTTATTCAAGCTACTTATTGGCGAGGAATTTTGGGCCGGCATACAGGTGGTTCCAATCTTACTTTTAGCCAACCTGTTTCTTGGGGTGTATTACAATTTGAGTACCTGGTACAAATTGGCAGACAAGACCATGATAGGAGCTTACATCTCCGTAGGTGGAGCCATGCTGACCATTGGCCTGCTCCTGACTTTAATTCCTCTCATGGGCTATCTTGGAGCCGCATGGGCCACCCTTGCTGTATATGCATCCATGATGGTGGCCGGATACATTACCGGTCAAAAGTATTATCCTATTCCTTACAAGGTCAGAAGCTTTCTTTTTTACCTCATCTTCACATTGTTTTTATTCATTGTTAGTGAGATGATGAATGAAATTCAAAGTCCTGCACTTCGGTATACCTGGAAGTCGATTTTATTCCTTTCGTTTCTGGTAGTAGTGGCCTTATCTGAAAAGCGAGGGAAAATTTTAACTTCGCAGCAAAACCCGAGAGATTTTGATCCAAATAAAAGTCATAAATAAATCAGGACATGCATTGCCGGAGCATCAAACTTCTGCATCTGCAGGTGTTGATCTTCGGGCTCATCTGGAAAACAGCATCAATCTTCATCCCGGACAGCGTCAACTGGTACCTACCGGACTTTTCATTGAATTACCCTTAGGATACGAAGCCCAAATTCGACCCAGAAGTGGTTTAGCATTCAAACATGGTATCACTGTTCTGAATACTCCCGGGACCATCGACGCCGACTACCGGGGTGAAATAAAAATATTACTCATCAACCTGGGGCAGGAAACTTTCCGTATTGAAAACGGCGAAAGAATTGCTCAGATGGTCGTTGCCACACACGAACAAATTAACTGGACTCTCAGCGAAAGCCTGCAGGAATCTGATCGCAGTGCCGGGGGGTTCGGTAGCACTGGAAAACAATAACCTAAAAGAAGAATCAAATGAACATTATCGTACCGATGGCAGGAATGGGGAAACGCATGCGTCCTCATACACTTACAGTTCCCAAACCATTAATTCCGGTAGCAGGAAAGCCCATCGTGCAGCATCTGGTGGAAGACATTGCCGCAATGTGCCAGGATAAAATAGATGAAGTTGCCTTCGTAATTGGCGATTTTGGAAAAGAAACCGAAGATAAGCTTTTGGATATTGCCAAAGGGATTGGAGCCAAAGGTCGCATTTTCTATCAGGATGAAGCCCTGGGAACAGCCCATGCAGTGTATTGTGCAAAAGAATGCCTGCATGGCAATGTAATCGTAGCATTTGCCGACACTATTTTCAGAGCCGACTTTACCCTGGATGCTTCCAAGGATGGAGTCATTTGGGTGAACAAGGTGGAAAATCCGGAACAGTTCGGGGTCGTGAAGGTGGATGCAAATAACCATATCAATGAATTCATTGAGAAGCCCTCTTCCTTTATTTCCGATTTAGCCATTATTGGAATCTATTTCTTTAAAGATGGCGGGAACCTGCGTAAAGAGATTGAATACCTGCTCGAGAATGACATCAAGGACAAAGGTGAATTCCAGTTAACCAATGCCCTGGAAAACATGAAAAACAAGGGATTGCAGTTTGAACCTGGCAAAGTTGATGAATGGCTGGACTGCGGTAATAAAAACGCGACGATTCATACCAACCAACGCGTATTGGAAATCAAAGCCTCCGCTGCGCATACTGATTCAAGTGCCCAGCTCGTTAATTCTGTTGTGATTCCTCCCGTTTTCATCGGAAAAAATGTTCAAATTATCGATTCGGTTGTAGGCCCGCATGTTTCTTTGGGCGACGGGACGCGCGTGGAACGCTCTTTGATTGCAAACACTATTGTTCAGCAAAATGCTACAATTCAGGCAGCACAAATAAGCAACAGCATGGTGGGCAACTACAGCGTTGTACAGGGAAGCGCTTCTGAACTGAGCATCAGCGATTATTCAACCCTGAATACATGAAAATAAGCCACCGCATTTTTCTCTTTTCTCTACTGCTAATTCTTGCTTCCTGTGGAGGAGGTAAATCCTTAACCCAGGAGAAATCATCCGATAAAAAGGGTCAGCTGATCACCAACGAAAAAATCAGACTTCAGTTTGACAATGCTTATCTCGCCGCAGAAAAAGAAAAAGCGCTGGGTCGAAACGACAAGGCTATCCGTCTGTATCAAGAGGCGATTGAAATATTTCCTGGGAGCGCCGCTGCCCACTACAATCTTGCCGAGTTATATATGAACGAAGGCCGACCGGATGTTGCTTTGAACGAAATTAATCTGGCATTGATGCTGGACAAATCCAATGTGTTCTACTTCGAACTTAAGTCTTCCATTTGCCATGCATTATCCAAACATATGGAGGCGGCGAAGGCTTTGGAAGATGCCATCCACCTGATACCGGGAAATCCCAATCCTTATTTCGACGCTGCCAATGAATACATCTATGCCAAGGATTTTAAGTCGGCTTTGGCGGTTTACGATAAGATGGAAACACGTTTTGGTGTAGGAGAAGATGTGGCCAGACAAAAAGAACAATTGTATCTGCGCCTTGGAAAACCCGACAAAGCCGTTCAGGAGATGAAAAAACTTCTGAGCGCTGCTCCCGGAGATGCCCGGTACGAAGGAATGCTCGCAGAGCTGTATTGGAATATTGGGAAAAAGAAAGAAGCCGTCGACCTGTATAAAATCATTTTAGAGAAAGAACCTTCCAATGGATACGCTCATTTTGGGATGGCAGAATATTATAGAAGTGAAAATGAAAAGGATGCCATGCTGAAGGAGCTGAACGAAGCTTTCAAAGATGGACGTATCTCTTCCGAGACAAAAATGAACATCGTCTACACGCTACTGCCGCTGATAGACAAAGACACTTCTTTAAAAACACCGGTATTTCAGTTGGCACTTACAATTGTTGAAACACACCCGGAAGTTGCCGCCCCGCATGCGCTGCTGGGAGATTTGTACATGACAGACGGCAAAGCCGACAAAGCAATCACACAGTATGAAAGTGCGGTGGATATTGATCCTGCCAGCCTGGAAGTTTGGAAACAATACTGCACCCTTTTATTAGAGGCAGATAGTATGGTACGTCTGAATGAGTGTGCAGACAAAGCGTTGGAATATTTTCCGGAACAAGCCATTCTGTATTACTATAAAGCAAGTGCTGAAAGGCAATTGAAAAACCCAGCCAACGTGGTCTCTGCTTGCAATACCGGTCTTGGTTTGTTTGCTCCGGATGAAGCCATCAATCTCCAGTTGTATATCATGCTGGCAGACGCACAAAATGAACTGAAGCATTACGAGGAATCGGATAAAGCATTTGACAAAGCGCTACAGATTGACCACGAAAATGTGTATGTGCTGAACAATTATGCCTACTATCTAAGCCTGAGAAAAAGCAGGTTGGAGAAAGCAAAAACAATGTCGTCTAAAACATTGGATCTTCAGCCCGATGATGCTTCATTTCTGGACACTTATGGATGGATTCTTTTTCAAATGAATCGTCCGGAAGAGGCAGGAAAGTATATTGCCAGAGCACTGGAGCAAACCCCGGACAGCCCGGATGTATTGGAGCATATGGGAGATGTGCTGCATGCGCAAAAAAGAAATGAAGAAGCCTTAAAATACTGGAAAAAGGCTTTAGAAAAAAACCCCGAATCAACTACCCTGAAACAAAAAATTGATGGTACCTATCCATTCTAAAAAGGTTCTTCTTTTGGCCATTGTTGTTCTCATTGGCCTGCCAGGTTGCTTTTTAAAAAAGGCAACAGTCAAAGAATCAAGCACAACGCTAAGCACCAATGTGCGGGAGCTGGAAAAGATAGTGCTTGCCAATGCATTTGAGTTTGAATATCTCTCGATGCGTGGAAACGGTCATTTTGAAGGGGGAGGCATTTCGCAGAACCTCTCATTGAACATGCGGATGAAACGCCATGAGCTTGTTTGGATTTCCGCGCAGGCAATGCTGGGAATTGAAGTTGCCAGAGCACTGATCACCAAAGACAGCGTATACATCATCCAAAATTTCCCGTCGCGCTCCTATATGGAATATAGCCTGGATTCATTGAGTCAAATTCTATCCGTTCCCCTCACTGTAACCCAGTTGCAGGATCTGTTTGTCGGAAATCCTTTGTTACCCTACGAGCCGGCTCAGGCAAGCATGCAAAACGATACTCTGGTAGTCGAAAAAATGACACGGGATTTCATACTCCACGAATTATTTGTGAATAATCATCCTAAAATTGCGCGAAATCAATTGAATAGCAAAACAGGGGAAGGAAGTGCACAAGTGGATTATTTAAGCTTCGGGATGGAACACAATAAAGAATTGCCTCTTAAAGTTAATATATTCGTGCAGCGACCAGATTTAACAGCCCGACTTGATCTTCAATACACGAACATATCGCTCGATCCTATTTCGTCTTTCCCCTTCTCGAAGCCGAAGCAATAAACTTATTGTTATTCTTGGCCTGCTGCTTCTTATCCTTGCAGGCGACTCCTTCGCGCAACGCAAAACTACCAGCACGGAAAACCGAAAAAAAGAGCTGGAGCAAAAGCGTAAAAAGAAAGAAGCCGAGATTGCTCTTACCAAACGCCTGTTAAGTCAGACTCAAAACGAAAAAAATAAGTCGATTAATCAATTGCGTCTGCTTAATAAGCAGATTGATATCCGGATGACTCTCATCCAAACCGTGAATCAGGAGATTGAAGGGTTGGACCTTCAAATCTTTGAAATGAAGGATGAAATAGAGAAGATTCAATTGGAGTTAGAGCAGAGAAAGAAAGAATATGCAGACATGCTTTATCTGGCATACAAACAAAAACTCAGCTTAGATCCTCTCACTTTTGTCATCAGTGCCCGCAACTTCAATCAAGCGACACGAAGAATTAAATTTCTTAAAAACCTGAGTGAGTCGAGAACGCTTCAGATGGAGCTCATACGAAAAAACCAGGAACAACTTAGCCAGGAACTGGCAGATCTTGAAAGTGCCCGGATGGAAAAGTCCAATCTTCTCAGCAAGCAGGAATCAGAAAAGAATGAGTTGGAGGCGGACAAGCACGAAGAGAACAACCTGGTGAGCAATTTAAAGAAAAAGGAAAGCAGTCTCCGGAAAGACTTACGCGCAAAACAAAAGGCCGCTAAAAAGCTCGATGACGAAATAAAAAGAATTATCCGCGAAGAGATTGAAAGAGCCCGCCGCGAAGAAGAAGCCAGAAGGAAAAAAGAAGGTACCGGAAGCAAAAAAGGCGGCGAACTGAAACTCACGCCCGAAGCTGCTGCCCTTTCAGCAAATTTCAACTCAAACAAAGGAAAATTGCCCTGGCCAGTAGAGAAAGGCTTTGTGATTAAAAGCTTTGGAGAACATCGCCATCCCACATTGCCAAATGTTAAAACCGTGAACAATGGAATAGACATTGTCACTTCCGACGGCGCAAATGCACGTGCCGTTTTCGATGGTGAAGTAAGGGCAGTATTCAATGTTCCCGGGATGCAAAATGCGGTAATGATCAATCACGGCGAATTCTACACGGTGTATACACACCTTGAATCCGTCTATGTAAAAAAAGGCGACAAGGTAAACACCAAGCAAGCCCTGGGTAAGGTCTATAAGGATCCGGATGATGGAAAAAGCATCGTCCATTTCGAACTCTGGAAAGGCAATGCGAAACAAGACCCCGAAGCCTGGATATCCAATTGACGCATATGATAAAGGCCGTCATTGACCTCGGGACCAATACCTTCCACCTGCTTATTGCGGACGTATCAGGAGGATTTATTTCACCTATTTTAAAAGAACAAATTGCAGTCAAATTAGGCGAAGGTGGAATCCATCAAAATCAAATTGGACCGGAGGCCTTCGAACGGGGTCAGATAGCCCTCGAAAAATTCAGACATTTGTTGAATCAGCATCAGATTGAAAGCGTCCAGGTTGTCGCTACCTCTGCCATTCGCGGTGCCAGTAATGGCCATCACTTTATTGAAGAAGCAAAAAGACGCAGCCAATTCTCCATACAATGCATAAGCGGTCTGGAAGAGGCTATGCTGATTGCCAGAGGAGTTCTTCATGAACTTCCTGATTTGGAGCATCCGTTCCTGATCATGGATATCGGAGGTGGAAGTGTGGAGTTTATTCTTTGTCAGGATAATGAAGTCATCCACAAAGAAAGCATTGATATAGGAGCTGCCCGGCTCCTCGCGATGTTTAATCCGGCAGACCCGATCGATCCAATGGAAGTACATCGAATTACAAGCTTTCTTCAGGAAAAACTATCCGGTTTAATCCATCGTTGCCATCATCACCATGTTCAGTCTCTGATCGGTTCTGCGGGTTCTTTCGAAAGCATTCTTGATTTGATCGAGGATCAACTAAGTCTGACCAATGACAGGTTGTCGGAACATTGCTATCAGATTAAACCCGAACATTTTCAACGAATTCATCGGCTCCTTTTAAGCTCTACCCTGGAAGAAAGAAAAGGAATGGCCGGGATGGCTGATTTCAGAGTAGAGATGATGGTTTTGGCTTCCATCCTTATACATGTAGTTCTGGAAATGGGAAGATTTGATTCCCTTTATTGTTCCCTCAATTCGCTGAAGGAAGGATTAATTCTCGGAGAAGAATACCTTTAATTCCCGGACCAATCGCGGAAGTGGAAATCCCACCACATTGAGGTAACAGCCCTCAATACGTTCCACCGCAGTATGACCGATCCATTCCTGTATTCCATAAGCTCCTGCTTTATCAAATGGTTGGTAATTTTGAATGTAATAATAAATTTCCTCCTCACTGAGTTCGCGAAAGAAAACCCGGGTACTTTCAACGAACAGCTTCTTTTTTTCCATTTGCCGGAGACATACGCCGGTATGCACCCAATGGCTTCGGCCGGAAAGTCGACTGAGCATGGAAAAGGCTTCTTCCTCATCTCCAGGTTTGTTAAGAATTGAATTGTCGACCTCGACTACGGTATCTGCTGTAATCAGGCATTCTTCGTCTTTGATGGGAATATGGGCAGCCTTCATGTCGGCCAAAAATACCGGAACCTCACGGCCGGAAAGATCCTTTGGGAAAGATTCGTCGGCATCAGCGCTGCGTAATTCGAATTCAATGCCCAGCTCACTTAAAAGGGCCTGTCTTCTCGGAGATTTTGAACCCAATACAAAGGGAATATCAGGAAAATACATGGCTCGAAAATAGGGCGATTCCCCAATATAGCATCCCCAATACCAGCAGGAATTTCAATTCATTTTGTAAGCGGAGCAAAGCATGTTTGCCAATTCTCGATCGATATGCTGCCCAGGTAAGATAGGATACTGGCAATACCACAAGGCCCAACATCAGGCATACGGCGATTATCATTTCCTGGTTTCCCGATTGCAAATCGGGCCAGAATATGTTTACGAAATAGACAAAACCACCGATAAAAAGCAGAGCGGGTAACAAAATTAATACCCATAAAATACTGAGTGATACATTGGCGCCGAACAGGACCGGAATGCTGTATCGTTTTTGTATGGTATCACCTTTAACCGAGCGAATATCGCTCACAAGCTCAATCAAAAAGAGAATATAAAAACCAATATACGCCGCGGGCCACGGGTATTCATGAAGCGGTGCATCGAAGATTTCCGGTACTATGAGAATAGCGTAGACAATGACGGCCGAACTTAAAATATTTTCAAGTATGGGAAATTTCTTCAGGACCACGGCATTTACGAATTGCAACAACAAGACAAGCGTGAAGAGAAAGTAAGCTTCCACAGAGATTTGCAGTGCCAAAAAGGCTGAAACGAAAAACAAGGTCCAGTACAGATAGCGGGCATTTTCAATCGGCATGACCTTTCCAATCCAGAGATTGCCGGGTTCGTTAATCAGATCGCTTTCATAATCTTTGATGTCCTGGATAATGTGTCCGGCCGTAACGGCAAAGGCAGATGCAATAAAAAACCAAATGAGCTGCCCTTGCTTAGGATAAATGCTCAGGTTTTGTACGGTAAGGGCCTGTGCAGCAAGAATACCTGCAAGGTGCCAGGGACGAATCAACCTGACCATAACTTTCATATATGGGATGAATTTGCTCACCCTTTCCGGGTCATTATTGGTTATCGCGCCATTCGTACACCCAGCTCGACTGAATCATCTCCAGATGACCTTCGTTGCACTCTTCGCGCGTGCCTTTAAAATTAGGTATTTCCAATACCCATTCCAACAGATCAGTGAATCGAATTCGATAAATTTTTCCTTCACCAAATTCATCTCCAAAACGCTCGTATAGCGCTATGGCGATATCCTCATAATCGTTCCAGTGTATTGGAAGTGCAAATTCGTTGTTCATTCTAATGTCTTAATGATGACCAATAATGTCTGTCTGATCCGGAATAGTAACAACCAGTGTTCCGTCTTCTTCCATCACACACTGACATGCCAGACGCGAGTTTAGTTTTGGGTTTCTCGCCCGGTCCACAAAATCTTCTTCTTTGTCGCTGATTTCCTGAATCAGGTCCTCTCCCTCTTCCACGTAAATGTGGCAGGTTGAGCATGCACAAACCCCACCGCAATTGTGGTTCAGTTCCACATCATTGTCTTCGGCAATATCCAATACTGAATCGCCTTCTTCCATCTCAAATTCAAGAGATTTCTTGTCCTTCTGTTCGAAGTGAAAAATGACTTTACCCATAATCCACCGCAAAATTACGCTTTATTCATGGGGATTAATACCCGCGCGCTGTTTTCCTCCTCACAAAACTTCCGACCAGGATTAGAATTGAGAAGAATGCCGCAATTTTTCCTATATAATCACCGCTTTGCGAATAAAATGTTTCCCCGGGTTCAGCCGGCAATGGATAGCGCAACGCATCCTGCGTCCACCAATCGGATTGCATCAGCACATCGCCCATGGGAGAAATAAATCCAGACACCCCGGTATTTGCCGATCTGGCCACATACATTCTGTTCTCAATGGCACGGAGTCGAGCATATAAAAAGTGCTGTTTGTATCCAGGCGTATCTTTCCACCAGCCATCGTTGGTTATAATTACCAAGAGGTTCGCACCGTTCCGAACGTATTCGCCAACATATTCTCCAAAAACCGATTCATAGCAGATGATGGGTGCAATTTTTAAATGGGTGTCCATCACCGAAAATATTGCCGCCGAATCACTGCTGCCAAGAGAACCACTGGTGCCTCCCAAATCAATGGTCAGCTTTTCCAGAAAACCAAAAATGGCCGGGTAGGGCATCTTCTCCACGCCGGGCACCAATTTAGATTTGTGGTAAATTCCAACCTTGCCATCATCGAAAAAGAGGGCTGTATTGAAAACATCGTAATAGAGGTCTTCCGCTGCCGGATGCCGCCTGGCGGTTTCGGAATGCCTTTCCCCAGTTTGGTAGTATTTCACTGTGTTTGCCCCTGCAAGTAGTGAAGTTTTGGGGTAGTTCTTCAGCCATTCCTGAATTTTCAGAATGACCGCATCCATCTGAAGATCCGATTCTTCAAGGTAATCGGTTATTGAGGTTTCCGGCCATACCAGCAAACGGGTGTTTTCTGTCAGCATTGAATCACTCAACCGCATCAAAACAACCAATTGCTCTTCCGGGCTCATGCCTCCGAACTTGTCTGAATAAGGGTCAATATTTGGTTGTACCACTACTGTTTCATACCGTATCTGTTTCAGAGGCATCTTGTATTTACCCCGGTACAGAAAGAATCCCGAAACCATCAGAGGCACCACAATGAGCACGGTTGGCTTAAGCCAGGCTCTGTTTTGTCCTGAATTTATCAGGAATTTGAATACCGATATGTTCACCAGGTATATCCATAAGCTGCCTCCCAGAACGCCCGTAATTTCATACCACTGAACGGACCAAACCGCCTTTGCAAACACATTTCCCAAATTGAGCCAGGGCCAGGCTAAATCCCAGTTGAGATGGAGGTATTCTATGCTCAGTGAAAAGGCAATCAATGCCGGAAAGGCCAATTTCGGCTGCATGGTTTTGCGAACCCGATGATAAAAAAGCCAGGGCAAGGTTTGGAGTTGAGCATTGAGCAAGATGGCTGCTGCGGCTCCCGCCGGAGAAGCAAACCAGGTCCAGTACGTTGTTACCGCATTCCAGACAGTGAAACTCAGGCTGATTTGCAAATAGTACTGCAAGGGTTTGTCGGCGACCTGATAGTGATGATCTTCTATCATCAAAAGAGGAACAAGGGCCAGGAATACAAAAAAAGGAACAGGCATTGGCGGCCAGGCTACTGACAAAAGAGCTGCCGTCAATAAACTCAGCGCCCAGGGGTTCTTCAATCTAGACATTCTATTCAAAAGTATTACTTTCGGGGAAGCTTTTACTGCATGACCCGCTTCAGAAAAGAGATATCCGCACAGAAAATTCGCGACACGGCCCTTAGCCTGTTTGGAAGTGAAGGGTATTACAATACTTCCATCCGTCAAATTGCCAGCAAAGCCAATGTAGCACTTGGTCTTCTTTATAGTCACTATGCGGGAAAAGAGGCCTTGTTGCGTGATTTATTTCAAACAGGAATAAATTCCATCCAAAATGAGTTTAATCAGAGAAGCAAAGAGCTTAGCCTGTCGGAACAGTGCCTGTTAACCTTTCAAATTTTGACTGAACATGCTCCCTATTGGCGATTGCTTCATGGGATAAGAATGCAAAAATCTCTGTCCGATTATCTGTATCAGGAGATAGAAGACATCCAGCTCTATTTCATAGAGCACTTTCGGAATGAATTAAAAAAGCGCAAGGTGAAGAATCCTCGGACCGAAGCGCGCATCATCTGGACCTGCATTGACGGTATTTTTGCCGAAAAGCAAACCCGGGATGAGTTCCCTGCAGAGAAAACGCTGTTGGCCCTGGCAGCGCGTTATGAGCCTTGATATGATTTTCCGGCAATAACCAGGGCCAATTCTCCTTTAGGCGGGTTTTCCTGCACAGATTGAAGCAGTTCTGATAAAGTCCCCCGGCGTTTTTCCTCGAATTTTTTACTGATTTCTCTGACCAGACAAACCGCTCTACCTTCCCCGAAAAAAGGCATCATCTGTTCCAGACATTTCAAGATACGATGCGGCGATTCGTAGAGCACCACCGTTCTTTCCTCTTCCGCCAACTCCATCAATCTCGTTTGGCGCCCTTTTTTAAGCGGAAGGAAGCCTTCGTACACGAATCGCTCGCACGGGAAACCTGAAACGACAAGAGCCGGAACAAAGGCTGTAGCACCCGGCAGGCAGGTTACTTCTATTCCCTCACGCACCGCTTCCCGCACCAACAAAAAGCCGGGATCGGAAATGGCAGGAGTACCGGCATCGCTTATGAGCGCCAGAGTCAGGCCCTCTTTGAGTTTGGCGATATAGCCACTCAGTACCTTATGTTCATTGTGCAGATGAAAAGCAGACAAGCGTGCGTTGATTTCAAAATGCTTTAAGAGAACCCCGCTAGTACGCGTGTCTTCTGCCAGAACCAGATCCGCCTCCTTCAGTACCTGAATGGCGCGGAAACTCATGTCATCCAAATGACCAATTGGCGTCGGTACAATAAAGAGCTGACCAGATGAATTTGTCGCGTTTTTATCGCTCATTTTTAGGTTTTTATATTGTATCCGAAAACACAGGTAGCAGAAATATGTTCTCCCGGACACACAAAGTTAACAGCCTATTAAAAGCAAGGTAACAGGCTCTCATGAAATTTGTGACAAATATGGGAAAGAAAAAACTGGACATTGCAGTGATTTCTGATGTTCATCTTGGCACCTATGGTTGTCATGCCAAGGAACTCAATCAATATCTGAAGTCCATCGACCCAAAAATCCTCATCTTAAATGGGGACATCATCGACATCTGGCAATTCAGCAAACGCTTTTGGCCGGATAGCCATATGAAAGTGATTCAGCGAATTGTGAAAATGCTGAGTCAGGGTACAACAGTCTATTATCTCACCGGCAACCATGACGAAATGCTGCGACGATTTTCTGATTTTGAATTGGGGAATTTTCATGTATTGGACAAGCTCATTTTGGAACAGGACGGCAAGCGCATGTGGTTTTTTCACGGCGATGTGTTCGACATTACCATGCGCCACAGTAAATGGCTGGCCAAGCTTGGCGGATGGGGATACGACCTGTTGATTCTTTTGAATCGACTGGTGAATTTCATCTCCGTCAAAATCCTGAGGAAAGGAAAACTTTCCCTCTCCAAAAAAATCAAGAACGGCGTAAAATCGGCCATCAAGTTTATTGACGATTTTGAGGAAACGGCTATAGACCTTGCCATTTCTAATGCGTACGACTATGTGTTGTGCGGGCATATCCACCAGCCCTGTATTCGAGAAATCACAAAAGAAAACGGTTCGGTAACCTATTTGAATTCCGGTGATTGGATAGAAAACCTGACCTCCCTCGAATATGTCGAAGGAGCCTGGAGCCTGTACAAATTTGCCGATCATGCCAGCGAATTGGCAAGTGAAGAAGAAGATTTCAAAAGCACCCCAGCAATTCAGCACCTTTATGAAGATCTTGTACGGGATTCAGGGAACCGGCAATGGGCATATTAGCCGGGCGAAGGAAATAATTCCCCACCTGAGGAAATACAACCAGGTGGATATCCTGATAAGCGGCACCCAGGCAGAAGTGCAATTGCATTGGGAAATAAAATACCGATACCATGGCTTTGGTTTTGTTTTTGGCAAAAATGGAGGTGTGGACATTTGGAGTACCTGGAAAAATCTCCGAACCTTCGAATTGATAAAGGATATTGTGCAACTCAACCTGGATGAATATGATCTGATAATAAGCGACTTCGAACCCATCAGTGCATGGTCTGCCAAACTCCACGGGAAACCCTGTTTAGGACTCAGCCATCAGGCATCATTACTCAACCCACATGTGCCCATTGCAACGCATAAACCATTTTGGATGGATTTCTTCCTCCGCAATTATGCCCCGTCTACAGATCAAATTGGGTTTCATTTCAATTCGTATGATCGCGGTATATTCCCACCCGTTATCCGAAAGGAAATTAGGGAGGCAACTCCAATCAATGAAGGACATATTACGGTTTACCTTCCCGCCTACCATGACGAAGTGCTCCTGCCCCTATTCCTCAATATTCCCGATGTCGAATGGCAGGTCTTTTGTAAAAGCCGCAGGCATATTGAGACGCATCGCAATGTGCAGCTGAGGCCTGTTGATGGAGATGATTTCACGAAAAGCCTGGTAAGCTGCGGTGGAATTCTGTGCGGGGCCGGTTTTGAAACTCCTGCAGAGGCTATGTACCTGGGGAAAAAAGTATTTGTGGTCCCGATGTTCAATCAATATGAACAAAGGTGCAACGCCGTAGCGGCTCACGCCATCGGGTGCTCGCTGGCTTCACAGATTGAAAGCAGCTTCACTTATAAACTGAGAAGCTGGATTGAATACGGCAAACCCGTAGTGAATAAGCAGGAAGATCCTATACCTGCATTAATGAAGTTGATTGACAAGTATGGGCATAAACCGGAGGAAAACAGTCAAGGCAACTGGATTGCCGAATTAACGCTGTAAGGTATTACAGAACAGAATATTTTCATAAAGTGTTGGATAAAGGAAACAACCCAATATATTTGCGTTAACGCGTAAAACCTTTTTAGTATTGGCTTTTAGTACCATTATCGTAGAAGACTCGGACATTTATCGGAAGGTTCTGGAGGAAATTGTTCGTAGCAATAAAGATCTGGATCTTATTGCCAGCACAGGTGATTTTGAGGAAGCCAAAGTTATCCTTGAAACCATGATTCCGGATTTGATATTGCTCGATATTGAAATTGGATCCATGACTTCTTTCGATCTGATACCCTTTATCAATCCACAATGCAGGATTGTATTCGTTACTTCCCACCCGGATTATGCAGTAAAGGCTTTTGAAATCAGTGCGGTTGACTATTTGGTCAAACCTGTTACCATGGAACGGCTGAATCAGGCCATTAACCGATTTAAAATCACCTTAGAAGGAGGGAATAAGGACGCTGGCGTTTCTGAGGAAAAATTCAGCATGGACCAGCGCGTGATGGTAGCAGATGATGACCGGTATACTTTAATAGAGGTTGCCCGGATTATGTATATAGAAGCTTTAGGCAATTACGTTCAATTATTCACCGGTCCCGAGACACGCCTCGTAACTTATGGTTCCATCAAAAACTGGGTAAACCGTTTGCCGGCCAAACATTTTTTTCAGATACACCGGTCGACCATCATCAATCTTGAATTTTTGGAGCGCATAGAAAAATACACCAACGATACCGGACGTGCTTATTTAAAAGGCAAAACAGAGCCACTTGAGATCAGCCGGAATTACTTCAGTTTGATGAAAAAAACGTTTAAGGTATAGCGCTTCAAAATATTCCCACCGTCAATCTGGCGTTTTCCACCGTTTATATAATGGAACCGCTGCCTAAATAATTCTCACGAGAACTACGCACCAACAAAAGTAATTTCGACCATCCTTAAAAATGGACGAAATGAAAAGAATACTTCATGCATTCGTAATTTTCACTGGCACCTTGATGTCGTTTATGAACTCAGCCCAGGCTCAGAGTTTTCAGCTCGACGTAAGACATCAGGAGTACAGTGGCGACACCATGTTTTTCGACATATATATGAGTCGGGTGGGTGGTAGTTCTGATTACCACCTGGGAAATGCCGATTTTGTGCTTTCTTTTAACAGTACAAATTTCAGCAGTCCAAGCACGGATTTTGTCGCAAGCTCAGATTCTCTTTTTGCCAGCAACGGTTCCACTTCTGCTTACAGTTCTAATATAGTATCGTCCATTTCCAGTGGCAATATTATCATCAACCTGCAACAACCCACCTTCAGCAATCAAACTGATTTCAACAATAATATTGCAGTGATAAGCACTAGCGCCACCAAATTAGGAACCTTTTGGGTAAATGGATTAACAGACGCGACTCAATCACCAACGTTGACTTGGGTTACCAACGGAAATCCCAAGACCCTGGTTTATACATTGAATGCCAGCTCTCCCTGGAAATCGAACAAGATTCCGAATGGAAGCATGATATTCAACGACCCTACGCCAACCACAGCGCCCGGCACACAGCTTACCGCACTTAATGTGAGCAGTAAAACCGATACCAGCATGACCCTTGCCTGGACCAGCGGTTCGGGCGACTACACCCTGATTCTTGCCAAACAAGGCTCAGCAGTGAGCACGGACTTGCCGGCAGATGGAATTCAATACAGTGCTGGAGATTTTGCAAGCGGATCTGAAATCAAAAGCACCGGAGTTTATGTGGTGTACAACGGACCATCATCTACCGCTTCTACTACGATCCAGGGACTTACTGCCAATACAGTATATTACTTCTCCGCATTAACCTATTCCGGATCGGAAGGTTACAGCGAAAATTACAGAGTCGACAGCGTGGCAACGGTAAGCGATACCACCAATGCCACCGAACCTAATACTTCTGCAACCGCCCTGCAATTCACCGCGTTTAGCACGACAAGCCTCAGTCTGAGTTGGACCAATGGCGACGGCGCCAACCGCATTGTAGTGGCAAAAGAGGGAAGTGCCGTAGACGTTGATCCGAGCGATGCCAATGCCTATACCGCCAATGCAGATTTCACTGCGGGAGCGAATCTGGGTTCTGGAAATATCGTGGTGTACGACGGCTCAGGCAGCTCCTTAACCGTGACCAACCTGAATCCCGACAGCAACTATTACTTCGCTGTTTATGAATACAATGGTTCCTATGGAACCAGAAACTACAGAGTGGATACTCCGGCTACCGGCCACAGATACACACTTGCCAGCGAACCAACGGCCATTGCGAGCAACGCCAGTTTCTCAAATGTCACCACTACATCCATGACCTTCAGTTTTAATGGAGGAAATGGTGCGAAGCGACTCATCCTGATCAAATCAGCGTCAGCCGTAGACAGCATTCCGAGAGATGGAGAAGAATTTACTGCGAACACCGTTTATGGCAGCGGGGACGTATTCCAAACAGGCAACTATGTGATATACGCATCCGACTCGAATAATGTGACGGTAACAGGATTGAGCTCCGGCACGGTGTATCACTATAGTGTTATTGAATACAACGGAACCGGTGAGGCAGCAAATTACCTGACCTCAACGACCCTTACCGCTTCTCAGACCACCTTGTCTGATGAGCCAACAGCCGCGTCGACCAACTTTGCCTTTACGGCATGGGATACCACCGAACTTTCCTTCAACTGGATCTCATCCGGAGCAGGTACCGGTTCAAACCGCATCGTGGTGGCACGTGAGGCTTCTGCAGTCGACTTTGTTCCAACGGATCAAAATTCATACACTGCAAATTCAACTTTTGGTTCCGGCACCGGACTAGGTACCAGCAGCGATAACTACGTGATTTATAACGGAACGGATACGACTGCCTCTGTGAGCGGACTGAGCATCGGTACTCTGTATTATTTCGCTGTATACGAATACAATGGATCAAGCGGATCTGAAAATTACTATTCTACTCCGTTGACGGGCAACAGATATACAGATACGGCTTCACCAAGCTCTCCTGCTGCATCAGCCAGCTTCTCTAATATTACGACAAGCTCCATGCAGTTCGATTTCACTTCCGGAAATGGTGGACGTAGATTGATTCTTGTTAGACCTGGCAGCGCGGTGAATGGAAGCCCATCCGATGGTTACGCCTACAACGCAAGTTCAACTCTTGCATCCGGAGACACGATCGGAACCGATAACTATGTAGTTTACGATGGTACAGGAACCAGTGTAACCGTAAGTGGACTGACAGCCAATACAACCTATTACTTCGAAGTATTTGAATACAACCAGGCCAATTCGAACAGTGAATCGAACAACTACCTGCCTACACCAAGCCTCACTGCAAGCCATATCACCTTGCAATCAGCTCCGGTCAATCAGGTTAGCGGACTTACTGTTACCTCGCGCACTACCAGCACCATCGATCTGAGCTGGACCAGCGCAGGTAGTGACTCGGTATTGATTGTGGCAACCAGTGTAGACTCTGTTGCCAACAGCGAACTACCGGTGAGTGGTACCATATACCAATACGACTCCAATTATGCTGCGGGCTTTGCCGCCTTGGGCAATGGATATGTGGTGTACAAAGGAACCGGCACAACGGCTACCGTGAGAAACCTCGGACAGGATACCATGTGGCATTTTGCTGCCTTTGCTTATGCCGGTGGAAACGGATCTCAGGCCTATAATACCAGCTTCGAAGACAATACGGATTCGGCCAATACGAAGTTCCAACTGGATATAACGGTAATGCTCGAAGGACCGATGATCTATCAAACCATGGATACATCACTGAACGTGAGTGGCTATGTACCGACGTCGCAACCTTATGCCATGGCACCCTATTATTATGGTGGTACTGAAACTGCCACTTTGAATGACAGCGTTGTGGATTGGGTACTGGTAGAAGTAAGAAAATCGGCCACCGTTGGCGCAGCCGACAGCAGCACCCGGGTTACTCGCATGGCGGCATTGCTCCTGTTTAATGGATCGGTGGTTGCAACAGATGGACATTCTCCATTGACCATTGACATTGATTCTGCATTGTATGGTAATACCTTCGTGGTGGTATATCACCGAAACCACATACCGGTATTGACCGCAACCCAGGCAACACTTGCTGCCGGCGGCTATAGTTTCGACTTCACAAGCGGCACTTCGCAAGCCAATGGAACCAGTGCCATGACCACCGTGAATGGAGTGGCGGCTATGTGGGGCGGTAATGCACATCCAAGTTCCAATTCAATTGGAGCCAACGATCGCAATGCCGGTTGGGATGATCGGAATAGCAGCGGATACAAAAGCAGCGACGTGAACCTGGATGGATATGTTGATGCTGCCGACCGTTCGTTGATCTACAACAACACCGGTCAGGACAGACAGATTAACAACTAAGTATTTTCTTCAAAAAAAGAGAAAGAGGCACTTTTGTAAGTGCCTCTTTTTTTTGAGCATAAGCTGAATTATCCCCACCAGCCACACGTCCTAACTGCCATTAAAATAATAGGACTACCTCTGGAATAATACCCCTTCAATAGCTACAATCTTTATAAGAATTTTGAGATTGATGTATCAGCGATACGCGAGTTTTGGTGTTTGGTTTATGTTTCTTCTGCAGGCAGTTTTTGCAGTGGATGCAGATGTACTTGTGCGCAATCAGCATATAAGTAATGACACCTTCTTTTTTGATATTTACCTTCAGGCACAAGGGAGCACCAATATTTTCCTAGGTAATTCTGACTTCGCCCTCGATTACAACGAATCGATTTTTACGAATCAAGGCTTTTATTACCAGGCCGGCAGCACCATCCTGGAGAACAGCTCCGGCGCCGCCACTGCATTTTACGACACGAATATTTCTACCAAGTTGGAAAGCACCGGCATCAATGCAAACAAACTGATGATTATTGTTCAGATGCCGGTTTATTCGAATTCGAGCAATTTTCAGGCACGCATTGCACGCATTGATTCCCGACCATTGACCCATAAACTGGGTACTTTCTTTATAACAGGAATAACCACGGCCAATACGAATCCATCCCTAAGTTGGATTATCAGCGGAAAAGGTCTCGTTACCCTGGTTACCGGCCGCGACAGTGCTGCCATGACTGCCTATGACGTGAATAGCAATTCCGTAAATCCGGCAGTCGGAGCACAGCCCACCGTGCAGGCAAGTGCATTACAGGTGAGTTCCGCTACGAGCAGTAGTTTGACACTCAGCTGGACCCGTGGAAACGGGGATTCCTGTATTCTTCTGATGCGTCAGGGAGTTGCCGTGAGCGCCTTCCCCGAAAACGGACTTTTCTACACAGCCGACACCGTTTTTGGTAATGGATCGGCCATTGGAGCCACCAGCAATTATGTGGTGTACAATGGAAGCGGCAACCAGGTGACTATATCCGGACTCAGCAACAGTACTTCCTACCAGTTTGCCTTGATGGAATACTCAGGAGGTAATGGTTGGAATGAAAATTATCTGAGCACCAACCCGGATACGGTAACGGGAACGACGGGCGGTGCATATATCACGGTCAATGTAACTGTATTTCTAGCAGGTCCTTATAAAACAGCATTCGGTACAATGGATACAAGCCTGAATGCAAACGGATACCTTCCTTTGTCGCAACCATATTCGGGAAATATGACTGGTTGGAAATATAATGGACAAGAATCCGTGTCAAGTATTCCAAATGCCAATATTGTAGATTGGGTTATCGTAGAATTAAGAACAGGCACCTCTGCAGCTGATACACTTTCATCCAACTCAAAAAGAGCCGGGTTTTTACTTAAAGATGGCAGTATAGTAGATACAAACGGAATTGATCCATTAAGATTTTACAACGTATCCGCTGGATATTATTATGTCGTGATTCGCCATAGAAATCATTTAGCCATCATGTCATCATCTCCAATATCTATAAGTCAAAATACAAGCAATTATAATTTCAGTTCGGGAACGAGCACTGCATACGGAAACAATTCTTTGACTTCAAAAAATGGAGTATACTGTATGATATCCTGCGATTTTGATGGAAACGGAGGAATAAACGCTCTCGACTATAATTACTGGAAATCACAAAACGGAAATACTAATTACAATTCTGCCGACGCAGATATGAATGGCGGTATAAACGCCAATGACTACAACGCCTGGAAGGCAAATAACGGAGGTTCTACAAATGTACCAAACTAATGCCCCTATGAAAGCGAAACTACTTACAAGTGTAATTTTAATACTATCAGTTCTTTCAAGCAGCGCTACGGATTTAAATCTGCGGCTGACCAAAATTCGGGATGACGGAACTACGTATTTATGCCGTCTCGAAATCAATGCTTCCTCTGCCGCGAACCTGGGAGTTTCCAATTTCGTAGTCACTTTTGACAATACTGCATTGTCATTTCCAACGCCCTTGGATACTGCCTACTACGACACCTATAACTATTACAACCCCCCATACTATGACAACTCCAATCCAATTAATGTAAGTAATGCAGCAAGTGGAGTATTAGTCATCAATATTGTTTCCTCATTCAATGGGCTTACTACTGCAATAGGCACTGGTTCAACTTGGACCCCCGTTTTGGATCTTGAATTTGACTACGTGAACACCAATGTTAATCCAAATCTTGGATTTAATCCAAATCACGTAAATTGGGTATTGCAAGAAGATAATGGCTCAAGTTATGTTTCTATGGGAACCGGCACTACAACCGGAATTACGGACCCTTTGAATGTTAACTGGGTAGGGACAACTTCCGATTGGTCAACCGCTAGCAATTGGACGCCTAGCACAAATGTTCCTGGTGCCAACTCAAATATTACAATTCCTAGTTCTCCAACAGGAGGAAACTTTCCTTCATTATCCACTTCTACCAGTATAGGAGATATCACTCTTTCAAGCAGTTCAACATTAAGCCTAAATGGTCAAACGGCAACATTTTCAGGAAGCATTTCAGGCACAGGTGTCATTATTGGCTCAACTACTTCCTCTATAATAATGAATGGTTCTGATGCAAACACCCTATCTCTGGACCAAACAACGGCTGGAGCTACTAACAGCCTCAACGACTTAACCTTAAACAACAGCTCTGGACTTACTCTGGGTAATGCCCTGCAATTGAACGGAGTCCTCACCCTCACATCCGGAACCCTGACTTCCTCAGGCAACCTGACACTCAAAGCCAGCTCTACCAGCTCTTACGGACAAATTGCGAACAGTGGCTCAGGCAGCTTCAGCGGCAATGTGGTGATGGAAAAATACCTCAGCGACACTACTGCCAAATGGAGGCAATTCAGCCTTCCACTGGTCGGCGACCTGACCGGCTTTGGAAATATTGACCTCTTGTATTCCAGCCATTCTACGGCCAATGAAAGAAACGT